>CALUYN010000043.1 GCA_944325025.1 Candidatus Gastranaerophilales bacterium | reverse complement strand
TCGCTTTATATCCATTGAGAATAAATATTTTTGCAACTTCCTGTTCAAATTGCCATCCGTCAAGAGTCCACCACCAGGATTGTTCTGTCCAATAACCGGAATTTCGTTTTAACTGGTTTGGAGAAAACTGTCTTGCATAACTATTGTTAAACAAATGATTCCAATAAACGCAAAATGCAATAAAACATATTAAGCAACTCCAGCCAAAAACATAAAAAGGTAAAATTTTTGTATCTCCCAAATAATAGAGAAGGTAATTAAATCCCAAAACAAAACCTACGGATAAAATACACTCCTTCCACAATCCATGCCTGTTTACTTCGCATAAAAATTTTATAACTGCTGTTAAAGCCGCAATTATTGCTGTTATTAGAATTATTATATCTTTTGTTGTTATTGCTGTTTTTTGTCTTGCCATTATACTCCTTTAAACGCTTATTGTTATAACGATTGAATTATCTTCCAGTACTTCCTCTTGTTCAATTTTCATAGCTTTATTCATTGAAACTTTTTCTTTTATGTTCTTACACACTTTCTGTTGCACCTGACGTTCATACTCAGCACCTAATTTGTTATATAAATTTTGTACCGGAGCAAGATTCCCATCTCCTACGATTCTAAATTCGTAATTACCGTTCTTTGTTTTAGCAATAGTAATATCGCTGTTACCAGCCCGACAGGTAAAACGGCTATTGTTCTCAGTAAAAGGTATGTTAGTCTTTTTTAAAGATATCCGTAAAAGTTCTTTATCTGCTATTTTAGTTTGTAATGTTTGCCGTTGTTTAGGTTCTGCTTTCTTTACAGTTTTACCAGTAGAAGATTGCCCTCTTAATCGTTTTTGTCTGTAATGTTCCCTTACATCTGCTTCTGTCCATAATATCTGGTCTCCCCTTCCAGTAAGAACCCAGAACAAAGTTTCTAACGGTGATAACTCTATCAATACCGACATGTTTATCCTCCTATTATTTTTCTACCAATCAATTTTCCTACCCATTTTGTTTTTAGGTTTATGCGGAAAAATTATTTTATCTTGTATCTCTATCATCTGGTGTGGCTGAAGTCCGAAGGCTTCTGCAAAAGAATCAATATCATAATAAATTTTTCCGTTATCTCTATCTGAAATAAATTTTTTTGCTTTCTTAGAATCAAACCCTTCGAGAGTTAATAAATCCTCAAATAAACAGTTTTCTAGTTCTATTTTGCGATTTTTTAAATACGGCTGCTTAGTTGTATTCTTTTTAGTTTTATGTTTAGTTCCGCTGTCTGCCGAATAATTATAATTTGTTTGCTCATTAACAGATGCTTTTAAAGCTTCTTCCTTTTGCTTTTCAAAAGATTTTTGACATTCTTCTATTTTATTTTGAACTTCTGCATATTTATCATTTTCAGTTGTAATTTCTTTGTAGTATTTAATTGCTTGCACAAAGTTGTTTAATTTAGTATATTCTTCCGCAAGTTTATAATTATACATATCTAATTTTTCTATAGTACCTGGATTTTTTTCAGTTTTTTTAATGGCATTTTTTATATCATCAATAGTTAGTTCATTTTTATTTAGAGTTGAATATACTATTGCTCTTTTATAATAAATATCTGGAAGTTCTTTAATATCAATTATTTTTTGATTCATAATTAAATAAGTATAAAAGAATAAAGCATCATAGAAATTATTCTTTTCAAAACTGTTTTGAGCAAATTGTTTTAAGTCTTCATACCCTATATAAGGTAAGATATTTTTAACTTTCTGGAAATATTCCTGTGTAAGATGAGAGGCTTTTTTATTATAAATTTTTGCTACGATAAAATTAAGTTCTAAAAATTCCTTATCTGAGCCATTATATTTGATATTTTGTTCAATACAATTTTTTAAATTTTCAATATCTTCTAATGTTCCTTCTTGCTTACAGTCTGACAGTAGCCTGTCTAGAATTACTTCAGGATTTTCCCGTTGAATATCTGCTCCTGTTTTTAGTTTTTCACCATCGTTTTGTAACTGTTTTTCTGAATTATTTTCAGAAGTAAAAGATACCATTTTAAAGAGAAGATACATAACAGCATCTATAATATATAAACAAAACCAAATATACATTATAATTGCCAGAATTTTTAATAATATATTTCGTATTGTTTGTAGTTGTTTCCAGATAATCATTTTATTTCCTTATAATTTACACTTAATACTTACAAATTTTTGGACTTTTACAAAATTATCACTCAACAAGCCGAGTAAAATAACGAATATTTCTAATATCCGAATTATATTTATTATCAAAATTTTTACACCTTTATTGTTAAAAGTATCGATTTATCCTCTAAAATTTGTTCTTGTTCTATCTCCATTGCTTTATTCAAGGAAATTTGTTTTTTTATATTTTCAAGAACTTGTTTTTGTAATTCTTGTTGTGATAATTTATTATAATGAGTTGTTATTTTTTCACGAAACTCTATAATATCGTCTTTCCAATCATCATAACCTTTTGTTATTATTTCATATTCACCATCTTTGTTTTTCTTAAAATGGAGGTCATAAAAACTGATAGAACAAACAAATTCTCCTTTTTGTTCTCTATAGGACACATTTGCTTTTTTTAAAGCTTTTTTAAGAATTTCTTTATCTGTAAATTTTGTTTTGTATTTTAAATGCACATATATTGACATAAGGGCTCCTTATACATACAAATTTAGGCTACCAATCAATTTTTCTACCTATTTTATTTATCGGCTTAGGAGGAAAAATTATTCTGTCTTGTACCTCTATCATCTGGTGTGGCTGAAGTCCAAAGGCTTCTACAAAAG
>CALUYN010000042.1 GCA_944325025.1 Candidatus Gastranaerophilales bacterium | reverse complement strand
TGTATTACGTATTCTAATTTCTGCCATATTTAAACATTATAAGAAAGATAAAACAAGGTCAAATCAAGAATTGATACAGTTTTTCAGGTTATAGAGAGTTATACATTGTCATTAGTTGTTATAAATTATATTTTTTAATTTGGTAATAATTGGTGATAAACATTAAATATAATAAAAAATAAACAGAATTTTATTTTTTTTTGATAAAATTAACTATATAAAAGGATAATCAAATGCATAATAAAGTATCACCAAGCTATATTATTGATTTAATTGAACAAATCACGCAAACCCTTTACAGTAAATATGCTTCTTATAAAAGAGTTGAGACATATATTAAACGGTGGCAACAAGTTGATTACTATGCTAATGATGGCTATGGAGATTATCCGATATATAATTTTAATATTATATACAAAGAAAAAGAAAAAATTGATGTTACAGCAACATTAAATAATGCTTCTGATGATTTGATAATTCAAATTGCCATAGATTTAGGTATAGAGGTTGTAGGTATTATATATTCAATTGCGAAAATTGAGAGCTTAGATAAGCATTATTATAAAAATGCAAAGATTATTTTTGATGATGCAATAAAAAGAGTATATGATAAGCCTGATGAAAGTATAGGATTAGCCAATTCAGCATTAGAAACAATAATAAAACATATACTTGAACAAGGTAAGTTAAATATTAAATATAACAAAAGAGCTACTTTATATGATTTAACACAAACAGTACTAAAGGGCTTTAAATTATTCCCGTCAAAAGATTGCATACAAGATGAAATTAATAAAATCGGTAGTTCGTTACTTTGTATTGCACAATCAGTTGAAACGCTAAGAAGTGAAATGACAAAGTTTCATGGAAAGGACAGTAGTCAATATATTGTTGAAGATCCATTATATGCTATCTTTGTCGTTAATACGATTGCGACTATAGGAAATTTTATTATTAGTTTCTACGAAAAAAAATATACTACGAGTGATACTGAAAATACCTTAATGGTTGTTTCTGATGAAAATTTAATTAATGATGATGAATTACCATTTTAATTATATTACTATCATTTTTCGTATAAATTACCAACATTTTACCAACATTTTTTGATTTTCACAGAACAGACGAGCATGCAAAAATGGGTTAAAAGTGTAAAAATGCAAAGAATTATAATCAGTTGAAAAACGGCACTACACAATTATTTTTAACTACTTGAACAAATTATTTTTCAGTGCTACAATAAAGTTACAAAGCGGTATCGTCTAGTGGTTAGGACGGGAGATTCTCATTCTGTTGACACGGGTTCAATTCCCGTTGCCGCCGATAAAAAACAGACGTTATGTCTGTTTTTTTATGCCGGCTCGAGAATTGAACCAATAAATTTTTTGCTGAAAAATTTATTGGGTAAGCTCTGCATACTTATTCGTATGGCTCGAATTTCATATTCTCGCCAACGACTAAGCAAATTCCCGTTGCCGCCAAAGTAGGCTTATAAGTCTGTTTTTATTATGGAGCATAAATTGAATATTAAATTTTAATTATCTAATTCTATAAGTTTTTTGAATTTTTTATTAAAATTGCGCATATCTGTCGGAGTATTAAACTCTTTTATAATTTGTTTTCCGTTTTGCCCTAACAAAAATCTTTTAGATTCCTGATTAATGGAATCCGGAACAATATAAATATATGCAGACCCCCCGCGAAATCCTGTGGATTTTATTGTCCGTTGTTTTGTATTGTCACGTATAACAAACATCCCTTTAGAATCAATTTCGATTTTTGGGTTTTCCACGCTGAGTCTTAATGTATTCAGCGCTTGTTCAAAATATTCTTCTTGTTTATTTAACTGTATGTTTTTGTTTGATAAAATTTTATTTAATATTTTTAAATTACTTATTACACAGTTGTTTTTTATATTAAGAAGTTTTTTCAGCAGCGATGGCACTTCATCGTCAAGACCGCTTTGCGTAGAAATTTCTGGATAGTATGTGAAATCAATGTTTTGTGCTTCAATAAAATCTTTGACTTTCGTATCATATTTATCTCTTGTAACAAGTACAACATCCCCTTCATTTTCAATGTTATAAAATAACTGTCTGCCTTGTTTTATAATATTCGGTATAGCTTCTTTGGTTTCTAGATGTTTCGGCTTTAAGATAAAAGTGCCTGTAAAATTTGTATTTGTTGTTTTGTTAATTTGCATAATTCATTCTCCTGTCTGTGTAGAAAAAACAAAAATAAAATTTTTTGCTGTTTAATATAGAAAGCATAAAGTAAACAAATGTAAAGATTAGTCTAAAAAGTGTTTTTATTACAATTGTAGTATTTTTTTATATAAAAATAGAGCTATTTTATAATTATTCAAAAAATTAGAAAAACAAAAGATAATAATTTTTCATTTTATATACTACATTTGTAGTATATTGCCTAAAATACTGATTTTTTCTATCTGATATGCCTATTGACGATTTTGTCAAAAAGGAGTAATCTCATAAAACACAAGGAGGTGTGTGTATGAGAATTAGTTCTGTCCAAAATTATTATTGTCCGAAGTACACCAATAATGTACTCGCTAACAATACAAAACCCGTACAAAATCCAAACCAAACTGTAACTTCGGGGGGGGGGCAGATTTCTGCTCTGCCGGGGTACAAATTTTATCCGCAAATTAATTTTACCGGAATTCAGTCAACTGCACTTACTCTTGCGAAAAAAATTCCGTTAGAAGACCGTCTGGCTTCTGTCTTGCAAATTTTGCAGCAAGGTGATGTTGTTGTTATTGATGAAACCTTAAAATCCGCACAAAAAAGTCTGAAAGAAGTCGCAAATTCTTTCCACAATATTATCAAGCGGTTATTTTATATTGAGGATGATAATTTTCATGCATCACTTGCATTGTTTAAAAATCATAATAATGAATTAGAGGCCTACAATCCCAATAAGTTTGATTTTGTTTTAAACAGCGGGGATAAAACATATACAATGAAACAAGGCGATAGTTTTTATCTTGAAACAGGAGATGTTTTAACAGGCAATGACAGCAGACTTACAATTAAAGATAAGCCGTTGACTGATTTAAGTATGCATAGAAAAATATTTGTAAGATCTTTTGATTTTACAGATGAAGTTAAGCCTGTCATCAAACGCCAAAACCAAAAATCAATTTATTCGATTTTACAAACTCTGTCTGGCAGAGGCAAAAAGCTTTCCTTTGCGGATGTCGGCGGGCAGGATAATGTTATTACGGCTTTAAAAAAGGGCATTTTGTATCCGATAAAGTATCCAGAAGCTTACAAAAATACTGTTGTAAACCACGGTTATATTATGTATGGGCCGCCGGGAACAGGTAAAACACTTATTGCGCAAGCTCTTGCAAATGAAACTGACGCAGCATTTATTAAGCTGAATGGATTGGAACTTGAGTCAAAGTGGGTTGGTGAGTCAGAGGAAAACTGGCGTAAACTTTTTGATTCCGCTAGAGAAAATCAGCCTTCAATTATTTTTATTGATGAATTTGATGCTGTTGCCAAGAAAAGGGGCGGAGCAGATGTTTACGGTGATAAAGTTGTTAATCAGCTTTTGACCTTAATGAGTGACGTTGAAAAGAACGGCGATGATATATATGTTATTACGGCAACTAACAGACTTGATATGCTTGACAGTGCGATAACACGTTCAGGCCGTTTCGGCAAGCATATTGAAGTTACTGCGCCTAATACAAAAGACGGAATATTGAAAATTTTTGATATTCACACAAAGAATAAAAAGCTTGCAGATGATATTGATAAGGAAAAACTCGCAGCAGAACTTTTGAAGTTAAAAACAACAGGTGCAGATATAGCTCATATAGTTAACAGTGCAAACGAGAACGCTTTTGAAAGATCTGGTATATACAAGAAAATGGAAGAAGGAACGCTAGTTGCTGCAGATATTGAAAATTTGCAGATTACATATTCAGATTTTGAAAAAGCAATTGGAGAGTTTGCAAGTTCAAATAAAAAAAGTACAAGAAGACCAGTTGGATTTGTTAACTATTAATACTAAAAAAGGAGCATTGTGCTCCTTTTTTATTTAAATTTTTATTAAAAAGAATTTGCTGTCTTTTAGTGCTGCGACTTTATGTTCTGTATCTTTTTTAAACATTAGAATTTCACCTTTATCAACTTTGAACTTTTCAGCATCAAAATGTAATTCAATTTCTCCATCAATAACATAAACTGCAGCATCAGATATTGATGTATGTGTGTCAATAATTTCATTCTTTTTAATAGCAATTACTGAAAGACAATTGTCATTGTCCTCCATCAAAATTTCACGTTTGAATTTCTCGTCGCCTAAATCAACAATATCTTTGGCCTTTAATACATTGTAATACATTTTATTCTCCTTTCTTATCTATTAAAATAAGAGAAATAAAAAAAATAGTAATTCTATATTAGAGTTAGACCAATGTGATATATATCTATTCAGTGACGGATTTTTAATGTAAATGGTATAATATACTAACACCACTCATTCTAGCCGAAAAGTAAATTTTAATATTTAAAAATAAATAAAAAGGACGGAATAAACCCGTCCTTTTTTATTTACCCTGGAGCGATTGTCTTGGTCGCTCGCTTTTAACGGGTCTGCGGACTTTCTTTTTAGAAGCTATGCTTCTTACAAAGAAAGCTCCTTCGCCCTCAGCTCGCTCCCGCTGTCTTGGATTTCCTCCACGCTCGAATAATTTCGCAATTGAACCTGCGGTTCAACTTTGCTCAATATTCTCGCTATCCGGACTAACTCGCTTGCGCTCGTGTCGTCCGTCCGGAAATCCGCTCGAACGCAAAAAGCGTTCTCATCGCTATCCATAACAAATAAGACAGGATAACAAAAGTCATCCTGTCTTATTTACCCTGGATGCGATTCGAACGCATGACCTACCGCTTAGAAGGCGGTTGCTCTATCCAGCTGAGCTACCAGG
>CALUYN010000041.1 GCA_944325025.1 Candidatus Gastranaerophilales bacterium | reverse complement strand
GAGCAACCGGTGAATATTTATCCATTTTGGACAGCGATGACTATTTTGAACTCAATATGTTGGAAAAGATGTATAATGCTGCCTGCCGGCATAATAATGATATAACAATTTGCCACTCCATTGAATTCGACAACACAACCGGAGAAAAACTGCATTCCGAATGGATAATAAGAGACGAGCTGTTACCGGAAAAAGAAGTCTTTAATCATAAAGATATACCGCTGTATATTATTGGTTTTTGTCAGGGCTGGGCGTGGGATAAGTTATACAAAACAAGTTTTGTTAAAGATAATAGCTTAAAATTTCAAGATTTAGAATGCACAAATGATATGTATTTTGTGATGCTGTCGCTTGTTTTGACGGAAAGAATTTCCGTAATAAAAGATGTACTGGTAAATCACAGACAAAATGTAGTTTCTTCTGTATCCGGAAATCGGGACAAAAACCCGTTTTGCTTTATTGATGCAATATACAAATTAAAACAGACTCTGGAAGAGAAAGATTTGTATGAAGAAATAAAACAAAGTTTTATTAATTGGAATGTGGAGTTTTGTTTCTGGCATTTAGATACACTTAAACTATTGAAAAACAAAAAACAACTTGCTCAAAGGCTTCAGTCAGAGGTTTTTAAAAATCTTGATGTTTATTCTTTAAAAAAGGATTTTTTCTTTAATCCTAAGATTTATGAAAGAATTCACAAGAAAAAAATATACAAAACTCAGCACTGGTATCAGTACATTTTTTCTGTCAGAAATCTTCAGAATTACAAAGTAATGACTATTTTGGGTGTTAAGATAAAATTTAAAAAACGTAAAAATAAGCTGCCGGCAATTGTTAAAAATATATTTTCAATAAATAAAAGCCGGAATAACAAACATAACATTGTTAAAATTTTAGGCATAAAATTAAAAGTTAAAAGACGAGTTCATAAAAAAGATAAATTAGCTTATGTTAATTATGTTTTAAATCATCAACTTGATAAGTCATGTTTTATACCCAAAACAGAAGATAAACATCAATTCAAAAAGGATGATGTGAAACTTATTGCTTTCTATTTACCGCAATTTCATGATTTTGAAGAGAATGTTAAGTGGTTTGGCCCCGGTTTTAGTGAATGGTCTAACACATCAAAGGCTGTTCCTCAATATGACGGACACTATCAGCCTCATATCCCAATAGATGTCGGTTATTATAATCTGGATAATACCGATGTTATAAAAAAACAAATAGAACTTGCAAAACAGTATGGAATATACGGTTTTTCCTTTTATTATTACTGGTATTCCGGAAAAAAATTAATGGAAAAACCTTTAGAAAAATTTTTAGCGGATAAATCTTTAGATATTCCATTCTTCTTATTTTGGGCTAATCATGATTGGTCTAAACTTTGGGATAACGGCGCAAATTGTGAGGTTCTGTATAAGCAGACATTGTATAAAGATGATGCAATAAAATTTATGAACGATGTTCTGCCTTATATGAAGGATGAAAGATATATAAAGATTGATAATAAACCTTTAATGGTGTTATATGACCTGAACAAATATCCTTATGATGTTTATTTGGAATTTAACAGAGAAATAAGAAAAATAGCAAAAGAAAACGGATTTGACGATTTATATATAATTTCTCCGGTTGGCGGTACTGATAACATACAGGAGTTAAAGGATAAAATTGACAAATATGAGATTAATTCATTATTTGAATTTTGGCCGTATGGTTTTAAGGAGTATAAAAATCTACTCATAGAAGATACTTTTAAAAAAATTGTTAATCCTTATTTTAAGGGAACTATTTATAATGTAAAAAAATTTATCGAGGATAAAAAATTTTTATATAATGCTGATTTCAATGTTTTTAAAGGCTGTTTCCCCAATTGGGATAATACCCCCCGTAAATGTTATAACGGAGCTCAAATTTGTGAGAATACACCGTATTATTACAAAAAATGGTTATCTTCTCTGATTGAATGGACAAAATGCAATAAACCAAATAATGAACAATATATTTTTATCAATGCCTGGAACGAATGGGCGGAAGGTGCACATCTTGAACCTGACCAAAAATACGGATACGCGTATTTGCAGGCAACAAAAGAAGCACTTGAACATACATCTGATATGCAAGCTTTAATTAAACCACACAAAAAATTGATATTAAAAAAAGAATCGTTTATGCAAAAAATCTTTTCTATCAAAAACACTTTTGACAGAAAACGTAAAATCGTGACTATTTTAGGAATAAAACTAAAAATTAAAAGAAAAAAAGCTGATATTTTATTACATATAAATAAAAATAAATTAACTAAAGAAATACAAAAAAATACCGGTTATGGATTGAGTGACCAAGATAGGAATCCTCAATTAATAGTTTCTCTCACGTCATTCCCGCAGAGAATGAATGATATACACTATTGTCTGCATTCATTATTATGCCAAACATTAAAACCGAATAAACTAATTTTGTGGCTTGCGGAAGAACAATTTCCGAACAAAGAAAAAGATTTACCCAAAAAGGTTCTGAAATTAAAACAAAGGGGTCTATCTATTGAATGGTGCAAAGATACAAAATCTTATAAAAAGCTGATACCTGCTTTAAAAAAATATCCGGATGATATTATTGTAACAGCTGACGATGACATATACTACCCGAATGACTGGTTAGAAAAATTATACAATGCATATTTGAATGATAACAAAAGTATTCACAGCCACAGAGTACATAAAATAACATTTGATTTTAATAAAAACATAAATCCATATACCAACTGGGAACAATGTATAAAATATCAAGATAAAAGTTTTTTAAATTTTTCTACAGGAGCCGGTGGGATTTTGTATCCGCCCCATAGCCTGTACAAAGACATTTTGGATGAAACATTATTTTTAAAATTAGCACCAAACGCTGATGATATTTGGTTTTGGGCTATGGCTGTTTTAAACGGAACCCAAACCCATATAGTTCAAAACAATATGGAAGAATTGGTATATATAAATCCTGAAAGAGAATTGGGGTTAACCAATGAAATTACATTATTTAAAAAAAATGGGATAAATGGAGAAAACGATATACAAATAAGAAATTTAATAAAATACTATCCGCAAATTATGGAGAAATTGTTAAATGAATAAAAAAATATCTATAATAATCCCTGTACACAATGCACAGGAATATCTTCCAAAATGTCTGGACAGCATAATTAATCAAACATTAAAAGAGATAGAAATTGTTTGTGTAAATGACAGCTCAACTGATAACACAGGGGCGATACTTGATAATTATCAACAAAAAGATTCCCGAATTAAGATAATAAACACTGATTGCAGGTGCTCCGGGGGAACAAGAAACAGAGGCCTTGAAGCTGCAAATGGTGAATATATAGGATTTGTTGACGCAGATGATTGGGTAGATAAAGATTATTTTGAAAAACTGTATAATACTGCGAAAGAAAATTCTTGCGATATTGCGGCAACAAGTTCTGTTGTTCTTATTGAAAACGGAGAAGAAAAATCAATAAAATACGTGGGCGCAACTCCGGCAGATAACCCTGTTAACACCCTTGAAAAAAAGAAAAAATGTATAATTGCGACAGGGATATGCTGGAATAAAATTTATCGCAAAGATTTTTTGGAGAAAAATAATATTCATTTTATAGAAATTCCCACGGCCGCTGAAGATAACTATTTTTCAGCCCTGGCAGCTATCTTTGCCAATCAAATTATATTTATAAATAATTCTACATATTATTATAACTTTGTTTCCACATCACAAACCAAAAGCCTAAAAATTGAAAAGGATTTTTCAATTACAGATATCTATAAACAAATACTTGATGTTATAGATAATAAAAACTTGGACAGTCAGTGGAAAGATGTAATCTTACAAAGAGCTGCCGCTGACATAAAACTCTATTATTCAGAAATGGATAAAGCAACCCAAAAAAAATTTTTGAAACACTTAAAAAAGACATTTCCGGAAGTTTTAAAATCCGTAATCCCCAAAAACAGTATTTTAAAAAAGATTTTTTCAATGACCAACCGTGACATCCACAAAGTGATTACAATCTGTGGAATAAAAATTAAATTTAAAAAAGTTAATTAGAAGATGAGAGCATATCTGATGAAGAAAAAAATATTGTTAATTTCACATGAGCTTAGTGTCACTGGTGCACCTATGTCGCTATTTGGTATAGCAAAAATATTACAAAATAATGGTAATGAAGTTTCTGTTCTGAGCTTAAAAGAGGGACCGCTTGCTGAAATATACAAAAACAATCTAAATATTAACGTAAAAATTTTGAATAAAGATATAAAGGAGGACGTAATTGCTCTCATTGACACATTATCAAAATTTGATTTTGTTATAGTTAATACTGTTGTTTGTGATTTTATGGCTAATATTTGTGAAGAGATGAATGTTCCTTATATCTGGATAATAAGAGAATCACAAAATATAAAAGTTTTTGTACGTAAATGGGCCTTTACATATAAATGTTTAAAAAAATGTCAAAAAAATATATATGTTGTAAGTGAATATGTTCAAAAATATATAAAAGATGAATTTGGTTTTAATGTAAAGGTTATCCACAATTTTGTTGATGATGAATATCAAAATGTTGAATTATCCTCCCATAATGGCCCGTTAAATTTCTTAGTTTTAGGAACTATAGAGAAAAGAAAGGGTATACATGTACTAATTGACGCGTTTTTGCCATTGGAAGAAAAATACCGGAATTTGTTCAATTTGAATATTGTAGGGGAATATTCTAAAGGATATAAACCTTATTCCGAGCCGTTGATGAATAAAACAGCAAACTATAATAACATAAAATGGTGCGGTGTTTTAACGGGAGAATCAAGAAAAAAAATATTTGAAAACACCGATGTCTTTATTGTTCCGTCTTTAGATGAATCTTCTTCCAGAGTTGTTTTAGAGGCATGTATGATGGGAAGACCCGTAATTGTTACGGAAAATGTCGGGGCAAAATATATGGTGAACGGGCATACAGGATGGATAGTAAAGACTGAAGATTCGGAAAGTTTAAAAAATTGTATTGAAAATATTCTTACTAATCCGCAAATTTTACCGGAAATGGGTAAAGAAGCAAGAAAAATGTATCTTAAAACATCAACACCAGAAATTTATAAGTCTAATTTGGATAAAATACTATTGAATTTACCCTCCGACAATACTTCTAAATTATTTCACATCAGTACTTTCAAATTATTTTCTCCACATTATTTAAAAAACTGCAAAATAACTTATATTTGCGGTTTTAAAATAAAACAAAAATACAATAATAAGAAGAATAAAGCGTTTATAAAAAATATTTTTTCCGTACAAAAAACAGGCATACATAAAAAAATAACAATATTGGGAGTACAAATCAAAGTAAAAAGCCGTAAATTGCAAGAAAGGGAAAGAGAAAGAAACATACAGGCAAATTTTGACAAACTAAATAATCATATAAAAAAGTTAGAAAATAAATTAATAGCGCAGGCCGTTGCTCAAAATGAAGCAAAAAAAGATTTTGAATACAAGCTTTGTAAATATATGCCGGAAGTAAAATATCCGGAATATTTAAAAGATTGGTTTTACAAATGTACTGGCAAAGAATTAAATCTCGATAATCCGCAAACTTTTAACGAAAAAATTCAGTGGAT
>CALUYN010000040.1 GCA_944325025.1 Candidatus Gastranaerophilales bacterium | reverse complement strand
ACTTCCAGAATGTTCAAGCGGTACAACTGGCAGTAAATGTACATTAAAAACTGTTAGACCTATTAAATTCTTCTAATTATGATAAGTGATAAGTTAGAAAACATAGAAAAATACAATATAGTTTCAGATCAGGTGTCAGACTTTTTAAGGAGTCTGACGCCTGATTTTACTGCGGGGCATTATGAAATAGATGATACTGCTTATGCAAATATTGATATTTACGAAACAAAAGATATAAGTCTTTGTAAATTTGAAGCACACAAAAAATACATTGATATTCAAATGCTTCTGTCAGGTCAAGAAAGGCTTGATTATACTTCTGTCACTGGGTTATCGGTGAGTGAAGAGTATGATTTGCAAAGAGATGTAATGTTTTTTCATTCTCCGTCAGAGTATGTTGATACAGTTGCTTTAAAACCGTTTAAATTTGCTGTTTTATACCCTTATGAAGCACACAGACCCCAAATGAATATATCAAATACATCTCAAATAGTTAAAAAAGTTGTTGTAAAGATTAAGGTTTAAAAAGAAGCTTAGCGTTTAGGTGAAGCTCCGGTATTTTTTCCTGAACAGCCCTCACGCTTTTTCATTGGAGGTGGAGTAAACTCAAATGTTCCTTCCCTTTTTAGGAAAGGTTAGGATGGGTATTAATTAGATATAAAGAAGCAAAGATGCATAGAGGCAAAGCTGTTATCAAAAATAAATTTTGTTGCAATTTTAACAAAATTTCTATAAATGAACATAGCCTGCCCTCCTGCCCTCCGGTCTTCTGTTCTTCCTATATCACCCACCCCTTTACTTCCCCTCCCCTCAAGGGAGGGGAAAAGGAAACCTCACCCCTCTCCCATAGGAGAGGGGTGCTATGCACGTAGACATGTTAGACAATTCATGTCAACATTTGTCATATAATAGTGAGGGTGCTGCGCTGCTTTGTAATGACAAATTCTCTTCACGCTTCACGCTTCACACTTCACTTAAAAGGACTTATCGTCTAAAAAATAAACTCACTTCACTCTTCACTTAGCATAGCACAGGAGCTTTAAAATGCACTTCTTCAACAAGTAAAAGTATTTTATTGATAAATTTTCGGTATGCTTCTCTGTCTGCTTCGCCTGAAAGAATTATATCAGCTTTAATTGCTGTCGGATGAATGTGCGTTTTGGCCTTGTTTGACGCATTTTCATATACTTCATCTGCAGAATCGCCAAGACCTCTTTCTACAGCACGTTTATAAAATCTGTCTTTCTGCGCTTCAGCAGATACGTCCACATAAATTTTTATATCAAATGCATCAACAACTTTATCTGTGAGTGTAAATAACCCTTCAGAAATGATGATTTTTGATGGTACTGCAAGTTTTACATTGTCATGTCTTATTGCTGTTCCTGACATATCATATTCAGGAAGGTAAACTTTATTCCCGAATAACAAAGATTTAATATGCCGTTTCATTAACTCTAGTTCTAATGCTTCCGGAACATCCAAATCATAGTGCTTGGCAAATTCTGCAAAACTTCCTGCTTGTTTTACCATTTCCGAGCGATCATAGTAATAATCGTCTGTGTTAATCCTTGTAATAACATTTTTTATGCAATATTCATTGGCAAATGCTTCTATTGTATTTATTATATCAAGCGCAATTGTGGATTTCCCGCTCGCTGTTTCCCCTGCAATCCCTACAGCACAGGATCTTGTTATGTTGTTTGAAAGAAATAATGCAATTTTGTGAATTACACTATGTTTAACCTTTACAAATATTGAATTTTGAGAGTTAATCTCATCTTCAAATATTTTATTAAGCCTGAATTCTATATAATCTAAAAGAGAACTTTCGTTTGAGTATTTAAAATTATTTCGATTACTTCCATTATATGTTTTTGTAATAGTATTTTGCAATTTGTAAATCCTTATTTAATAATCATAAAAAATGAACATAAAAATTTTTGCCAACTATTTCATTATATGGTAACAGAAATAAAACAAAAAAATACTAAGTATGTATAAATGTTAAAAAAAAGTTTTTGCAATATCTTAGAAAATAATGTATAATATTTATATAACATTGGAGTGTGATATGAAAAAATATTTAAGACCTGTTTGTATATCTTTATCGGTTTTGGTTGTTGCAGGAGCTTTATGGGGCGGTTATTTATATAAACTTAACAATGATGTTATTGAAAAAAAGAATATTTGCCAGGATGATGAGTTGATTGCAAAATTAATTGATCAAAATATAAATCCTTTCAGTAAATTCAGGTTTATAAAGAAAAGAAATGCTGATTGCAATGTCCTTTTAATCAATAATAAAGACGAAGCTATAAAATCTCAGGATGCTCAATATTGTTCTGTTTTGGATTCTTCTACAACCTCAATAATTCTGCTTGTAAATACTTATGTTCATGAGATGTACGATAGAGAAAATGCGTCTAAACAGTTAAAAATTACAACTCCCTTGATGACTCCTTATAACTACTGCCCGCAGTATTTTGATAACATGATTGATTTAATTCAGTTGAAAAAGCGTCTAGGCTTATGATTTTATTAAGCCAAAACGAATTTTCATCCTGTAATTTCTTTTATCTTTTATCAGTTTGTCTTTAATTCTTTCCCATTCTTTGTCTTCTTGCGGAGTGGTTTTATATCTTACCCAGTTAGAATCAATATTTAGAATATCGCCTTTGAAATCTTTTTCTTCAATAAATTTGAATGTAGTGTTGTTGTCGTATAAGTATGTATAGTAAGCGTTTTCTAGCCCAATTTTAGAAAATTCGGTTAATTTAATATCTTTGGAATTTTCATCTTTTATAACATACACAATTTTAGGATTAGCGGGGTCTTGGTATAATTTAATGATACGAATTCCTCCTTTACGTAATAAATCTGCCAGATAGTGATTGCAGTCTATAAAGTATTCTTTATTTTTTATGTGGGCAGACATTAATTTGTCAAGATAAATTTCTTGCGCTTCAGAATTCGCTTTTACGTATTCAGCTAATTGATTACGATTATATTTTAATTTGTTTATAGCGTTTTGATACTTAATTAGCGGTTGAAGTTCTGCAGAGGTTATATTTTCATCTTTCTCAAGCTCTTCTAACATTGAATTAGTTTGTTCTAATAAATCTTCAAATTTTCCGTTTTCTATGAGCCGATCGTTTAAGTCTTTTGATGAAAGAATATCTGAAATCACAGTAATGCTGACATAATAGTCGTTTATTAAAGCAACTGTTTTATCAGAAAGTGCATCATATATATTTGTATGAATTTCTTTGAGTTTATCTTCAGGAATTATCGGAGCCAGTATATCCGCGCGCTGTAATAATCTTTTTACAACTTTCAATGGGCTTACTTCTCCGATACCGTTTAAAAAATGTATATCATTATAATGTCTTAAATAATCCCCCAAACGCATGCTTAAATATTCTTCATCATTTTCTGGTACAATATTTTTTACAAAATTCCATGATGAAATGTCTGTAAATACATGGGGTACAAATTGACGGAATGTTGTTTGAAACCTTCTTCCGTTAAAAGTTTCTTCAATTATTTTAACTTGTCTTGTTATACCAGTCTTTTCATCTGTAATGTCTGCATAATATGCTGTACTGACTGTTAGTTCCCTTAGCATTTTTCTGTAGTTTGAAGAATATGATATTTTATCTGTATAAAGTTTGATGTAGTTATAGTCGCTTAATAGAAGTTCATCCGGTTGAATTTTAAATATTCTGTTTTCTACTTTTACAGAATATGTTGTTCCTGCTGCCGCATTTTCAATGCCTGCTGCAAGAATATTAACTATTTCCTTATTATCTTTTTTAAACCCTAGTATTGTATATTCTTTTGTCTTTTTAAAGAATCTGCCTGATTTATCTACTTCATCTAACAAATTAAAGTGATAATTGTGAATAGTTCTCAAAATAGTATTTGCTATTTGCTTGGAGTTTTGGCCGTTATATTTATAATTCCCTAAATATATGCCTGCTCCATAATCCATATCACTGGATGTTTTGTTATTTTTAAGAATGCCGGAGCCATATACATCAGTATAAATAACTTTAGTTTTAATCCCGAAAATGTTGTCATTTGTGAGTTCTGAAGCTCTGAATAGAATATTATTTATATCTTTTGATACTTTTGCGATATAAGGGTAAGTAGTGTTATCGTTATTAGGATCAATGTAAAGCATGATATAGTGGTTATTTCTTATAAATATTAATGTTGGAATAAGAACAATAAGAAAAACCAGTAAAATTAAGGAAATTTTAGCTTTTTGGCTCATTTAATACCCCTGAAATATCGTAAATTTTCAATTAAAACTGCGAAAATTGTCAATAAAAAATGCCGAAGGCCACTCTGCCGAAACGGAACTGACTAAATGTCAGTTCTGTTGAGAGGGAAGAACCGAGCGATTGCGTAGCAATCAAGCCGGGAGAGTCCTCAAGTTTTTTATTAAATTGTCAATAAAAAATGCCGAAGGCCGGACTCGAACCGGCACGTGGTTGCCCACACAAGATTTTGAGTCTAGCACGTCTACCAATTTCATCACTTCGGCATAAATTAAATTGTTACTATTTAATAATATCAGAAACATTTCAAAATTCAAATAAAATTTAAAAAATTTTTTTAATAAGCATTTTTAGGGCTTTGCGGAGAATTAATATAGATTTTAATTTTTTCTAAAATACTTAATAATTGAAGATAAAGAGGATTTTATGAATCGTTTTTTTATATTTATAGTTGTCATTTTGTTAAATTTGTGCCCTGTTTATTGCGCAGTAATGGAAGGCGGGATTTCAAAAACAGGCATGGGAAATTTAAGCAGGATTGTTGATAGTGACACAAATATGCCTGTTGCAGGTGCTCGGGTGAGCTTGCCAAAACAGAATTACAGTACAATGACTGATGATAACGGCGCATTTAATTTAAATGCAAAGATAAAAGATACAACGATTATGTCTGTTGAAAAAGAGGGATACAGACCTTTTTCATTGACCGTTAATGAAAAAATTGCTGCAAAACCTATTGTTATAGGTATTGAGAAGAGTAATGTTGAAGATATTATAATTTCATCTGAGATGTTTCATTTAGGTGATGACAATTTTTCTGCAAATTCTGCAAATTCATCGGAATTTAAGGGTAAATCTATAGGGCCTTTTTATTCAAAAACTTTCATGGTTGCGGCTAATGCTCTTACCAAGAAAAATTATTTAGTTATCGGTTCGATTATAGGCATTGATACTTTAATTGCGCGTTCGCTGAGGCAAAATGCTGTGGTGAATTCTTTTTCAAGCCCGCCTGTAGTGTTTGTTAACGGTTCTAAAATTGCAGAAATACAATTAAACGGCGACGGACAGCGGATTTTTATTCCACAAAGACTGTTAAAGCCGGGGCAGATGAATGAAGTTACGATAACTACCGGCAGAAATCTTAAACAAACAGCTTATATTGATTATGATGATATAGAATTTATGAATTTGTCGATACAATCCGAGTAATAAAAAAGACCACTTATGTGGTCATTATTAAAAAAGGAAACAAAATTATAAACTTTAAATAAAAATTTTTTTTAATGAGCGTTTTAGTAAAGACTTTATAATTATTACAAAGCCCTAATTGGTGGATGGAACGGCTATGTTTCATTCTTTAGTTAAGACTTTTCATTATTGTTGAAAGTCTGATTGTAGGGGTAAGCTTCGCTTACCCGAAAGTTTTGAAAGTGGATTCAGTGTTCTTTTCAATAACTTTTTGCACTGCATCCATTTCAGTTTGAATAGCATCTTGTTCAGTGTCGAGTTGTTTCAATCTTAATTCAAGGTTTTTATCTTGAGC
>CALUYN010000039.1 GCA_944325025.1 Candidatus Gastranaerophilales bacterium | reverse complement strand
ATTCTATCACAGAAAATTTTTTTGTGCTATTATCTTAATAGAATTCTATAGGATAAGAAAATGGCTAGGAAAAAAGTAATAGAAATTGTTCTCGATACAGAAACAACAGGCTTGGATTACACAAAAGAGCGGATGGTTGAGTTTGCTGCTGTGAGGCTTGAAAACGGCAAGATAAAAGATGAATTTCAAACTCTTATTAACCCCGAGCAGCATATCAGAAAATCAAGCATAGCAATACACGGAATTACTCAGGATATGGTTGCAGATGCCCCGACAGAAGCCGAAGCCATGCCAAAAATTTTAGAATTTATCGGAGATTATCCGATTGTTGCGCATAACTGTATATTTGATTATACATTTTTGAATGAAGCAAGCTTGAGAACAACCGGTCAGGAATTAAATAATCCGAGAATTGATTCTCAGCAGATGTTTAAGGAAATTTATCCGGATTTGCCATCTCACGGGCTTGAAGCCTTAACTGATAAATTCAATGTTGATTTAAAAAATCACCATAGAGCAATGGCCGATACTATGGGGCTTGCTCTTGCTTATCCTAAACTTAAAAAATTATATCTTCAAAAATACGACTGGGAAGTTAAACAACTTGATAATGTTGAATATTTATTTGAAAGATTTTTGAGAATTCAGCAGACTGTAACAACATTACAATCAGAGCTGCAGGATTTAAAATCGGTATTTAAATTATATTTTGAACAGGGCGGAAAACCAATTGTTTCGCAATCAGGAGAAACCCTTGTTTATAATTCAAAGCAGTCATTCGGGTATGACCTGCACAGAATAAAAGATGTTCTGGAAGAAGTCGGAGCTTTTGACAAAGCTGTAAAACTCAATACAGGATTTATTGATAGATTGGTGTGCGGGTGCAGACTTGATGAAGAAAAACGGGAAATTATAAAAGATGCCCGTCATGAAATAACAGAAACCAGAAATATACAGATTATAAAAGCAGGAAAGTAGATTATGTTAGCCAAATTAGCACAATTTTTTAAAGAACCGCCGGTAAAAGAGGCAATACAGGACACAGAACAAGTTAAAAGCATGTATTCTCACTGGAGATTGAGAATATTTTATGCATGTTTTATAGGTTATACAGTATTTTATCTTTGTAAGAAAAATATAGCCGTTGCATTGCCGGGTTTAAGTGCAGAGTATGGTTATTCTAATACAGAACTCGGACTTTTGGGCAGTTCTTTGTATTTGACTTACGGGGTCGGTAAATTTGTTAACGGAGTTTTGGCAGACGGGTCTGATGTTCGTAAATTCTTGCCGACAGCTTTGATTATGACAGCAATTGCAAATATCTGTTTTGCTCTGTCTGCTGTATTTATAACTCCCGGGCATGTTTCATTTTTCGGATTGCCGACTAATACAATTTTATTATGGCTGTTTGTATTCTTCTGGGGTGCGTCAGGCTGGTTTCAGTCAGCCGGTTTCCCTGCTGTTGCAAAAAGTTTGACATACTGGTATTCAAATTCTGAAAGAGGAACAAAGTGGTCTTTGTGGTCATGTTCTCACCAGACAGGTACTTTTTTAAGCGTAATTATATCTGGATTTTTAGTTGCGCACTGGGGTTGGAAAATGGCATTTTTTGTCCCCGGTACACTGGCAATAATTACTTCAATATGGTTATATGACAGATTGCGCGACAGACCGCAGTCTTTAGGGCTTCCTGATATTGAAACTTACAATAACGAACCTGTTGCTAAAAAAGTTGATGATTGCGAAGAAGATAACAGATCTTATATCGAAATTTTTAAGCAAAATATTTTATACAACAAAACAATCTGGCTTCTTGCGATTGCTTATATATTTGTTTATATTATAAGATTTGGCGCAGAAGACTGGATGATTAAGTATTTGAGCGAGGCAAAACACAACTCGTTGGAAATTGCCGCTATGAAATTGAGTTCTTTGCCGCTTGTCGGAATAGCAGGAACAATTTGTGCAGGGCTGATTTCTGATAAGATTTTTAAAGGCCAGAGGGCAATTGTAAATTTAATTTACCTTACAGGTGTTGTAATTTGTCTTGTGCTTTTGAAATTTAATACAATAAGCGCCATAGATTTTGTTCTTATCGGACTTTTGGGCGCATTTACTTATGGCCCTCAAATGATGATAGGCGGGCTTTGTGCTGTTGAATCAAGCTCTAAAAAAGTTGCATCTGCCGCAACCGGTTTTACAGGAACTTTTGGCTATGTGGGTGCTGTGCTGTCTGCAACCGGTACAGGCTTTATGGTTGACAAATTCGGTTGGAACGGTGCAATTGCGTTCTGGGTATTTTCAGCCGTTGTTTGTATTGCTATATGTACTGTTCTTATGCTTGATGAGAAAAAGAGAAGGCATAACTCATAATTCCTGCGGAATTACAAACCAGAAAGTACTGCCATAATGAAGCCGTGATTTAACAAAAATATCGCCGCCGTGTGCTTTGGCAATTTTTTTACAGACTGCAAGCCCGACTCCGGAGCCTTGCTGCCTTTTAAGCTGACTCCTGTTTACCTGAGTAAAAAGCGTAAAAATTTTACCTGTATCTTTCTTGCTGATGCCGTCCCCGCTGTCTTTTATTTCAAATATAAATTCTTTATTAGTATTCACGTACGAAACTATTGATATAACGCTGTTTTCTTTGCTGAATTTTATTGCGTTAGAAATAAGATTGTAAACAAGCTGTTTAAACCTTAGAGGGTCTGCAGTTATTGTAACATCAGAAAGAGTATAGCTAAATTTGAGATTTTTTTCTTTTCTCATTTCGTCAAAGCTCCAGATAATATCGTTTATTATCTTTTTAGGCTTGCATTGTTCAAGCCGGAGTTCCAGAGGTTTGTATTCGCTCCTTGAAAAATCAAGAACATTTTGTATCAGCCCCATTAAAAATAAAGCACTTCTTTGAATATTATTGATGTATTTTTCGTGTGTTGTCCCTTTAAGGTTTTCAACCATCAAATCTGCAAATCCTATTATAGAATTCAACGGGGTTTTAAATTCATGAGAAACACTTGCAAGAAACTCCATTCTGGCTCTGTTATTTTTTTCTTTTTCCTGAGCTAAAGATATGATTTCTAATCTGGAATTTATGTATTCTACAAGAATATTGACTGTATCAATGTTGTTTTTATAGAAATTCCCATCGTCACTGACAAGTCCGATATAACCGAGTGTGTTATTTCTGTATATAACAGGTTTTAGAATTTTATTTTCGTTTGAAATAAAAGACATATATTCAAACAATTCGTCAATTTCTACGTTGTTGTAGAAATCAGAAACTGTTTGGCGGATTGTTTTTACTTCTTTGACAAGGTCAGGATTTTTTTTATAAGCATCTGTTGCTTTGAGCCTGTTTATTTCTATTTTATTTGTTTCCCAGTTAGCAAGTCCAATCCAACATGCTTTTGCTTTTGTAAGGTCTATTAGTCCTTGATTTGTAAAATCTGCTATCTCTTTCTCATTTTGTGCAGAATTAATTTTTTTCACAAAATTATAAATTGCTTCTTTGTTCATTGTATAATTATAATATGAACAAAAAATTATTTGTAGTATCAGGATCGTCAGGAGTCGGGAAAGGCACTGTTTTAAAAAAGTTCTTGGAAAAGAACCCTGATTTTATGCTGTCAATTTCCTGTACCACACGCGCACCAAGAGAAGGCGAAATTGACGGTGTTAATTATTTTTTTATTTCAAAAGATGAATTTAAAAATTGCATAGATAACGATAAATTTCTTGAATGGGCAGAATTTGCAGGCAATTTTTACGGAACAAAAAAGAAATATATTAATCAATGTCTAGAAGAAGGCAAAAATATAATTCTTGAAATTGATACTCAGGGCGCTTTAAAGGTAAAAAAACAGATGCCTGATGCTGTTTTGATATTTATATGCCCGCCATCTCTTGAAGCTCTTGAAAATCGCCTCAGAGGACGCCATACAGAAGATGAAGAAACTATCCAGAAACGCCTCAAAGAGGTGGAAGAAGAATTAAAGCGCGCGCAAAATTTTGACTATAAAATTGTAAATGATAATTTAGAAAATGCAGTTTACGAGTTAGAAAAAATAATATCCGGAGAATTAAAAAATGCTTAGCGGAAAAACAGTTCTTTTAGGTGTGACTGGCGGGATTGCGGCTTATAAAGTTTGCGAACTTATCAGAATGTATAAACGCGCAAACGCAGAAGTTTTAGTTGTCTGTACACCGAATGCATTGAATTTTGTTACTAAATTGACTTTGCAAAATCTCAGCAAAAATCCTGTTGCGGTTGAAGAATTTGATGTAAAAGATTTCAATCCGGAACACATATCTTACGCTGACAGAGCTGATATTATGGTTATTGCGCCTGCAACTGCCAATACAATTTCTAAAATTGCGCAAGGAGTGTGTGACAATCTTTTAACTTCAATTGCCTGTGCTTTTACAAAACCTGTTATTATTGCGCCTGCAATGAATTGCAATATGTGGGAAAATCCGGTTTTGCAGGAAAATTTGAATAAACTTCACTATGAAATTTTAGAACCTGAAAGCGGTTATCTTGCCTGCGGTTATGAAGGCAAAGGACGGCTTTGCGCTCTTGAAAAGATTTTTGATAAAACAGTGGAACTTCTGAACTTTAAGCCTTTAAACGGGAAAAAAATAGTTATAACATCAGGCGGTACAATTGAAGATATTGACCCTGTGAGATATATTTCAAATTATTCATCAGGCAAAATGGGGCTTGCACTTGCAGATGTGGCAAAAAATCTAGGCGCGGATGTTACATTGATTACAACAAAAGATGTTTCACGCAAATACAATGTCATAAAAGTAAAATCCGCACTAGATATGAAAGCTGCTGTAGAAAAGGAATTTGACAGCGCGAATTGCATTATAATGGCCGCTGCTGTCGCTGATTACAGGGTAAAAGAGATTTCTCAGCAAAAAATGAAAAAAACATCAGATGATGAAATTTCGCTTACTCTTGTAAAAAATCCAGATATTTTGAAAGAACTGTGTACAAGAAAGAAGGCTTGCCCTCCAGACCTCCTGCCCTCCTGCCCTATGATTGTCGGTTTTTGCGCGGAGAGCGAAAATTTGCTAGAAAATGCAAAAGAAAAAATTTCTAGAAAAGGCTGTGATTATTTAATCGCAAATGATATATCAAGAAAAGATATCGGGTTTTCAAGCGATTATAACGAAGTTACAATTCTTGATAAAAACGGAGGTACAAAAAAACTTGAGCGTGCAGATAAAAGAACAATTGCCCGCAGGATTTTTGAGGAAATCTATGGATAAATATGAGATTGTAAAAAGAATTGAAACCTTTGCACCGCCTGAAACCGCAGAAGATTGGGATTGTTCTGGCTGGCTTGTTGAAACTGCATTAAGTGATGTCAAAAAGATTATGCTAGCCCTGACTGTAACTGATGATGTTGTAATACAGGCAAAAGAGCAAAATTGTGATATGATAATTTCTCATCATCCGTTGTTTGTCGTACCAGTGGCTTACAAAGATATTGATATTTACTGCGCGCATACCAATATGGATAAAGCTCAAGGCGGTACAACTGATAAATTGATTGAAACACTTGGCTTGCCGGAAGGACATCACTGCGGTGAGTTTTTAAGAATTGTTGAACACGAAACAACTGCTGATGAATTCACACACAAGCTTTTAAAATTATCGTCCGGACTGCGCTATGTTAATAATCAAAGTGTAAATCAGTTAAAACGTATAGCTTTTTGCGGCGGCAGCGGTTCTGAATTCATACAAGAAGCTTTTGAAAATAACTGCGATGCTCTTGTTACAGGCGATATAAAGTTCCATACAGCGCTTGAAAGTCCGATTGTTTTGTTTGATATCGGACACTTTGAAAGTGAGATATCTGTTTTAGACGTTTTTAAATCACTTTTTCCTAAAGAAATTGAAGTAATCAAGGCTTTTGAAAGCAGTCCTTTCAGGCAAATAAAATCTTGACAATAAAGTTTCAGCAAATAAAATAGAAAACGAAGCTCATTGGGGCGTCGCCAAGTGGTAAGGCACCTGGTTTTGGTCCAGGCATTCGGAGGTTCGAATCCTTCCGCCCCAGATTATACAGAAGCCTATTTTGACAGTAAGTCAAAGAGGCTTTTTTTATTATACAATAAAAAGTCGGTTGGGCATACTTGCCCAACAATACTGAATATTAGTTGTAGGTTGGGGTTTCTACCCCAACAAAAATATTTGTAATAAAATTAAACATTGAACTACAGACGTGCTTTTATTCAAAACAGTTATTTACATTTAATTAAATTAGACTAAAAACTTCTAAAATCAAAAGAATTCGGGAATCCAATTAATGTCTAGATTTATTGTTGGGCAAGTATGCCCAACCGACGGAGCAGATAAAAAACGACTTGCATAAAGCAGGTCGTTTTTTTATAATTATATTATGGTTTTTGAAATTGAAACTTGGCTTCAGGATTTTACTAAAAAGTTGTTTGATATATTCGGCAACCGTCTAAAATTTATAGGGCTTCAGGGCAGCTATAAACGCGGAGAAGCAAAACCTGAAAGTGATATTGATATTGTTATAATTCTTGATAAACTTTCTTTTGAAGATTTGAATTCATATAAAAAGATTGTAAATTCAATGCCTTACTCGGAAAAGGTCTGCGGGTTTATTTCTGGAGAAAAAGAAATATATAACTGGCCTAAGTTTGATTTGTTTCAGCTTTTGAATGATACAGTTTCTCTGCACGGAAATTTACAGGATTTTATACCTATTATAAAACGAAATGATATTCTTAATTCAATAAAAATTAATACCGCAAACCTTTATCATCAGATGTGCCACGCTTATTTATTTGAAAACAAAGATGTAGAAGTTTTATACCAGGGGTATAAGTCTGTGTTTTTTATCCTTCAGGCTTTATATTATTCGAGAAATACAGAATATATAGGTTCTAAAAAAGAACTTGTAAAGCTTCTAGAAGGCGAAGATAAAGAAATTCTGCTTGTAAACATGAACTGGAAATCTTTACAGGTGAATGAAAATCTGGATTTTTATTTTGAGAAAATTATAAACTGGGCGGGGGAAAAATTTTAGATAAAGTTCTGTCTTTACTTAAAACCTATGCAACACGCGGTATGGAAGAATACAGAGGTTTTCCCGAATTTATGAAAGCTGTTGAAAAATTACAGAAAGCAAGACCGGATTTGCAGGTAATAATTGGTGGAGAAGACAGGGTTTGTTACGGACGACGTTTAATAAATGATACTTTTAAACAAAAAATGTTAAGAGAACTGGATTTGGATTTATCCAGAATTCATTTTGTCGGGAATTTATCTTATCCTGAATATATAAAACTACTGCAGATTTCAAGGTGCCATGTTTATTT
>CALUYN010000038.1 GCA_944325025.1 Candidatus Gastranaerophilales bacterium | reverse complement strand
CCTATTTTGCAAGTAAAAAAGCTGTAGATTTGTTAACTTTCAAAGATTTATTCAGAGAAGCTTTGAAACATTCATTACTGAATGAAGATGAAGTAAATCGTTGGTTCAAATACAGAGATAACAGAAATAATACGGCACATGATTACGGCAGGGCTTTTGCAGAAGAAACTTTGTTTTTGATTGACGATTTTTTGAAAGATGTTAAGCATTTGAAAGAAGTTATTGAAAATGAGTGAACTCTTCATAAAACCTGAACATCTTAAAATGTTAAAAGATATTTTTGGCTCTTACTGCCCTGATGCTGAAATTTGGGCATACGGGAGCAGACTGACAGGTGATGCCCATGAAGGAAGCGATTTAGACTTAGTTGTTAAAGATTTCCATCGCGAAAATGCAAGCCTTTATGAACTCAAAAATTTACTGTCTGAAAGCAATATCCCGTTTATTGTCGATATCCACGAATTTGCCAAACTCCCAAAATCTTTTCAGGATGAGATTTAAAAAAATTATATTGTGATTTAAAATAGTTTATTAAATTAAATGTAGTGTGGGATAAACAACGTGTTCGCGCTTGTTCTTTAATAAAAAAGACGGACTAAGTTTAGTCCGTCTTTTTAAGGTGTTTAGATTATAAGAATTATACTTATTCTTTAGTATATTCGGCATCAATTACGTCATCATCTCCGCCATCTTTTTTATCTTCAGTTGAAGATGCATTTTCACTTGAAGCTGTAGATTGTTCTTCTTTTTGAACAGCTTCGTAAGCTTTTTGAGAAATGCTGAACATTGTCTGCTGCAATTCATCAGATAATTTTTTCAATTCATCAACAGGTTTGTTTTCATCCAATGCCTTTTGAAGTGCTGCTTTTTGTTCATCAAGTTTAGATTTGTCAGCGGCATCAATTTTCCCTTCAAAGTCTTTTTCAATTCTGTCTGCTGAACCGATTAAACTTGCAGCATTGTTTTTAATTTCAGCTTCTTCTTTTTTCTTCTTATCTTCAGCAGCGTTAGCTTCTGCTTCTTTAACCATTTTGTCTATATCAGCTTCTGAAAGGTTAGAAGAGTTTGTGATAGTAATTTTTTGTTCTTTATTAGTAGCTTTATCTTTAGCTGAAACGTTTACAATACCGTTAGCATCAATATCAAATGTAACTTCGATTTGAGGCAGACCTCTCATTGCAGGCGGAATACCATCAAGTCTGAACATACCTAAAGATTTGTTATCTTTAGCCATCGGTCTTTCACCTTGAAGGACGTGGATATCAACGGCTGTCTGGTTGTTTTCTGCTGTTGAGAATACCTGTGATTTAGAAACAGGGATTGTAGTGTTTCTCGGAACAAGAGGAGTCATAACTCCGCCTAATGTTTCAATACCCAGAGTTAACGGGGTTACATCAAGAAGAACGATATCTTTAACTTCACCTGCGAGAACACCTGCCTGAATTGCGGCACCAACTGCTACAACTTCATCAGGGTTAACTGACTGGTTAGGATCTTTTCCTGTATATTCTTTAACTAACTGTTGAACTGCAGGGATACGAGTAGAACCACCAACTAATACAACTTCATTGATATCATTTTTTGTAATTCCTGCATCTTTCAAAGCGTTTTCAACCGGAGTTTTACATCTGTTCAACAAGTCACGGCATAAATCTTCAAACTTAGCTCTTGTTAAGTTTAAATCTAAGTGTTTCGGGCCGTTTGCGTCAGCTGTAATGAACGGCAAGTTAATATTTGTTTCCATAACTGATGACAATTCGCATTTAGCTTTTTCTGCAGCTTCTTTAACACGCTGCATAGCCTGTTTGTCGCCACGAAGGTCAATGCCTTCTTGTTTTTTGAACTCGTCGCAGATCCAATCCATAACTTTCTGGTCGAAATCGTCACCGCCTAAGTGAGTATCGCCTGATGTTGAAAGAACTTCATGAACACCATCGCCGATTTCAAGAATAGAAACATCGAAAGTACCGCCGCCTAAGTCAAATACAAGAACTTTTTCTGATTTTTCTTTTTCAAGACCGTAAGCCAAAGCTGCAGCTGTAGGTTCGTTTACGATACGCAAAACATCCAAACCTGCAATTCTGCCGGCATCTTTAGTTGCCTGTCTTTGAGCATCGTTAAAGTAAGCAGGAACTGTGATTACTGCAGATGTAACTTTTTCACCCAAATAGTTAGAAGCATCATCAGCCAATTTTCTCAAAATCATTGCAGAAATTTCCTGCGGAGTGTAATCTTTTCCGTCAATGTTTACTTTGTAATCTTCACCCATATGTCTTTTGATTGACGCTATAGTTTTATCAGGGTTCAGAATAGCCTGACGTTTTGCCAATTGACCTACAAGTTTTTCACCTGTTTTAGAAAAACCTACAATTGAAGGGGTTGTTCTGGATCCTTCAGCATTGGCAATAACTGTCGGCTTACCGCCTTCCATGACTGCTACAACAGAGTTTGTTGTACCTAAGTCAATACCAATTGTTTTAGCCATAATTAATTATCTCCTTTACTGTAAATTATTACCTTCCATTAATTATATTTATGTTATAACACCTTTTTTTTCAAATCTTAAAAAAATAAACAAAAAATTAATATTTTCCCTCTCATTTGTAGAGAGGGAAAATATTTTGACTTAACCCGTCTTTTTATTCTACTAATTCTACGCCTGCCCCGGTTGTCTGCCCTGGCATACAAACCCCGAATTGGCAATTGGAATTATAACTATTTTCAGGAGGTAAAGCAGATTCGGGTTCTGTATTTAGCAGCATATCATAGTAAGGAGTTATATAAGATGGCTGAAACGCATCTGTTCTCTGAATATCCTGTAAATTATCAGGCACAAGCCGTTGCTCCAACGGCTTTGTTTCCCAGTTAGATGTGGCAGTGCAAGCCCCGCCTGTTATACTGCAGGCAGCATAAACAGGAACAGCCATAAGTAAACAGGCTGTAATTAATATTATATTTTTCATATTTCCCTTTCATATTATTCCACATGATAAGCTTAAACGACAATGCCAAAATTTTCATTGCCCGAAAGTAGCAAAAAAAATTTTTTCAGTACTTTAAATAACAACAAATATAAAAGGAGTTAATAAAATTATGAATAATGTAAGCTTTCAAGGGCATACAACCCTGGTCTTTAACCCTCAAAAATATAATGAAGTACTGCCGCTTACCCTAAGAACATCCAGAAATCTTAAACCATCTAATCACTATTCTATAAGACCTAACTATGAATATACCTCCAACTCTTTAGATAATAATATGATTGTTCTGGTCAGAAATGAAAACACTGGATTTCTTAAATTTGTACCTATAACAAATAACAACGAAAAAATTCTGAATGAAATATCCTCAAAAGTTGAAGAAATTATCAAAATGTCTAAAAATAGAATGGAAAAGTTAACAGCGTGGATTATCGGCGGGAATTCAATAGACAGTAAATCAGGCTCGCTGATGATAAAAACTCTAAACAAAATTGCAGATATTCTCTGCGATAACCCGAATATTGATACCTCAATACTGGCAGGCAGCAAGAAAATAGAAGAAAATATTGTTATTCACCCTTCACGTAAAAATTTTGAAATTTTTCTTGAGAAAGAAAAAGGTACAAATCTTGAAGATGTATTTGATATTGTTGAATTAAACAATACAGATATTATTTAAGTTTTTTTCTGCTCTCTTTTTCCAAAACTTCAGAAAACGGAATAATAGGCTCCATTTTATACCCGCAGTCTTCTGATAACGCCCCGCCCATAGAAAACAGCTCTTCCTGCGGATATCTTCTGCAAATACCAGGACGGGTTTTATGAATTTTGCATTTGTGCGTGACAGGGTCAAGATTCTGACACTCAAATATTAATCCTATATCATCCTTGCCAATAACTTTCAGGTATGTATAAAATCTATGCAGGTATTGAAGTTTTTTGAATTCTTCTTCATCCTGCACAACGTGTTTGTAATGTTTTACATAAATCTGCGTACAGCATTTTCCGCAGGCTTTGCATTTACCGGTTCTGTAATACTTGCGCCTCAATATTTTTGATAGAAAAAACTTTTTTAATTTTTCAAACATATCAATATCATAACATAAAGTTTTGTAAACATTTTAACTCATCATGGCAAATCTAAACATTCAGGGTAATTATAAACAATGTAAAGCGAAACTTAATCATAATTACTATAACATAACCAAAATAACCAACCTTGACCTCTAGTATATAAGGGGTCTTTTTTTTGTGTCATATTACTCTTATTCATTTATAGATGTAACAATTATGCGATTGCGGATCAGCTGCGCTGTCCGCAATGACGTGATAGTGTAGCACCCTCTCCTGTAGGAGAGGGATGGGGTGAAGTTTCTTTGTCCCCTCCCTTGAGGGGAGCGCGAACGAGCTGAGGGCGAAACGGCGGCGCGCAGGCGACGGCGTTGCAGACCCGTTGTCCGCGAGTGAGTAAGACAGGGGAAGTAAAGGGGTGGGTGAGGTCAGAAGAACAGAAGCCCGGAGGGCAGGGGTTGGGTGATATAGGAAGATAAGATGTAAAGAGGCATAGAGGCAAAGCTGTTATCATTTATTCTGTCATGCTGAATTTATTTCAGCATCTCGTAAAAAATATTAAAGTAGTTAAAAGATTCTGCACTTCGTAAGGACAGGCTCACTCAAAATTTTTAAGATCCTGAAATAAATTCAGGATGACAAAAATTTTGGTTCGCTTTGTCAAACAAGTTCAGAATGACGTAACTAGCTTGCCCTCCTGCCCTCTTGACCTCCATCAGCTTTAATAGCCTACCCTCTTATCTTTTTTCTACCTTCTAAATTTACCCTCTCCCTTAATCCCTCTCCCAAGAGAGGGAGAATCTTTTTCACACTCTCCTTAACCCTAAATGATAGTTATATAAATATTTACATAAATTGTCGCAGAGGGTGAAAGAGGAGAGGGTTAGGGTGAGGTATATCAGATTTTATTGAAATTAGCCAAGCAGCTCTAATGCACCTAGTTTGTCATTAATTTCGTTCATCAAATTAACATCATCTGTCTGGCGTGCATAATTTTGGGCTTTCGTTAAAAGTCCTTTTGCTTTTTTCACGTTGCTGTATTCAACCATTATATCGGCTGCTTTTGTGTAATTTTGGGCGACTTTAAGAGGTGATTGAGCATCCGCGTAATGCTGAACTGCTTTTGAATACGATTTCAAAGCCTTTTGAGATTCGCCAAATTTTTCATACGCATTGCCAAAACTTGCTGATACAAAACCTTTAACTTTCGAATTATCCGTCTGAGAAATCAAATCATCTGCAACAGAATAATAATCCAATGCCTCATCATCATACATATCAGTAAAAATATTGCCCATTTTAGTCAAAGATGTTGATTGTGCTGCAAGATTTTCAGCTTCTCCTGCGTAAGAAACAGAATTAAAATAATGATCAAGTGCAGGTTTAATCTGGTTAACATCATCGTAAATCTGCGCCATTGAGTAGTGCGCTTTTGTTTTTACATTGTTGTCTTTTGTTGTCTGGATAGAATTGTTATAACTTTTTAGAGCCTGAGCGTAAAAGTCGTGGTCATCATAAATTCTGCCGACTTCATAAAATATTTTTGATTTTGTTTCTGTGTCGCCGACTTCATCAGCGCGGGCCATTGCTTTCTGGAAAGTTTGGATTGCTTTTTCCGGTTCGTTTGCATAAGCAAGTTTTTTGGATTGGATAAATAGAGATTTCAACTCTTTATCCTGCGGAATTAGAGAAACAACTTTTGCATCTGTCTCAATTTCCTGCTGAACCGGTTCTGTTACTGTATCTTGAACAGTTGTTTTATTTTCCGCTTTTTCCTGCCTGTTTGTGCTGCCTTCAGGGAATTTTACCAGAAACTGCGGATTTATATCATTTTCATTATATTTAAAATCAATCTGCTGCAAAAATAACGCGTCAACCCAGTTTTCAACAACTTTTGATTCTTTGTTGAGTGTTTTTGAAATATAATCATCAAGAATAGTTGAAGCATTTTTCAGATTTGATTTGATTAATTTTGTATTGGGGTTATCTTTTTTAACCTGAGTTTCAATAAGCGAAAGATAGCCGTTAACTTCCTCTTTCAGGTTTTCGGGAGTACCTATTGCAAGCGCAGTGTTATTAAAATCCTTTAAAATCTGTGCAATATTAATAACTGTGCTGCGATTGTTAAGTGTGTTTTGAGTTACTGCCTGAGTTTGCTCTAAAGGCTGAGCATTTCTCTGCTGAACCTGGCTTTGAATTTGTGACCGCATCTGGCGCCAGTCAACCTGCTCGCCGTTATTGTTGAGCTGCTGATAGGCAGGGGTATATGATGGCTTTTTAGGTTCAATATATTGAAGCCCTTTGCTTTTTGAATTCTCATCAGTCTGTTGTTCCCGCTGAGCGGTTGAAGACGCGTTTTGTTCTTCGTCCTGCTTTCTTTTGACAAGACTGCGCGCGTCTTTATTTAAATAAGGCCGTTGAAATATACCGTTTAACACAAATTCTACCCTCTGGTATTTTCACTATATACCAAAACCTGCTATCCTGCGTCATACTTTCGTATGATATCTACACTTTTTATTTAAGGTTTTTTGCTATAAAGTCAAAACATGATATTATAATATTTGTATGGAAAAGATTTTTTTAAAGACATCGGACGGCATAAAACTCGCACTTAACCATTACAAAACAGGACATAATGAAGTTATAATTATTGTTCACGGTTGGTTTATGACAAAAGACAGTAAAGCTTTTACGTCAATGTCTGAAGAATTTTCAAAGTATTACGATGTAATATGCTTTGACTGCCGCGGACATGGCAAAAGTTCGGGCTTTTACACATTCACAAGCAAAGAACCGATTGATGTAAAAGCTGTTGCTGATTATGCGAAAAAACAATATCAAAAAATTTATCTTGCTGGATTTTCGCTCGGCGGAGCGCTTGTATTAATTCACAGCGCGCTTTATAACGACGTTGATAAAATAATAGCGGTTTCAACTCCTGCTGACTTTGGCAAAATTGAAAATCAAATGTGGAAAAAAGAAGCGTGGCTTCCGACATTAAAAAAATACGAGCCCGCGCGGTGGTTTTCAGTGCGGCCGTCTTTATATTCTCTTGTTATAAGCTCAAAAATTAAACCAATTGATATTATAAAATATGTAAAAGCACCAACTCTTTTTATCGCCGGAAAAAAAGACCCGACAGTGCACATCTGGCATACAGACAAGCTTTATAAAGAAGCCGTCTGTGAAAAACAGTTAGAACTATTTGACAGCACACACGCAGAAGATTTGTATCTTGATGAGCCTGAAAAATTTATGAATATCTGCGTTAACTGGCTGCACCCTCTCCCCAACCCCTCTCCCTAGAGAGGGAAGTATAATTATTCGGCTAAAACTACCATTTCGCAATTTTTACAGTCAAACTTCAAAGGATATTTCTGTCCTCTCTCATCAATAAGATATAGTTTTTGAGGTGATTTACACATGCTGAATGCAAACTTTAAACAGTGTTTTGTCCGCATCAGCTCTATACCTCCCTTGTAAAGTGAAGGGTACCGCAAAGCGGTGGAGGGATTGCTTTCAAGCGACATTTCGCAAACTTCACACCCGCAGTTTTGATAAAAAGCTTTTGCCTCTTCGTTATGAATATTCGCTCTGTAATCAAGTTTTTTTACGGGATATTCAGCATAATTAATCGGTTTTTGAAATTCACGCGGATAATTTTTTAAACGTTCAACCATCAACAAATCAAGGATATTACGGCGGAGTTCATTAATCTTTGAAACAGGCATAAATGGCAGTTCCCCGTTTACAACAACATCTTCCGCATAAAAATCACTCTCACCCGTTTTTTTAAGCTGATTTATAAAAGTTTCTTTCATCTTTTCAGGATTTTTAGGAGGCTCGCCATGCAAAAATTCAATTGATGCGCAATTTTCATCCTCGTCAACCGCCTTTAAACTTCCGTCAGAATAAATGAATTTAACCCCTATCCGGCGTTTTGTTCTGGAATTTTCAAGCTGTTTTTCAAATTTGCTGTCAAAATTCCTGTAAACTTCAAGCCCGAGCGCAATCCCTTCCATCTTATTCGGGTAAATTTTATCCCCTTCTACCTTGTTTACAAGGCAGCCCTGTCCGTTGAAATACAATCCGTCTTGAGGATTTATCCTCATACAAGCTTGACCTCCTGCCTTCTTGCCTTCCTGCCCTCCGATTTCAAAATAATCTTTGCCGACTTTCGTAATTTTCCCTAACTTTTCACCTATGGATTTTGGAGTGTCAAAATTATATATACACTCTACCTCCCTTGAAAAAGGGAGGGGAACCGCATCAGCGGGGGAGGGATTTTTACGACCGTCTAAAAAGTAGTCTGTAAAACCTCTGTTAAAACTCTTTTTAACATCCGGTTCAAAGTCCAAAAAGATTTTGCCTGAAGATGTTTTTTGTGCAAATTTATCAATTTCGCATCTATAATATGCAACAACATTTTTCACATAATTTTCATCTTTAAGCCGTCCTTCAATTTTGAAAGATTTAACACCTGCATCAATTAATTCTTTTAAATGTGACGATGCGTTAAAGTCTTTCATACTCAAAAGATATTTATCTTTAGCAATTATGTTTCCTTTATCGTCAACAAGTGTATATTTTTTACGGCA
>CALUYN010000037.1 GCA_944325025.1 Candidatus Gastranaerophilales bacterium | reverse complement strand
TCCCCTCTACCTATGGGAGAGGGTTGAATTTCGGCTTGAGCCGCGCGAAAGTCAGAAATTCGGGAGAGGGTCGCCTCTGCATTAACCGTTACCACTCCGGCATTTTTCAGGGCAAGTTCAAGAGATTTGCGCAGTTTTTCAACGATTTTATCCTTTCTTTCAACAACTTTTGCATAATCCACAGTAACATCAGAGCAATTTATCCCTAAATCCGAAGCGCATTTCATTTCTTCATAAAGCTCTGCCGAATGCATTATGGCTTTTGTCGGAATACAGCCTTTGTTAAGACATACACCGCCGATTTTATCCTTTTCAAAAAGTACAACAGACAACCCCTTAGCTCTTGCCTGGAATGCTGCTGTATAGCCCGCCGGGCCCCCGCCTATTATCCCTAAATCAAATTTCATAGAAAATCCCTCCACCGCTTACGCGGTTCCCCTCCCTTTTCAAGGGAGGTTATGTTTATTATTTTTAGAAAGTACAATTTACCTTGTATAAACTCTTGGCAGTCTGACTTTTAAACGACAGGTCAATTCATAATTTATTGTACCTAGAATTTTTGCCCACTCATCAATTGAATGTTTTTCATCCAGTAATGTTATAATATCACCTAAATTAGCATCCACTCCCGTGATATCAAACATCATCTGATCCATTGTAATATTTCCAACCTGCGGGACAGCTTTACCGTTTAAGCTGCCAGATATCTTGTTTGAAAGCCCGCGCGGAACCCCGTCAGCATAGCCAAGAGGTACTGTTGCAATTTTACGGTTTCCGTGAGCCGTAAATGTATGACCATAACTTATTCCTTCTCCGTCATGAGCTTCATGGATATTTACAATTCTGGCTTTCAAAGACATTACAGGTTTTAAGTCCGGCTTTCTTATTTTTCCGTCAACAGGCAAATCAGGATAAAGCCCGTAAATTCCTATACCTGCTCTGTACATATTTGAATTTGGCACATCATAACACATTGCACCGGCAGTGTTTAAGATATGAAGAAGCAAGCCTGTTGTGTCAATTTGTGAAATAACACTGTTCCATCTATCAATTTGAATTTGAGTTTTTTCTCTGTTTTCGGCATTTGCAAGATGAGTAAATATTCCGCCAAATTCAAGATAATCAGCTTTTCTCACTTCATTTATAAAATCTACTGCCGCATCTGCTGCAACACCAATTCTGTTCATGCCTGTATCCAGTTTGACATGAACCTTGGGCTTTATTCCTGTCCTTTCATAAGCCTGTTTGCAAGCAATTAAGTGTTCTTTTGAAAAAATAGCAATAGTTAAATCAGCCTTTACAGCACTTTCAACAGCCCAGACAGGAACCGCACCAAGAACAAGAATTTCGCAGTTAATTTTTGCCTGTCTTAAATCTACACCCTCGTCAATTGATGCAACACCTAACATATCAGCACCCGATGCCAGAAGCGTCGGAGCAATCATAACAGAACCGTGCCCGTAAGCATCAGCCTTAACTACTGCAAGAAGTTTTATTCCTTTTGGGGTATTTCGTTTTATGGAACGCATATTATATGCAATATTTTCAAGGTTAATCTCAACCCAGCTATCTCTGTGAATATTTATATTTGTTTGTCTTACATTTTTCATAATAACTTTAGTATATAACTAAATTCATAACAGGGCAATTATTTTATAACATAAAAACGGTATTTATATAGCAGTTTACACTAAATATATTCAAAACACGTGCATACTGTCATTCCGAACTTGTTTGACAAAGCGAACCAAAATTTTTGTCATCCTGAATTTATTTCAGGATCTTAAAAATTTTGAGTGAGCCTGTCCTTACGAAGTGCGGAATCTCAATATTATTTAGACCCTGAAACAAGTTCAGGGTGACGCTTTTTTACCATATTTAGTGTAAAATGCTATATAAGTTTCATAAAAACAAATTTATTTATGAATAGAATTTATCATATCCATAACACAAAAAGTTAAAAAGCCCGTAAAAGCATTAACCGTAGCCCCTAAAACACCTAAAAACATTGAAATTACGACCAGAAGAAAAAAGTTTGCATTCTGAAGCATTAAACCTACGCCGTAATTTGCCGCAAGATGAAAAAATTTCATCAATACAACAGAAACGGGGACATAAATTACTGAAAATCCCATATATGCAACAAAACCTGCTATAGCACCGACTATAACGCTGTCTTTGATTGAAGTGAGGGATAAGCAGTTGTATTTAACCAAAATCCATATAACAAGAGGTGCTATAAAACAAATTAAAAATATAAAAGACAAAGTTCCGATATAAGGAACGAGAGTTATAACTGCAAGCAAAAGTCCGAAAAATAAGCTCAATACAGAAATTTGTCTTAGTAAAACCCAGTTAATATCCATGAGTTTATTATATCATACTGAGATATGTAAGGCAATAATTATTTATTAAGGTAAACAGGCGGGTTTTCAGGGAAATTGAGTGCTGCTTTTTCTGCGAGAGCTTCCATTTCTTCCTGATTTTTTTCTGCTTTATATATGTGCCCGAGTACTATATACATATTATAAGTTTTTGGAGAAACTTCTAAAACATTTATTGCTAAACTTTTTGCACTTTCATAATCGCCTGTATAGTAGTAAAGCTGCGCTAGCAAAGCGGCTTTATTAGAATTACTATCAAGTCTGTAAGCCTGCTGAGCAGCTTTTAAAGCTTCATCATAGTCATTTAAATTTTTATAAGAAAGGGCAAGGTTGTAATAAATGCTTGATTTTGTTTCTATATCATCGACAGAAACAAGTATTTTTTTATAATTTTGTGCAGCAGCTTCATAATTTTTTAGTGAATAATAAAGATCCGCAATTTTAGAAACTTTATTTGTTGAAACTCTTGAATTTTCAATATCTTCTTTTATATTTCGCAGTTCAATGTATCTTCTTTCGTCATAATCTCCTAAAATTTCCGATGCTTGTAGCAAATTTTGTTTATCTTCCTGTGAAAAATTTTTATTAGAAATGTCAGGGATTATTGAATATAAAAGTCTTAAAGTACTAATATCGCCCGGGCTTATTTTAGCTTTGGAGTGTTTTGTAGTTGGGTACATAATATCATCAGGATTTGAACTATGTCCACTAAGCCCGAGAGAATGACCTATTTCATGCAATGCACATTGATAAAGCTGTTTGGGTTTTAAGTATTTATTTTGGGTATTATAAACTGCAAATTCAATTTTAGAATATAAGATTAAATCATTATCAATCTCAAAACTGCTTTCGCCGGCAGTCATAGCGTCGTCTGAAATTTCTCTGTCAAAGTTTTTGGGAAATGTACATCTTATATCCGCTTCATCCTCAAAATCCGTATAAACAAAAGCAATGTAACCATCAGTAACTTTTTGCCACTGTTTAAAAGCTTTTTTTACTTCTTTGTAATAATAATCGGGAAGTTCAGGGTTATTTTCAATATAAACTTTCAACGGGAATGCGTCAGGATGCCAACGATATAATTTGCCGTGTGAAATAACTCTGTCTAAATAGTTTCCAGGGAAGTCAGTACTAATTTTTTCAACTTCAGGTTTAGTATTACTAACAAAGTCTTTGTTACTTTGAACAGTTTTTTTAACATTTACTTGATGTGTTACTAGAGTGCCTGCGCTGTTGTTTGCAGCAGTCCATTCGTTTTCCCGGCCGTTATAATTGAATACTGACAATATTGCACTTAAAATAACAAAAATTATAATAAATCTTATTAAAAAATTCATAATTTTGACCTCGTATGGCAAATTGCAATTGCAATAGAATCTACCGTATCATCAAGTTTTGGCAAAACATCAACGCCGAGCGACAATTTGACCATTTGTTCAACTTCTTTTTTATCTGCTCTTCCGTATCCTGTTAAAACCTGTTTAACCTCCATCGGAGTATATTCGTAAATCGGAACCCCGAATTTTTCCAGAACTGTCAGAATAACTCCGCGTGCATGGGCAACCGGCATAACAGTTGTTCTATTGCGGAAGAAAAATAGTTTTTCAATCGCAGCGCAATCAGGCTTATATTTATCGACGATACAGTTCATATCGTTAAATATTTCTAACAACCTTGCAGACTCTCTTGCACCTTTTTGAGTTTGGATAGAACCAGAATGCAGAAGCACCGGTGTTTCACCATCATACTCTACAATAGAGTAGCCTACTATTCCAAGCCCCGGATCAATCCCTAAAATCTTCATAAAAATATTATATCATGGATTTAAGTTTTTGTACTTTCATGGAGCTGTAATTGAATATTCATAATATCTTTTTCAATATCTACAATAATCCGGCTGATACAATTCATGGCGCCGTACATATTATTGGAAGGAATTGAGTCAAAATCAGCATTGACAATAAGAGTAAACAGCCATTTAAGATCATCAACTTTGGTGAGAAGTTCTTCTAAATTTTCTTGAACGGTTTTTTGCTTGGGCATTATGACTCCTTAATATTAATTATGTTTATAAATAATATATTATGCATAAACATAATATAGATTTATTATTTTGTCAATGTTAAATCAATAAATTAATATGTTGATATGTTCAATTTAAGAGAAGAAATAAAGTTGTTACTTATGCGTGAAGGCACCTCAATGGCAAAAACATTGAGAGATATGAAAGCAAAAGGTTATAAAGTTTCGCAGCCAAGCAATATGTCTAAAAGTGTGAAAACCGAAACAATTCAATTTAGACAAGTTAAAGAACTTCTTGATTACCTCGGTTATAAATTTACTATTGAGAAAAAGTAATTATTCTTTTAAAAACATTTTTGAGCGTATCTGTTTAATTTCGTCAATCGTTTTTGGATAATCTCCGTTGGTCAAATCTCCGACAGCTTTATAGAGTTTTAAAATTGCCTGTTCTATATTTTTGTGGTTCATGGAAACCATATCGCAGGCCATTTCTTCGTTCGAAAGCGCAAGGCGAGTCATATCGCGGAAACCGCTTGATGCAATTTCAAGTGCCAGAGGGTTGTCTTTGGCTGCAAGCATTAGAGCCTGTGCAATAACCATAGGCATATGAGAAATCATTGCGGCAGCTTCATCATGTTCTTGTGCGGTCATAAAAACGGGTTTTGCACCGACGTAATTAATAATTTCTATTAATAAAGCCTGACCTCCTGCCTTCTTGTCCTCCTGCCTTCCGATTATAACCCATTTGGCTCCTTTAAAAAGTCCTTCAAACGAGTTTTCATATCCTTTGTGCTCTGTTCCTGCCATAGGATGAGAGGGAATAAAATTGTAAGGACGCTTCTTTTTACATACAAATTCTTTCAGGCTGCAGACATCAGTAACTGTGGTTTCTGGCAGTAAAATATTTTCAAGTTCGTCAAGAACATTTAAAGTCTTATTCATTGGCGTGCAGACAAAGACAATATCTCTGTCTTTCAATACATCATAACTTTTATAAATATTTTTCCCGCTTTGAGAATTGGAAACAGCAATTACATCATAAGATTTTTTTAAATCTTTAAATAATGAACCGCCTATAAGTCCTAAACCGATAATTCCTATTTTCATAAATTCATTATAGCATTAAATTTTTAAATTGATTTTTTTAATACCTTAATATATATTGTTATCATTGGGAAGATTTGGATGAAAAGACATACAAAAGGTATAATTAACGGCGCAATAGCATCTGCTAGCTACGGGATGAACCCGCTTTTTGCCCTTCCTTTGTTTGCAAACGGAATAGGTGTAAATTCCGTGCTTTTTTACAGGTATGCAATTGCCCTTGTGCTGTATGGCATATGGCTTAAATTTATAAAAAAGATGTCATTGCATATTACGCTCAAAGAATTTTGGCCGCTTTTAATTATGGGGTTATTTTTTTCAATGTCATCTCTGACGCTTTTTGAAGCTTTTAAATATATCGAAGCAGGAATTGCGTGCACAATTCTTTTTATTTACCCAGTTCTTGTCGCAATTATAATGTCTTTGTTTTTTAAAGAAAAAATGACCAAAACTGTTATTTTTTCGATTTTAATGACATTTACAGGAATTGTGCTTTTGTATCACGGCAAACCAGGAGCAAGCTTGAATATCCATGGAGTTACGGTTGTTTTTATATCAGCGCTTTTGTATGCTTTGTATATTGTCGGGGTAAAGAATATTAAAACAATTAAACACATGAACAGTTTAAAGATGAGTTTTTATGTAATGCTTTTCGGGCTTCTGGTTTATATTGTAAATTTAAAATTCTGTACTGAGCTTCAAATTTTAAACAGGCCTGTGTTATGGCTTTATGTAATCGGTCTTGCTCTTTTGCCTACTATAATATCTCTTGAAACGATAAACATTGCAATTAAGCTTATAGGTTCGACAAAGACAGCAATTCTCGGGGCATTAGAACCCTTGACCGCAATCTTTTTCGGAATTTTATTTTTTAATGAGCATTTAACGTTAAGAATTTCAATTGGAGTTCTTTTAATACTTTTCGGTGTATTTCTTGCCGTATCAAGAAAAAAGCAGTCTAATATACAACCGGCAGGTCAGGGAAATCTCTAATGCGTTCTTTTCCATTCTTTAATTTTTTCTAACTTGGCTTTGTATTTAGCCTCTAACCCCTGTTCTGTCGGACAGTAATATTCTCTGCCCAAAAGAGAATCTGGAAGGCATTGCATGTTTGTTAATTTTTCTTCTGTATCATGGGCATACTGGTAGCCTTTGCCGTAATTAAGCTCACGCATAAGTTTTGTCGGAGCGTTTCTGATAACAAGCGGTACAGGTTCAGCTATCTCTCTTATTGCATCAGTTTTTGCTGTATTATAGGCAACTTCCATAGCATTGGATTTCGGTGCAAGCGACATATAAATAACAGCCTCTGTAAGATTAACCGAACACTCAGGCATTCCAATAAAATGACATGCCTGATATGCAGCAATTGCAATTTCAAGTGCATGCGGGTCAGCAAGTCCGACATCTTCGCTTGCAAATCTTGTAACCCGCCTTGCAACATATAAAGGATCTTCACCTGCCTCAAGCATTCTTGCAAGCCAGTAAACAGCTGCATCAGGGTCGGAATTCCTCATTGATTTATGTAATGCTGATATTATATTGTAGTGTTCTTCTCCGTTTTTGTCATAAAGCAGCGACTTTTTAGATATACATTGCTCAAGAGTTTCTTCAGTTACAGTTATTTCACCGTTTTGTGATACTTCTCCGTTCAAAACCACCATTTCCAATGTTGAAAGGGCATTTCTCGCATCTCCGTTTGCAAATTTTGCAACTATTTCAAGCTGTTCGTCGGTTATGTGTACTGTTTGGTTTCCAAAACCGCGTTTATCTGTGATCGCACGCCTTAAAAGTTTCACTAAATCTTCTGTTTTTAACCCCTGAAGTACAAAAACCTTACATCTTGAAAGAAGCGCACCATTGACTTCAAACGATGGATTTTCTGTTGTTGCGCCGATTAAAATAATACTTCCTTTTTCCACAAACGGTAAAAATGCGTCCTGTTGTGCTTTATTAAATCTGTGAATTTCGTCAACAAAAACAATTGTTTTCTGTCCCATTTTACGGGCTGTTTCAGCCTGCGTCATAACTGTTTTTATTTCTTTAATTCCGCTTGTGACAGCTGAGAAATTTATAAAAGTTGAATTTGTTCTGTTAGCAATGATACTTGCAAGAGTCGTTTTGCCAACTCCAGGAGGCCCCCAGAAAATCATTGATGAGATCTTATCTTCTTCGATAAATCTGCGCAATATTTTCCCCTCGCCGATTAAATGCTGCTGACCGGCGAATTCATCCAAATCCTTCGGCCGCATTCTAGATGCAAGAGGCTGATTGCTTTCATTTTCAAAAAGAGATTTTTGTTCCATATCAATATTATATTATAATTCTAATTTTTCATGCATAACAAAAATTTTATTTGAAATATTTTTTTATCAAATTTATTCTTGGCAGCCAACGCGGAACTTTTTCCATATAATTTAGATATTCTTGTCCAAATCGTTTTACAAGTTGTTTTTCTTCTGACAAAGGGAAATAAATCATGTTTATAACAAGAAAAACTAAAAACCAACAAAAAATTTCCAAAGAATTTAATAACAAACCTTCAGCAGCAAGAATTGTAAGAACTGCTGTTATCATTGGATTTCTTATATATTTATAAGGCCCTGCAATTACCAGATGTTTTGGCGGTGCCCATGGAGCTGCTGTTCCCTTGCCTATATTGTTAAATAATACCATTGTCCAAACAGCTAATGAAATCCCGCATATTAACAGTAAAATTCCTATAATTACCGCGGCAAAACTGTTAAATGTATATTTGTATTTACATAAATATAATATAAACGCAGGTATTATAACCAGAACGTTAAATGGTAATATAATAATAGCTTTTAACCATTCCATTTTAGAGTTGCGAAAAATTTTTGTAATTGCATTATTAGCGGCAGAATTTTCAGACATATATAAACCCTATTATTATAATTTTTGTTAATGATAGTCTTAACAAATATAATAGTCAATATTAGTTCTAAATATTAATACTATGCATTATCTCTTATATTACTCTTTTTAAAAAAGAACGCAAGCGGAATTAAACAAAATGCAAGCAACGCAAAGATTTCAAATACATCCACATACGCCATCAACCGTGATTGAGCAAGCAGGGATTTGTACATATAAGAATTTGTTTTAATTGTTGCAAAAGAACTTGAGGCATTTGACATAAATGTACCCAATAATGCTGCAAACTTATGCTGAAAAACTAGATTAAAATTTGAAAGATTGTCAACAAGATAAACCTGATGCATCTGGCTGTGCCTTGCAACAAGAGTTGAAGCAACAGACGCAACAATTGCTGTCATTGTACTTTTACATAAATTATGCAGGCTTGAACCGTTTGTCAATTCGGATTTTGGCAAAGTTCCCAGAACCAGTGCAGATACTGGAATAAACACAAGAATAACACCGACACCCATAAGCACCTGCGGGATTGCAATGTAGATAAATGATATACTCAAGTTCAAATTTCATTTATTGCCACCTTTTTCTTTAAATAGTTTTTTTCTAGATATTCTAATTCCCATTAATACCTAATTACTTTCCGAAAAATTTTCTTTTTAACATCACTTCCAAATACTTATCTTAACTTTTTAGCCAAAAAGTTAAGATATTAATCCTGCTATTATTTAAATTGATATTATCACAAACACGAACATATTAATAAGTTC
>CALUYN010000036.1 GCA_944325025.1 Candidatus Gastranaerophilales bacterium | reverse complement strand
TGGGCATGAAGAGACTCGAACTCCCACGCGTTAGCACTAGTTCCTAAGACTAGCGTGTCTACCATTCCACCACATGCCCATATTAAATTGTCAATCAGTCCTTCAGACTTTAAACATGTAAATCAACAATATACTGAAAATATTTCAAAGTCAAGATTTGTTTTCAATTCTTTCAGGATGGGCTGAATTTGAAAGTATTATTTCATAATACTCATTTTTATCAATATTCACGCCCATCGTTTTAGGGTCGGCAAATTTTTTCTTTTTGTGTTTATTCAATAATTTTTTGTAATCGCCTGCCATAGTTCAATTATATTACAAATTTTTAAAAATTGCTTGAAATTTTTACACCTTTGTTTTACGATACTTTTACGTGCGTCGGTGTATTTGTGGAACATCGATTTAAGGAATTTTAAAAAGTACGAAATATAAAGATATAAAGGAATTGTGAAATGAACCCTATTATTGATGAATTAGAAAAACCATATTTAAGAGAAAACCTGCCGGATACAAATCCTGGTGATACTGTTAAGGTTTTTGTAAGAATTGTTGAAGGAAACAAAGAAAGAATTCAGGCTTTTGAAGGAACTGTTATTAAAAAACACGGTTCAGGCATTAATAAAACTATTACTGTCAGAAAAGTATTTCAAGGCGTTGGCGTTGAACGTGTATTCTTGCTTAACTCTCCGAGAATTGAAAAAATTAATGTTCTCAGAAAAGGTGATGTAAGACGTTCTAAACTTTACTACTTGAGAGAACGTTCTGGTAAAGCAACTCGTATCAAGGAAAAAATTGAAAAAAGATAAGCTTCATATACACTGGTATCCAGGTCATATTGCGAAAGCTGAAAAACAGCTAAAAGCACAGCTTTCTTTAGTGGATGCAGTTATTGAAGTCGTTGATGCGAGGCTGCCTTATTCAAGCAGTTACGATAATATTACGGGGCTTTTAGGTGAAAAGCCCCGTTTAATATTGCTTAATAAAGCTGATTTGACTGACCAAAACGAATTGAATAAATTTGTTAAAACGTTGGAAGAAAAGAGCGGATGCCCTGTATTAAAATCAGACGCAAAAAACAGTAAAGATTTAAATCCTGTTGTAAAAAAAGTAATAGAGCTTTCTGAACCTCGAATACAGGCAATAATGGCAAAAGGTTTATTAAGACGTCCCGCACGGGTTATGGTTGTCGGAATGCCAAATGTTGGAAAATCAAGCATTATAAATAAATTAACAAACTCCTCAAAAACTAAAATCGGCGCAAAGGCAGGTGTGACAAGACAGCAGCAGTGGGTAAGAATTAATCCGCAGCTTGATTTGCTTGATACTCCGGGGATTATTCCTATGAAGCAGGAAGACCAGGAAAGAGCAAAGAAATTGGCATTTGTAAATTCGGTTTCCGAAAATGCTTATTCAAATGAGATAGTAGCAAAAGAGCTTCTTGTACTTTTTGAAAAAAAATATTCAAAAACAGTAAAAGATTTCTATAAAGTAGATAATCTGTCACTTGAAGATATTGCAAACTCCCGCAATTGGATTATGACCGGCGGAAATCCTGATATTGAAAGAACTGCAGTTTTTGTTTTAAGAGATTTTAGAGAAGGGAAAATTGGAAAATTTATTCTGGATGAATTGTAATGGAAGATTATAACAAATTTGGACATGATGCATCGGAAGATGCTGAAGAAATAGAAAAAAATAATAATAAAACCAAAAAACACTTAAAGACAAATTTGACTGTTGATTCAAGAATAGTTCAGCTATTTACATTTGATTTAAATCAGAAAAGAAGATTTGTAATAGGTACTGATGAAGCAGGCCGCGGATGCGGAGCAGGCGGGGTTTTTGCTAGTGCGGTGTGCTTTGATAACCGCTCAAAGGAGCTTGTGGAAAAGCTTGAAGATTTGAATGACAGTAAAAAGCTTTCTCCTAAAAAACGTGAATATTTGTACGATATAATTAAAGAAAATTCTGTAAATTCTACGATTTGTATTGAAGTTGAAGAAATAGAAAGAATAAATATATTAAACGCTTCTTTAAAAGCAATGCGCCTTGCTTTAGAAGATGTTATTAATCAGCTTTATCCTGTATCAGAGAATAAAGAAAAAATGATTGCCAGAAATATGCTGAGCAGAAGCGAAATAATGATACTTATCGACGGTAATAAACGAATTTGGGACTTTGATTACTCGCAAAGGTATGTTGTTAAAGGTGACAGCCGTTCTGCATCAATTGCTGCTGCAAGTATTTTAGCAAAAGTTAGCCGTGACAGATATATGTTAAAACTTGATGAAGAATTCCCTCAGTACAATTGGAAAGACAATGCAGGATATCTCACAAAAGAACATATGGCATTAATAGATAAATTCGGATTGTGCAAATATCACCGTCCTTCTTATCTTCAAAAGCATTTTGCAAAGCAGGAACAGCTAAGTTTGTTTTGATTTAAGCTTTCTGGTATGTGTAGGCAGGGTTTGATTTAAGTTTTTCTTCTATTTGTTCAAATGTTAAAAGCCCCTGTGTTGCTCCAAATTCTGATACTACACCGGCAGAGTTAACTGAAGCGTACATCAAAGCTTTGCCGATATCTCTGTTCGTTCTTCCCAATGCTGCACAGAAAGTTGAGGCAAAAGCATCGCCTGCACCCAGTGTTGATACCACAGGACCTTCAAATACAGGGCAGTAGTAAAAATCTTTTCCGTCATAAGCATAAGCGCCTTTACCGCCGTCTGTGATTACTATCACCTGATAGTCCGCAACTTTTAACTTTTTAAACATTTCTTTTACATCCGGATGTATAAGTTCTTCTGAAAACTTTTCTACTCTTGTATCCGGGCGGACATGTATCTGTGTAGCAAGCGAAGCTTCTTCTTTGTTCATAACAACAACGTTAGCATCTTCAAGAATTTTCTTAAGATAATTAAATCCTTTTTTTAAGCTTGATGAGCCTGCGTTGAAGCAGACAAACACGTTGTTTTCTCTTGCAAAGTTTGCAATATCATCAAGAACTTTTGTGCTCTCGCCGTTTAGCGGTGCTATATATAAAAGTTTTGCATTTTTGATAGCTTCAAAATTTATATCAGATTTATTTAATTTAGCGTTTGCTCCTCTGTGTGCAAGAACAGTTCTGTCACCCTGAAAACTTACAAGAATAATTGAAAAGCCTGTGCTTAGACTCTTGTCCTGAATAATGTTTGATAAATCTACTTTTTTATCTTTAAAAGATTCTAAAATTCCGTCGGAATAAATATCATCCCCTATTTTAAAGATTGCACTTGTATTATAACCAAGATTTGAAAAGTTTACTGCGGTATTAATCCCGCCGCCGCCTACTTTAGATGTGAATTCAGTAATTTCAACTTTTGCCCCGTAAGGGTAGCTCATAAATTCAGATTTTTTATCTTTGGTATAAACGGATACTATATTTGCATCATCACTTTCTACAAATACATCCATTGTAGCGCTTCCAATTGTTATAACATCGCACATGATATTTATCCTCCAGTTAATTTTAGAGTAGCATAAAAGAATATAAAAAAACACCATTTTGTCATATTGAATTTATTAGAAAAATTCTTCGACAGGATTCTGAAACAAGTTCAGAATGACAGATTTACAAAATGGTGTTTGATTATTATTGTGTCTAATTAAATTGAGCTTTTTCTTCGTCAGAAACCCCTTTTATAGTGAGGTTTACTCTGCCTTTATCGTCGATTTTAATTACTTTAACAATAACTTCGTCGCCGATGTGAAGATGCGGTTCAATTGTGTCAATTCTTTCGTTGCAAACCTGAGAGATATGAACCATACCGTCTTTACCAGGTGCAAGTTCTACAAAGGCTCCGATCGGAATAATTCGAACAACTTTGCCTTTTACAACCATTCCCGGTTCAGGTTTGAAAGTAAGTTCTTTAATCATTCTCTGTGCGATTTCAGCACCTTCTTGATCATTAGAGGTAATAGTTACAACGCCTGAATCCTGAATATCAATTTCGGCACCTGAGGCGTCAATAATTGCTCTGATTTGTTTACCGCCCGGTCCGATTACTGTTCCGATATCTTCAACAGGAATTGTCATTGTTGTAATACTTGGAGCATAAGGTGACAGATGATCTGCAGGAGTTGAAATTACTTCTCTCATTTTGCCTAAGATATGAAGTCTGCCTTCTTTTGCTTGAGCTAAAGCACGACGCAATGTTTCATTTGCAATACCTTTAGCTTTCATATCCATTTGAAGAGCAGTAATACCGTCATCATTACCTGTAACTTTAAAGTCCATATCGCCTAAAAAGTCTTCGATACCTTGAATATCGGTTAATACAACTGGTTCTTTGCCTTCTTCGGTAATCATACCCATTGCAACGCCGCCAATCATACATTTAACCGGAACACCGGCATTCATTAAGGCCATTGAAGAACCGCAGGTAGAAGCCATTGATGTTGAACCGTTTGATTCAAGAACATCTGATGTTACACGGATTGTGTATCCAAATTCTTCCTGTGACGGAAGCGCCGGAATATTTGCTCTTTCTGCCAAATTGCCGTGTCCGACCTCACGTCTGCCCGGACCTCTTAATGGTTTTACTTCGCCTACTGAAAATCCAGGGAATATGTATTTGTGCATATATGTTTTTTCTGTCTGCGGATCAACTCCGTCAAGTTCCTGTTTCATCCCTGGGCCTGCAAGAGTAGCTACAGATAATACCTGAGTTTGTCCTCTTGTAAATACTGCAGATCCATGAGCTCTTGGAAGCACTCCAACCTCGCACCATATAGGACGAACTTCGTTTGGTTTTCTACCGTCTGCTCTGACACCTTCGTCAAGAATCATTGTTCGCATAATATGTTTTTCTGCGTTTTTAAATTCTTCTGCAACAAAATCAATACCTGTTTCTTCCATAATTTTTTTGATGTAATCATCTTCTGGAAGTGCATCAATTTTTTCTTTAACAAGTTTTTTAGCTTCCTCAAGTTTATTCTGTCTGTATTCTCTGTCAAAGTTGTGGTAAGCATCAAAAATCATATCATGAGCTGTTTCTTCAATAATTTTTTTGATTTCTGCTGTGTCATAAGGATTGACAAATTCTTCTTTTTCAACTCCGCATTCTTTCATAAATGCAACTTGAGCTTCACATTGTTTTCTTATTTCTACTTGAGCGAATTCAACAGCGTTCATAATATCGTCTTCTGTAACGAATTTGCAGCCTGCTTCAACCATAATTACAGAATCATGAGTACCTGCTACAACGATATCCAAATCGGATTTGTCTGCCTGTTGATGAGTCGGGTTAGCAATCATATTGCCGTTTTCATCTCTTGAAACTCTGACAGCTCCGATAGGGCCTTCAAAAGGAGCGCCTGAAAGCATTAAAGCACATGATGCCCCTAACATTGCAAGAGTATCAGGCTGATTAACCTGATCATAGCTGAATAGCTGTGCTACAATTTGTATATCGTTTCTGTAACCTTTCGGGAACAGAGGTCTTATAGGTCTATCAATAAGTCTTGAAATAAGAATGGCCTTATCTCCGGCTTTACCTTCAGAGCGATTATAACCGCCTGGAATACGGCCGATTGATGACATTCTTTCTTCATAGTCAATTAACAACGGGAAAAAATCTATTCCAACTCTAGGTTCTTTAGAAACGACGCAATGCACAAACAGCATTGTATCTCCGCACCTTACGGTTACAGAACCGTTTGTAGATTGTGCGTATTTGCCTGTTTCTACAGTAACTGTTTTCCCGCCAATCTCAATTTCAAATTTCTTTGTTTCAGGTACCATAATTTTCCTTTCCTGCTTCCGGCGAACTTTTCCGAAAGCTTTGCGCTTTTCTGGCGCATTTAGTTATACACTTCTAATGTTCTTTCTTATTATACCTTAAAAACAAAAAATTAGAAATTTATATTGTTCATTGACTTTATAATCTTCATATATCTAAATTTCAAATAATTTATATAAGCGATTTTTAATGTCTTCTTCGTCAAGATCCTGAGTGATTTTATTTAAATCAATTGCCATTTGATAATAATTTGCAGCATCATTTATAAATCCCATTGCCTGAGAGGCTCTAGCAGCATTAAAATACGCAAGGGTATAATTAGGGTTTAATTCAACTGCGGCTTCAAAATATTCAAGGGCTTCTTCTGCATCTCCAAGTCCGTCAAGATACAGTATTCCAAGGTTATTTTGAGCGTATTCGTTATCAGGGTTTAAATCAATTGATTTGTGGAAAGAAACAAGAGCTTCTTCCAAATAATCTTTTTCCCATAGGGCAATTCCTGCTTTTGAGTAAGCTCTATAATCATCAGGTTTAAGTGTTATAGCATCACAATATGCTCTGATTGCGTTATCCAAATCGTATGCTGCCATGTGTACATCGCCTAACGATAAATACAGCTCATAATTATTCGGATCAAGGATTATTCCTGCCTGATAGGTTGAAACAGCAGCATCAATATTGCCTTTTACTTCAGCATAAATTGAACCTAATGCCTGACATACAATGGATGTCCATTCTTTATCCGGATTGATTGCAATTGCTTTCTGGTAATGTTCAATAGCTTCATCGTATAACTCAGCTTTTGAATATGCATAAGCTAAAGAATTATTATAGAATGGGTTTTCCGTATCTCTTTCTAATGCAAGTTTAAATGCGCTGATTGAATTTATTTTATCTTCTTTTTTCAGATAAAGATGCCCGAGTTCATAGTATATTTGCGGCACATCTATATCAAATTCAAGAAGCTTTTCGTAGCAGTCAATTGCTTCATCTGTATTTTCAGGGAAGTATGTTTGTAAAACTGTTGCAAGTTTAATTAAAACTTCCCGATTTAAAGGATTTGCTTCCAGAACTTTTCTGTAACAGTCAACAGTTAAATCCATTTCTTTATTTTTAAGAGCAAGATCTCCCATTTTGTTGTAGAAAATTTCACTGTGATTTGTTTTTGTTATAGCTTGCCTGTAAACGTTTTCAGCTGTGGGATAAAGTTTGAATTTTTCTAAAAATTTTCCGACAGTATTATAGGTAAAAACTGAAAAGTCATCTGACATGTTTTTATAAAACATTTTTATCGATGGTCTGTCCCAGGCAAGCATTACGCTTCCGGAGAGGAAATAGTATAGAAAACTCAAATAGTCCCCTACATTTCCGTTATTGGAATTAATTTTTTGTAAAATTGACTGCGATAGAATTAATCTTGGACGCGCAGAATTCAATTTCCCCATTTTAATGGCTGATTTAAATTCTGACTCTGCTGATTTAAAGTCTTGCGCCATTTTCATAAAGAAACCTGTATAAAGATGCGCATTGATGTTTTGAGGTGCTAGCGAAACTGCTGTTTTACACTGCTCAATGGCCGTATCAAGACTTATTTGTCCCTGCTCCCACATTAAAGTCGCAAGTCTGTAGTATGCTTCAGGCATAGTTGGATCGTATTTGACAGCATCAACATAGTATTCAATTGCTTCTTGTAAATCCTGATTTTGCTGTCTGATAAGATATTTTTCATGTGCTATTCTGGCTTTTTCGAGCGATTCTTTAGCTTTATTAGTATTTGCCGCTATCGGCTGTAGTAAAATTTGTTCTGACATCAATGAGCTCCAATAAGATGTGTATTCAATATGTATTTTCTTCTGTCGATATAAATTATATTAATCTTTAATATTCTGAATTAATATCATCTACATGGAGTAGATAGGAAGTTAATCTATTTTAATTTTTATCCTAAAAGATTTTTCTTTGTAATATAATATTGGCTGTAGCCGATTAGGAAGATATATTATGAATTATCTTAATAATAAATATGACATAATAGTTGTTGGAGCCGGTCACGCAGGCTGTGAGGCTGCGATTTCGTGCGCAAGACTGGGCGCAAAAGTTTTACTTGCAACATTAGATGTTGACCATATTGCTTTAATGCCCTGCAATCCTGCAATAGGCGGCCCTGCAAAATCAACATTAGTCCGTGAAATTGATGCTTTAGGCGGTGTTATGGGCGAAGCGGCAGATGCAACTTATATTCAAATGAAGATGCTTAATTCCTCTAAAGGCCCTGCTGTCAGAGCTTTGCGCGCACAATCTGATAAAAAGCAGTATATGGATTATATGCGTAATATCATTGAGAATAACGAAAATATATATCTGCGTCAGGCGTGCATTACTGATTTACTGGTTAAAGATGGAGAAATTACAGGGGCAATAGATGAGTATGGTATAGAATATTGTGCACGTGCAATTATTTTAACAACTGGTACTTCCCTGAACGGTAAAATATTTGTCGGACTCCGCTCATATAGCGCCGGCAGACTCGGTGAAAAAGCTGCTTACGGCCTTTCAGAATCTCTTGTTAAACATGGAATAAATATTAAAAAACTTAAAACAGGTACACCTCCTAGAGTTGATAAACGTACAATTGATTATTCTAAAATGTCAATTCAACCGGGAGATGAAACTCTGCATTTTTACTCATTCAAGCCGAATAGACCAATCAGAAAGCAGTATCCCTGCTATTTGACAAGAACAAATGAAAAAACGCATGAGATTATTAAGGCTAATTTAGATAAATCTCCTATGTTTCAAGGGCTAATTCAAGGGGTTGGCCCGCGCTACTGCCCGTCTATTGAAGATAAGGTTGTTAGATTTAGTGAAAATCCGTCCCACCATATCTTTATTGAACCTGAGGGTTTGGGAACTTATGAGGTTTATATTCAGGGATTTTCAAGCAGTCTGCCGGCAGATGTTCAGGTTCAGATGCTAAGAACTCTTCCCGGGCTTGAAAATGCGCATGTTATAAAACCTGCTTATGCTGTTGAATATGACTACGTCCCTGCAGTTCAAACAACTCATTCTTTAATGTCTAAAAGTATAAAAGGTCTGTTCTTTGCAGGTCAGATTAACGGTACAAGCGGCTATGAAGAAGCAGCAGCTCAAGGGCTTGTTGCAGGCATAAATGCGTTTAATTATCTAAATGACTCTGAAATGCTAGAACTTTCAAGAAGTTCTTCTTATATCGGAACATTGATAGATGACCTTGTTACAAAAGATATTCAGGATCCTTACAGAATGCTTACATCCCGCTCGGAATACAGACTGCTGCTCCGTCAGGATAATGCTGATGCAAGACTTACGCCTATCGGCAGAAAATACGGACTTATTGATGATGTACAGTTTAAAATTTTTACTGATAAGCAGGAAGCAATTGAACAAGAATTATCCCGAATTAAGGATGCAAAAATTTCAGCAACAGATGAGGTTAATTCCATTTTAGCCAAATATGGCGAGCATATGGAACGCGGGATGAAAATAGCAGAACTTCTTAAACGTCCGAATATTGATTATAATGTTATTAAAGAAATTGATGATTGTACAAAAGAATTAAATATTCCTTTTGATGTTGCAGAACAGGTGGAAATTTTAGTCAAATATGACGGGTACTTAAAACGTCAGGAATTTCAAGTCGAGCAGGCGTCAAAATTAGATAAATTTAAAATTCCGGATGATATAGACTATTCAACAATTGACCATATTTCTTCAGAAACAAAAGACAAACTTTCAAAAATCCGGCCTAAGACTCTTGCTCAGGCATCACGTATCGGCGGTGTGAAACCGGCTGATATTTCAATTTTAATGGTAATGCTCGAACGTCGTGCCTATTCAAAAATTCAATGATTGTCTGTGAGTGCTTCGTGCACTTTCTAACTTTTCTTTTAAAAGTGCATTCGCAAATTTCAATTTTTGTTTAAATTTTGCATTATCATTCAAAAAAATTTTTGTTATTATAATTTCCGGAAAATTGTAGAATAATCCAAAGCCTTTTGCCATGCTTCTCATTTCGTCGCCGTAAGCATTGATTTCACTTTTCAAACGATTTCTAATTGTCTGCAGGGCATCTATTGTAATATCATCAGGCATGGTGTCAGTTAATTCTTTTACAGATTTTTCGAATTTCTTCATATTCACTGGATTGTCTAACTTGTCAAGAAACATATCAGAAAGATAATCTTTTTTTGATTCAAAATCTATTTTGCCATATAAATTCTGCAGCCTGTACTGGTTTGTTTTAGGGTTAAATACATGGTCAAAGAGGTGTCTTGCTTCATGTATTGCTGTAAATTTATTAGTTATGTTTTGTCCATTCTTATCCAACGGTAAAAATATTTTGTAGCCGTCAATTAAAAGGCTTATTATCCCATTTGAATTACAGGTTGTTCCTGTAATGTTGTGCTTAATAGAGCCTTTATATTTAGGGTTCTCCTGCTTAAATATTCCAAAATTAATTTTATTATGCAGTAATTTATTTAAATTTTCACAAAAATCTTTTATGGAACAGCTATTGCCATTAGAAACAGACAACAATTTTGTATAGAATTGCCTGCTTATACGTGAAGCCATTTTGTTGCGTTGTTTTGGACTCCCTTTGATAATTTGCAGAGGTAACGATGTATTAGTTGATTTCGTCGTAATTTTAATCATTTGCTATGCCATGTAATTAAGATTATTTTGCTTTTTCTGGTAGGATATACCGTTATATTTCATAACTGATTCAAAAGCATTGTCTTTATAATCTTTGACATTTATATCAACTTTACCGTAAACTCCTGTGCTTCTAATTCTGTTAAAGGTTGTGCCGACATTGTTAATCCAAAAATTATTCATTAAAGCACCTAGTGTAAATATTTGCTGCTTTGATGTGGCACTTCCTGTATCAACAGTATAAATGCTTTTGAATGAAGGAGAGTTAGAATAATTAATTTTCATAATATTCAGAAAACGTGTAAAAAAATTTTTTGCCAACAAAAAATTCCCGGAGATGGATTCGAACCACCGTTGGAAGAGCCAGAATCTTCAGTCCTGCCACTAGACGATCCGGGAATATTTTTATAATTATTTTAATTCAGACAAAAATTTATTGCAAGGTGTTTTTTATAAAATATGCAAATTTTTTATCTAGGGATTTACCTCATTTTACCTGATTCATAACCTGTCCACATATAAAACAGCGGCAGGAATTTCTCAACTCCAAGTTTTCCTATTAATGGAAACTTCGCCATTATCAGTGCTCCAGATATTACATCTATATTTGCTATTGCATCTACGAACTTAACTTTTCTTTTATTATAAGGGTTTGTGGTCCCGTTTATTATGTTTGAAATTTTGGAACCGACAATCATGCCGCCAAATATTCCGCCCATTAATGCAGTTGCTTTTATTTTTTTATTATTTAAGAATTTGAACTTTTCACAGGTTTTTAATATAGGTTTAATTAATAATGTAGGGATAACTGCATTAAAAAATTGGTATATACCTTCATGAATTTTGTATTTAGGCTCAACCTTTCTGTCAGAACAAATTCCCCCGAGTACTCCTCCAGTAATAGAACCGGTACTCAGCAAAATCATTTCTTTTTCTGCATATTTAAGTTTTTGAATTGGCGCTTTTTGTTTTTTGCAAAAATATATTATTGGCAATGCTGTTCCAATCAGTGTACCTGCGCCAATAGAAACATGTTCTGCAAAAGT
>CALUYN010000035.1 GCA_944325025.1 Candidatus Gastranaerophilales bacterium | reverse complement strand
GGATGAACTTTTGTTCCTCTTTGACGAACAAGGATATTTCCGGCTTTAACGATTTCACCGCCGAATTTTTTAACGCCTAATCGCTTCGCTTCTGAATCGCGGCCGTTACGGGTTGATCCCATACCTTTCTTATGTGCCATAATTATATTCTCCTTATGTGTACTACGTACGCAGCCGTAACTTGCAGTTAATTGAAGTGCCGCCTCTGTACGATTTTTTGTATTACTTTCCCGATTTTTTATTATCGGATTTCCATCTCCCGTTATGAGAGGGAGGATAAGAAGTTTATGCTTCTTCTGTTGTTTCAGCGGCTTTTTTCTGAGCAGAAGTTCTGATTTTAGAAATCATTACTCTTGTAAAGCCTTGTCTGTGTCCTTGTTTTCTTCTGTAACCTTTTTTAGGTCTTTGTTTGTAAACAATAATTTTCTTTTCTTTGTCATGTTTTACGATAGTTCCTTCAGCAGAAGCGCCTGCAACGTAAGGCTGTCCTACTTTAGATTTTTTACCGTTTACAATCATAACGACTTTATCAAAAACAACTTTTGAATCTTTTTCGCCGTCTAATAATTCAACATCAAGGTATCTTCCTTCTTCTACCTGATACTGTTTTCCGCCTGTTTCTACAATTGCGTACATTTTCTTTTCCTTTCTTGGGTTTCGTTTTTTCGACATAGCTTACGGGATTGCATATACCGCCTTTTAACGGTTAAGGTCAAGTTTTGAAACATTTTTTATTACCGGCTTTATATTATTAATGCACTCGGGTAAATTTGTTTTATTTTATATGTTTCAGAATGGCTTGTCCCTCGCATCTGTTTCGCTTTATAAGCTTTCGAAAAATTGTCAACGAGTTACCGCATACTAATACATCAATTATTATCACCTGCTCAAAACCCCTTGTCAAGCACTATTAACATTTATTAACTTTACGTTCTTGCGTGTTTGTTTGCGGTAAAATTATTTTAGCGAGGGAGAGATGAAATTTACTGTTGAAGAATTGATAAAAGCAACAAATGCTGAAATTAAAGGTAATTTGAAGGGAAATTTTGAAATTTCTACAGATACAAGAACCATTAAAAAAGGTGATTTGTATTTACCTTTGAAAGGTGCAAATTTTGACGGTGAAAATTTTTGTGATAAGGCAATTGAAGCAGGTGCTGCCGGTTGTTTCTGTACAAAAGATAATTGCCCTGCTGAATGTACTTTGAAAGTACCAGATACATTAACGGCCTACCTTCAAATTGCAAATTTTGCACGTAAAAAATATAATCCGATAGTTGTCGGTATTACGGGAAGCTCCGGCAAAACTACGACAAAAGAAATGGTTTATTCTGTTTTGTCAGAAAAGTTTAAAACTCACAAAACTTTTTCAAACCATAACAACGAAATCGGGTTTTGCCAGACAGTTCTTTCAATGCCTGAAGATACTGAAGTGCTGATTGTTGAGATGGGAATGCGCGGGTTTGGCGAGATTGAACTTATTACAAAGTATGCACAGCCTGATTATGCAATAATTACAAATGCCGGTTCTGCTCATATCGGACGTCTGGGAAGTCTTGATAATATTGCAAAGGCAAAATGCGAAATTACAAAATATTTAAAAAATACTCTCATTGCACAGGATAACGAAAGGATTAAAAAATTTGCGGACTTTGAAGGTGAAAAGATTTTTTATTCAATAAAAGATGCGGAAATTCTGGAAAAACGCAAAGGGTATTCTAAATTTATTTATAAAAATCCCACCGCCGCTTGCGCGGTTCCCCTCCCTTTATCAAGGAAGGCAGATGAATATGAACTCAATATTGAAGGGGATTACAATATTGAAAATTCTCTGTCTGCAATTGAACTTGGCTTTAAGCTTGGTATGTCTTATGAAGAGATTAAGCGCGGGCTGGCAAAATATCACCAGATTGAAAAACGTTGGGAGGTTCAAAATGTCAAAGGGTTTGATATTATAAATGACAGTTATAATGCAAATCCTGAGTCTATGAAAGCTTCTGTTTCAACATTTTTGGAACTTTATAAAAAACCGGTTGTAATTCTCGGAGATATGGGTGAACTTGGTGAAAATGAAATTGAGTTTCACCGTGAAACAGGCGAATTTATCGGAAAGAAGTTTCAGGGTAAACATGCTGTATTTCTTACTGTCGGCAAGCTTGCAAAGTATATTGGAGATGAATTATCTAAGTATGGATTTGATGTAAAGCATTTTGACAACAATCTTGAAACATCTCGTTACATTCTTGATAATTTACATGCGGGTATTACAATATTCTTAAAGGCTTCAAGGGCTATGAAGTTTGAAGAAATAATCGAAGATTTAAAAAATTTACGGAAAGGATAAAAACGGGAGCAAGCGTATAATAATATATTAAGATAATTGTTAAAAAAGAATTATAGCGCAGCGACTGATGAAAATATGCAAAATTAAATGAAAGTTGACGGAAAGGGTATAAAACGGGAGCAAGCGCATAATAATATATTAAGATAATCGTTAAAAAAGAATTATAGCGCAGCGACTGATGAAAATAGACAAAATTAAATGAAAGTTGACGGAAAGGGTATAAAACGGGAGCAAGCGCATAATAATATATTAAGATAATCGTTAAAAAAGAATTATAGCGCAGCGACTGATGAAAATAGACAAAATTAAATGGAAATTTACGGAAAGGGTATAAAAAATGATAATGTTAGCGGTGGCTTTTTTACTGGGTATGATATTATGTTTGCTTTTTGGCGTGCCGTATATAGATTTTTTGAAGAAGCACATGATAGGTCAGTATGTAAAAGACTGCGCACCGGAAGCTCATGCTAAAAAACAGGGAACCCCGACAACCGGAGGTGTATTTATAATAATCGCAGTAATTTTAGGTTCTGTTATAGCTCTTGCAATGGCGCAAAGATTGAATACAGGAGCTTTTATTATTCTTTTAACCCTTTTATTTTATACGTTTGCCGGATTTCAGGATGATTATATTAAGCTAAAAGGCAAAGGAAATGACGGGCTTACACCGCGTGGAAAACTTTTAAGACAGATTGCAATAGCTCTTCTTCCAACACTTTTCCTAATGATGACAAAAACAAATGCTGCAGATGTGGCTTTTGGACATTATGTATTAAATTTAGGTTTGTTTTATCCTGTTTTTGCAGTTTTTGTAATTACAGGCGCTTCAAATGCTTATAATTTGACTGACGGGTTGGACGGACTTGCAGCATCAACAGGAATTTTTGCTTTTGCTGCATGTGCAATAATTTCTTTATTTTCAGGCTGCCCTGAAGGCGGAATAATTTCTGCCTGTGTTGCAGGTGCGCTTGCAGGCTTTTTGAAATATAACAGACCGAAAGCTGAAGTTTTTATGGGTGACACCGGTTCTCTGGCTATCGGAGGACTGCTCGGTACTGTTGCTGTTATGGGTAAATTTGAAATTTTGCTTGTTTTGATTGCCGGAGTATTTGTTATGGAAACTCTTTCCGTTATTATTCAGGTAACGAGTTTTAAAACAACCGGCAAAAGAGTTTTTAAAATGGCTCCTATACATCATCATTTTGAATTGTGTAATTGGAGTGAAAAGAAAATTGTTGCAGTATTTGCATCGGTTTCAGCTTTGCTTTCAGCAGGGGCTGTTATTTTATATTTTTTCTTGAATAGAGGTATTTTATAATGAAATCTATATGTCCGAATTTAAAACTGTTTGATAAAAAAGTATTGGTTCTCGGGTTGTCTAAGAGCGGAATATCTGCAGCTAAATATTTAAACAAGGCAGGGGCTGATGTTTATTTAACAGAGAGCAGAGAACAGAAACCTGAAGATGTTGAAAAAATTCAGGAATTAAAAAATCTTGGTATAAATGTTGAAACAGGCGGTCACAGTGATGAGTTTATAAAAGATGCATATATCGCTGTTACAAGTCCCGGCATTCCGCCTCATAGCGATATAATGAAGCGCTTAAAAGAAGAAAAAATTACAGTTATATCAGAGGTTGAACTCGCTTACTCACAAACTGGAGTTCCGTTTATTGCAATAACAGGAACGAACGGAAAAACAACAACTACAGCTTTGACAGCTCATATCTTGTCATCGGAATTTAAAGCAGAGCCGTGCGGAAATTATGGCGTTCCGCCATGTGATTTGTTGGATAAAGACCTTGATTTTATGGTGTGTGAATGCAGTTCTTTTCAGTTGGAATACAGTAATTCTTTTGTCCCTCAGATTTCTGTCTGGACTAATTTTACGCCAGACCATATTGACTGGCATGGAGGATTGGAAAATTATTTTAAAGCAAAGGCTAAAATCTTTAAAGGACCTCAGGCGCCGCAGTTTTCTGTTTTGAATGCTAAAGATGAACGGCTTTTGCATTTCTCTAAAGAGTGCGGCGGAACACTATTTCTTTTTGATGCAGATATAGGCGAAAACTGCTCTTACATAAGAGAGGAAGCAATATATTTTAAGCGCAGCGGCAAAGAAGAAAAAATTATTACTTTGGATGAATGCCCTCTTATAGGCAATCATAATTATCAAAACGTTATGTGTGCAATTATCGCTGCTAAAATTGAAGGTGTTTCAAATGAGGATATTAAAAAGTCAATAATGTCATTTAAGGTGCCTGAACACAGGCTTGAAAAGTTTGCGCAAAAAGAAAAAACAGTTTTTTATAATGATTCAAAGGCAACTAATCCGGAGGCAAGTCTTGTTGCTATAAATTCATTCAACGGCTGCGACGTTGTTTTAATTGCAGGCGGCCGTGATAAAAACACGGATTTGGCAGAGTTTTGCGACGCTGTTAAAAAGCATATTAAGACAGTTGTTCTTATAGGCGAAGCTGCTGACCGATTTGATGAAAATTTGCGAGAAAATGGATTTGATAATATTATAAGAGAAAACACTATGCAGTCTGCAATAGACAAATCAATTGAGTTAAATCCTGATGTTGTGTTATTGTCGCCTGCGTGTGCAAGTTTTGATATGTTCAGCGGATATGAAGAAAGAGGAAGGGTGTTCAAAGATTATGTCTTATCAAAGATCAAGTAGAAGAAGCCCATCTGAAAGACGGGAAGAACAGCCAATCCAGAGTGTAATTATATCATCTCCGGATAAAACACTTTTAATAGTTGTTGCTTTTCTTGTTATAATAGGTTTCCTTGCGATATTTTCTGCTACAGCACCCAAATGCCTTGATGAAGGCGGAAACCCTGCTCAATTTTTGATAAAACAGGTAATTTGTTTTGTGGTAGGTTTTTTCGGCTTGAAGTTTTTTATGAACTATGATTATAAAAAGCTTGCGGATTGGAATGTAATAATAATGGCGTCAATATTGATTGCTCTTTTTCTTGTTGATTTTACGCCGCTCGGAGTTACAGTAAACGGAGCAAAAAGATGGATGAATATTGCAGGGTTTCAATTGCAGCCTTCGGAATTTGCTAAACCTGCTGTCGTTCTGTTATTAGCTAATGCATTCAGAAAAGATGCAGAACTTTTCGATCAGAACAAGTGGGTTTGGGCGTTTTTCCCGATAATTGCAATGGCAGGGTTAATATTTATTCAGCCAAATTTGTCAATGGTAATTCTGCTTGGGATGACGACTGTTGTTATGTATATGGCTGCGGGCGGTTCTTTGAAATTGTTTTTAAGCTGTGTCGGCGCAATGGTTGCAACTGTCATTATCGGATTGACTACAATTATCAAACCATATCAGCTTCAGCGTATAAAAACGTGGCGAAATCCTGACCTTGACCCTTTGGGAGCGGGGTATAATATTATTCAATCATTGATTGCATTTGCTTCTGGAGGTTTCAGCGGAGTAGGATACGGCGGTTCTATACAAAAACTTTCATATTTGCCGGAATGTCATACAGACTTTATTTTTGCAATTATTGCGGAAGAACTCGGTTTTGTCGGCTGTGTTCTGGTAATAGGATTGTTTTTTACATTTATGCAGAGGGGTTTTTTGATTGCTGCAAGATGCCCTGATATGTACGGAAAACTGCTAGCTGTCGGGATTACTTTTTCAATTGTTTTTCAGGCATTTATGAATATGAGTGTAGCAAGTTCATTTTTACCTACAACAGGTGTTCCGCTCCCGTTTATAAGTTACGGCGGTTCGTCATTGATTGTATCTTTAATTATGGTTGGTATACTTTTGAACATTTCTAAAAAACGAATAAAGAAGATAAGGAACAGATATTAATGAAGAGATTTTTTATAACAGGAGGAGGCACAGGAGGGCATATTTATCCGGCAATTGCGGTTGCTGACGCATTAAAAGATGATGAAGTTTTTTACGTGGGAAATCCTAAAAATCTTGAATTTGATATTGTTAAACAAAAAGGCTATAAATTTTTAGGTGTAAATGTACATGGAATGCCGAGGACTTTTGGTTTTGATTTGATTAAATGGACATTTCAGTTAAGTTTTGCAGTATTAAAATGCTGTTTTTATATTTTGAAATATAAGCCCGATGCTGTTTTGGGCACAGGAGGGTACGTTTCTGCTCCGGCACTTCTAGCTGCAAGGATTATGAAAGTTCCTTACATGATGCATGATTGCGACGCGCAGCCGGGACTTGTGACAAGAAAAATTGCACCGTATGCGGCTTGTGTTTCTCTTGCATTTGAATGCGCAAAAAATTATGTAAACAATAAAAATTTCCAAATTAACGGAAACCCTATAAGGGCGGAATTTAAAACGCTTTCAAAATCAGATGCTAGAAAAAGATTAAATCTTGAGGATAGGCTTACTCTATGTATTATGGGCGGCTCACAGGGCGCAAGAACAATTAATGATGCCTCTGTAAATATTTTAAAACAGCTTTCAAGGGATTATAATTTGCAAATAATTTTTCAGACAGGCAAAAGAAATTTTGACCTTGTAATTGAGCAGATTTTAAAGCTTTATCCTGAATATGAGTCTGATAAAAATATTATTATAAAACCTTATTTTGAGGATATGGTAACGGTCTTGAAAGCATCAGATATTGCTCTATCGCGCTGCGGTTCGTTAAGCATTTCAGAGATTTGCGCTTCTGGGATTGCTCCGATATTTGTTCCTTACCCTTATGCTGCAGCTGATCATCAGAGAAAAAATGCAAAATTTATGCTAGAAAAGGGCGCAGGAATTTATATTGAGGATAACGAACTTACTGCAAATAAACTTTTAGAAACCATAAAATATCTTGTCAGCAATAGAGAAAAGTTATCTGAACTTCAAAATAATACCCTTTCCCTTGCAAAATTTGACGGTACTGAAAAGATTCTTGAGCAGTTGAAACAAATAATAAAATAGTTTATAATTAAAAATATAAATTAAATAAGGAGAAAATTATGAAAAGCTTTGTTACAAGTATATTCAGACCTTTCGGGGGGGGGGCACTGTAGGCTCCGCCGGAGGCAAAGAAGCAGCTAGATGCAAAGATGTCAAAAGGCAAAGATGCAAAGCCAATTTAAAGATACTAAGATACTATGTCACTAAGGCACTAAGACGTATCGTAACAGTTTTCCCTCTCTCGGGAGAGGGATTAAGGGAGAGGGTAAATTTAAAAGGCAGTGAGCTAAGAAGATATGAAGGCGGGCTATTTGCAGTAACTAACCCCTTCCTTCCCTTATTAGGGAAGGATAAGAGGATGGGTAACAATCACTACCCACCCCAACCCTCCCTAATCAGGGAGGGTGCAGCGTACGTAACCCACTCTCACAATATCCGTCAGGCTGCATTTACTCTTGCTGAGGTACTCATTACCCTCGGCATAATCGGAGTTGTTGCTGCTATGACAATTCCCGGTTATATAGAAAAAACAGACAAACAGGTAACCGTTTCAAAATTAAAAAAGAGTTATTCTAATTTACAGCAGGCCATCAGGTTATCCGAAGCAGAAAACGGTGAAGTTTCGACATGGTCGTTTGAAAAAGGAAGCGAAGATTATAATTTTGTCAATTCTGAACTTTTTAAAAACTACATTCTCCAATATATAAAGATTGATGGCCAATATGGAATAAAATCCCCTGAAAAAGTGTATTATCAGCTTTATACTATAGATGGAGAAACTAGTTATGCAGGTTCAGATGCATTTATAGCTCTTCCAGACGGCACATCAATCGGTGCGTTTTTAAATTATACCGGTCCTGGAAGCAACTATTTGTGGATATTTATAGATATCAACGGCAAAAGCGGTCCTAATCGATTAGGCAAAGATGTTTTTATGACAGAGCTTTTAAGAAATAACAGGCTTGTGATGTGGGGTGATAGTGGTACTCGTGATAGGGACTATTTAATAAATGGTTTCGGTTATTCTTGTAAAAAAGGAACCGGTCAGAAATATGCCGGCGGATATTGCGGTGCTTTAATCCAGATGGACGGCTGGCAGATTAAAGATACGTACCCGTGGTAATTTTATTCATATAAAAAGCATTTAACTTTATGAGTTATGCCTTTTCCTTGAGGGATATTTGTTTTACATTTTTCCATAACGTAGGGACATCTTGTGTGAAATTTGCAGCCCTGCGGCAGTTCTGCAGGGGATGGCAAATCTCCTTTTAGGGTTATTTTCTTTCCTGTTTTATTAAGTTGAGGAGCAGAACTTAAAAGTGCTTTTGTGTAAGGGTGGAGAGGCGTTTGGAATATATCTTCTGTTTTGCCGCTTTCAACAATTTCTCCGAGATACATAACAGCTATTCGGTCTGCAAGATATTTAATAACACTTACATCATGGGTTATTAATAAAAAAGTAAGCCCGAAATTTTTATTTAATTCTTTTATAAGATTAATAATTTGTGCCTGAATACTTACATCAAGTGCACTTACTGGTTCATCCGCCAGAATAAATTCAGGATTAAGAACAAGTGCCCTTGCGATTGCAATTCTCTGCCTTTGTCCGCCAGAAAATTCATGCGGATAAAGCTCCAGACAGCTTTCGTCCAGACCGACAAGCCTGATTTTTTCTTTTACAGTTTCAAGTATTTTTTCAGGAGAGTAATCTGTATTAATTTCGAGCGGTTCTTTTAGGATATCAACAATTTTCATCTTCGGATTAAGGCTTGCATAAGGGTTTTGAAACACCATCTGGGCTTTTTTGCGAAATTCTTTCAAATCATTTCCCATCAATGTGAGTATATTTTTGCTGTCAAAGTAAATTTCGCCTGATTTTGCAGGTTCAAGTCTGATTAATGCCTTTGCAAGTGTTGATTTCCCGCATCCGGACTCTCCCGCTATTGCAAGAATTTCTCCTTTGTAAATATCCAGAGAAATCCCATTAACAGCGTGTATAGTTGATTTGCCGCCTAATATCCCTTTATTTGTATAGTATTCGACATTGAGGTTATTAATTCGTAACAAGGTTTTGTCAGCCATAAATGAATTTTAGCTTAGTATTAATTTAAAATCAATTGGACAATAATACAAAAAGCTCCGTTAAAATTAACGGAACTTTTCATTTATGCGATTTGATTTTTCGGGCTTGCTGATAAAATTTTAGTTATTGCTCAATACAAGTCTGAAAGTGGCAAGATTTTTAATAGAGAGCATAGTGTGTTTATTATGCTGACTTTCAGAGATATTGAAAATTCTTATAATACGTTGAATTTCTTCCAAATCTTTTCTGGATTCAATTTTGTAAACATTATTTATTGGGTCTGAAACTACAGACATTAAAGTATTCAATTCCTGTTCTTTCATAAAACCTTATCCTCTTTCCTGTATATTTATATAAAGGATTTTTTTATAAAGAAATTGCTTTTTTAGGGTAATTCAATTTAACATTTGTTAACAATTAATGAGAAAGATTTTCCTTAGCCCGCTTCCATAATATATCATATTCCCTGAAATTGTATTCGTCTAACGGTTTTTCTGCTAATTCTTCCATTTTGCGAAAGCGCGCCATAAACTTTTTATTTGCTTTTAAAAGTGCCTGTTCAGCATCTATTTTGTTCCATCTGGCAAGGTTTACAACGGCAAATAGAATATCTCCCATCTCTTCTTCAGCATGTTCAGGGTTGTTTTCCTTGATGGCATCCTGAAACTCATCAAATTCGGATTTTATACATTCATAAAGCGTTTTTTCATCAGGCCATTCAAATCCTTTTTTGACTGCGCGTTTGCTTATTTTTTGAGCGCTCATCAACGCTGATTGGGATTTGGAAATACCGTCCATTGCAGATTTCCTGTGCGGTTTTTCTTCTTTTTTTAGTTTGTCCCAGTTATCTATTATTTCATCTGTTGAATTTACTTTAATATCTCCGAAAACGTGCGGGTGTCGGTGTATAAGCTTTTCATTCAAGCCTTTTGCAACATCGTCAAGATTAAATACCCCTTCATCATCTGCAATTTGGGAGTGTAAAAGCACCTGTAAAAGCACGTCACCCAACTCTTCTTTCAAATGTTTCATGTCGCCTGTATCTATAGCATCTACAGCTTCATAAGCTTCTTCAAGCATGTTTGGACGCAAAGTCTTGTGAGTTTGTGCCCTGTCCCACTCGCAGCCTTCTGGCGAGCGCAAAATCCTGACGGTTTCAATAAGTTTATCTAAATTTTCATATCCCATAACAGTATTATTTTACAACTAAAGTATAAGAATTTCAAATAAGAATACATCAAAAGGTTGAGCCATTATAAAAATTATGATGATATCCTTATAAAGTCGATAAAGTTATACGAAAGGATACAAATATGGCAAATTTATCAATCCCCGCAATTCGTGAACGCTTGTTCAATACCAGCAAACACGAAAATGCAACTCAAAGAAATTCTTCAAATCCGTTTGCAGCATCTTCTTTTAAAGGAAATGTTTTGACTGCTGATGTGTTTGAGTCTTCAGCAAAGAAAAATGATCAGCCGAGCTTTACAGGTAAATTGAAAGCAAGTGCGCTTGTTGGTTCAATTTCTGGTATTGGTGAAAAATTCCAGAACATGATTAATTCTGTTGTAGCATTTGGCAATAGAATGAAAGACAGTGTTGTTAACGGTTGGAACAAGCTTAACGGAATTGAAATTTCCTTTGCTCCTGCTAAAGAAAAAGCTGTTTCTTTATATAATTCAGTAAAAGACGCTTTAGGTACTTCTGTAACAGATTTGATTTCAACAGGAATTACATCAAAATCTGTAGCAAAAATGGAAGATATGACTGCAGCAAGACAATTATTTAACGATAATGTTGCTGCTTGGGAAGCTGCAGTGTAGTAGGGAGGTTTTAAAGAATATGACTGATAAAAAAATAGTAAAAAATGTAACAAATATTATAGAAGGTTTACGTATGAACGAAAACCCGGAAACAATATCTATTCTTGAAGATGTAGGAACAAATTCTAAGGTTGATGCAATTAGAGAGATGACTTCTCGCGCTTTGGTAAAGAAAAATGTTCATGACTCTTTGAAAATAGTTATTACTAACAAAGGCAAAGGTATCAATGACATGTCAACAGTCGTTGCAATGAGCACAATTAATGAATTGTTGTCATTGAATGACAAGTCTGAAGCACTTAAAATCCTTGAAGATACAGTAAATATGCATTCAGATGAAGAAGTCAGAGATAATGCTAGATCTGTGAAAGCTTTAATGGCACTTTCATAAATCAAATTCTTGTTAGGCAAGAAAAAACATATTAAATTTGCCAGATTTTATATATGTAAACCTGTCTTATGTAAATAAGGCAGGTTTTTGTACTTATACCGTAGTTAACACCTTAACACCAGATATTTCCCCAAACCTGTCATAACGTCATTCCGAACTTGTTTCGGAATCTAATCAGGATAATACCCTTGAAATAAGTTCAGTGCCTGCCCTGAATTTATTTCAAGGGCGACGATTTTAACTATATTTAGTGTAAACTTGTATATAAGTAATAAAATTTTAGTATTGTATTTATATTCCTAATATGTTATAATAATTAATGTTGATATTATATAGGAGTAATTGAAAGTATGAGAATTTCGCAAAGCTTTTGGAATTTCGGGGGGGGGCTCTAATAGCTTAACCAGAAGGGTTTCAGCCGCTTACACTCTTTCCGAAATTGTTATTGTTATGCTGATTATTTCGGTAGTCGTAGCCGTGACTATCGGAGTAACAAAGAAGAAACTGGAGTCTACAGTATCTTACACTTATTATTCGGCATACGAGTCCTTAAAGGATGTATCCCGCAGCTTGTTGGCTGATTTCAATCCAAACAGCGACAAATATAAGGCTGATATAGAGGAACTAAATTTTTGGAATAAATTCACTGATGCTACTACACATAGCAATTATATCTCTATACTAAACAGTTTTTCTTCCCAACCTGCTTTGGCTGCGTGTAAATATGATCGACGTACTGGCTGTTATAATTGTGGTTTACCAATGTCATATCCTGGTCCATATTGTGGTAGAGGAATTTTATGCGGCGGTCAATGTTGGGACTGCCCTGATAGTACATGCCCGCATGAATGGACTTGCCCTGAAGGATACAAGGAACTTCAGGAAGGGTGTGGAAAGATTTGTGCTGATGGCTCAGTAGCAAATACTCCCCGCGGAGAAAAATGTCCGGAGGAATTGTGTGACCCAAACGCAAAAGAAGATTGTGAGCGTATGGGCGGTCAGTTTTATCCATCAACTTGTTCATGTGAATGTAATGACAATGATTATGATAAATGTATAGATGCAGGTGGACAATTTAATTTTTCAACCTGTTCCTGCAATATGTCTGCGACCTGTCCAATCACAGAATGTCCGAGTGGCCAGCACTTGGTTGATGCAGATAAATCCACATGTAAATGTGTAGCAGACGAGCCCTCAGAACCCGACGAGCCGGCATCTGTTTGTAATCCTGGCGACACTCCTCCATCTTGCGGTCAACAGTGCGTAGACGGCCAGTGGCAAGCAATTCCAGGGTTTAGCCAAACTTGCAGCGACACACAGGAATGGCGTGATTTACCTGATTGTAAATGCGTCCCAATCGCGCGCAGCTT
>CALUYN010000034.1 GCA_944325025.1 Candidatus Gastranaerophilales bacterium | reverse complement strand
ATCATATTTATATGTTCGCAATATTCATCAAAGAATATCTCTCCCGTTTCTGAATATCCATTCTTAGCATAAAAATCTTTTACTCTTACCTGAGCTGATACAACAATATTACTTCCGCCGTCTTTTTTTATTTCATTTTCCGCTATCTGTAAAATATACTTTCCTAAATGTTTGCCGCGATATTCTTTTACGATAGCAACCCGCCCGATATGATACACTCCGTTTTCTTTGAAAAATCTGCAAACCGCAACTGGTTTGTCATTATCATAAAGCACAATATGAGAACAGTTTTGGTCAATTTCATCAAACTCATTTTGGAACCCTTGTTCTTTTTCAAAGACGGTTCTTCTTATTGAAATAATATCCTCGTTTAATTTTTTAAATTTTCTATAGTCCATATTTTAATATTAATATAAAACAAGTAGCCGTAAGCTGGATGCGTTTTTTTCATTACAAAATGCTGATAAAAATAACAATAAAGTAAAGAAATGTAAAACTTTTGCTTTTTAGATGAAAAATTACGCAAAATTATTTTATTAGAAGTTTTCGCAACTAAAAGGATTTTAAAAGGGAAGAAAATGCGAATAACCGGGATTAATGAGTTTTCTATTGCAAATTATAACAATTATTTTTACATAAATAATGACAAAAGACACAGTAAAATAACTTTCCGCGGCCAATTGGAAAATGATTTTTTTGAAGCCTCAAGGAATAATGATACAAAAAAACAATTGAAAGCTCTTTCTTCGCTTGATTTTGACGTAAATGCAACTGAAACGAATACCGGTAATAACTTTTTGCACGTTGTTCTGATGAATGATAATCAAATGCTTATTAAAAAAGCGATTAATCTTTTGCTGAATAAAAAGAAAGATGAAAGAATAAAAATAATAACGGCAAAGAATAATGATGGCAACGAAGCTGTTGATTATGCACGGGATGAGTTGATTAAACAAAAATTGTATAATTTATGCGGCAGACAACTGCCTGTAGAGGACACGACTGTCGAACCCGCTGCGTCTGACAAATTGAATGAACTTTCTGAAGCTGAAGAAATTCCAAAAACAGAGGATACTTTCAGCTTTTTTGATGAAATTGAAGAAACGAATGCGCCCGATAGAATTAACTCTCCTGTTAGTAACGCAAAAACAGGAAATACAAATCATGTGCTGGATGATGTTATAGGATTGGACAGTGCAAAAGAAAAACTAAATACTTTAATTATCCAGCCGTATAAGAACAAGGAATTCATTCCGATTAACGGATTTTTAATATACGGAAGCAGCGGTTCCGGAAAAACTTTTCTCGTAGAATCATTATTCAAAGCAATGAATGAAGAATATCGTCAGGTTTCCTCAATAGCTGATTTTGAAAAAATACTTGAAACTGCAAAGGAAAATTTCCTCAAAAACGGAAAGCAAACGCCAGTATTTATAGACAATATAGATACATTTCTTCCCAAAATAGACAACTATCGGGATAATACAAAAACTACAAGACTGATGCAGTTAATAGAAAATTCTTCGCAAAAAGGAATTATTTTGCTGGCAGCAACTGACAAAATGTTCTCCATTGAACCGGGCGCAATTTCACCTAACCGTTTTGACGAACACATAGAAGTCTTACCTCTTACATTGGAAGACAGGGCTAATCTAATAAAATTGCATACAAAAAATATAGAAATGTCAGATGAAGAAATTACGGATTTAGCTACTATATCCTGTCAGTTCTCACCTGCAGCAATAGCCAGTATTATTAAAAAAGCTAAATTTTTGCATAAAGATTTAAGCTATGATTCTTTGAAAAATGAAATGACCAAATATGCTGCAGATAGAAAGATAGATATTTCTGAAAAAAGCAAAACAATCATTTACGATACATTCTTGAAGCGTGAAGTATTGAAAGATTATGACCCGAAATCTCTTGATGAAGTAAAAGGTATGGAGATTGCAAAAAGAACCTTGTATAACACGGTGGTAGCCTCTTTCGATCCTCAAAAACAAAAGGAATATAAAGAAAATCGTATTAATATTCCAAACGGGATTTTATTATACGGACCTCCTGGCTGTGGAAAAACTTATATAGTAAAAGCAGTTACTGCACAGGCAGGATTACCATTGTATCAGATTAAAATGTCCGAATTCGGAAGTAAATACATAAATGAAACTTCAAACAGATTAAAGCAGGCATTTGACCAGTTGCGAACAAAATTTAAGAATACAAATGAGGCAAGTATTCTGTTTTTTGATGAATGCGATTCATTTTTCAGAAATCCGAAAGACAATGAATCTTATAAAACCGACGACTTAAACACTTTAAAAGAAGAAATGAATAATGCCGGACGCGATGGAATAATTATTATTGCTGCGACAAATGAAATTCAGGATTTGAACGATGCCATTGTAAGAGACGGCAGATTTGACGATAAAATTTTTATTGATTTGCCAGATACCGAGGCACGTTTCGGGTTGATAGAAAGTTCTCTGGAAAATAGAGTCAAGACAAAAAATCTATTAAATGATATAGAATTTATTAAACAATTAACAGAATTAACCGATGGCTTGTCAAGCGCAACAATCACCTCTGTCATAAATAAAGCCGTGAAAAAAGCTGTTGACTATAACATAGATGCAGTTTCGGCAGAGGATTTAAAAAATGCATTTATTGCTAAAAAAGAAGAAACTATGGATATAATTAATAAGGGGGAATATAGAAAACAATGAAAGTATTAAAAATTTCTCCTCAATATTACTTGCCTGCAATGGGGATACAAACTTCGTCTTCAGACCTATATAATTTTAATAGGGTTAATAATGAACGGAATATTACATTTACGAGTATTTATTCAACGTCTAAACTTTATGAAGCCGGATTTAGACCTTGTAATATTTCTGCAGATAATACAATAACGGCTGCTTCAAATAGAATCATTATAGATTCACCTGAAAAATTAGCTGCGCTTTCAAACAGTCCGGCTATGTGGAATAAAAGTTTTGTACTGACACGCGATATAGATTTGTCTAATATAAAAGATTTTAAACCTATAGGAACTGTAAAAAAGCCGTTCCGCGGTAAATTTGACGGAAATGATTATGTTATCAGAGGTTTAAATATTGAAGCTTCGGACAAAAGTAATTGCGGGTTGTTCGGGGTATGTAAGTCTGCAAAACTAAAAAATATAAACCTGCAAGACTCCAGCCTTAAAACAAAGACTCAAAGCGGAATTCTTTGCGGGATTGCACAAAATTGTGAATTGGATAACTGTAATATTATAAACGGCAAGATTTCCGGTTTAAACAAAATAGGCGGACTCATAGGTCTTAGTGCTAACAATAATATTTCAAACTGTTATTCCAGAGCCGTCGTAACCGCGACTAAAAATGCAGCAGGCGGAATGATTGGTTATGATGAATATAGCCAGCTTGATTCAAATTATTCCAACGCTGTCTTGAGGGCTAAAGAAGAATGCGGCGGTATTGCAGGGTATTCAAATATGACAACTATTAGTAATTCCTGTTTTAACGGAGAAGTTAATACTTTAGAAAAAGCCGGCGGGCTGGTTGGCTGGGGTGATTTTACCGGTATTAATGATTCTTATGCAAGCTGTAATAAAAAATCCTTAATCGGTTACAATTCTTCCTGTACAGTCAGCAATTCTAAAATTATCAACAAAATTGGTGATTTGGATTTGCGCTTGAATAATCAGATATGGTATACAAGAGGAGATTTTCTTCCGAGACTGAGAAAATTTTTACCACTTGAGCGCCCTGAAAAAATCTTCATGGAAGATTTGAATTTTAATATAAAGTCAGGAAAATTTAATATAAAAACTCCGGAATATTCCATTTTTGAACGTCCGAAACATTATCAGGAAAATGATTGTCAGCTGCAAGCCGCACGAATTTCACAGAATAGTAATGATTTACACGATATGTTTGGTAATTTGGTCTTAAAATTATACAATAATTTTGAAGATAAGCAATATGACGAAATTTTGCTCGAAATTATAAAAAATCCGTATTTTGAACCGAACAGGAAATATATAGTTCCGTCAAACGATAATTTCTCTTGCACTCCGATATTCATACTAACAACTTTGAACAGACCGTATCTTTTACAGGAATGTTTTAAGAGAAATGATCTTGGAAATATTGAAAAGCTTAACGGCTGGGCTGAAACCGGGAAGAAAACAGTTATGGAGCGAGCTATCAATCATAATTTACTTGACTGTGTATATGTTATGTTGAAAGCTAAAAATCATAACTTTGATATAGAAAAATATAAAAGTCTGAGTCGTTTTGCATCTCAGGAAATTCAAGATTTATTTGAACAATATCCTAATATTCCTGATTATGACAAAATTGTTTCACCTGAGGAAAAACAGGTCGAGCAAATATCTAATATCAGGGATGTTCTTGTATCAGTAGAAATTCCTGCGGATTTTGAAGATTCACAGCAGAATACACTTTTAAATATTGCGCCTGCTCTTGAGGATGAAAATATAGGACTGCAGATTGCATTGAATGCAATTCATCGTGGATTTAATATTGAACATAAGAATAAAGCCGGAGACACTCCGCTAAAAACAGCTCTAAATAAGAACAAACATAATATTAGTTTAAATTTATTGAAATATGGCGCAGATAAAAATACTTTAAATAATACCGGTGAAAATGCACTGCTTGTGTATTCACAAATTACCAACGAAGATGTTGCTAACAATTTTATTGATTTCTGTCTTGCAAACGGTTTTAACATCAATTCCCGTGATGCTGACGGTAACACCGCAATTATAAATGCAGTCAATCTTGAAAATTATGAGGTTATGAAAAATCTTCTGCAGAAAGGATGCTCTGTTAATATATCAAATAACGAGGGGCAGACTCCTTTGCATTATGCATGCAGTAATCAGGATGAACAAGCTATAGTATTGCTTCTGGAAAATTTTGCAGATGTGTTTGCCCTAAATAAAAATGGCAAGACTCCGAAAGATTATCTAACAGAGGATAAACTCATAGAACTTTATGAAAAATATGAGGACATGTACAAATATAATAATATAACGCTTGGAGTAGAGGGAATTTTTGATTTAGAGGATTCTTCTGTGCGTAAGTTTACTACAGTTCAGGATTTGATTGAAACTTACGATACTCTTGATGCAGGACAACAGGCAGCAGTTACGTATAATTTAATTAAAGAACTCAAGAATCTGCAGCCGCCGATGCCGGAAGTAAAAATTGATTTTGAGGATAATACCTTACTCCACTGGGCTTGTGCTAACAAGACAGTTCACAGTAAAGAGCTCATAAAACTACTTCTGGATAATAAATTTGATATAAACAAACAAAATGCAGACGGCAAAACTCCTCTGATGTTTGCTGTAGAAAATTATTTGTACACGAATAATTCCAAAGAAAAAATGACAGTGCTCGGTAATATAAAATTTTTACTGGAGCATAAACCGAATCTGGAATTGACAGATAATAACGGACAAAGTATTTTGCACGATGCCTGTAAAACGGATAACGCAATTATTTTGAATTTGATGCTCTCAAAAGACCCGAAAATTAATTCAAAAGACATCCTCGGTAATACTCCGATGAATTACATAGAGGCAGAATGTGTAAGAAAAGCAATGAATGACTATATTAAAAAAATTACGGAATAGAAAGGATTATTATGTTGCAACCGGTCAACCAAATAAGATTATATACAAACAATAATTTCACCAGAACAAAACAAAACTCTGAAAAATTTTCGGTAAATAATTATGCGTCTACGGGCAATCAATTTCTCCCGGTGAGCTTTGGCTGGTGTGAAAAACATCAGGTTCGCTCAAAAGAGATTTCCAGTATATTTCTCAATCAACTAAAACTGCAAAATGCGAAAGCGCAGGAAGCAAATTATAAAAAAACAAGGCTGGAATATTTAGATATTGCGAATAATTCCAATAAAGAAGCTATGAATTTTCTGATGCAATTTACAAACCGCCAGAAAAATGAAGCCGAATTTATTCCTCTCTGGAGCTTGATGAATAACGAAGAATTAAGAACGGAAATGAACAAATCCCCAATATTTAAAGACCCTGTACAAAATTTAATTTCGTTAAATTTATTGCAGGATATAAAAGTTAAAAACAATAAAATTACACCTGAACAACTACGGCGAGCACAAGGCAGTCTTCAGGTTCATACAGCGGCAATCCTTTTAAATCAGATTGATAACAATTTATTCAGTTCCAATAATGAGCTTGCCCTTGTGAACAAAAAAGACATTACAGAGCTTGCCGCTATTGTGAAAAACAAAATTGACAGCACATACGGTCCAAATACTTATGAAACATTGATTAATTTAAGTAATATTGGCGCAAGTCCGGATTTTAATTCAAAAAAAGAATCTCTGGATTTCCTCTTAAAAATAGATAATAACGCCCGACCGATTAGATGGGGCGAAGAATTTGAGACCAAACTTCAAAAACTTGTTGAAAAACAACGACAGTTAGAAACAGAAAAAACTGAACTAGAAATCCTGTACGGAAGAGAGATAAGTATAGGTTCAGAACTTTCTGAATCCAAGGTAAATAAATTAAATCAGATGTTACGCCTGTCAAACTCTGAAAAAGATAAAAAAGCTGCAAAGTTTATGCTGGAGATTAACAGAGAAATCCGATTTTCAAAAGAAGAGTTATCTCATGATGCACTTCACTATAGAGAGCACTTGACCGGACACGCCAACCATACCCACAGTCATAAAGAAGATGAAGTTGAACTGGATGATGTTTCTGTCGAACATTACCACGAGCATACACACGATGGTCATACTCACAAACACTAGATATAAAGGAGAAAAATATGAAAGTTACGTTTGAAACAATCAACACAAAACCGCAAATTACTAATAAGAAAAATGTCGTGCAAAATAATAATACCGCGCCACAAAATCAAAATACAACAACTTTGCCGGGATTTCATACTCCCGGAATGAGTCTGGTGTCTTTTAAAGGTGATGATATTGATATTCAAAAATTAAAAGATGCTAAAAAGGTTTTGACTGACAGAAAAAATGCAGCTCAGGCGGAACTTAATAAGGCTAAAAATTGGGATTATTCAAAAGAATATGATAAAGCCGCTGCAAATGCCGAATTTGAAATATCCAACAGAAATCTTTCCTGGTACAACTGGAGTAAAAAGTCTCGAATACGTGATAAATGGATGAATGATTTTTATAGCAGAAATCGTGAAATACAAGATATTAACAATCGAAAAAAATATTTAGAAGATATAATAAAAACATGTGATACCGCATTGAAAGATTCTGATGATAAGATAGCAATAGGTATTAGATTAAATAATTTAAATGAAGCACAAAATGCCGTCAATAAAATGTTTAATGCAAAAGGCGGCTTACATGATCGTATTGCCGGCTACGGTGCAGAAAAAAGTAAAATTGAAAGAATGTTTGTAGTACCGCTTGCAAAATCTCTTGAACATCCTGATGTAAAAATCCCGTCAGCAATCTTATTGCACGGTGCAACCGGTACCGGAAAAACAACTTTCCTTGATGCCATAGCAGAACAATCTGCCGGTCATGTTGTTGTGGATGATATGACAGAAGAAAAAGACAGTGAGGTGCTTGTAAAAGATTTTAATAATAAACTGCGCGCAGCAAGAAGAAGATTCTTGGGGAAAGATGATGTAAAGTCTCCTTATGGCACAAGAACAATATTATTAATTAATGAAGCCGAAAAAATTCTTGCAATGACTCCTGAATATGCAAAAGAAAACCTTGATTATTCACTTGACGATGCTGATAAAAAACTTCTGGAAAAATATGATGAAGATACAAATCTTGTTGATAACGTAAACTTTTTTAAAGGATTTCTTGACCACTGCAGTCAGGCTCCGGCAGATGAAAATGATATCCAAAGAGGCGGTCTGACAGTATTTATAACAACTAATTATCCGCATCTTATCCATCCGGATTTATTGACAAGGGATGGTAAACTCCCTTATATCGCTATCAATCCTGCAGAAGGCAGTAATATTGAAGAAGTTGTTAAACATTATGCAAGATTAAATTCAGAAGCGCTTGAAGGGGCAAAGAGTGTTGAAAATATAGAAGATATTGATACGCTTATCGGTTTAACAGATAAAGCTAAAGCAACTCTGAAAGAATATAAAAAGAATGGAAATTTGGATAGACTATATATTAATTACGATGCAATTCCATACGATAAAATAGCTGCTATGTACAAACCTACAAAACAGCTCGGTGCATATAGCAATGACAGATATAGAAAAGTTTCCGAAGACGCGTTCCAAAATTATCTTGAAAAGCCGGAAACACCGTATTATACTCATTTCTTAAAAGTCTTAATGCGGGAAAAACGTGATATCGGTCCAAAAAGATACAATAAATTCTACGAAATTTATAAACTTCTCGCACCATTGGATGTCGGCGAAAGAGAAGAGCTAATAAAACTTGAAAAAATGAACGCTCTGGACGAAAAATATCGGGCAAGACTTGAATATATAAGAATGCTGGAAGAGTCTGACAAAGAAAATCTTCTTGCAAAACAAAAGCTCGGACAAATCAACGACAAAGAAATAGAGCGTTTAAAAGAAATTGAAGAATATCAAAGATTAGATAATATGACTTTTGAAGAATATATGTCTCAGGGTGCAGAACCTGACGATGATGAATATTAGGAGATATCGATTATGAATATTAGACCAATAAGTCCAATACAAAGTTATACAAATTATCAGGTTTCCTTTTCTTCAAAAAAGCAGTATTCCGGCAACGCAAAGGAAGAGCATTACCGTGAAATAGGTGAAACAGGAAAAGAATGGATAGTTCGTAAACTCTATGAATTTTTGGGAATGAAACCTCCGCTCAGCAAAAGTGAAAAACGTTATATTGTAGCCAAACAAAAAGAAAAACAAAAATACAAGTCCGAAAAAACTGCGAATGTGGCAGGGGGAGCTTCTATTCCATCAAGTAAAAACCGCGCTGTTGTCCAGGAGTCTTCCGCTACAGCTGCAACAACTTCTTCTGGAATAAAAAGAAAAAACGATAAAGTGCAAAATGGTTTAAGTGCGCAAAACGTTCCAAAGTCTAAAACTTCCGATAATGATATAAATGACTTTATGACAAAGTTACGTGATGCACTCAATAATGAAAATGCAAAATTTGGTGATATTGTAGAAATGATGGATTCTAAGATTTCCAAACTGCCTGAAAATGATTCGGGCAGAAAATCATATTTAGATATACGTGAAACAGCCAAAAGAAGTAACACATCCTTTATGCCGACGGTTAGCATAAAGGATACAGACCTTGAAGACAACAACACTATCATAAAAAAGGTAAATCGTATAATAAATCTTGCACCTGAAAATGAAGCAACTGTGTTGGATGTTTTAGACTGGTTTGACAAAAACGGTGAAAAAATCAAAGATTGTAATTTTTCAATATATGAAAATTGTTCTACTTCGCTGGTGGAAGAGATTTCTTCAACCGTTGATCTGTTTGCAGAGTTTAACCCGATGACGGACGATGTATTGAAAAAATACGTAAAGCTATACAAAAAATTTGCAGCATCACCGGAAAACAATATGTCTGATACCTCAAAACGCAACAATGATGCATCAAATCTTGTAAGTATTTTTAATAAATATTCTGAGATTATGAGCAAAGATACAGCGTATGCTTTCTTTGACGAATTAAAAAGAACTTCATCTAATTACAGACACTTCCATGATGTCAAGTTTTCTGCCGAATTAATATCCGGTATGAATACTGAAGAAAAAGCGAATTTTATCAGCAGTATAGACGAACAGGAAGCTATTCTCTACGAAAGGTACAAACGAAATAAAAAAAATAAAAAATTATAATTGTAAATTTTTTGACATTATTTAGCAAAAATTAATATTTTTAGGTTTAAATATGAGTATGAAAATTAATATTAATAATACAACAACATTTAGGAGCTCCTCTGTATTCAATACAATGAAGATGTCCAAACCGGCTGATTCTCCGGTTAAGACTAATCCACAGACTAAAAATTCTTCAGATCCGTCATCCAAAAAGGTCGTAGCCTATACAGGTGCTGCTCTCGGGGTTTTGGGTGCTGTTATCATCCTGTTAAACAGAAAAAAAATAGGACAGTTCTTCTCAAATCTTTTTAAGAAAACTCCTAAACCTAATATAGAACCGGTTGCGGAAAAACCGATAAAACCGCAGAATTCTTCTGCATTTCGGGATATACAGATTACAGAGGCTGATTTTAAAGATAAATCAACAATTGTAAAAAAAGTTCAGGCAATAACCAATGAAGCATCAAAAACAGAAGATTCAATGCTTGAGGGTTTGGATTGGTTTGAACAAAACGGGCAGCTTGTAAAAGATTTCAATTTTTCACCGTATGAAAATGTTCATATGTCTTTTATGGATGAAGTAACTTCTGCTGTGGAAGTTTTTGCGGAGTTTAAGCCGGTTACGGATAAGATATTGAACAAATATGCCGATGTTTACAGCAAGTTTGCTATCCCGCACAATAGACAAAGTAATATTATACAGACAGTTAAAGGGAACGGTGATCCTGCCAATTTAGCAAAATTATTTTATAATTATTCGGGACAAATGAGTAAGGACACGGCATTCAAATTCTTAGATGAAATTGAAAGAACTTCGGTAAGCTATAAGCATCTTCATGATTTTAAGCTTGGTGCAGATGATTTGAAGATTTCTGCCGAAGATAAAGATGTATTTGTTCAACGGGTAAATACTCTGGAAGAGACTCTTCGAAAGCTCTATCTGGATGCTAAAAAAAATAAAAATAAATAAAAAATATGAAAATATTCCCGATTCATTATAGTTATCTGCAAATTCAAAATAATACTCACCTGCCGGCAACAGTTAGTCAAAATATTTCAGACTGTATAACAGACAGAATAAATTATCTGCCGGGGTATAACAATGTTTATAGAGATATATTGACATTCAAAGGCAGTGAAAAAAACTTTGAATGTCTTGCCAATCGTGCAGAAAAACATGAGATAGAGGCAAAATTTATCCAGCCGCTAATAAGACAAAATCTTCACGGGAGCAAAAAAATGCCTCCTATTTTTATGCTGGCAGGAGTTAATGATGATGAGTTAAATTTGTTTAAAGATTATATTGTAAATAGAATTGCCGACAAAAATATACGAATAATTGATTTGACAGACACAGGCAAAGAATTTTTTAACAAAGATGTAAAGAGAATATTACAAGAAGCTAAAGTCCGGTATACTCAAAATAAGACGAAAACCATAATATACATTCAAAATGCAGAAAGATTTATGGGTGTGAATTCAAGTGAGGCGGAGAGTACACTGGATTTTTATTTGACAGATGCAGAGAAAAAACTGACTGAAAAAAATAATTATAATCAAAATATAGTAAACTTAATAAAAGGCGTAACGGATTATTGCAGTGAAGAGCCTGCCGGTATTGCAGATAAAGGTAATGCGCTTACTTTTTTGATAACAAGTAAAAATCCGCATTTGATAAATCAAGATTTACTGACAAGAGACGGTAAGTTAAAATATGTTTATATTGATTTCCCTGATAAAACGAATATAGCCTCTGTTCTAAAAAGTTCTGCCGCTCAAGATAAGGCTTATCTTCGAAAGTTGAAAGAACTTCCTTTAAAAGATGTAGAAGATTTAGATTTGCCTTTTGATACATGGCAAAACTTATATAATTTAAAACGGGAAAATAAATTATATCTACTTTCTATTGATGATAATATTCCTTTTAACCTGTTTTCAAGTTTCTGCGTACCAGATGAAGTGTCCGGCGCTTTTTCCACAACCTGTTTACAAAAATCATCAAGGAAGGCTCTTTTACGGTTTATCGCAGAACCGCAAAAGTCTTATTCAGAACATCTCGCGGATGTATTATCACAAGACGGGAGGGATATTTTACCGGAGGTACAGAGCAATAATCTAAGGATAAAAAAATTGCTGAATAAAGAAATGACAAAAACGGATTCAGAGATGCTGCGAGAGATGTTTGAAGTTTGTAATCTTCCCGGGGCTGAACGACAGCTGTTAGCAAAACTGCTGGTTGAAGATAATATAAAAAGAATAACTCTGCAGGATAAAGAAGCTCGTTCAGGATTAAACCATAATGAAAAGCAAGAACTGAATCGTCTGCGTGAAATTACAATAAATGATTCGGATATAAAAAAAGATTTAATGCCTGAAATGAGTGAATATATTAAATCACGCACCTATAAGTTATCTAATGGCAGGTATAAATTTGCATACGGAAATAACAAAGAAGATAGCGTAAATCTTTATCTTGGAAATTTCGGAACTAATCCGAAAGTTTTATGGATTGATAGTGCAAATCCTATAAACATAAAGGTAATAGAATATCTAATAGATGAACTAAAAACACAACCGCAATTTAACCGTGTAGAGCGTCTGGAGTTCCCGCAAACAGCAAAAGAGTCTGTGCGTCTGACAAATGCAGTTAAAACAAACAGATTAACTATGGATTACCGTCCAATTTATAAGATAGAATTGGAAAACTTCTAAAATAAAATCTGTATATTTTCGGACTCCGGTGTATGCTTATCTTAATAACATTTTTAATTATTAAAGATGAATTCTATTACAACCGCGTAGATTTTTTTGTCAGAATAATTTGATACAACATAGGCTGCATACGGGTAATTTTTGAAATCAGCATTCACTGACTTCATTATTATTCCTGTGTCTGCAGATTTTTTATCTGCAGGATTTGTTAATTTCCTCATATCCGGTTCTGAACTATTCGTGTTATCTTTATATAAAAACAGTTCAACGGTCATGTCTTTCGCTTTAAAAGTGTCGCTAACCTGAGTTATATTTAGTGACTTTGTTCCTTGAGGTATTTCAAATTTTACTGAGTCAAATTTGCGTTTGTCAATAGTTGTATCATATATTAGCAAGTATTTTGAGTCCGGACAGTAATGAATTTCGTTCAAACTCAAGGCTTTCCTTAAATACGGGTAATTCTCATTTATGCGTGCATAAATTGCAGCATTGCAATCTCGCTCCATACAAAATGGTATAAGAGGATTAGGCGTTCCCTGAATACAACCTGCAGCAAGACTCTGTTCGGCTTTTCTTTTGTAAAGCCATCCCCCGAGACCTAAAAGCGCGGCACCTCCTATTGAACCTAATGTTATTGCTGTAACTGCACCGCCGGAAAGTCCACCGTCATTTTTATTATTTCTATCGCTTGATGTATTGGTCTCCTGAAAATAATCATCAATTGCAAAAACAAATGAAGGTTCTCCTACTCTTGCAAAAACTGTTGGAGAGATTAATGTTAAGATAATAAATAGCGTTAAAAATTTTTTTATCATATTAAACACGTCCGAGAGTAATTATTAATTTTGCATTATAAGTTGTACATACA
>CALUYN010000033.1 GCA_944325025.1 Candidatus Gastranaerophilales bacterium | reverse complement strand
AGAGAAAGAATACCTGGTGCGGGGTGCGGGGACGCACAGTTCCCGCATAACAAAACCCTCTCCCTTAATCCCTCTCCCGAGAGAGGGATAATCCACCTCTGATAATATTTTATATGCAAAAAGTACCTCTTTTAGAAGAGGTACTTCACTATTAAATATAAAATTTATTTTTTATTTTTTTTCTTCAGCTTGCTGTTTTGCCTGTTTTGCAAGTTCTTCACTGTTATCAATAGATTTTTTAACCTCTTTTTTTACATAAGCAGGGTCGTATTCCTCATTTACGTATTCAATTTTTGCATTTTTCTTTAATGATTCAGTCAGGTTGTCTATCATTTCAATTTGTTTTTGATTTTCAAGATAACCTTTGATATCATTTTTAACTTTTTCATAAGGTGTCTGGCCTGCTGCAGCTCTATCTGTAACCATGATTATGTGGTAACCAAATTGCGTTTTTACAGGTTTATCTGAGATAGTATTAGGTTTCATAGCAAAAGCTGCTTTTGAAAATTCCGGCACCATTTCTTTTGCTGCAAAAAAGCCTAAATCTCCGCCTTTTACTGCTGTTGCTGTATCATCTGAGTTTTCTTTAGCTAATTTCGCAAACTGTGTAGGGTCTTTTTTCGCTTCTGCAAGAAGTTTGTTGATTTTATCTTCTCTTGCTTTAATTTCTTCATTAACTTTTGCTTTTATAGCTGCATCATCAAGGTTTTTGTTTTTTGAATCAGATTTTACAATTTCTGTTATTTCAACGGGATTAACAGATACCAAGATGTGCGAAGCTCTTACTTTATCAGGATATTTAAATTTGTCTATATTGTCATTATAGAATTTTTTTGCTTCAGCATCAGAAACGGATGAATTACCTAATTCCTTAGCGAGTTTTTTCATCTTAACTTCTTCTTTCAAATCATCTCTGAATTGTGAATTTGAAATCCCGTTTTCCTTTAAGATTGTATTTAACTGTTCTTTTGAACCGACTTTATCAATAATTGTTTTAATAGCTTCATCAACATCAGCGTTAGATACTTTGATGCCGCGTTTTTCAACTTCTTCGTTCAAAAGGCTTTTTACAATAAGTTCGTTGACAATTCTGTCTTTTAAAAGAAGGTAGATAAAGCTGTTTTTATCACTTTTTACATCAATACCCATTGCTGCAAACATTCCGCTGCCGGCTTGTTTATCCATCATCTGGTCAAATTGAGCCTGAGTAATTGCTTTGTCGTTAACTTTTATAATGGCTTCATGTGATTTCAAGCCGCATCCTGCAAACATCACTGCTGAAACGGCAAGTACAGCCAATAGTTTTTTCCCTCTCATAATTTCTCCTTTACTTTTATACAAATTCATTGCGGGTTTTATTTATATAATAAAACAAATCTGTCAAAATGTTAAATACTTCATTAAAGTTCATATAGGCATTATTCAAAAGAAGTATAGAATTACCTTCGATACAAGAAGCAGGTGCAATCGTGTATTTTATTCGTTTAAGAATTTCTCCCGGAAGTTTCTGTTGTATAAGTTTCCACTCTGCCTGCAGATACGGAGTGTATATTCTAATATTACTTTCTGTTTCACGGATAAGTGATATTTTAGCCTCTGTTGCAGCAAGTCTTATGCGTATTAATTTTATAAGATTTTCAACGCTCTCGGGAGGTCTTGCGAAGCGGTCTTTCCACTCTTCTGTAATGTAGTCTAATTCAACCTCGGATTTGACATCTGCAAGCCGTTTATATTCAATCATTTTTTGTTCGGCAGACCCTACCCATTCGTCAGGAATAAATGCTGTTACGTTAATATCAACAATTGTCGGCTGCGTTTTGTCTATAACTTCCCCTTGAAGCTCGTGCACTGTTTCTTCCAAAAGCTGGCAATATGTGTCAAAACCTACATTTACCATGTGTCCGTGCTGTTTGGTGCCTAAGATGTTGCCGACACCGCGGATTTCCACATCGCGCATGGCAATCTGGTAGCCGCTTCCGAGTGTTGTAAATTCTTTGATTGCTTTAAGCCGCTGAACAGCGTCGCGTGTAATCTCTTTTGATTTTGTATAAAGGCAGTAGCAGTAAGCCTGTCTTTGCGAGCGTCCGACGCGGCCTCTTAACTGGTAAAGCTGTGCAAGCCCGAATTTGTCAGCGTTGTGGATAATCATCGTGTTGGCATTCGGAATATCAATACCGTTTTCAATAATTGTTGTTGCTAAGAGCACGTCATACTCGTGGTTTGCAAAATCAATAATAACTTTTTCAAGCGTCTTTTCATCCATCTGCCCGTGTCCGATTGCTATTCTTGCGTTCGGAACGAGTTTTTGAAGCTGCATTCTGAATTCGTCGATGGTTTCTACGCGGTTATAGAGATAAAATACCTGACCTTCCCTGTCAAGCTCATGGATAATCGCATTTTTCACGATATTTTCGTTCCACTCTCCGACATAAGTTTTTATTGGAAGCCTGTTTTTCGGCGGAGTGTTGATAATTGACATATCTTTAATGCCGGATAATGACATATAAAGGGTTCTCGGAATTGGAGTTGCTGACATTGTTATAATATCAATATTTTCTCTCAATTGTTTTAGTTTCTCTTTGTGTCTTACGCCGAACCTGTGTTCCTCATCTATTACAAGAAGTCCTAAGTCCTTAAAAATTATTCCTTCCTGTAAAAGCCTGTGGGTGCCGATTACGACATCGCATTCACCCGTCGCAAGATGTTTTACCGTTTCTTTTTGTTCTTTTTGGGAGCGAAAACGCGATAAAAGTTCGACATTAACCCCGAACGGTTTAAATCTTTCCGATATTGTCTGATAATGCTGAAACGCCAGAATGGTTGTCGGAACTACAACTGCAACCTGCTTGCCTGATGTTACTGCTTTAAATATTCCGCGCATAGCAACCTCTGTTTTGCCAAAGCCGACATCTCCGCAAATAAGTCTGTCCATCGGCTGTTCGCTTTCCATATCAGATTTAACATCGTTGATTGCTTTCATCTGGTCTGGAGTTTCCGTGTATTCAAAAGCTTCTTCCATCTCAACCTGCCAGGTTGTGTCCGGAAGGAATTGTATACCTTTTTGCATTTTACGTTTTGCATAAAGTCGTAAAAGATCATATGCTACCTGTTCAACTTCTTTTTTGACGCGGGTTTTAGTGTTTTCCCAGTCTTTCCCGCCCATTCTGGAAAGTTTTGGTTTTATTGCTCCAGAACCCCGGTAACGTACAAGAAGGTTAATTTGTTCTGCGGGAATATGAAGTCTGTCTTTGCCCGCGTATTCAATTGTTAGATAGTCTTTAAGCTGTCCGTCAATTTCCTGCTGCGACAAGCCTTTGTAAATTCCGACACCGTGAACGCTGTGGACAACGTATTCTCCCTCTTTTATATCATTAATATTTTCGATATATTCAGGCTTTTCTTTGTAATATGAACGCTTGGTTGACGTAACTTCTTTTGTTCTTTTATTAAATAATTCACGGTCTGTTAGTACTACTGTTTTAAAATCTTCAAGTATTGAGCCGGCAGATGAGATACTTTCATTATATTCAACATCAAAAATATCCCTTTCAGATAAAATTTCTTTTACACGTTCGGGGTAATCAGTCGCTATTATGATATTATATCCCTTGCCAGTCGCGGCGGATGGGGATTTATATTTTTTTATAAAATCAGATATTTCATCAAGGTTCGCACCGAAATTTTGGACGGGCTGCGAGTTAAATTCAACAACTTCTTCCATCTCGCTGTCCAGAAAATTATTTAACGCCACTTTTACAAAGCCTGCACTTTTTTGAATAAATTCTTCAAAAGTTATGTGATTACGCTCTTTTAATTCTACATTTAAGCCAAGTTTCAGATTTTCTTGAAGCTGTTCTTCAAAGTTTTTGTCAACGTATTCATATTTAGCGTAAAGCTCCGATGTTTCATCATAAACCAAAATATAATCTTTAAAATAGTCTAATATCCCGACTAAATTGTCATTAAAATAGCTTTGATAAACATCAATTCCTTCAAAATAGCCGTCTTCTTCCTCTTTTTTTATAATATCAGGTATGCCGTTTTCAAGTGTAAATTTATACATCGGCATAATTTGTACTGATTTAACTTTTTCAATTGATTTTTGAGTTTCGTTGTTGAAATATCTTATATCAACGATTTCATCCCCCCAGAGCTCAATTCTGACCGCATTTTTGTCAAGCGAGAAAACATCTATAATATCGCCCCTTATGCTGAATTCTCCGATATCGCTCACCATTGTTGAATGTTTGTAGCCCAAATCTACAAATTTTTGCGCTGTTTTTTTTACGTCAATTTCATCGCCTACTTTGAGGTCTAGAGAATTTTTTGCGTAAAATTCTTCTGTCGGGAATTTTTCAAGCAGTGTTTTTACAGGAGCAATAACAATATCCGGTTTTTCAAGTAAAATTCTTACCTGTTCTGCATAATCATAGCGGTTAGGCGGAACGCTTTCGTACATTGATATATTTTGAAAAGGAATTAAGTCTGCATCAAGACCGAACGCTTTTTTTAAGTCATTTTGATATTTTAGAGCATTCTGTTCTGTTGATGTGATTACAAGAATTTTTTTGTCCGTAATTTTCTGGATTTTTTGGATTAATAAAAGCCTTAAAAGCGTTGTAAGTCCTGTAACGGCAAAAGAAAATGACTTTGCAAGATACCTTTCAAACAAAGCATAATTTACATCATTTTCAGGACTTTGAATTTTAAACATAACATTATTTTATCATAAAATAAAAAACCGGCTTGTAAGCCGGTTTTTGTATATTGTTTGAATATTAACGTTTTGAGAACTGGAAGCGTTTTCTTGCACGTTTGCGTCCGTACTTTTTACGTTCTTTAACACGCGGGTCGCGGGTTAAAAGCCCTTCCAAACGTAAAACGTTTCTGTATTCTTCATTAGCTTTAACCAATGCTCTTGAAATACCGTGTCTGATTGCTCCGCATTGAGCTACAACGCCGCCGCCTACAGCTTTAACCTTAACATCATATTTTTCTTGATTATCTGTTAAAACTAAAGGTCTGTAAACTAACATTTCAATAGCAGGTCTGTTGCCGATATAGTTTTTCAAGGTTTTTCCATTAACGAAAATTCTGCCTTTTCCTTTAACAAGTTTTACAACCGCAATAGAGGTTTTTCTGCGGCCTGTTGCCATAATTTCTTTATCTGCCATTATTTAGCCTCCTTTTCAAGCACAATCGGTTTTTGTGCTGCGTGCGGATGTTCAGGTCCGTTGTACACTTTTAATTTTGTAAATTGAGTGTCGCCTAAAGTGTTGTGTTGAAGCATTCCTTTTACTGCTTTTTCAATTAAAAGTCTTGCATCTTTTTCACGTAATTCTTTTACGCTTGCACTCTTTAATCCACCAGGGAAACCTGTATGGTGATAATAGATTTTATCTGTTTCTTTTTTACCTGATACCAAAACTTTGTCAGCGTTGATTACGATAACGAAATCACCTGTGTCTACGTTTGGTGTGTATTCAGGTTTATTTTTTCCTCTTAAGATATTTGCTACTCTGGTAGCTAATCTGCCAAGGATTTCTCCTTCAGCATCAATTAAATACCATTTTCTTTCTACTTCAAGAGGTTTTGCTGAATATGTTTTCATGCTAAGTCTCCGTTTTTTATTCTCTACAAGATTTGTAGATTTAATTATATGTTACTTCAATTAATGTCAACCCGTATGGACTGACGGTTTGCCCTGCTTTTGTTCTGTCACAAGCTTCAAGTACTTGTTGCATATGCTCAGCAGGAAGATTGTGCCCTTCTATTTCAAGAAGGGTGCCGACGATTGTTCTTACCATATTATACAAAAATCTGTTTCCTATAATATCAATAATTATTTTATCGCCGTCTTTTTTACATTCGGCTGATTTTATAAAACAAACTGTGCTTGGGTTTAGCGTTCCGGAACTTTTGAAACTCGAGAAATCATGCTCACCTATTAAATAATTTAAGGCTTTTTGCATTCTTTCCATATTGATGTCAAATTTTATTCTCATCAAATCGCCATCAAAAGCATTTTTACATTTTCTGTTAATAAAAACGAATCTGTAATGTCTGCTTTTTGCTGATTTTTGAGCGTGAAACTTTTCATCAACCTGTTTCAAGTCACTAACAGAGATGTCTTTAGGAAGAATTTCATTTAACTGATAGACAAACTTTGAAGCAACAATAGGTTTGTCTGTGTCAAAATGTATTGTCTGCCCTAGAGAGTTAACACCTTTATCTGTTCTTCCGGAAAAGATTGTTTTACAGTGCCGATTATTATTTGCGGTATCACCGCTTATCAATGTGCTGATTGCTTTTTCAAGTTCTCCTTGTATAGTCGGAGTTTCTATTTCTTTGCCGTTTCTAAACTGTATCTGGCTTCCGGCATAGTTTTTCCCGATATACTGAACTTGAACTGCGTAACGCATTTTAGCTTATACCAACTGGATTAAAGCCATTTCTGATGCGTCACCGCGTCTTGGAGGCAATCTGAATATTCTTGTGTAACCGCCTTGACGGTCAGAATATTTTTTGCCTATTACTACGAAAAGTTTTCTAAGAACTGTTTCTTCTGCCAATTTTTTATCAGCTGAAGGAGCTTCAAAAACTTCTCCTGTTGCTAAATCCATAAATTTGCCGGTTTCTTTGTCAAAAATGAATTTAGCAGCTTGGCGACGAGCGTGCAGGTCGCCTCTTTTTGCAAGGGTGATAATTTCTTCAGCGTACGGTTTCAAAGCTTTTGCTCTTGCCATAGTTGTTTTGATTTCACCGTGTACAAAAAGTTCGGTTGCTAAAGAGCGTAACAAAGCATCTCTTTGATCCTTTGCTTTACCGAGCGTATGTTTTTTAGTTTGGTGTCTCATTTTTTGTATCCTTTATTTTTTGTAATTAATTTATCCTGTCTTGGATTATTGGCAACTCGAAACTTTTCATTTCACTCCATAAATTTTATAAATTTATTCCGTTACATCAAGTTTCTCGTTAGGACGTGCTGGGTTCGCTTTGTTGTCGCTCGCTGTTTTTGCATATGCGATATTTCCAGTTTTAAATTCAGCGGCTCGCCCGAGCTCACGCGGCGCACTTGCCAAAATCCGCTATCCTACTTCTTCTTCAGTTTCAGGATTTGGAGCCAAATCTAAACCGAAGTGGTGAAGTCTTTCGATTACTTCGTCAGAAGATTTTTTGCCGAAGTTCTTTATATTTAATAAATCATGTTCTGATTTTTTCAATAATTCTGCCATTGAATTGATACTTGCACGTTTCAAGCAGTTATATGCTCTTACTGAAAGTTCAAGTTCTTCAATAGTCATTGAAGGAGTATTTGAATCTTCTTCTTTTTCTTCTTCAACAACCATAGAAGGAGCAACAACAGGTTGGCCTGTGATTGACGCAATTTGCATGAAGTGTTCAATTAAAAGATTTGAAGCCTGACTTAATGCGTTTGTTACGTCAATTGAACCGTTTGACCAAATTTCAAGAGTTAATTTGTCAAAATCAATAGAATCACCTACACGAGTGCTTTCTACATTGTAGCTGACTCTTTTGATAGGCATAAACGTTGCATCTATTGGAAGAACGTCGATTGAAACGCCTTTAGAATCTCTAGGAACATCATGTGCAACGTAACCTTTTCCTGTTTCTACAGTAATGTCTGCGTGGAAACTTCCGCCATCAGCTACTGTACAAATCAGCCAGTCAGGGTTAACAACTTTTACTCCTGCAGGAAGCTGAATATCGCTTGCAAGAACTGCACCCGGACGATCGACATCTATTCTTAAAGTTTGAGGTTCTTTGGAATCAGTTTTTACAACCAATCCTTTAAGGTTAAGCATAACATCGATTACATCTTCCAAAACTCCAGGAATAGCTGTGTATTCGTGAGTAATACCTTCTATTCTTACTGCTGTAACTGCAGTCCCTTCAAGGCTTGAAAGAAGAACTCGTCTTAATGAATTCCCGATTGTTGTACCAAAACCTTTTTCTAACGGTTCAATTACGAATTTACCGTATTGTGAGCCGTCAGAACTTGTTGTTGTATTAACACATTTAATTTTCAATTCCATATTTTTAAATCTCCTAGTTGTTGTTAACTATTTGTTCTTTAGATGGTCAAATGAACAGAGGTCAGGAGGTCAGGCTATTTACAGTAAAAGACTTGCCTTCCTGCCTTCCGAACTTCCGGCCTTCTATTTAGAGTAGTACTCGATTACGAGCTGTTCTTTGAATTCAGGATCTAATTCTTCTCTTTCGGGAATTCTGTCGAAAGTGATTTTTAAAGCTTCCTTGTCAATTGTCATCCATGCAGGTGCGCAAGCCATATCAATCATTTCTGTTACGCTTTTCAAAAATGCTGCGCTTCTTGATTTAACAGTTATAACATCACCTGCTTTAACAAGATAAGACGGAATATCAACTTTTTTACCGTTTACAAGAATGTGACCGTGGTTAACGATTTGTCTTGTTTGTTTACGTGTGATACCCAATCCTGCTCTGTAAAGAACGTTGTCTAATCTTGATTCAAGGATTTGTAAAAGGATTGTACCTGTTACGCCTTTTCTTCTTGCAGCTTCGTTGTAGTATTTTGCAAACTGTTTTTCACTTACCAGATAAGTAAATCTGATTTTCTGTTTTTCTGCCAAATGAATTGCGTATTCAGAAAGTTTTTTTCTAACTGCACCGTGCTGTCCTGAAGCTGTCTGCCTCATAGAAGAAGTTAATTTTCTGTTAGACAAATCTTTAACTTTTTTATTTCTGAATAATTTGTTTGATGGTCCTGTGTATCTAGCCATTATTTTTCTCCTTTACTTTTGCAGGGCGTCTATGGTTTACTTTTTGGCTTATAAAGCAAGCCCCTGCGTTGCTATGAGGTCAGGAAGTCCGGAGGTCAAGATGTCAGGCTAATTTTCGTTAAAGGGCTTGCCTTCCTGCCATCCGGTCATCCTGGCTTCTGTTATACTCTACGTTTTTTCGGCGGGCGGCATCCGTTGTGCGGGATAGGTGTTACATCTTTAATCAATGTAATTTCTAAACCTGCAGCTTGAATTGCGCGGATTGCAGTTTCTCTGCCTGAACCCGGCCCTTTGATGTGAACTTCGACTTTTTTCATACCCTGGTCGATTGATTTTTTAGCTACAAGTTCTGCTGCAGATTGAGCTGCAAACGGAGTTCCTTTTCTTGCGCCTTTAAAACCTGTTGCACCTGCTGTTGCCCAGGCAATAGCATTACCCTGAGTATCTGTTGAAGTTACGATTGTATTGTTGAATGTTGATTGAATGTGTACAACACCCTGCAATACGTTCTTTTTTTCTTTTTTCTTAGTTTTTACTGGTCTTGCCATTTTCTACTTTCCTTTATTTTTTGTTATTTTGAATTTTCATTTTGTCTTGGATTATTGGCAACTCGAAACTTTTCATTCCACTACATAAATTTTACAAATTTATTCCGTTACATTAAGTTTCTCGTAGGACGTGCTAGGTTCGCTTTGTTGTTGCTCGCTGTTGAAATTATGCCAATTTAATTCGTATTTAACGGCTCGCTTAAGCTCACACGGCGCACTTACCAAAATCCGCTACACTGTTTTCTTCTTAGTGATTGCTAAGCCTTTTTTACCGCGTCTTGTTCTTGCGTTTGTTTTTGTTCTTTGACCGCGGCATGGGAGGTTGCGTTTATGTCTTAAACCTCTGTAAGAACCGATTTCCTGAAGACGTTTGATGTGTAATGAAACTTCACGGCGCAGGTCACCTTCGATGTGGTAGTTAGCCAATTCGTTTCTTAATAGTTTAATATCTTCATCTGTTAAATCGTCTGTTCTTAAATCCGGTGAGATTTTAGTAGCTTCAAGAATTTTTTTTGCTCTTGTAGGGCCTATTCCGTAGATATAGGTTAATGCTACTTCCATTCTTTTGTTACGAGGTAAATCTACCCCTGATAGTCTTGCCATTTTTATTTTTCTCCTTTTCTTGGCTTTTGGTGCGGGTCAGGGTTTGTTATCTTTTACTCGGCACCTCTTTTATTATTGCGATGCCTTTCATCTTGTAACACGGGCTCCCTTATTCCGCCACCCTTGTTGTTAGATTTTTTTGTGTATGAGGCTTAAATACTTCCTCACCATTGACTGATTGTGTCCGTCAATTCGACTTGTTTTGTTGGGTTTTATTAGTTTATTCGGCTATCCTGCTCCTAATTTCGCTTTATAAATTCTTATGAATTTGCAGCCGCTCAATCGGAGCTGCGGATGTGACGGGTTTGGTTCGCTTCGCTCACCATCACCCTACCGAAAAACTAACCTTGTCTTTGTTTATGTTTAGGGTTTTCGCAAATTACTGCGATTCTGCCTTTTCTTTTAATGCATTTGCATTTATCGCACATTGGTTTTACTGATGATCTTACTTTCATTGTTTTTTCCTTTATATTTTTGTACTTTATTATTTAAGTCTGAATGTAATTCTGCCTCTGCTTAAATCGTAAGGTGTCATTTCTACTTTTACTCTGTCACCCGGCAAAATTCTGATGAAATTTTTTCTGATTTTACCTGAGATATGTGCAAGAATTTCGTGGTCATTTTCAAGCTTTACACGAAACATTGCGTTAGGCATAGCTTCAAGAATTGTACCTTCTAGTTCTATTACGTCTTTTGACATATATTCCTCATTTTCGGCTGTACATGATACACCTATTTTAGGCGTTATAATTATCATACTTGGAAAATATTCATTTGCAAGCGGTTTGCCATGTTTTCATGTAAAAATAAATAGAGCTATTATATATTTGTTTTTTTAATAAAGGCACACTTTCAATATTTATACAGATGTTGAAAATATATTATTTTTGCAAGTTTTCGGAATTTTGTAAATTTTTCTTAATAATTCTAATTATTTTATTTTTAATAAAACAATTTATTTATTAAATATTTTATTTTAGTAGTAAATTGTTAACTTTTTTTACGAGTTTTTTATTTTCTGAAATCCAACGGGAATAATATACTTAATATATTTAGAGTATAAGAATTTTGGAGATATTATGGCAATCAGAGTAGACGGTATAGAATCAGAAGACGAATTAAGAAAAGCTCAGGCGGCTGCGCAGGCTCAAGGGACATCGGTTACAAATTATAACGAATGGTCAGAAATCCTTAAAGAATTCGCAGAAAACGGGATTGAATCAACAGGTTCTTATGCCGGTGATAAAGCAAGGATGCAGGAAATTCAGCTAGCTGTTGAAGAATATGTGAATGAAATTCAGCAGCAGGAAAAAATTCAGCAAAACCAACCGGAAAATAAAGAAACTGATAAGGTTCAGCAATCAACCGAAAATGACAAAAATCAAGATATAAAAGCAACTGTTGCAAATGCTACAAGTTCACAGATTATGGCTGATTATATGAAGTATTATCATATGTTGATGTAGGATGTAAATAAATTTTTAATAAAAACTTATCGCCATAAAAATTTTGTCATCCTGAATTTATTTCAGGATCTCAAAAAGATTCTGAAACAGGTTCAGAATGACATATAGACAAAATTTTATGGCTATGTTACTTAAACACCCTCACCCTGTTAAACGGCCAGAAAAGCAGTACAGCTCTGCCGACAAATCTGTCTTCCGGCAGAAAACCCCACCATCTGCTGTCATAAGAGTTTCCCCTGTTATCACCCATCATAAAATATTTATGCTCTGGAATAATCATAGGACCGCACAGCATATCTTCAGTACAGGGTTTTTCGTAATAATCGCTCATAATATAATCTTCTTCAAGCGGTTTATCGTTAATATAAATAGTGCTTTTTCCTGTATTATCAGTTTTAATTTCAAACTTATCGCCCGGAACTCCTATTACACGTTTAATATAGGCAATATCTTTACAGAAAAAGCCTGTCAGTCTTGAAAAAATTCTCCACGGAGTATTGGGCAGTTTTTCAAACGGCGGGTAAAATACCATTATATCTCCGCGTTTAGGAACTTTATAAAACCTTGAAAATCTTTCAACAATAATCCTGTCGCCTTCTATCAAAGTCGGACGCATAGAAGCTGATGGAATCCAACGGATTTCTCCTATGAAAAATCTTATGATAATTACCATTACAACGACAAAAACAACTGTTTCAATAATTTCTCGAACCGTTGGGTTAATTTTTTCGTACTCTGTCTTTATCTTTTTGATGAGTTCTTTAAGTTTATCCATTGGCTAAAAGTTCCGTAAGCTCCCTTAATTTTTGCTTATAAATATTGTTTTCAATATTTTCAAGTGATGTTAGCGTTTTGTTAACGTAATTATTTAACAAAAGCACAGTTTTTTCAATACCTTTTTCGGGAGCGTTAATATCGCCCGAAAATATCACAGGGGCTGTATAAACTCCATCATTTATATCTGATTTTGTCGTTTTTGTATTTATAAGGTCATCTCTGATTTGAAAGGCTGTCCCGAAATTTTTGGCAAATTCTGCTGCGTCTGTATCTGCACCTGACAAAATTACAGCTCCGCATATTGCAGTTTCAAATAATGCGGCTGTTTTTTTCTCAGATTTTTTTAAATATTCATCAAGAGTCGGAATTTTAAATCTGGTAAAATGTTGGTTTATTTCACCCTGACACATTTTATCAAGTGTTTGCGCAAACATTTCGGTTAATTCAGAAGAGTTCAGCAGACATATTTTTTTTAAAGCTATTGATAGCAGATAGTCGCCTGAAATTACCGCAAGTTTATTTTCAAATTCGCTGTTAATTGTTTTTTGATTTCGTCTTACATCGCACTCATCAATAACATCATCATGAATTAAAGAAGCATTATGTACAAGTTCAACTGCCAGTTGAAGTGTAATTTGTTGTTCGTTGATATCTAGTCCTAGAGCTTTAAGATATAAAAATGAAACTGCTGCTCTTATATGTTTGGAAGGAGCATTAAGAATTGCAGAAAGTTTTGATTTTAAAGGTTCTTGAATGCTTATATCAGAGGTAAGCTTTTGTTTAATTTTATTTATATCATCTTGAACAACGGATGTAATTTCAATATATCTTTCCTGAAAGCTCATAAAAATATTTTAGCATAAAAACAAATACAAATTTCGATGTTGTCTGTGGGGCTAGCATTCTCCTCTTTAGTTAAGACTAATCAAGTCTGTAGAAAACCTGATTGTCGGGCAGTGGCACGCTTCCCTTTAGTTAAGACATTGTAAGTTAGTATAAGTTTCTAGATGACGGGTGCAGCGGCACGCTGCAAAAAAAAACGACAAACTTGCGCTTGTCGTAGGAAAATCAATAGGAAAAAGGGAAAGGAAACTTATAAATTTATATATTTTAATTTTTTTGTCTTTTGTGTCTGAGCTCCTCTTTAGTTCACCTTTGAAAGTTTTCAAAGGCTCTGAGTGTTGGATGGAACGGCTACGTTCCTTTCTTTAGTTTAGACTTTATAATTTTTACAAAGCCCTGAGTGTTGGATGGAACGGCTACGTTCCTTTCTTTAGTTTAG
>CALUYN010000032.1 GCA_944325025.1 Candidatus Gastranaerophilales bacterium | reverse complement strand
TTATTCTAAAATTCCTTTACACAGAGGGGCATTAAGGCAGGTTCCCTTTTTCTGTATTGTCCTGTTTCTTTACATTTACATAAAAAAATATATTTTATTCAAATTGATCTATTTTTAATTTGAATAATTTTGAAATATCCAGAACCTTGTGTTAAATTTTCGAAACTTAATGTTAATTTTTTAGTTCCTTGCGCAACTGATTTTAGCAAAATTTTCAAACCATCCGCACTTCTCAAATTAGTCGTTTAATTACAATAGCCTGTGGTATGGAGTTGATACTCCAAGCTACGGGCCAAATCCCTTTCAATAGTTGCAGTGCGGTGCCGGTCTTGCGCACAATGGTTAATTTTAAATAGCTATCTGTAAAAGGACACATAGTTTGATTATTTCCTACCCCTAAAATCCGCTACACAAGCCGATTGCCCGAAATAATCGTACCATCTGTCATACGCAAAGCACTCACTTTATTACAACCGCATTTACCGCAAAAACCGATGTGTAATATTGTTCTTTGCTTAATTGCTGAAAACCTTTAAAATCAACAAATTTTTTCAGCAGTCCCTTTTTGGTCCCTTTTTTGCAAAATTTGCTCATTTTTTAGAAAATTCAAAAGGACGCAAACGCACTAAAAAAGAGCCTTTTCAGGCTCTTTCAAAATGGAGGAGGAGGTGGGATTCGAACCCACGGAACGCGTGAACGTTCGACAGTTTTCAAGACTGCTCCAATCAACCGCTCTGGCACTCCTCCATACAGTTGTCGGATGTATTCTATTGTATGTGATAAATTTTTATTGTCAAGCAGATATGAAACTAAATAGAGGCAAAGACTGTTTAATGATACTAGGATACTAGGGCGCTAAGGAGTATCATAAATTTTTTCCCTCTCTCGGGAGAGGGTAAATTTAGAAGATAAGAAGATATGAGGATAGGCCATTAAAACTGACGGAGAGCAGGAAGGCATGCTATTTTCATTTATAGCTATTTTGTTAAAATAGCAACAAAATTTATTTTTGATAACAACTTTGCCTCTTTGCATCTTCGCATCTAAATTTAACCTGCCTTCCTGCCTTCTTTCTTATCTTCCTGTATCACCCACCCCTTTACTTCCCCTGTCTTACTCACTCGCGGACAACGGGTCTGCAACGCCGTCGCCTGCGCGCCGCCGTTTCGCCCTCAGCTCGTTCGCGCTCCCCTCAAGGGAGGGGAAAAGAATGCTCACCCCAACCCTCTCCCATAGGAGAGGGCGCTGCATGTCATTGCGAGGAGGGCTTAAGCCCGACGTTGCAATCGCAAAATAGCTGCAATATGAATGAGTTATATTAAGCAAAACAGGTGCGAGGGACAAGAGATTCCGAAACGAGTTCGGAATGACAATAATACCCGAGTGCATTGCCTGAATAAAGCGGCAATAAGATATGCAAAATCTGAGTGTCGGGTGGAGCGGCCTCTTGCTCGTATCGCGATAAACGGGACTACGGAATGCTCCGCCGGCTCATCGCCGCCGTGTGCTTCCTTCGCCCTCTGCTCACTCGCGCTACGCTCCTTCTTTAGTTTAGACTGTGCAAGTTTCAGGCAAAACCTCTGTGTCGGGTGCAGAGGCTACGCTGCCTGCGCACGTAGTGCAAAAAAAAGCCATTCTTTTTAATGAAGAACGGCTACCAGACTTGGGGAGGAGGTATGAAAAACGATATGTTTTTCATATCTAATAATTTTTTACTCGGACAAACAAAAATAAAACTTTTGTTTTTTATAAAAATCTCATACAAATGATGTATAAAATATTCCCTCTACAGTTGTAGAGGGAATATTTTAACTTATTTTTCGGTTGTCTATTTAATCTGAGCCTCTAATTTTTCTATACGGGCTTCTAGTTCATTAATACGTTTTTCCTGTGCCTGATATTTAGCATCAAGTTCTTTTATAGCATTTATCATCGCATAGAACATATCTTCAAAACGTATTCTCAAAAAACCGTCCTTGGCTTTTGTTACAGCGTCAGGAAAGACTTTTTGCAAATCCTGAGCGATTACACCAACGTGAGGCGTTTTCTTTTCGTCTTTTTTAAAGGTGTAGTTAAATACTTTTAACTGTTTGATTTTATCCAAGCCTGATGTATTTTCTTTGCCGACGTATTTTAATCGGCGGTCAGACACACTAAAATTATAAGACCAGTCATTTGGAGATTTAAAATTTCCATTATTTTGGAAATTATCAAGTCCACTACCTACACCGATAACTGCAGCTTGAGAGTCCTGATCACGGTTAGCGAACCAATATACACCACCAGTCCTTATATGTTTATCATCATTTTCTGCTGCTGCTGAAATTATACCGCCTTTTACGATAAGCAGGCCGTTTATAACAACTGAACTACTTATTTTTTGACCATGTAAGGCTGTACCGTCAGAATTTGAAGTTGTACCATTATGCACCTCTAAGACTGCAGGCCCATTATTAAAGTTTGATCTGCTGCCGATAAATATTCGTTCTGTACTATCTGATGCACTTGCCCAACTTGAACCAGAACTAGGCCCTGAATTAGCGCCGATACAGACTTTATTACTCCCTTTTACATAACGGCAAGCATTATATCCAATAGCTACATTATGGCTGCCAAGAGCTTTGGCTCCATATCCGATTGCTGTTGCATAGTATGAACCTGTTGATTGTGCTTCAGGTCCGATAGCTATCCCATAGTAATTAGTTGCTTTTGCTTGAGAACCTAAAGCGATAGAATAATTCCCTGAAGCTGCAGAATCATATCCAAGAGCTGTACTATTTATAGCGCTTGCCTCTGCAGAATCCCCTAAGGCTGTTGCATAAACTTTACTTGCTGCTGTTTGATTGCCTATTGATGTCGTATCTGCAGCCGTTGCGTGTGCTTTGTAACCTAAAGATACAGAAGAAGAACCTGTAGAAATAGTTTCACTGCCAAGTGCAACAGCATTTATGCCATCTGCATTAGCTGAATCACCTAATGAAACAGCATAAGATCCTATTGATGTAATGTTATCTCCAATTGAAACAGAATGGATCTCTGCAGAAGTCCCGCTGCCTATTGCAATTGACGATTCTCCAACTGCATTTGCTGCAGCCCCTATAGAAATAGAATTACTTGAACTTGTATTGATTGAACTGCCTAATACAACAGAATCTGGGCCGCTTACTTTATTATTTGTTCCTATTGCGATTGAATGCAAGCCTGTACTTTCAGTTATTGGCCCCATAGCTATTGAACCTGCCTGCGAAGCTACTGTAGCAGCACCTATTGCAATTGAACCGTCGCTGTTAGATTGTGCAGCATGAGCAGGCGGGGCCTCTCCGCCGATTGCTATGGCATATGTTCCGCTAGCAGATGCACTGTGACCGATTGCCGTTGCATTACTGTTTGTTGCTGAGGCATTGACTCCTACTGCTGTTGAATTATCCTGCGCTACTTGGGTATTTCGTCCAATAGCTACAGAATTCTCAACAAGATTGCCGCTTGACAAACTCCCAAGTAACAAACCGTTATTTGAAAATCTTAATTGACCGAGGGAAGAATTGTCTGTTTTAAACAAGATATGATCTTTACCATCACCCGCGTTTATGACAAGACGTGCGTTTGTATCTGTATCTTCTGCTTCCTGCTGACCTATCATGGCAACTTGGGAATCCCCTACACCATAGTAAGCATCAGAACCATTTGTTGCCCATACCCAGGGAGATGACTGATCAAGTTTATTCCTTGTTGTCATCACAGGCGCCATTGCTGCCATGATGATACTTAAAATTAGCATAACTACCATCATCTCAGCTAATGTGAAGGCGGCCTTTCTTCTGGGTGAAGAGTGAAGGGTGAAGCGTGAAGAGAATTTGTCTTTACGAGGCAGCGTAGCACCCTCACCCCATTGGGGAGAGGGATTATATGTTTTTACGATACTAGCTTTGCATCTTTGCCTCTTGGCTTCTTCGCATCTAATTAAACCCTCACCCGCAGTTGTAAGTTCACTTTGTTCACACAACTGCTCCCTCTCCCAGAGGGCGAGGGGGAATTTTTTTACGAGATTCTGAAACACGGAGGTCAATCCGACATTCAGGATGACGTAAATGGCTTGACTACCCCATTTGCCATTGGCATGGCTTGAAACAAACCCGTTTGCGGGTTCTCGCATGTGTTTATTCATTCTTTCACTCCTTAAAAATATTCCTATATGTTTATTCAGATTGTTTTTATTATTATAACACTTTTTTCATGGCATTTCAACTCTGTTACAAAAAATAATTTAAAAAAGATTAATTTTTAAGATACAAAGCAAAAAATTTGCTATAATAAATTTATGGACAATCAAGATTATGAAGATTTTATCTCAACAGTAAGCCATGAGCTAAGAACACCTTTAACATCTATCAGGGGGTTTTCTGAAACCATGCTTGCTTCATGGGACAAACTCGATGATGACAGCAAAAAGAAATTCTTAAAAATCATTGTTGAGCAGTCAAACAGGCTTATCAACCTTGTTGAAAATATGCTTTCTGTTACAAAACTCCAAAATACAAAAAATTCTCTTATTTTGAAAGAAGTTCAGGTAAAACCTTCTGTTGATACGATAGTTTCAATAGTAAAAAGCCAGTACAAGGATAAAAATTTTTCTATTGAGATAAACCCTAAAATATCTCCAATTCTTGCGGACAAAGATAAATTTGAACAAATTTTGACAAATATTATAGAAAATGCTGCAAAATACGGGGATGAAAATTCCACAATCGTCATAAAGGCGGACAATTTAGAAAACACTGTTTTGATAAAAGTTATAAATTCAGGAATAGAAATTCCTCAAAGTGATTACGAAAAAATCTTCACAAAGTTTTCGCGTATAGACAACCCTTTAACGCGTAAAGTGCAGGGTAGCGGTCTGGGGTTATACATAACAAAAAATCTGGTCGAAAAAATGGGCGGAAAAATTTCTGTAAATTCAGAAAATCATACAACTACATTTGAAATAAGTCTGCCGGTATCAAATATTGAACTTCAAGCGAGGGAAAAATGCAGCCGGTAACATTGATTATTGACAAAAGGCGCGAGATTTCCGTCAAATATAGAAAACTTCTCAAAAGTAATAATAATTCGGTTATTATTACAAAAAATCTTCTTTCGGCTCTGAAAATAATTCAGGATAAAGAACCTGATTTGATAATAATTTCTGACAGTATAGACAGCAATCTGGCGGATTTTTGCAAAAAAATCAGAGCGTTAACATATAACATGCGTCCGATTATAATTGCCACTTCAAAATCAGCAGAACTTTCAGACAAACTTGCAGTGTTGGACAGCGGGGCAGATGATTTTATATCAGAACCTGTCAATCCCGAGGAATTTTTGATGCGCATAAAAGCCCATTTAAGACGCGAATTTGAATCAAACATGAATTCAAAAGTATGTCTGCCCGCAAAAAATTATACTCTTCGAGCTTTGAAAAGAATACTATCCGAGAATAATTTGTGGGCTGTTATGTATATAACCATAGAAAATTTCAATAACTATAAAGAAGCTTACACAGAACTTGCCTCTGATAAACTTATGCAAACATATTGCGCTATAATGAATTCCGTGCTCACGGAAACTGATTATCTCGGAATGATTTCTGATAACGAGTTTATAATTATTACAGACGGATTGAAGGCAGAAAAAATTGCCAATTTTTTAACTTTCGGGTTTGATACGGTCGCGCCGAAATTCTATTCAACACAGGATAACAGACGCGGATTTATGATTATGCGCGGGGATGAATTTGCCGGACGCCGCTCAAATTTTGTGCATACTACAATCGGAATTATTACAAACGAATTTATCCAGTATAAAAATTCAAATCAACTAATTTCTGCGCTTTTACATATTCACAGAATGGCTGATATGCCCTGCAAATCAAATTATTTGATAGAGCGGCCGAGAATTACAGCTGAAAATGCGGTTGAAAACGAAGCAAACAATAAAATATTTATTATAGAAGAAGATGAAGCAACACGAATACTTTTGACAACAATATTGGAACTGCAGGGATTTGACGTAACTGTATTGCAAAATATATCCGAAATCCCCTCGATTCCCGCTATGATTATTCTTGATGCAGGGGATGCGGACGATTTTAAGGGATTGGAAATTTGCAAACAGCTAAGAGAAAATCCTGATTACAACAGAACAAAATTAATTGTCACCTCATCAATCCATGATAAAGAAATGGTATTGAGCGCAGGTGCGGATTTATATATTCCTAAGCCTTACGAGATTTCAAATCTCATTCAGTGGGTACAAAAACTTTTTCAAAATTAGCCGATTAAATTTTCTAAAAATTCAGCATCTTTTTCAGCTTTTTGTGTGTTAATATTTGAACGTTTCATATAAGATCTCAAAGCTTCGCGGATAAGTTCGCTTCTGGTTCTCTGTTCATTAACCGCAACATTGTCAATCTTATGCAAAAACGCATCAGGCATAGTTACTAAAATCTTAGCCATAATCATACTCCGTTAATAACAACTTCACACTTGATACTACCATAATAACACAGGTAATCCTTTTTTTCAAGTGTATTAGCCTGATTATGCAGTTGACATAAAAACATAACTTTTTATACTTGTATTTGTAATTATAATGAAAGGAGTTTCTAAATGGAAGAAAACAACTATAGACATGAAGAATTTGACGATTGTTTTTTGTGCAAACATCCGGCACTACGCCATGTTTTAACAGGTCTGCTTGTATTTTTGGGTTCATTTCTAGCATTTTATGTTGTTGCAGATTGGCATTTTAAAAGAATATTAGATCCCTCATTCTATATGAGAAGAGTAGACAAAGCCGTTATGCAGCGCGAAAAGAATTTTGACAAAATGGAGCGCAGAGCGCTTAAACAGCAAGAGTGGCTTGACAAAAGAACAATGAAAATGCAGCAAAAAATGGCAGATCAGGCATCTCAATTTATTCATGTTGAAAAAGCCGATGATGCTTACAAAATTGTTATTGATTTAAGACCTTTTGATAACAACGAAAAAAATGTTGAGGTCAGAACAGACGGAAACACTGTTATTATCAACGCAGCGGGAGAAAAGAACAGCCATCACAGACAGGAAATTGTAAAATACAGTCAGGCATTTGCGTTCTCAGAAAATATTGACAGCTCTGCAATAACAAAAGTCCGCGAAGGCGATAAATATGTTATAACTATTCCTTTTGAAGATTAAAACTTGCAATAAAGCGGTAACAAAATGTTACCGCTTTATTTTTTATATTTATCTGAACATAAATCCCGGAGTGCCCATAACAGGTCTTGTCCTGTACTGCCGGTACATTCTGACCGAAAACGGAAGTTCCTCATACATACTCAATTCTTGTGGAAACGGAGCTACTTTCATTCCCGAATATTTTACCATTATCACAACCCCCGTAAAGTCATACCTTGCAAAAAGATATAAAGAATTTGCGCCCCGATTGATGTTGAATTCATAATAATATTTGACATGATTGAATTTTCCGGATCATATAAATCCACAAGAATATCTAACTCTTCAGCATCTATGTTCGGTGGAAATTTCGGAAACGTCTGTCTTTTTAGTTTTTCTTCAACACTCTTTTCCTCCACAACTCTGCCATTATGGTCAAGAAGTACAAATTTCTTTATCCTTCCGTCTTTTTTTACTGTCATATAAACTTTTTCAGTTTTCATATATTTCATCCCTAGCCGCGCAAGACAGCCTATAGTGTATGAAGAAACTGTCTTTGAGTATTTTAAATAAGATTCGCGCAAGTATTTGTTAAGGTTATAAATTTCAACGTTAAAAATAAATTTTTCGGTCGGAGAAGTTTTATAACCCTTGTAGGAATTATATTTGACTGCACTTATTGTATCTTTATCAATCCTTTCAGAACCTGAAGATTGAAGCAAAACCGCCTCCTCAACTTTTCCGTGCTTGTTCATTAATACAAGACATTTTACAGGTTTTAATTTTAATGAATTTATCTCTGGAGCTGTTTGTATAAATACAGGAGTTAATTCATTGTTGTAGTAATGAATTATATTTCTGTTTGTACTATTATTTACGATTTGTAAATTTAGAGTATCACCTTTTAATTTACCTTTATATGGAGTGACTTTCACTTGTTTGAGCTCGGAAACGATTTTAGGCGCATTAACCGCATCATAATTACTGTACAATTTTACATCAGTTACGCGGCCTTCTTTATCAAAATTTAAATCCATTAAAAGGTTTGTATAATTTTGGACTTGGTTTTGAATTTCTTCAGTAATCTGTTTTTTATAATTATTACATTCATCCAAAACTATTCGCGATGTTGGATTGAATGTCATTATTATTCTGTAATATCCGTCTTTTAGCAGCCCGGAAGGAGGCATGTCAAAAGTTTTATCTAAAAAATAGCTGCATAGTTTGTCATCATAACTTCTTTCGCCTGACGATTGTATAAGACGTATGGATTTTACTTTGCCAAGACTTGAAATACTGAGTTCAAGCTGCATGTTATGTAAATCAATATAATCCTCATGAGGAGCTCGCTCTATCTCTTTATCCAGTTGTTTTAAAAGCCTGCTGTAATATTGGGCGTTTTCAGAATTTGGATTTTCTCCTGTTATATAATTTCTGCTTACAACATCTGTTTTAACTTTTCCGTCCTGCACTATAAAATTTACAATGCCCCTGAACCTTGGACGTTCAAAATCCTCAGGAGATTTCTCAAGAGATTTTAGGCTGTCATCAACTAACTCTGCAAGCTCCTTATTATCGTAACTTATAATTTTATGGGCATTCAGACTGTGGTTTAATTTCATATCAAGATAAACTTCAACGTTTCCTGACAACTCTCTTTTATCAGCCAAAACTTTGTTCAGGCTCTGCACACAATTTGATAAACCTTTTTCACCACTATATAACTCTCCTGCGTATGCGAAAGAAGAAAACAGTAACATTATCCCTAAAATAATAAACCACTTTTTCATACATCAACCTCCAATTTTTATTTCAAAAACAGAATAAAATAGGACAATTACTTAAATCTGCGCATCATTTTCATGGCTTTGTTCATTGCATGTTTGCCCATTTTGCCTTTAAAACCGCCGAACCCGCCGAGATTTCCCATTTTGCTTAAATCCGGCATTCCGCCTGCCATTTTGCCGAACAAACCTTTCATATCAGTCATGCCCTTCATCATTAGACGCATTTGTTCAAACTGTTTTATAAAGGCATTTACTTCCGCGTAATCCATGCCGCAGCCTTTTGCAATACGTTTTTTGCGGCTAGTATTTAATAAATCAGGATTAGCGCGTTCTTCAGGGGTCATGCTTGATATAAAAACTTCCATTTTCTTAAACTGTTTTTCCCCTTCATGAGAGATTTTATCCCTGTCGTCTTTTCCTATATTCAACCCGAGCATCCCGAGCATATTGCCCATTGAACCGAAAGCCTGCATTTGTTTTTGCATTTTCAAAAAGTCGTTGAAAGAGAAGTTGTTCTTGCTCATCTTTTCTTCAAGTTCGCGCGCCTGTTTTTCATCAAAAACTTCCTGCGCCCTTTCAACAAGCGATACAATATCTCCCATGCCGAGTATTCTTGTTGCCATACGCTCAGGGTAAAAATCCTCAAGCGCGTTGAGCTTTTCGCCAGTACCTGTAAGTTTTATAGGTTTTCCTGTGCAGTAAGAAACACTCAAAGCAGAACCGCCCCTGCTGTCGCCGTCGAGCTTAGTCAAAACCAGACCTGTGAGCCCTAATTGCGCGTCAAAGTTTTCTGCAACGTTAACAGCTTCTTGTCCTGTCATTGCATCTATGACAAGAAGTTTTTCATTAGGGTGGAAAATTCGGTCAATCAAAAGAAGTTCAGCCATCATGTCAGTATCAATCTGCAAACGGCCTGCTGTATCTAAAATAACAGTGTTATAGCCGTTAGAGTTAGCGTAATCTATTGCACCGCGCACAATTTGTTGAACATCTTTGCAATCGGGAATTGTAAAAACTTCCGTTTCAATTTCTTTACCCAGAGTCTGTAATTGCGAAATTGCAGCAGGTCTATATACATCGCATGCAGCAAGAAGCGGTTTTCTGCCTTCTTTTTTTAGTTTAACAGCCAATTTTGCAGAAGATGTGGTTTTTCCAGAACCTTGAAGCCCGAGCATCATTATCAAATTTGGGTTGCCTGACAAATCCAACGGCTTTTGCTCTTTGCCGAGAAGATTAACAAGTTCATCATGAACAATTTTGATTAATTGCTGTGAAGGGTCAACCCCTTCAAGAACCTTTTCACCTTCAGCTTTATCTTTGACAGATGAGATAAAAGCTTTCACAACACGCAGATTAACATCCGCTTCCAAAAGCGCGCGTCTGATTTCGCGCAAAGCTTCCTGCATATTATCCTGCGTAAGCTCCTGATTGCGCGTTCTGCTTATAATCCCTTGTAATTTCTCGCTTAAACTGTCGAACATAATGTAATTATAGCACAAATTTTAAAACATCATACAAATTTATGATTTCATTTTAAATTTCGTCTGCTAATATATAACCATACTCCTTAGAGAACTAAGATACACATATCCCTAATCAACAGCTATGCACTTCAATGTACATAGCTTTTTTTTGTGCTACGCACGTAGCCACATTAGGTGTTGCATTAATTTTGTATCTCTAAACTAAAGAAGGAACGTAGCCGTTCCATCCATAACACAGGTTTTGCATAAATTTGTTATGTCATTACGAGGCAGCGTAGCCGCTCCACCCGACACTCAAATTTTGCATATCTTATTGCCGCTTTATTCAGGCAATGCACTCGGGTATTATTGTCATTCCGAACTTGTTTCGGAATCTCTTATCCCTCGCACCTGTTTTGCTTTATATAAATTGATAACGTGAGAAGAAGCATAGCAATGATTGGTGGGAACGCAAATGCTTATCCCACCCTACTATTCTATCTTTAAGTAGATTTTGACCTGGATACGAGATGCTGAAACGAGTTCAGCATGACATAAATAATCCAATTTTCGAACGTCTTGTCTTACTGTACCTGCATTTCTTTCTCAAAACCAAATAGAGAACTTACAGATTCGTCGTCATGAATTCTCGCGATTGCTGCTCCCAATAGCGGTGCAACAGAAAGCTGTCTAATATTTGGAGGCATTTTGTCCATGTCTAAAGGAATTGTGTTCGTTACAATACATTCTTTAATCGGTGCATTAGCTAGTCTTTCAATCGCAGGGCCTGAAAATACCGGATGAACTGCGCATACATATATGTCTTTTGCACCTTCTTTTTTCAAAAGCTTGGAAGCCTCACAGATGGTGCCGGCTGTATCTATCATATCGTCAAACATTACGCAGATTTTATCTTTAACATCTCCGATAACATGGGATGCGATTGCTTCATTGTGCTTGTCGCGGCGTTTATCAATAATCGCAAGAGGGCAGCCGATTGCTTTGGCAAAATGTCTTGTTCTTTGCACGCCGCCTGTGTCAGGGCTTACAGCAACCATGTCATCAGGGTTTATGTTCAAACTTTTTATATAATTAGTTAAAATTGAAGTTGCAAAAATATGGTCTACTAAGATGTTAAAGAAGCCTTGAATTTGGCCTGTATGCAAATCCATTGCAAGAATTCTGTCAGCACCCGCGGTTGTTAACAAGTCTGCAACAAGTTTTGCAGTAATTGCTTCGCGGCCTGAAGTTTTTCTATCCTGTCTTGCATAGCCGTAGTAAGGAATTACGGCTGTAATTGTTTTTGCACTGGCTCTTTTGAATGCATCAATTATAATCAAAAGTTCCATCAAATTTTCATTAACCGGGTTGCACAACGGCTGGATAATGAAAACATCATCCCCTCTGACACTTTCTTTTACCTGAACATAAATCTCGCCGTCTGCAAAGTTTTTTACAATCATAGGACCTATTGTGGTACCTAAATAGTCGGCAATTTCCTGCGCAAGTTTGATGTTAGAACGTCCTGCAAACAACTTTATATCATGTGTCGGGTTAATTGTACGTTCTAACTGAGGAAAAGTCATTTCTGCAACCATCATAATTCCTTTCAAGTTTTTTAATGCTTTATTATTATATTATTTTAAGGGGTTAACCTCAATGATTTTTTAAGTAATATTACCAAAACCCGAAAAAAAATTTTTTTGTTATTCTTTTTCCCAAAGAACTTCGGCAATGCACAAATCTTCATTTGTGCCGGCATTTTTTATAGAATGCAGCGTAGTATAATCGTTTATAAATTCGATTTGTGAAAGCACATTTGTGCCGTATTTAACTTCTTTTTTGAATTGAATATCAAGCGTTTTTATTTTATGGCTGCTTCTGAAATTAAAACTTAAAGGTTCAAACGCCCAGATTATATAGTTGCCGTTGTTTGCATGAGAATTTACATCTATATCTTCATAGCGGACTTCAAAAGTTTTTTCAATATCAATTTTTTCAACAGATCTTAGTTTTTTAAACGTTAAATCATTTTCTCTTTTTTGAAAAAGCGGCATATACTCATTATTAAGTGCAGGCTGAACAGGAACGAGTGCTTTTGTTGTCATATCAACGACAGCCCAGACACTTGCAATTTTGCCAAGAAGTTTTTCTCCCTGACAGATGTAAAAATCACGGTATGCAAACAGTTTTTGGCATCCGCGCGGTTCTGTTTTCAATGTCAAATCATACACTGATACAGGGTAATCGCTAAATTCCATCCTGTACTTTAATAAAAACCAACCGAGATTTTTAGGTGTTATATATGAATAGCCGAACCCCAAACTTTCAGCATTCGCGCTTGCCAGATCCTGTAAAAAGTTTAAAAGAGAGGATGGTTTTAAAGCTAATTTATAATCCATTTCGGAATATTTAACTTTAATTTGTTCTTCAAAAATCATGCAACTATTGTAGCATATTGAGCTTATCTGTCAATCATAGTGAAATCATCAGGCAGATTATCTTCAATCATTTTCATTAATTTGTGAGGCCTTGTATTTAAAGCTTCTGCCAATTTATAAAAAGTAGTAAGCTGAGGATCTTTCAGCCCACGTTCAACCGTACTGATAATTGATGCTGAAATGTCATTCTCACTTGCAAGCATAAACTGGCTTTGCCTGCCTCTTAATTTATTAACGGTTTTGGCAAGTGAATTTAAAATTTTTTGTTTCTTTTCCTCAATTTGCATTTTTCTATTTTATATGTATAGTTAAATTATCGCTTTCACGAACAAGATAATAATGTGTATTAATATGACAGATAGAAAAAAGACAATTCTTCTTGATTTAGACGGTGTAATAAATACTTATAACGGGGCTTATAACCCTGTTTATATTCCACCGTTGCGCGAAGGAGCAAGGGAATTTGTTGAAAAACTTTCAGCAAAATATAAAATAAAACTTTTTACAACCCGTAACAAAATGCTAGCTTCTATTTGGCTGCTTGAAAATAATTTGAATGAATTTATCAGCGGAGTTACAAATACAAAAGAACTTTGCTGGTTGTTTGTTGATGACAGGTGTGTATGTTTTAATGGTAATTATAACGAGCTTTTTGAGGATATTGAAAACTTTGAAGCCTGGCATAAGAAGTAATTTTAGGCAATTGTTAAGTTTTGGTTAAAAAAACACGATTTCTTTCAAATAGGGTAAATAATGTAAATGTAATTGATAGTAAGTTATTTGAAAGGAAGTGTTAGATATGAAATTTTTAGTTAGAAAAGCTCCTGAAAACTTTATAAGAACAGTGAATGATGAAATTAGCTCGTTGTTAAACAGACATTTTGACAGCTATTTCCCTGAAGCTGCATACTGGGAAGAAATGGATAAATATTCAATGCCTGTAGAAATCTCGGACAAAGGCCGCGATTATGAAGTAAAAGCAGAACTTCCTGGCGTAAAAAAAGAAGATATGGATATCGACATTGATAAAAATTACATTGTAATTAATGCAAAAAAAGAGGAAGAAAAAACAGAAGATGAAAAATCTTATAAAAAATCTGAATTCAGATACGGAGAATTTTCAAGAACAGTTTACTTCCCGGAAGAAATAGATGTTGATAAAACAGAAGCAAAACTTGAACATGGTGTATTAAAAATCCATGCACCTAAAAAATATTCGGATAAAGATGCTAAAAAGAAATTAACAGTAAAATAATTTAAACGGCATTAAATTATGTGAGGGCAGGTTTTAAACCTGCCCTTTTTGCATTAAAAGAATAAAATGAACAAAAGGCTTGATTTTAAAAAATGTTCATGATAGATTTAATTTTGCTGACAAAGTTACGGGCTGTCGGTTCAGGTGGTTAGAGCACTGTGCCGAGCAAAAGGTGACTAAATGTCACGTTTTGCGAGAGGCCTGATAAGGGTCCCGCAAAACAACAAGACTTGATTTGACAAATTCATATGATAAAATAAAAAAACGGTTGCGGGCTGCTAGCTCAGGTGGTTAGAGCACTGTGCCGAGCAAAAGGTGACTAAATGTCACGTTTTGCGAGAGGCCTGATAAGGGTTCCGCAAAACAGCAAGACTTGATTTGACAAATTCATATGATAAACTAAAAAAACGGTTGCGGGCTGCTAGCTCAGGTGGTTAGAGCGCACCCCTGATAAGGGTGAGGTCGGTGGTTCGAGTCCACTGCGGCCCATAT
>CALUYN010000031.1 GCA_944325025.1 Candidatus Gastranaerophilales bacterium | reverse complement strand
GATGATTTCTCTGTTGTGTCTGCATCTACTAGCATTGTTAATACACAGGATAAAGTTAACGGACCCTATAAAGTTGGGGCTACGACTCTCAGAACTATTGGGGAAGAAATAGATTTTACATACACAGAAAATGAAAACGGAAATTATTTCCAATATCTAGGCAATTACATTCTTGAAGAGATAGAAACGCCGCAAAACGCGCCACAAAGTGATGTTCAATGGTACAGCTATGAAGATGAAGCAGGTCAAACCAAATATCTAACATATAATGAAAAAAATGATTTGTGGTCTATTGAAACCAATGTAATAGGTAATAGTTGGATGAGTTCACCTGTAAGTGCTCAGAACACACCTAAAAAAGTTTCTAAATCATATAACGGGGATGATGAATATCTTAAAACTCTTTCTGAAAGTCAAATAGAAAACTTAATGAGAGAAGAACAAGAATATCTTGAAATGCTTAAACTTAAATACGGTGATGATGATTATCTTGTTAGATACATCAAAAACTCTTCTACAGGAGAATATGTGCCGTATTTCTACAAACAAGATGATTTAGAACAAGCTAACTACGATGATAAAGGTAATTCGCAGTCAAACATCAACTGCTATACTATCGGAGCTGAAACGAAAGCTGAAGAAGTAAAAGCCGTTGAAGGATGCAGACTAGAAAAAGACAGCTCCGGAAGATACATTAACATTACTATTCCGAGCGCTGACGGACAAACTGAAGTTACTTATGCATTAACAACTACTACTGTTACTGATCAGGATGCATACGAAGATGCGATGAACCAGTATGAATTCGATAAACAAGAATATGATCAAGCTATTGATCAAATTAACGCTAAAATCGAAATTATTCAGGCGCAAGACAAAAACCTTGAATTAAGGTTAAAACAACTTGATACTGAACAAGACGCTATTCAAACAGAAATGGATGCGGTGCAAAAAGTTATCGAAAAGAACACTGAATCCACTTTCAAAACATTCGGGTAGGAACGTAGCCGTTCCATCCACCACTTAGGGCTTTGTAGAACTTATAAAGTCTAAACTAAAGAAAGGAACGTAGCCGTTCCATCCAACACTCAGGGCTTTGTAAAAATTATAAAGTCTAAACTAAAGAGGGACGTAGCCGTTCCATCCAACACTTAGGGCTTTGTAGAACTTATAAAGTCTAAACTAAAGAAAGGAACGTAGCCGTTCCATCCAACACTCAGGGCTTTGTAAAAATTATAAAGTCTAAACTAAAGAGGGACGTAGCCGTTCCATCCAACACTCAGAACTTTGTAAAAATTTTTTATAAATTTGATAAATTTTGTTTCCTTTCCCTTTAAATCTAACGGCCAACAGGTCGTTTTTTTTTAGTTTTCAGCTTTATATAATCTTGCAAAGAAACAGGCAACATGCTGTATAGAATCAACTCTTATCCATTGCCGTGTTGCTTTAAACCTTATAGAATACAAAGAGCGGGCTTGATTTTTATGGGAGTAATTGTTTTCTTCACAGTTGAATAAAGAAAATTGGGATTTTGCTGCTTTTTTACACGCTGCTAAAAGCTTTTGCGCCAGTTTTTCCTCTCCGAGAAAATCAGCTAGATAATAAGCTGCAACGAGTCCCTCAGAGCGGGCGCCGTCAGGATAATAGTGATCGCCGTAATTATAATAATATCCGCCCTCATAATCAATATAAGGTGAATCATCGCGACCGTACATTTTCTCCATCATAGTGTTTGCATCAGTAAATACAAAATTTATATAATTTTGTTTTCTGAAATTTTGATCCTTCACCCATTCTTCAATTGCCTGCATAAGCCACGCATCAGATGGCAGTGCCGTAAATAAATCAGCATAAATCTCAGGTCTTTCATCAACAATCCAATCAAGAGCTTTTTTAGATATTTTTCTTGTTTCTTTTACAAGTTTTTCATCATCATAAAAATTATTTGCAAAAAGAGCAAGCCCGAGCAGAGCTTCTCCCGGATAATAGAAAGAAAAAGTTGCTTTTCTTTCTTCATCCGTCATATTAATAAGCGGCTGACCGTTTTGAAATTCGGGATGAATGTAATAGCCTAAAAGTTCACCGTTTTTGTAAACACGGCTCAAGATATGCCTTACATAACCTTTAATATATTCATCATAAGTCTTGTCAGCTGTAAAGTTTCTATATTGCATTAGAGCAACAAGCAAAACACCGGTGCCGCCGAGTTTTGCTTTTCTGTTATAAAAAGCATAATACCCTTTCCCCCACTGTGTATCATGCTCTTTTGTAATTGAAATACTCCAATCTATTGCCTTTTTTGCAGCTGTAATATATTTTTCATCAGACGTTAACTGGTAAGCTCTGATAAGAGAAATTATTCCCCCGCAGTGTCTTAAATCGTTATAATACAAATTATCTTCTTTTCTTGTCGGATGTTCATGGTCTTTTCTTGTATCATCCGTGCAGTCATAGTAATAAAGAAATCTTCCATCCTCATACATATTGTCAAGCAAAAACTCTGACGACTTTATAACCTGATTATAAACAATATCATAGCTGAAATCATTATACAAAATATTCCCGCGGTAAAGCGGAATACAGGTATCTTTAAATGTTATAAAAGCTCTTGAGCGGAAAAGAAAATATTCATAGGTTTTAGAAGCAGACAAAATTTTCAGTCTTTGCGAGATACTGTTTGTCATTTTCCCGATAGGAGTTTTTTTTACAATAGTATTAAGGACTGAGCGCATTCCCAAATGATTTAAAGTTACAGCATCTGTCGGCATATAATAGTAAGAAACACCTTCATTTCTTAGCTCAAGTCCGTTTATACCTATTTCAAACCTGCCGTTGTCAAAACGTTCCATATTAAGCTCTGAAGGCTTGATTTTCTTACGATCTATAACATACTCAATCATTATGCGGCACGCATTTTCATCAGCCACAGCAAAGTTTGAAAACTCCTTATTTTTACGGAGCATTTCAATATCGCGGTTCAATGTCGCTTCAAAATTAGATTTTCTGCTTCCATAGCGGATAAACTTTCTGCCGGATTGAAAAAGAGTAATATACGTCAAAGTTTCATCAGGCTTAAAATCGACTATACCTAACAAATCCAAATCATCTATTTTTAATAAGCTGCCGTCACACAAAGAATAACGAATTCTTTTTAATAATTCGTTAACCGCAGAAAAATCCTGATTATAAAACTCTCTTTCTTTATCGTTAAATTCCTTAAAATCAAGCATAAATTTATAATAACATTAATCGCACCATATAGCAATGATAATTTTTAAGATAAAGACTTTGCCTCCATGCATCGCTGCATCTTAGCATCTAACATAAAACGTAAAGATTTCTTTAACCTTTTGACATGCTGAAAAAGTTGTTGTTCAATAAGAATAAGACTTGGTAGGAATTTATGTACATAAAACAACTTGAGATAGATAATTTTAAATCATTTGCCAATAAATCAGAAATCCCATTGCTTAAAGGGTTTACGACTGTTTCAGGGCCTAATGGTTCAGGCAAAAGCAATATTATAGACAGCGTACTTTTTGCACTCGGGCTTGCAAATGCAAGTGAACTGCGTGCTGAAAATTTATCCCACTTTATCTCAACTTATACAAAAAGAAATGAAGCTTTTGTAAAAGTAACATTCGGTGATACAGAAAACGGCGAAGATTTAAGCATCGGGAGAAAAATAAGAAAGACTTCTCAGGGATATGCCAGCACGTATTACGTAAATGACAGCGTAACAACTCTTACCAATGTTCATGCAATTTTAGAAAAATATAATGTTACCCCTAACAGCTATAACGTAATGATGCAGGGCGACGTTATGGGTATTACCAACTGCTCGCCAAAAAACCGCCGTAAAATCATTGACGAAATAGCAGGTATTGCAGATTTTGACAGAAGAATAGAACAGGCAACAGGTGAACTTGAAACAGTTGAACAGCGCGTTGAACGCTCAAACGTAATTTTAAACGAAGTAGACAATCGCCTAGAACAGCTTAAAGAAGAGCGAGAAGTTGCGCTCAAATATCAGAAATTAAGAGAAGAAAAACAGTCGCTTGAAAGTCAGGTCAATAAAGTCAGATTTTTTGATTTGAAACGTAACCTTGAACAGGCGCATGAAAATATTTTAGAATTCACAAAAAAGAAAAAAGAAGAAGAAGTCAAAAATAAAGACCTTGACGAGAGATTAAACCTGATTAAACAGAAATATCAGGAAGTATCGGAACTTGTAAAAGAAAAAGGCGAAGCGCAGCAGATTGAATTAAAAAAGCAGGAAGAAGCGCTGAAAGGAGAAATTGACAGAAAGAATAATGCCTCAAATTACGCCGACAAACAAATTCATGATGGTCTGCGCTCTATTGAAAATGCCAAAAACGGTATTGAAGGCTTTAAAAAGAAAATAGAAGATTTTAAACTAAAAATTCAGCTCAAAGATGACGAAATTGCAGGGATAAAAAGCAATATTTCTACAAGAGAAGCTGAATTAAAAAAGATTTTAGAAGATATGACAGGGCTGAATGCTACGGCCGATCAGCATATTGAAAAAAGAAATAATTTAAGAAAACAGCTTGAAACTTTAAGAGATGAAGAAACAAAGCTAATTCAAACAAAACTTCCGCTTGAAAGCGAACTAAAAAATCTTCAGCGCGACCTTGATGAAGCAAAGGCAAAACTTGATGAATTAAACGAAATGAAATCAAACTTTGCGTCAAATCAGGACTTAAAGAAAACCCTTGTTGAACAGCTTCAAAAAGAAATGAGCGATTTTAAAATCATTCAGCAGAATGCAATGCACGATCTGGATGTAACAAAAAATGAAATAAATGATTTAAATTACAATATCCAGATGGCATACAGAAAAATTTCCACAATGGAAGCAAAAAAACAGGCTGCAGAAGAAGCTAATTTCGGACGCGCAATAGATACAGTAATGAATGCAAAACTTAGAGGTGTACACGCTCCGCTTGTAAAACTCGGAACTGTAGATAAAGAATATTCTGTAGCAATGGAAGTGGCATTCGGCGGAAGAATGGCGCATATTGTCGTGGATGATGAGCATGTGGCATCCGTTGCAATTGAGCTTTTAAAATCATCAAACGCAGGCAGGGCAACTTTTATTCCTCTTAACAAAATTAAAAAAGCACCTTCTAAATTGCAGCTTCCTAAAGACAGAGGCGTAATTGATTTTGCAATTAATCTAGTTGATTTTGACGATGAATATATTGACGCATTTTATTATGCAGTAGGCGATACGATTGTAGTTGAGGATTTGGAATCCGCAAAAAAACTCATCGGCAGATACAGAATGGTAACTTTACAGGGCGAACTGCTTGAAAAATCAGGTTCAATGACAGGCGGAACGCGTCTAAGAACAGGTTTAAGCTTCAGTCAGAATGATGATGAAGAATTGAATACATTCAAAGAACGCTTGAAAGAAATGGAACAAAAGCTCGGTTCTCTTGAAAATAAAAAGACTTCGTTGGAAGAAAAGCTTGAAGATGTAAGAACAAAATATTCAGATGCAATGAGTGAGTTTTCAAAATCAAAAGCAGAACTTGACAATATGAACCAAAATTTTGCAAACAGCGAAAATATTCTTAAAGAAAAATCAGATTTCATTGCTCAAACAGAACCGCAAATTGTTGATCTCAACAAAAAACTTGACAAACTTGAAGAAAAAAATGTCAAAATTTATGATGATATGGCAATTTGTCAGGAACAAATTGAAGAAGTTGAAAAATTAATCAACGATAAAGATTTAAAAGATTTAAAAGAAAAAACAGAGGGCGTTGAACACGAGATTAAACGGCTTCAAGCCAACCTTATGAATGCTAACAACGACAAAAATGAACTTGACCGCCAGATTGCATTCCATAAAAATCTTATTGAAACAAAAGAAGAAGAAATTACAAATATTGAACACAACAACATTAAACTTGAAGAAGATAAAACCCGTTACAAAAATGATATTGTTGAATTAAATAAAAAAATGGAAGATCTCCACGAACAAATAGTCCAGATAGAAGAGAAATTAGGCAAACTTCTTAAAGAACGCGACGATATTAATAATGAGCTTATCGAACTTGAAAAACAAAAACATATAAGAAGTGCAGATATTGAAAGAATTGCAGAACAGATAGAATCTTTTAAAGCCCGCAGACGTGAACTTGAGCCTCAATTAGAGAGTGCAAAAAAAGACCTTGAAGATGCGGGAGAAGATGTAAGCAAACTTGAACCAGTTGAAATTTCAATTGATGAAATAACTTCAAAAATCAAACGTCTTGAAAACCGTATGGCAGAACTTGGCGATGTTAACATGCGTGCTTTAGCGGCCTATGAAGAAGTTCTAGCCCGACAAAGCGAACTAAAAGAACAAATAGAAACACTTTCTAAAGAACGCAAAGAAATTTTAGAGAGAATGCAAGGATATGAACAGTTGAAAAAAGAAACGTTTATGAAAACCTACAACCACATAAACGAAAACTTTAAAGAAGTCTTCCATCAGCTTTCAGAAGGTGAAGGGGAATTAAAACTTGAATGTCCTGATGATCCATTGTCAGGCGGACTTACAATTGAGGCGCAGCCTAGAGATAAAAAACTTCAAAGGCTTGAAAGTATGTCTGGCGGAGAAAAATCTCTGACAGCTCTTGCGTTTGTCTTTGCAATTCAGCGTTATATGCCATCTCCTTTCTACGCATTTGATGAGGTTGACGCAAGCTTAGACACAATGAATGTTGAACGTATCGCCCAAATGGTGCAGAACCAGTCAAAAGATACGCAATTTATAGTAGTTAGTCACAGAAAACCTATGATAGAATCAGCTAATAGAACTTTAGGTGTAACCCAAAAAGAAAAAGGTATAACTAAAGTTACGGGTATCAAGTTAAGGGACGAATAATCAGGATATATGAGTACAGAGGCAGTATTAAATTATAATATGGATTTACCTGATTTAGGCTTATCAAAAGACGGCAAGCCAAAAAGTGAAGGTATCGGCATTCTTGTTGATATGGCAAAAGCAGGTAAAATTGACCCTTGGAACATTGATATTGTTGATGTTACAGACAAATATCTTGCACACATGGTTCAGATGAAATCTCAAAACCTCAGAGTGACAGGAAGAACTTTTCTTTTCGCTGCAGTCCTTTTGAAACTTAAATCAAATGTGCTTGAAGGCATTGATATAATGCAGTTTGAACAGCCGGAACAAGACAATATTGAATACGATGACGACGGTTTTATTGTTGATTACGGAGAAGATGATTATGTTCCGACAAACAACGTAATTTCTATTGATGAAGTTCTTCAAAGACGCACAAGTGTCAGATTAAATCACAATAGAGTTGTCACTTTGAAAGACTTAATCAGACAGCTGCAATTTTACGAAAAATTAGAACAAAGACAATCATTAAAAAGCGCACATGAACGTGCAAAAAGAAGAGTTCAATCATATTCCAGACTTACTCCTGATGATATTGTAAATTTAGCTCACGAAGAATATATTGAAAGCTGCGTTTTAACATTAAAAGAAAATCTCGGACAAATCTTTGAAAAAAATGAAAAAATAGAATTAAACGAATTGACACTTCTGGGTATGGACAGAATTAGCGCATATATTGCACTTTTATTTCTGACTGCCGAAACTGATTATGATTTGGAACAGGATGAATTTTATTCAGACTTGTATGTGGTAAAAGGCGGAGAAAAACAAGCAGCTGATGCTTAAAAAACAAGTAAATAAGATTCTGAAACAAGTTCAGAATGACGTTTTAAAAAGAAAGAATGACCAAAAAGGTTAACAATAATGAACACCGAACAGTTAAAATCGAGAATTGAAGCAGTTTTATTTATCACAGCACGCGCAGTTTCTCTAGATGAAATCGCAACAATTCTCGGAGAAGATACAGAAACAATTGAAGAAGCGATATTAGAACTCATCATGGATTATTCCACCCGCGAAGGCGCTCTGGAAATTGATGATGAAAATGGCTATATATTGCAGGTAAAAGAAGATTACATGGATCTTGTTGAGCTTCTTTGTCCGGTTGATTTGAAGCCTGCAGTTTTAAGAACCCTCTCAGTTATAGCTCTCAAAGAGCCTATAAGACAGACTGATTTAAAAGAATTACGAGGGTCAACAGCTTATGAGCATGTTCAGGAGCTTGTTGAAAAAGGACTTGTTGCAAAAACCAGAGATAAAAACGGCAGAAGTTTTAATCTTAAAACAACTCCTAAATTTGCAGAATATTTTAAGCTGAAGGGTGATACACGATCTCTTGCAAAAATTTTGGAAATTGATAAAGGGATTAAAGATAATGACAGCGAAAAATAATACGCATAGGCTTATTACAGTTTCTATATGTATATTTGCAATTGTATTTGCACTATTTTACAAACTGCTTCCAATATTTTTCTTCCATCAGGGACAGCACTACCTTAAAACTCAAGAATACGTCAAAGCTTATAAAAATTTACGAAAAGCTTATACACTAAACCACCATAATAAAAACTACAGATATTACTATGTACAGGCACTCACAAAGCTTTCTCCGACAGTAAAAGTACAAAAATATCTTTTTGAAATCGCCGAAAGCAAAGAAGACGACAGCGCAAGACAGCTTGCAGAAATGCAAATTTCACATTGGCAGGACAATATACTTGCGAATATAGGTGAGCACTATATTGAACAGGTTCCGCTTGATAACAGAATTATAAGATGGGATGAAAAAACTTTTCCTCTAAAAATTGCAATTACAGACAATAGCAATATAGATATTCCGCCCTATTACAGAACAGAAATTTTGGAAGCCTTTGCTCAATGGCAGACTGCCGCAGATTTTCTAAAATTTGAAGAAATTCAAAATGCAAAAGAAGCTGATATCGTTGTAGATATAATTCCGCTGCCCGATAACGTATGCGAAGGTCAGGTATGCAGATATGTTGTAGGTTTTACAACTCCAAAATACAAAGGTTCAAATTTAAAGAAAATGACAATATCTTTATATGATAAAGATCCTTACGGTAACTATTTTTCAGACAAGGAATTATATAATACAATCCTGCATGAAATAGGCCATGCGCTTGGAATTATGGGGCACAGCTACAGCTCGGAAGATTTAATGTACATGACAACGGAAAACAGCAGTTTTTATTCTCCATACAGAAGTTCTTTTCAGTATCTTTCATCTAAAGATATAAATACTATAAAACTTTTGTATAAACTTATACCAGATATTACAAATACACCACTCAAACAGATGGATACAAAGGGTTTAATATATGCGCCGATAGTTCTTGGCAGCTCGGAAGATATTTCGTCAAGAAAGCTTGAAGAAGCTAAAAATTACATAAAAAATGCACCTGACATTGCAGGAGGATACATAGATTTAGGGATTGCATACGCGGAATTAAACAAAACAAATGAAGCAGTAAAAGCCATGAACAAAGCCCTTGAACTTGCAAAATCAGATAATGAAAAATATATGGCAAATTATAACCTTGCTGCATTATATATGAATAACGGCAAACTTGACAAAGCTTTAATTTATGCAAAAGAAGCGCAAAATATCTATGACTCAAACGAGATAAAAGATTTAATAACAAATATAAACCATGCAAAGTCTTCAAAGAAAAAACCATTTAAAGATAAAAATTTAATGAAATAGCAAAAAAAATTATCAGGCGTTTTATAAAATTAAAAAAAGGGGTATTTTTTATGATTTCTGCCATAAATTCTGCACAATCAAACAGTATTTCATTTACAAGTGTTGTGCCGCTTCGTGTGTTTATTGACGGAATGGAAACATTTAATCCGCAGCATTTGAAATACGCAACCCACAAGCTTACAGCAGCTCTTGCCGGACCTGCAAAAAATGACAGTAAAAATTTAAAAATAATAAGAGAATTTGCAAAATATGATCCGGATTACAAGATTGAGTACGGTTTCAACGGCTACCCGAAAAGAAAAAATAAAAAGAATATTCAGCCTTCAGACTATTTCAGATGTATTTTTGACAAGGCAGGGAGCTTTTTATTTACAGGAGCACAGGCTGAAAAATTGAATGAACTCGGGAAATCCATCGGAACAGAAAAAGTAGCCTGTAAATCGCGAAAAATCAATAACAGCTTTGACCTTCAAGCTGCAAAACACTATTACAGATTTGTCATAGGGAACTTCATGCGCTCTGTCAAATTACGCATTAAAGAAGGATTTGACCCTAAAACTAAAATAAAAACAGGCAAACCTGTAGTAATGCATGTTAATATGATTAGTAATAAAAAATATGGTCAGAGCAACTTTAAAATGACTCTTGATGACATTAACTTCAAACCTGTAGATGCTTAACAAAATCTTCACAAACACTTTAAAAATATAATTGTTTAATTTATACTTAACTGGTTTGGAATAATTAAGATATGGAGATATGTGAGATGTACAACGTAGCTATTATCGGCGCAGGACCTGCAGGAATTTTTGCGGCCTTAGAAATAACAAAACTAAAACCTGATTGGAAAGTTGTTTTAATTGAAAAAGGACAAAAAATTGAAAACAGAAAATGTTTGCTGCGTGAAGGTTACGAAAAATGTCCATCATGCAAAAAATGCGGGCTCCTTTGCGGCTGGGGCGGAGCAGGCGCATTCTCTGACGGGAAACTTACACTGACACCTGACGTTGGCGGTCACCTCGTTGATTATATGGACAGGAAAAAAGTTGAAGATTTAATTGCTTATGCAGACCAACTATATCTTGATTTTGGCGCCACTGATGAAGTGTTTGGTACTGATATGAAAGTTTTCAGAGAACTCGAAAGACAGGCAGTTCTCGCCGAATTAAAACTAGTACATTCTCCTGTAAGACATCTTGGTACAGAAAGAAGTCTTGACGTTTTAAAGAATATGCAGGACTATCTTGATGAACGCATAACTATCTTAAATAATGTAACAGCACAGTCATTTATCGTTGAAAATGAACAGGTTAAAGGCATTATTCTTGACAACGGAGAAACTATCAGCGCTCAATACACAATTATAGCTCCGGGCAGAGAAGGCGCAGACTGGCTTACCCAGGAATTTGCTAAACATAAAATCGGCATGGTTAACAATGCCGTTGACATAGGTGTAAGAGTTGAACTCCCGGCTCCTGTTTTTGAACCGTTAACCGATAAACTTTACGAATCAAAATTAATTTATCATTCACCCACTTTCGGAGATGAAGTAAGAACATTCTGTATGAACCCGAACGGTGAAGTCGTTCAAGAAAATTACAATGGAATTTCAACAGTAAACGGTCACAGTTATGCTGAAAAGACAACAAATAATACAAATTTTGCGCTTCTTGTAAGCGAAAAATTCACAGAACCGTTTAAAGAGCCTATCCAGTACGGTCAGCACATCGCAAGATTGGCAAATATGTTAGGCGGCGGAATTTTAGTTCAGCGTTTCGGTGATTTGCTCGACGGACGCCGCTCGACTCCAGAAAGGATTAAATCAAGCATAATCAAACCGACTCTTACCTGTGCAACTCCTGGGGATTTGAGTCTTGTAATCCCTTACAGACAAATGACAAGTATTATTGAAATGCTTCAGGCGCTTGATAAAGTCTGTCCCGGCACTGCTTCAAGATACACTCTCCTTTATGGTATAGAAGTTAAATTCTATTCTGCAAGAGTAAAATTAACAGATGAGCTTGAAACTGAAGGGGTTAAAAACTTATTTGCAATAGGCGACGGTGCAGGAGTAACAAGAGGCTTGATACAAGCATCTGCATCAGGTGTTCATGTTGCAAGAACAATTTGCAGCCGCGGATAATTATGGAACATAAAACAAATGTAATGCGAGAGCTTGATAAGCTCAAAATCACTTATAATCACTATTGCTATGCAGATACAGATGCAATAAGCGGAGTTGATGTGGCTAATGTTTTAAACCAAAATCCAGAACAGGTTTTTAAAACATTAGTAACTGTCGGCAAATCAAAAAAGCATTATGTATTTATGCTTCCCGTAGCAAAAGAACTTGATTTGAAAAAAGCTGCCAAAAGCGTTGGGGAAAAAGCAGTTGAAATGGTTAAATCAAAAGAACTTTTAGGTCTAACCGGCTATATTCATGGCGGTTGTTCTCCAATTGGGATGAAAAAATTTTTTACAACAGTAATTGATGTCAGCGCTGAACAATTCGACACAATAATTTTCAGTGCAGGCAAAATCGGCTATCAGGTACAACTCAGTCTTGATAATCTTAGTAAAATTATTAAATACAGTATTGCTGATATCACCGAATAACTTTAAGGCAAACTTTCCCAGTATCCCTTTGTTTCATCATCAGGATTAATGTCATTCAAAGCATACCAGGAACAGCCAAGCCCGTTGCCCCTTTGGCTTGATTCTATTGAACAAGGATTGCCGGCCTGTGCAGGCACTGAAGTTGCTAAGCTTTGGTCATCATACTGATTTTTAATATCTTCAAGCTCATCATCAGTATATTTTTTAGAAGTTTTTTTAGGCACCAAAGCATCGTTATCGTTTACTTCAAAAACAAAAATATCATATCCTAATCTGTTAGGCCCTTTTTTCGCTCCATTTACATCAACAGTAATATTAATTGTGCTAGCATTAATTTTTACATTAGCACATGAACCATCTGGCAGTTGTTTATTTGGCTGTGAAGTTCCAACGTCAATATATGCATCAGCAGTATTACTGTAATTTCTGACGGGCTTTTCATATTCACAACTATCATTAATTTGTAAATATTTATAATACTCATTGTAAAATTGATTTGCCATATAATATACTTTATTATTAGAATCATAAACTGCAAAAGCAGCACTCAGATTTTCAATTCCTAAATTTTGCTTCGTAAATAACAAAGCTTGTGATTGGACAGAATAAGCTTTTTTAAAAGCAGTCTGAAGCTGACGGTTTTGTGTCTTATTTATCAATGTAGGCATTGTCATCGCGGCAACCACAGCTATTATGCCAAGGGTGATGAGAACTTCTGCCAAGGTAAATGCAACTCTCTTTTTAAGTGAAGAGTGAAGAGTGAAGGGTGAAGAGAATTTATCATTACGAGGCAGCGTAGCGCAAGCGAGCTGAGGGCAAAGGCTTGGCGGCAAAATGGTGGAACCATTGCAGACGTCAACCGTAGGCCCGTTAAACGCGAGCGAGCAAGAAGCCGCTGCACCCGACACATACGTATCCTAATAAACTTTTAAAACATTGAAAGCTCTTCATTTTCTTACTCCTTGCTATATGTACAACATTTTTATTGTAACATATTTTTTGCCTTTTTACAACTTACTAGAGTTTTTTACTTGCCTGACAAGAATGAAAGTGATATAATTATAGGTATGAACAAACAGCAGATAAGCTTAACAACTCAGAATAGACTTATCATTTCTGGTCTAATATTAAGTACAATTTTGATTGTTGCAATTGCAGTTTTTGCAATATTTAATATCCAAAAAAAACTAAACCTTGGCTACCAAAATTTCGGGCAAATCGTTTCAAAAGTTCTGGCAATTGAAAGCAGCGAACTCGCTTCTGATTTACCAGAACAAAAGCTGTATGAAACATTAAAAAATCATGCTGATAAAATAGTTCAAACACACAATGACATTGTATTTATTGAATTTCGAAATGCTGAAGGCAATCTGGTATACAAAACAGACCTTAAAACAGACAGTTCACAAAAAATACCGAATATTATTGTCAGTTCACCTATGATTACAAGCGATAATACAAACTCTGGTTCTGTAACTGTCGGACTTTCTGGTAATATTATCAGCCAAATTTCTTCGACAACAAGAGCATCTCTCTTATTTGTTTTTACTGTTGCATGGGTTGTATTTGCTTTTGTTATCCTTATCAATACTTACCTAATCACAAGAGAGCTAAGGATACTTCAAAAAGGTGTTCAAAAAATATCAAGCGGCGAATTCGGATATAAAATTCAGGAAAATGAAGTAAGTTCAGAAGTAAAAGAATTGTTTAACGCGTTCAATAATATGTCAAACAGACTGCATTTATATGAAGAGCAAAATATTGAACAGCTTACATTAGAAAAAAATAAATTAGAAGCAATCTTAATGAGTATCGCAAACGGAGTAGTTGTCTGCGACAATAATGATAATGTTGTACTTGTAAATAACCATGCGCAAAAACTCCTTGAACTCGAAGAAAACCAGATGCTAAACAATAAAATTCAGCAATATATTGACACTGAAGGACATTACTGTTTCAGGGATAAAATTGAAGAATTCAAAGATACTCCAATTGAAGAAATGGAAAACAAACCGCTTGAATTTAATATTCAGGTTGACAAAAGAGTTATCAAATCTATTATCTCACCGATGTTCACCACACGAAACAAGGATTATGTAGGGTACATAATAGTTCTTATTGATATGACTAAAGAAGCCGAAATGGACGCAATGAGATCAACATTTATTTCAAATGTTTCACACGAGTTAAGAACACCTGTTACGGTTTTAAGAAGTTACATTGACACTTTATATAACTACGGCAACGAATTTGACTATGAAACGCAAAAAGAATTCATAGGAACAATCAATCAGGAAATTATCCGTCTAAACAGAATGGTAAATGATATATTAGATTTTTCAAGAATGGAAGCAAACGCTCAAATGGAAAAATCTCTTAACAGCATATATGAAGTTGTTGACGGCTGTGTTAATCAGGTACAGCCGCTGACCAAAGATCATAACTTAAAAATTACCGTTGATAAACAAGAAGGAATACCTGAATTTTTATTTAACTTTGACGGAATAGAAAGAGCTTTAACAAATCTTCTTTCAAACGCCATAAAATACTCGCCTGATAACGGAGAAATCCATGTATCGTTAAAAACATTAAATGATGATGTCGAAATAACTGTTTCTGACCAGGGCTGCGGAATTGCGCCGGAGTATCAAAAAAAGATTTTTGACAGATTTTACAGGGTTGAAAATAATATTCACACAATAAAAGGTACAGGACTCGGCCTTCATCTTGTAAAGCAAACAATAGAAAAATACCACCAGGGGAAAGTTTTTGTAAAATCTGAGCCTGGTAAAGGTTCAACTTTTGGATTTATTATTCCAACAAAAGTCACTGCTGATGAAAAAACTCTTGTATAAAAAGGGATATTGTAATGGATTTAGATAAAATTTGGGATATATTTTGCAAACTGTGCCTTGCAGCACTAATCCTAATTGTCATAAATTCAATTTTAGGTGATATTACATTCAGAATTAAATACTCTTTTCCTAAAATATCGTCAACCACAAAACAACAAATTGCAACGGACAAAGAGCCAGTTCAAACTAATCTTAAACAAGAAAAATATGTCAGAGCTTATGGAGAAAAGAATATATATGCACTAAAACTTCAGGCTGAATATTCAATATCAGGACTTGTAATAACAAAAAATACAAATTTTTGGCTAAGGGATGTAATGCGGAATAATTTTGACGATATCTGCCTGATGGACATTGGAATAGTATGGGGAGATCTTGCTTCAAATCCTAAAAAGCTTTATAAACACTGGAAGTTCAAATCAAAAAAAACATTAGGCTCTAGCAGAAGGCTGAGCTGGCAGTCCAAACCGCCGTATGATAATATGCCGTGGAGTTTGGATTATGTAAGCTCACATATATCTCACACGCACCTAATTCCGGCTAATCCTAATGTTATGGGCGGGCTTTTGAGTATAAAAAAGAATGATATTGTTAAATTAGACGGATATCTTGTAGACATTTATACAGAGAAAAGCGAAACAGTAGCACTTACAAGTATGAGCCGTTACGACAAAGACTCAACAAGCAGAGGATACGGAGCCTGCGAAGATATGTATGTAAAACAGGTTCAGGTAGGTAACAAAATTTACAAATAGTTAAGCCTATATGAACATTTTTACGAAATTTACATATTCACTATAAAAATCATACATTTTTGGAATTTTTTTATCAAGTGAAGTATCTGTCCAAATATTAGAATAATTTGAGCAAGGCTCCAAAATTTCTTTATAAAAAATATTACCGTCAGAAATGATTTTCAATATCAACTTTAGTTTTTATATTTACCACAAGATATTTAAAATCCTTATCCAAGCCGCAATATTTTCTTAGAGATTGAGATATATCGTTATAAAGAGCTTTATCATAGGTTTCATTAAAAATCGCTGATATAAAAACAGGATTTTTTATTGCTGCAGTCTTCTGCCTAAAATTCTCTATTCTTGCCTTATAACGTTTATAAAATTTTTCTTTTTCAAGATTTTTATCATGAAAATATTTTATTGAATATTTTTTATTTACCCAAATATTCAATTCTTTGTCAAATGATAAATCATCAAAATAGTCGCAAAAATCATTTTTTAAAATTTCTGCAACAGATTTTAACGGTATAGCACACAAATCAAAAGGATAACTCAATTCTCCCTCTGACTTTCTTGCTTTTAATCCAAACTTAGTTAATTTAGTTCTTGGAAAACAATTTACGCCGAGAGTAATAAATTTATTTTTGCCCCCCCCCCGAAAGCAATAGGACATGTTCATACTTCCAATTACAAATGAAATTCTTCTGCCAATTATACGAAACCCCATAAAAATCCTTTTACTAATTGAACAATGCGTTTATTTTATCTAATATATCCTGAGGATCAATTTCATTTGTAATTTTATTTATATCCTGCGCAATCTGATATAACTTTGCAGCTTCGATTTTATCGCCGGTAATTGCAACCGCGCGTGCGAGATTAAAATGAGCCAGTGCATAATTCGGGTTACATTCAACAGATTTTTTGAATAAATCAATAGCCTGCTTCACACGTCCTAAATCATCAAGATAAATTACACCAAGATTATTGTAAGCAATGTCATAATTTTTATCAAATTCTATTGCAAGCTCATATTCTTTTATTGCTTCATCAATATCCCCTTTACCCCAGTATAAAAATCCAAGATTACAGTGAATTTTTGCATTCTGCGGGTCTAAATCCAATGCATTCCTGTAAACCTGAAGCGCGTTTTCAATATCTTCTTTGTCATAGAAAGCACTGCCTAAATTTACATAAATATCAATATCTTTTGGAGTTAAAAGATAAGCACTTTGATAAGAGCTTATTGCAGCATTCAAATCCTGCTTGGACTCTTGAAAGACAAACCCTAAAGTCTGATTTATAATACTAGTCCACTGTTTTTTAGGATTTAGGGTTACAGCTGTTTGAAAATGTGAAATGGCATTGTCAATATCGCCTTTCACATATAAAATATTTGCAAGATTTGAATGAACGTCGGGCATATTAGGCATTATTTGAATTAATTTCTCATATATTTCAACAGCACTGTCATAATCGCCCTGTTCTTCGTAAGCCTGGCATAAATGCTTGTACGCAGGAATATTCAAACTGTCAAGCCAAATCGCCATTTTATACTCAGTTATCGCATCATCAAACTGCCCCAAAGCTCTGTATATATCTCCGGTTAAACAATAAAGAGGAGTAAAACCGGGTGCCTTTTCTATTGCTTCACTATATACCTCCAAAGCTTCACTCATTTTGTTAAACTGAACAAGATAAGCCCCTTTCAGCAAAATTGGGAAAAACTTCAAATAAGACAAAGTCTTTGCAACATTTCCTAGAGCAATTTTATCAAAAGGTAGTGTCAGCAAAGAAAGCAAAAATTCAAACTTTGAAAGCAAATAATTTTTTATACTTCTTGCAGAAGAAACATTATAAAGATTTGACAACAAAAAATGTGCACACGAATTAGCAAACGGCATGACCTTTATTGCTTTTTTAGCATTTAATGATGCTTCTAAAAATCTTGCCTTTTTGGTATAGGTTTGTGCAAGCAGATAATAAGCTTTTCCAAGCTTTGAATTCTTTTCAACAGCCATATCTAGATAATTGATTGCCTTATCTAAATCGCCTTTAAAATAGTGAGCCTGCCCTATTTTAAAATAAATTTCTGCTGAATCAATATAAGTTTCTAAAGCTCTTTGATACTCAGTAATAGCTTCATCAATATACTGGCATGAATTATAGATATCAAGATGCCATGCCAAATACAAATCACCTAAGCGCACATGCAAATCAGCATTTGTCGGATCATCCTGCAGACCTATCTGGCAAAGCTCTATTGCATTTTTCACATTTCCTGTTTTATATTCTTTATTTATTTTCTTTTCAAGTTGTTTCGTGTTATTCATAATAAAATAATATTTATAAAAATCTTGACAGAACTAAAAAAAGGTTCCATACTAAACATTGTAAATAATATAGCTTAAAAATGCAAGTTATTTATGATAAGAAACATATATGCGTATTAGATTTTTAGAGGGTTTTAATGAGTAAAAATAAAATTTATTTTGTTGATGTAACGAACAGGGACGGGGTTCAAACCTCAAGATTAGGTCTTGCAAAACTTGAAAAGACTATTATTAATATCATGCTTGATGATATGGGTATTACTCAATCAGAATTCGGATTCCCGACAACAAAACACGAAATTAATTACCTTAACGGGAACCTTGAGCTTGTTGAAAGAGGGGTTATATCAACAACTAAACTATCAGGTTGGATGAGAGGCATTGCCGAAGATGTTGAACTATCATTTAAAAATGTTCCAATGCTGAAAAATCTTAATCTTTCTCAATCCACTTCTGAACAAATGATTAACGGCAAATACATGGGCAAAAAAACTCCGCAAGATATTATAAATATGGCCTGCGAGGCTGTTGAATGCGCTGTGTCACACGGAGCAGAAATCATTGGCGTGAATGCAGAAGATGCTTCAAGAAGTGACATTGATTTTCTTATAAAATATGCACTGGAAGCAAAAAAATGCGGAGCAAAACGTTTTAGATACTGCGATACGCTAGGTTATGAAGACCCGCAGACAACTTACGACCGTATTTATAAAATTGCAAAAGCTATAGATATGCCTGTAGAATTACATTTCCACAATGATCTTGGCATGGCAACAGCATGCTCTGTAATGGGAGCAAAAGCCGCAATTGATGCAGGAGTTGATGCATATATAAATACTGCAATTAACGGGATGGGAGAACGCGCCGGAAATGCTGATCTTGCCTCCTGTCTGCTTGCAGTTCTTAAATCAGCAGGATTTAAAAACAAATATGAAATCGACCCTAACATTGATTTGAGTAAAATTTGGCAGCTTGCTAAATATACTTCATACGCTTTTGGGGTTCCAATACCGATTAATCAGCCTGCAGTCGGCGATAATGCTTTTGCGCATGAATCTGGCATACACGCTGACGGAGCTTTAAAAGACCGCAGGAACTATGAACTCTACGACTTTGAAGAACTCGGCAGAGGTGAACCTGAAATTATTGAAACAGGAAGAATGATTACGACCGGCGAATACGGCGGGATTAAAGGTTTTAGAAACGTATATAACAATCTTGAAATTGAATTTAAGGATGAACATGAAGCAAGAAATATTCTTGAACTTGCTAGATACGCAAACGTTCACACCCAAAAGCCTTTAACTTCAAGTGAACTGAGATTTATATACTACTATCCTGATATAGCTGCCAAAATCATGACTGTATCACCTTACTATGAACCGCAAGGCGCTATTAAAGAAAGAGTTGAAGCAAAATTGTTAACAAAATCACACAGAATACTTTAAAGATATATCTGCATTTCAGCCTTAAATATTACAAAATCTTAACAAAATAAGTCAAAAAATTAAAGAAATCACCCAAAGCTGCCGACATGCATGTCAAGGAAACAAAACGAAAGGGAACATGTCATGGGTATGGCAGCTTCGCAGGCTCGGTTCTTAGGACTGACTGCAAGAAAAACAAATACCGAATATGAAGGGCAGCAGATTAACCAACAGAGAACGACTCTA
>CALUYN010000030.1 GCA_944325025.1 Candidatus Gastranaerophilales bacterium | reverse complement strand
GTAATGTGCCTGTAGCTCAGTTGGATAGAGCGTTTCCCTCCGAAGGAAAAGGTCGTGCGTTCGAATCGCATCAGGCACAAAAAAGGTCGATATCTTGTGATATTGACCTTTTTTGATGTATTGATAGCGTATTAGAATGCCATTAGCGTTCGACGTGAGCGAGCTGAGGGCGGAGGAGTTTTCTTTGAAAGAAGAGAACTTCTGAAAAAGAAAATCCGCAGACCCGTTAAATGCGAGCGAACAAGACAATCGCATTAGACAAATTTATTTAAAATCTAAATCCACAGTTGTCAGTTACGATATAACGTCCGATTTTTGCAAGATTTTCCTGTAGTTCCAGTCGGGTTACACTTACTTTATTCGGATAAATCTCATACATTTTTTTATGATATTCATCAGTTAAATTAGGCATAACAACATTGGCGCCGCTTTGCAAAGCTAAAAGTCTGCCGTCTTTTCTTAACGATTCCATTGCAGTTGTTGCCGGAATATTTATATCTTTGAGCAAAATACGCGTTACAGCCATAACTTTCACTGCTAAATCGAGATTTCCAGGCTGTTCATTTTTCAAAGGCGTTTGCGGATGCGGAATAAATGGGCCTATACCAATCATATCAGCGTCAAGTTCTTTAAAAAATAAAATATCATCAGCAAGAGAGTCCAATGTCTGTCCAGGAAGCCCTACAAGGCAGCCTGTACCCGTTTCATAACCAAGTTTTTTAAAATCAAATAAACAACGTTTTCTATTTTGGAAATCTGCATAAGGGTGCATTTTTCTATACAAATTTTCATCAGTAGTTTCAATTCTTAACAAAAACCTGTCAGCTCCTGCATCCTTATATGACTTGTACTCTTCAAAAGTTTTTTCGCCAATGCTTAATGTAATCGCAGCGCCTAATTCTTTAATATCAGAAATTATAGAGCAGAGCATGCCGGTTGTGTAAAAATCATCTTCGCCAGATTGAAGAACAATAGTTTTAAATCCGTCATGAACGCCTTTTTTTGCAATATCAAGAATTTCAGACTTAGAAAGTCTGTATCTTTTCACGAATTTATTTTGGGATTGAAGCCCGCAGTAAAGACAGTTTCGCTTGCAGATATTTGAGAATTCTATTAATCCGCGCAAATGCACTCCATCGCCTACATATTGACGGCGAATTTTATTTGCTTCTTTTAATATACCGGCATCATCTGATTTTAAAATATCAATAATTTCTTTTTTAGACAAATTCATAAAAAAAATTATATCATATCAAGAATAATATAAATTTTTATATTATAATAAACATGGTTGACAGCCGGTTTGAAAAAATCGAAAAAGTATGAGGCTTCGTAGCTCAGCAGGATAGAGCAGCGGTTTCCTAAACCGAAGATCGCGCGTTCGAATCGCGCCGGGGCCACCATACTTTTCAATACTAGGGATAGTGGGACTATGTATAACTTTAAAGAGCAGATTAATAATAATTTTTTAATTTTTAAAAATTATATCTCAACTCATAAAAATATTGTAATTATATCGTTTATTTTAGCAATAATTATGACAGCCCTGACCCCTCACTGGTGGATGAAATCCAAATATTGGAAAAACAAAACACCTTTACAAGAACCTGCTGGTATGGAAGTTTATTTCGATAACACTAATTCCGTAACAAAACATACTAATTATAAATCAGATGTTCATAATATAGAGTTCACATCAGAATTAGATAGAGATATTTTCGTTTACTTAATTAATAAAAATAATAAAAAATATCTCAAAAATGCGCTCGTCTTTGCCCCCCCCCCCCGGAACTAGCAATAGCAGAGAAGGTTTAAAACCTTTCAAAGCACAAATAAAAACGAATACTGATGGAAATATTACATTAACATTACCGGAATATACTTGGTTTGGCAAAAGAATTCAATATATTGAATTTAGGATAAATAATGTAGATTATCTTAATTCAGCTAAGAACAAAAAAACAATTAACTTAAATGCTAAAAAAGGTGATGTATTCAACATATACATTAAATCTCAATCAATTCTTACTGACTATTCCATCATCAAATCATTAAGCCGCAATGCGTTATTATATTCAATCCTTTTTTATTTTATATTATTTTTAATTGTTATTCCAAATTTAACAAAGAAAAAATTAAAAAAATTTGCAATTGAAAATAAAATCCCGATTATTCTAGCTGTTGGATTTTTTATTGTTTATTTTTTGCTTAATTGTCACACAGTATTAAATATAAATTTGATAAAACGTGACTGGGTTTTAATAGGAGATAGTAATTTCCTGATATTCAGCGTTATATATGCAATCCCAAAACGTTTTCATCCTTATGCAATAACACCACTATACCCAATATATGATATATTAAGCTTGTTTATTAAAAATTACGCACTTAATCTACTAATTATCTATACGTTTATAACATCTCTCACTATTTTCTTTTTCCATAAAACAATTTCAAAAATTAACAATATTATTCCATTAAATATTATAATTACGCTTATACTTGGTTTTAGTTACTGTTTTATAATATTTTCTTACTCATTTGACGTTTATGTAATTACTGCACTTTATCTAACAATTATTTTATACCTTTTAATAAAAGAAATTCAATCTGACAAAACAACATTCTCTAATATTATTTTAATTTCATTTTTTGCAGCATTATCATTTGGCGTAACAATTACAAATATCATCACAATTTTAATAATTATAGGCGGTTTATTAACCGCAAAGCGAAATTTTAAACAATTGGGAATATTCACTGTTGGATTTCTTATTTTCACAACAATTCTGTTAAATTTTAAATCTTTTACTGACCATAAAGAAGCTTTTAATAGTGTTTTTTACCCAAATACAAAAAATGAATTTAATATGTATACAATGTTTAATTTAAAAGATAATTCAAAATATTTTTATAAAGAGGGAATAATTACTCCAATATCACCTAGTACTAGCAATTTTGCAATTATATTTTGTATATTTTCCATAATACTAATTCTAAATGCTATACGAAAATTTCCGGACAACAAAATAAACAATGATTACATTATGTTTAATACATTATTGATAAGTCTACTGTATAATTTCATCACTAATTTTTATTGGTTTCCGCAAGCAGCGTTTTTATTTTCTCATAATTATATTGTTATATGGTATGTAATTTTTGCGTACGGCTTAAAATTTGCAGACATGACTAGCAGCCGAAATAAAAAATTGTTATATATTTTTCTAGCGCTATTTTTAGTCTGCTTAATATACAAAAATTGTTCAATTAATAAAAAATTCCAAACAGAAAGATTAATACAACATCCAATTATTAATTCCAATATGGAGAATATGAAAATATGGTAAAATCAATATTAAAGCTATTGAAAATTAAACATCATATAAAAAACATTGTTATATTTATTCCTCTTATTTTTTCTTTAAAATTTTATGATTTAAATTCTGATATAGCAGCAATTATAGCTTTTGTTGTATTCAGCTTTGCAGCCTCCGCAATTTATGTACTGAATGATATCATAGATATAGAAAATGATAGAGTTCACCCTATAAAGAAAAACAGACCAATAGCAAGCGGGATTATATCCAAAGCATTAGCCTGGAAAATTTTTATAGTTTTGGTGTTTATCAGTTTATTACTTTCACTTACACTAAACTTCTATGCAGCTTTAACTGTTGTTTGTTATTTAATTTTAAATATTTGGTATTCGCTGCAGTTAAAATTTATACCTATAATTGATGTTGTATGTATCGCATTAGGTTTTATTCTTAGAGTATTATGCGGCTGTGCTGCTATTTTAGCTGTTCCCTCGCCATTAGTAATACTTTTAACATTTTTCACTTCAATGTTTTTTACATTTTCAAAACGGAAACTGGAATATCAGATGATTAATGAAAAAGGTATTTGTAGAAAATCAATCACTCAATATAATGAACCCTTGCTTAATCAATATGTATCTGTTAATGCAATTTTGTCTATAGCTTTTTATTTTACATATATGCTTGATCAAACAACTATAAATAAAACTGGAGCGCCATTTTTATATATAACAGTTATTCCTTTTTCTATTATAATTTTCAGGCTGTTATTCAAAATATATACTTGTACAAATAATGATGACCCTGCTGATTTTATATACAAAGACAAAACTCTAGGATATCTATTTTTAATTTACTTTATCACACTTTTAGGTGTTATTTTACTGTAGAATTTTACTAAAATAACAAAACTGCAAGCAGGGCAAACAAAATTAACGGAATATTGTAATGCAAAAATGTCGGAATACAGGTATCCTTAATATGTTCATGCTGTCCGTCAACATTTAAACCTGCAGTTGGTCCCAGAGTTGTTCCTGATGCCGGAGACCCCGCATCACCGAGCGCTGCGGCAGATGCAAATACAACAATAGCTTCAAAAGGAGTAAAACCTAAATGCACAAATATCGGCACAAATAAAACAGCTAAAATCGGGATTGTGCCAAAAGATGTTCCAATACCTATGGTTATAAACAAACCTATAATCAGCATTAAAAACGAGGCAACTAGCTTAGATCCCATCATAAAAGGAACAAAAGCATTTACTAATGTATCTATACTGCCTGTTGATTTAAGAACACCTGCAAACCCAGCAGCCACTAGCATTACAAATGCAACATAACCCATTAATCCTATACCTTCATTTATAAGTGTATCCATTTTTTCAGGATTTATTGCGCGTGTGCCAAAAATTATTGTTAAACCGATTAAAGCGCCTAAAGGCAGAGATTTTGTCCACAATTGGACAGCCAAAGTTGCAAAAGCCGCAAACAACGTTATATAGTGGCTTCCTGTAAATCTTAAAGAACGGCGCCGTTCTTCCCTGAACGGAATATTTTCGTATTCTCTTGGTTTTCTATACGAAATAAACACAGCCCACAAAAGCCCGCACAAAAGCCCTAATCCCAAAATCCAAACAGACTGCCACACATCAGTTACTGTAACTTTCATACCATTGGCGCTCATATTGTCTGCAAGCAAACGTTGAAATATCAATCCAAACCCGGCCGGAAAAACGATATAAGGGGTTACAAGCCCAAATGCAAGCGCACATGCAACAGCACGACGGTCAAGCTTAAGTTTGTTCATAACAGATATCAAAGGCGGAATTATTACAGGGATAAACGCTATATGCACAGGTATAAGGTTTTGCGAAGCGCATGCCAAAAGCGTTAAAATCAAAAGCAGAATAAACTTATTATTTTTTATTAACAGTGAAATTCTTTTTGCAAGAACATCAGCAAGCCCTGTATGCGCCATAGCAGCAGCAAAAGTTCCAAGCAATATATAACTCAGAGCAGTTTCACTGTTCTGCCCCATCCCGCTAATAAAAACATCCATAATTTGTCCGGCATGCATCCCTGCAACTTTACCCGCAACAACAGCACAGACAATCAATGCAAGCAATACATTTATCCTGCATAAACATAATATGCAAAGTAAAATGACAGATATAACTATAGGGTTTATCAGTAGCTCCATTGCTCCTCACTCTAACTCTCTCCCCATAAGGGCGAGAGAAAAATATTATAATTCTTCAAATTTTGGTTTTCTTCCGCAGGATTTGTCTTCATCACAAAAGCCCAATCGTTCGCATTTTGGCACAAGATAAGGTTTCAGCCATGGTTCTTCTTTTACAAGTTCATCACACATCATCTTAACCATAGTTCTGATTTCATACTGTGCTCTTGTACAGAGTCTTAAATTGGCAAGATGAATCATTTCTCTTAAATTTAGACTGGCAACCATCGAACTTGCAGCAGCATTCGGGAGAACAAATCTCGCGTCCTCAGCAGGGACTCCTGCTTCCACAAATTCCTGATACTGCTGTGAAATTTTACCCATAAAGTCGACAAATTTTTCTTTTAAAGCGGCATCTTTCTCAATTGTAGGAGGAATTATGTAATCAAACTGACCTTTTTCCTTAACATATCTTTGAGATTTTTGAGAAAAAGACATGTGCCTGTGTCTTACAAGCTGATGAGTACAAGCGCGGGAAACATTGGAAATAGCAAAACTCACCTGAATATGTTCTATTGTTGAATAGTGCCCGGATGAAATAACCCTTTCTATTAGTTTAAGCATTTTTTCTTCATCATCAGTACTGTTATATATATTAATAGGATAATCCGCGCTATAACAGGTTCTGCAAGCTGTATAAACAGTTTTTAACATATTATCAGGTTTTGAAATCAAGTTTACAACAGGTTTGTTATTATTTTCCATACATATCCCTCTCTAACCTCTAAAACAAAATAATTATACCACCCTTAAATCAAAGAGTGGTATAATGTAAATTTTTTCTAACAATTTATTCAAACTATTAAGCTTTTTTATTTCCGTAACGTTTGTGAAATCTTTCAACACGTCCTTCAGAGTCAAGAATTTTCTGTTGTCCTGTATAGAACGGATGGCAGTGATTGCAGATTTCAACTGTAATATTATCGTTAATTGAACCTGTTTCAATTTCGTTTCCGCAAACACACTTGATAACTGTTTTTTTATAATCAGGGTGTATTCCTTTTTTCATTTCTAACCTCTTTCTTTTTCTCAAGATTCCAAACTTGATTAATTGTAAAATTTCGACTAACTATATGATACTACGGAAATAAAAAAGTGCAAGCGGTAAGAAAATCTCATGCATATGTTTGATGTTAATTTTTATTAATTTTGCAATAATAACAGAGTAATCCGTTATTAGATTTTTAAAGGTAATAGTTTAGATGAATCTGCACGAAAAATGTTTACTCAGGTATTTACAAAACCCCGATGAATTATCATATTCAACAGAAATTTTGAAAGTTAATAACTTTATTCTTGAAAAACAATTTATATTAAAAAATTTTGTTGCCAAAACTTCTACATTCAACTATACTGAAAGAATGAAGTAGTTAAAAAGATTATAAGGTTATGTTCAAAAAAATATTATATGCTATAGGTCTTGCAATTTTTGCAATATTTATATTTTTAATCCTAAAAAATGCAAATCTCAATTCCTTTATTGATGCTGTTGAAAACAGGACATTTGATTTGCGGCAGGGCATTATTATAAAAGAAGGCGGCAAAAAAGCTGACAGTGATATTGTAATAATTGCTGTAGATGACGCGACTTACGAATATATTTTAGAAAATTACGGAGAATGGCCGCTGCCTAGAGATGTGTATGCGAATATAATAAACTATCTTGAGAAATACAGTCCGCAGGCTATTGCGTTTGATATGATGTTTGTCAAATCGTTGAAAAGCGAAAGCAATGCTGATTTGGCTCTTATTAGCACGTTTAAAAAATATAACAACCTATTTACGTCAATGAATTTTGACAATCAATCGCCGGATTTGAGAACACCACCGGAATTACCCGACAAATTAACATTAAACATAGAAAATAACTCTAAAATTGATTTTTCTGATTTGACTTACACAAATTGCAGAAAAATTCTGGACGGCATAATAGATGCGACGTCGAATATAGGTATTATTAATGTTTCACGATCCGACGACGGAGTTTTGAGAAAAATGCCGCTTATTGTAAAATATAAAGACAAATTTTATCCGCAGCTTGCTCTCAAAGTCGGTTTAAATTACCTCGGAGAAACAGGTAATAAATTTGAAATAGATAAAAATTCAAACCTTAAAATAGGGGGCAGAGAAATATTTCTTGATAAGGACGGAAGCGCTATAATAAACTGGTACGGCTCTGCAGGCACTTATACATATATTCCTATGTACCAGTTAATAAAAGCTGTTAACGGCGAAAAAACTGAAATTGATTATGATTTTTCTAATAAAATTATATATTTTGGAACAACTGCTGCGAGCCTATTTGATATAAAAACGGTTCCGACAGGGAAAATTTACCCGGGAGTCGAAATTCAGGCAACTTTTTTAAACAACTTAATTGATAACAACTTTATAAGAAAGGTCGATAGAGGGTATACTATTGCACTGAGTATACTTTTGGCGCTTTTAATTGCTTCTGTTGTAAGCCGTGTAAACTCGGCGTTTACAGCCTCTCTTATGTCTTTATCAACTTATTTTATATATTTATTAATCTCCTATTACGCAATGAAATTCGGCAATTTATGGCTTGAAGTAATCTATCCGCTGATATTTTCTATTTTTGCATTTACATGTGCGTACATAATAAAATATCTAATAAAATCTCGCGACTTTGAACTTCAATACAAGCTTGCAACCACAGATGGGCTGACAGAACTTTATAACCACAGATATTTTCAAGAACAAATAAGAATGCAGGTGGAACAGTCAAAACGTTATAATACAAGTTTTTCCTTAATTATTATAGATATAGACTTTTTCAAAAAATTTAACGATACATTCGGTCACCAATCAGGAGATGCCGTTTTAAGAGAAGTTGCTCAAACTTTAAAGCGCAACGTACGTGCAACGGATATTGTATGCCGTTATGGCGGGGAAGAAATGAGCATAATCCTGCCTAACACCCCGAAAGAAGAAGCATTTTCAACTGCTCAAAAAATCTGCGAACGCGTAGCCTCAAAAAAATTCAAACTTTTTAGCGGTAAAGAAACAAATGTAACAATAAGCTTAGGAGTTTCAACATTTCCTGCAGACGGTGAAAGCGCAGTAGATATAATAGAAGCTGCTGATAAACGACTATATAATGCAAAAAATAACGGCAGAAATCAAGTTGGATAATAAAAAGAGCCTCCAAATTCAGAGGCTCTTTTTATTTAAATATTTTTTAAATTACCGGAACATCTACAGGGTCTACAAGAATTACGTTTAAAACTTCGCCCTTTCTTAGATTTACATCATCGCCTTTTCTTATCATATCTGCAAAAAAGTCGTAAACATAATAAGCTCCGCCGCCTATTGCACCGCCTATTGCACCTATACCTGTCATTAACTGATCAGCAACAATAACATCATCAAAAACATCACCGCCCCATTCAGTTGAATTTGAAACAATGTCTTTGGTAACGTGCCAGTTATTAATTAATGCTTCTTTATAGCCTTTTCCGCCGCTTATACCGCCATCATAAGTAATATCTGTACGACCTGTGACAGAAAAAGTTAAAGGGAGCTGTCTGCCGTTAGGTGTAACAACATGGTCAAAATCAAGATATAAAACAGCACCCTTTGACATTCTCTTTGAAGGTTCGACTCTTCTAATCGTACCTCTTACAAGAGAACCCATAGGCAAAATTACATCATTATCAGCTGTTTCATCACTCATCATTATTGCTGTAAACTCCGTTCCCGCAGGGTTATTAATTGTAGACAACGGTGTCATTAACTGAAGTGAAAACTTTGTTCCCGCAGGAATTCTTTTAGTCTTAGCATTTGCATTGAATGGTGCCCCAAATGCTGTATTTACAAATAACAAAAGTGATAATATTAACACGAAAAATCTCATAGAACTCTCTCCTTTTTTAATATATTTTATAAAACAATTAACAATTTTGCAATATATTTACAAAAGGCTTATACTGTCTATATGTCTAAAATTGAAAAAATAGAAGAATTACAAAAAATACTGCATGAAGATCAGACAAACTTTCAAGCAAGAAGAGAGCTAGCAGTACTGCTTTTAGACTGCGGATATCCTGAAGAAGCCAAGCAGCATTTTTTGTATCTGTCAAAAATATTTAATGATGACAGCGGAATTTACTACAATTTAGGTATAACCTATGAAAAACTGAAAAATCTTGACAAGGCGCAAGAAGCCTATTTAAAAGCTATTGAACTTGCTCCAGAAGAAATTGATGCATATTACAACCTTGGACTTGTTTATATAGACAAAAAAATGTATGAAAGAGCTGTCGATTGTTTTGAAAGCGTTCTTTCAAAAGATAATAATGATTCAAATGCTTATTTTTCAATCGGACTCTGCTATTTTAAAGAAGGCAAGCTTGACGGTGCAAAATATTACTTTCAACGCACAATTGATTTGAATGACGAAGATATATACGCACATTTTTATATAGGCAATATCCTAAAAGAACAAGGCGACAATGAAGGGGCTAAAGAAAAATTCAAGAAAGTGCTTGAACTCTCACCGGATTACAGCTGGGCATATTTTAATCTTGCCTCAATTGATTATGAGGAGGGCGACTGCGAGTCTGCAATAAACAACCTTGAAAAAACAATTGAATTAAACCCAAAAGATATTGAAGCATACAAAATCTATGCAAAAATAATGAGCAAACTTGAAAATTTTGACAGAGCGTGCTCGATTATACAGCAAGCGATTGAAAATTGCGGAGAAACTGGGGATTTGTATTATATCCTTGCACAAATTTACAAACTTCAAGGCGCGAGAGCTGATTATGTAAAATCCATAAATCAGGCATTAAAGCTGAATTCAACACTCTCTGTTTCCCCAAAACTTGTAAAAAAAGAGTTGGATGATTTTCTTAGATAAGTCTTTTTAAGTGAAGAGTGAAGCGTGAAACGTGAAGAGCGGATTTCTTCCTTCTCACCCTTTATAATAAAAAGAATACCCGTATCAAGGAGTCAAAATACGGGTATTAAATCAGTAAAAGAGACATCAACAACAATATGAATTATTTATTAAAAAAGTCAAATTATTCTGGATATTTTTTTCAATTTATTTTATAATCCTCTTATGAAAAGATTTTTCTATACAATACTTGCAATAATAATAAGTACAAACTTTGCATTCGGCGCACTTCCCTGGGAACAGAAAAAAGAAGTAAGCAAAGTAGTTCAATCCGAACAAACACAAACAATTACCAGTCAGGCAAATGTTTTGTATGCTGAAAACGATATAAACAATGCATTCAATCTTTTTCTGAGTATTCCGGAAGAAGAACGTACAGCACAAAACTGGCTGCTTTTAGGGAATATTCTCCAGGATCAGGGGAAAATTGATGAAGCTATATTTATGTACAACAAGGCAATTCAGGTTGATGAAACATTCTATAAAGCCTACTACAACTTAGGGAATATTTACCTGCAAGACGGACGCCCGAATATGGCTGTTGAACAATATAAAAAGGTCATTAAACTAAAACCAGAATATGCTTACGCTCATTACAACCTCGGTTGTGCATACATAAAACTCGGCAAATTAGGGAAAGCTAAATTTGAACTTTTAACAGCAATTGATTTAAAAAATACAGTTGCAGATTTCCACTATAACCTTGCTTATGTGTATAAACAGCAAAAAAAAGAAAAACAGGCAAAGATTTATTTAGATTACTACAACAAAATAATTGAAAATCAGATATAGAGGCAAAAATGTATAAAGGAATAATTTTTGATTTTAACGGAACACTGTTTTTTGATTCTGAAAAGCATCTAGAAGCTTGGAGAGAGTTTTCAAAACGCTTAAGAGAACATCCTTTTACAGATGAAGAAATGCGTGATTATATGTTTGGACGTACAAATGAAGACATAATTGCATATTTAATAGGCAAACGTCCGTCACCCGAAATAGTTGAAAAATTAGGTAAAGAAAAAGAAGCTGTTTACCGTGACATGTGCAGAAAAGACTATAAAAACACTGTTCTTGCACCTGGAGCTGTCGATTTCTTAGATTTTTTAAAAGAAAACAATATACCTAGAACAATAGCTACAATGTCTGAAAAAGATAATGTAGATTTTTATATTGAAGAATTTCAGCTTGCAAAATGGTTTAATATAGATAAAATTGTTTACGCAGATGGCACGCTTCCAGGCAAACCTGCTCCTGATATTTATATTAAAGCAGCAAAAGTGCTAAACTTGAAGCCGGAAGAATGTATTGTAGTTGAAGATGCCGTATCTGGTATAGAAGCCGCAAGAGCAGCAGGAATAGGCAAAATTATTGCAATGGCATCTATGGAAAGCGTAGACTTATACAAAAATATTCCTGCAGTTTCTCAAATTATTAAAAATTTTGACGAAATTGACCGAAAAAACTTTTATATTACAGCTTTACAACATAATTAATACCAGTTTGCTTCAAAATTCTGATCTTTGGAAGCTGCCGACCTAGCTTCGCATCTAATCAAACCCTCACCCGCAGTTGTAAGTTCACTTTATTCACACAACTGCTCCCTCTCCCAGAGGGCGAGGGGAATTTTCAACTGGATATAACTTAGGCAAATAGCATTCATTAATATATCTTTAGATACACTTGCTGTTTTAACGTTTTACAGTTACCATGTAATTGGATTAGTTATTATAGGAGAGTGGATATGAAAGAAACGCTAAAAATCCTGTTATCTCTGTTTGTTGGTTTGGTTATAGCTGCTCCAACTTTTGCGTATCCTGATGTTGATTCAACTCACTGGGCAGCAAAGCAAATAGAAGAATTGACAGAAAAAGGAGTCATTGTAGGATATCCTGACGGAACATTTAAGCCAGATGATAATGTTTCAAGAGCAGAATTTGCATCTATGGCTATAAAAGCTTTAGGGCAGGAACATACAACAGTTGCACAGCCTGTAACTTTTACAGACATTGATACTTCATTCTGGGCTTACGATGCAATTCAAAAGGCATTGTACTTTGACTTAATATCATGCCCGCCTCAGGGTGAGCCTTTCAGACCGGAAGACACTGTTACACGCGCAGAATCAATTTCTGTTGCTGTAAATGCACTTACAACAGAGCAGATAAGTGATTTAAAAGCAAAAGAAGTTCTATCAAAAAAGTTTGCTGACGTAAATGAAGTACCGCAATGGTTTTTAATTCCTGCAGGCAAAGCAGAAATACTAAATATGCTTGTAACCATTCCTTCTGAAGACAAGGCTAAAATTGAAGCAGACAGACCTGCTACAAGAGCTGAAGTTGCATCAATTCTTTATAACATGATGGAACAGGCTAAACTAAACCCAAACGCAAAACTTGCAGAAGCAATGAGAAAAAAGACCGGCGAAGGTTACGTTGTTGAAAATGCTTTTGTACAAGGCAGCGTAGGCACAATTCCGACCGGAGCAATTGTACCTATCAAACTTACAAAATATGTAAGCTCACAATCTTCTCAACCCGGAGAAATGTACATTGCAAGCGCGCCGCAAAACTACATTACAAAAGATAAATACATCCTTGTTTATGCAGGTTCAAATCTTAAAGGACAGCTTTTAGATGTAAGAAGCGGAAAATGGTTTGTAAGAAACGGGGTCTTGGTATTAGACAACGCTCTTTTAACTACTAATAATGACCAGACAGTAGGGTTTAAAGGCGTCAGTGAAATTACAAAACCAAGAAACTGGTTTATGAAAATAGTCAGAGCAACATTAAAAGGTGAAAAATTAAATGTAACTCCTGATGAAGTTATTTACATGAAAGTTTTAAAACCTATAAAAGTTGACCTTACAAACGGATGGATTGTAGAATAAAAAAATAATAAAACTAAAAAATAAGCTCTTTTTCTCTTAGGAGCTTATTTTTTTATATATTTTTATAAAATATAAAACAATAAGTTTATCAAAAAATCAGCAGCCAACATATAAACCGTTGATAAAATTGCAGCCTGCGTTGTAGATATTCCAACTTCCTTTGCTCCGCCTCGTGTCTGATATCCTTGAGTTGCACAGACTAAAGAAATCAAAACACCAAAAATAGAAGCTTTTAATAGGCTTATATAAATATCCCTCGTTGACATCCAAAGCCATGCAGAATTCATATATCTTGCAGGGTGTAAATCAATCGTTGCCTGAGAAACAAACATGCCGCCGACAATTCCAACAAATTCAGCAAGCAGAACAACCATCGGAACTGTAATCGCAGAAGCTAGAATTCTCGGAGTAAAATAATAACCGACAGGGTCAACTTTTAATGTTTTCATTGCATCGACCTGAGAAGTTACCTGCATATTTGCAATTTCAGCAGAAATAGCGGTTCCTGCTCTTGCCCCGATTGCAAGTGCAACAAAGCCTGGGGCAATTTCCCTAATCATTACAACTGCAATTGTACCGCCAATATATGTATCAGCACCGCTCATTAAAAATTGTTTTGAAACCTGAATTGTTATAACTGCAGCGGCAATAAAAGCGATTATTAGAGAAATAGGAAGCGAGTCATAACTTATAGCCGCGGCCTGCGCCAAAACAGCAGAAAAGCGAACCTGAAAAAGGTACTTTATGCTCCTTATTAAATTTTGAACACATAAGCCTAAAAATTCTATCAAAGAACCTCACCCGTATTTCTAATTTTCGCAACCTCAAATTGAAATACTGCCCTCTCCTCAAACAGGCGAGGGCAGATAAATTATTAATAAACCGGCATACACCATTTTTTGTATTTTGGAACTCTGCCTTTAACAACATCAAAGTATAGTTTTTGAAGATCTTTTGCAACAGGGCCTACCGTTCCGTCACCGAGTTTTCTTCCATCAACTTCAACAATCGGGCTTACCTGAGCTCCTGTTCCGCAATAGAAAGCTTCATCAGAAATATAAAGTTCAGTTCTGTCAATTGCACGTTCTTCAGTTTCAATACCTAAAACATCTTTTGCAAGTTCAATAATTGTATTTCTAGTCACACCGACAAGAATGTTATCGGTTTTCATTGTTGTAACAAGTTTTCCATTCTGAACCAGAAATAAGTTCATTGCAGAGCCTTCCGTAACCTGACCGGCTTCATCAAGAACAATTGCATCGTCAAATCCCATATTATGCGCATCTGTTTTTATCAAAGCAGCGTTAGCATAAGATCCTGCAACTTTTGCACGCGGGGGGATAGCGTTGTCACTGTTCCTTCTCCAACTAGAAACACAAACTCTCAAGCCTTTTGATGTATCTATATAATCACCCATTTTATTTGAAATAAGGGCATAAGAATCTTTATTATCATATAAACCAGGACCGACTTTTTGAGCTGATTTATACAATGTCGGACGCATATAACAATCTTCTTTGTAATTGTTTTTAGCTAAAAGTTTCTTTGTAATTTCACAATGTTCTGCAACTGTATAAGGGCTTTCCATACACATAATTTTTGCACTTCTTAAAAGTCTTTCATAGTGTTCAGGGACTCTGAATGCGTATAATTGTTTTTCTTCTTCATTCCAATAAGCTCTTATACCTTCAAATACAGCTGTTCCGTAAAGAAAAGCATGAGTTCGGATAGGAATCATTGCTTTTGAAGCTTCAACATACTCTCCATCCATAAAATAAAACTCTGTCATAATTCCTCCTTAGTTTTATATAAAATAACTATACCATGAAAGAGAAAAAACAGAGCCTTAAATTTATAAAATTGTTTAGTTATTTAAACGCAAATTTCTTTTTATTGTTTACAAGCGTATTGTCAAGATTTGCGGTTTCAATAAATTTTTTAGCATCATTAACAGGAATAGCAAAGCCTATACCTATATTTGAAATATTGTTATCAGGATTGTAAATTGATTGAGAAATACCAATAACTTCACCGCGGGAATTCAAAAGAGGACCGCCGGAGCATCCGGGATTTATTGCCGCATCGGTTTGAATTCGTCCCTTTGTATAATCAATCCTTGAAACAATTCCTGAAGTAAGAGTTCCTGCAAAACCAAAAGGATTTCCAATTGCAAGAACTTTCTGACCCACTTTGACGTCTTCTGAGTTCCCGAAAGATATAGTTTTCAAAGGCTTTTTCGCATCTATTTTCAGTAATGCGAGATCTTTATTTTTACCCATTTTGGCCAAAACAGATGCCTTATATACTTTTCCGTTATAAGTTGTTACATCAATATCAGTTGCGTCTTCAATAACATGAGAACCTGTCAGAATAACCCCGTCTGAACGTATTACGCAACCTGTTCCGGCAGAAAATCCATCCTCTAAATTTGCATCAATTGCAACTATTGCAGGATTAATTTTTTCATACACACTTATGTTAACCATCTCATCAGGCGAAAAATTCTGCGCGCAAACAGGCAGGCTTAATAAAAATATAAAACAAAACTGCATTATTTTCTTTATCATATTTTAATCCCCTTTGTAATAATATTATTTTTCTTTTTAGCATTTATTCATCAGCCCTTAAATAATTTTTAGGGTTAGTTATTGTAATTATTACAATTTTAATGTATAATTCAGAAAAAAAGTTAATTATAATAAGAAAGGAATTACAAAATGAGCAGAATTGATTTATTCAGACAGCATTTAACAGAAAAAAGAGCTGTAAAAATTATCGCAGGTATTGATAATTTTGATATCGAAAATATTAAAAAAGTTGTTTCTTCAGCAGAAAAATCAGGGGCTTCAGCAGTTGATATCTGTGCTAAACCTGAAATTATATCTGAAATCAGAGAAATGACAGACATGCCGATTTTTGTATCTTCAATTATTCCGGCAGAATTGGCTAAAGCAGTTGAATTAGGAGCTGATGCTATTGAGCTCGGTAACTTTGATGTTCTTTACAAAAAAGGAATGTCTTTCTCAGCAGAACAAATTTTATCACTTGTTAATGAAACATTGAACCTTCTTGGCGATACAAGAACATTCTTCTGCGTTACAATTCCCGGCGAATTGACAATAGCAGATCAAATTGAATTAGCTAGAAAATTGGAAACTATGGGAATTGATTTAATCCAGACAGAAGGCCATTTCTCATCAAATCATATTTCAGACGGTGCTAGAGGATTAATGGAAAGAGCTGAATTAACTCTTTCTAACACAATTGAACTTTCTAGAAATATCGACCTTCCGATTATGACAGCTACAGCAATCAACCCGACAACTGCTCCGTTTGCATTTGCAGCAGGTGCTTCAGCTATCGGATGCGGTTCTTGTATAAATAAACTTGATTCAGAACTTTCTATGATTGCAACAGCAACAAATCTTGTTGAAATAGCTTCAAGAAATGCTTTGAAAGTTGTTGAATTAGTATAAGATTTCGACAGAATGATAAACTAAAAAAAGCTCCTCATAAGAGGAGCTTTTTTAGTTTTTCTAAGCATATACAACACAAAAATTGTATTGTTAATTACATTTATTAACATGTAATGGATTTTTAAAAAAGTTTACAATAGAATGTTGTTGTGAAAGGATGATTATGGAACTGATTTTAGATATTTTATACATATATGTTGCGGTTTATTCACTGTATTTTTTGGCACTCGCTATAAGAAACCTTAATGATAAACCATTTAAGATTGAAAAAAGATACTCGCAATACTCAGAAAAAAAGAACCTTGCCGTTGTAATTTATGCGAGAAACAACAAAGTTACACTCGAAAATCTTATTAAAGAACTAAAAATGCAGGACTACCCGATAAATAATTTCAGGGTATTTGTAATACTTGACAACTGCTCTGACGGTTCCGAAAATCTTTTTGTAACGGAAAGATTTGTAAATCTGATAAATATTAAAGACGTTGGAACTGTCGGGAAAGATCAGGCTGTGTCAATGCTTGTAGAAAGATTATCCAAAGACACAAGCATTGATTCTTATGTATTTTTGGATGCTGACAGAAGCATTCCTGCCAATTTCCTTACAACAGTAAATTCAGCCCTTGTTAATAACAGTGCGCTCAGCGGTGAAACACTTATTTTAACAGATAACTTAGGCCCTGTTGATAAAATTAAAGCAGCTTATCAAAAATATCATATGAACTTTATGAGAAAAGCCCGTTCGCTATTCGGTCTTGCGGCAAGTGCAGATTCAGGGGTATTTGTCATAAAAAAATCTATAGTTGATGAAATAGGGTGTGTGGATTTTAAAGATATTAATTCAGAATTAAAATACAGCATGCTCCTTTCTAAAATTAAATGTCCATGTACTTTTAACCCGAATATCCAGACATACGTTGATACTGCGGGATATGAATTCAGAAAGCCCAGATTGTCAGCTAGATTAGAGCTGTTTAAAAACTGTTTTTCACAAATCTGGTCTAAAAATTTCATCTTTGCTGAACATACATTTTCATTATTAAATCCTAATATCTGGATGATACTGATTATATATGCAGTTGTAATGAAACATTCATATAGATATTACTTCTTTGTCGACTTCAAAATCGTTCTTTTGACTTTCTTAATTCTTGTTGCAGGTTTTGGCATAAGCTTAATTAATTCAAAATTAAGATTTAGAGAAATTGTACTTTTGTGCTTATATCCTATATATTCACTTTGCCACATAATTAAAAACCTGCCGCCGATAAGAGTTATAAGAAATAAAATTACTCAAAGAGAAGAAGCCGCAGAAGGGAATGAAAAGCTTACTGTTGAAGCATTTGTCATGAATTCAGCAGGACGGGAACTTCCTTGTAAACTGGAGTTTATTTCAGATTCCGGGCTTGCAAAAATTAAATTTATGTATAAAAAGAGAAAATTTGTTACTTCAAAACATTTGAGAATGATTGACTCTTTGCAGGAATTAAGAGAAAAGCTTAATGATTACGGTTTTGTATTAAAAATATGCAGCTGCTGTAAATATTTCACATCAAATGTTGACGGTACGACAAATATGCTAAAAGGCTTCTGCCACAGTGATTATCCGAGCCCATCTCTGAAAGAGCCAAAACCAACATTAATCTGGAATTCATGCACGGATTTTGAGCCGGCACAATTTAACAGCATGATTGATGAAATGGTTAACGAACAAAATCCTCAGGTATAATCTCATTCAGCATATAAAATGAACCGCATACAATTTTTAAATAATCATCCGGTAATTTGTCAAGAGAGTCAAAAACTTTTGAAGGGTATTCACAAGCAGACTGCAGTTCTTCTATTGTACAAGAATTCTTGTTGTTAAAATGGTAAAAATAAATTTCATCACCTTTTGAAAAGAGAATTTTCATCATTGCTTTGTAATCTTTATTTTTCAAACAGCCAAACACAAAGCACCGCTTTTTATCCGGATAATACCAGTCCAAACTTTCTCTTAAAGCCAAAGTACCATTAGGGTTATGCGACGCATCAACAATCAAATCCGCGCGGCAAAGTTGAAACCTGCAAGGATTTTTTACTTCTTTTAAAGCTTCTTGAATAGTATTTTCAGAAATTTGCGGGAAAAGATACCTGACAGCAGCCAGCGCAAGTGATAAATTTTCTTGCTGACAAACTCCTTTCAATGATAAATTTGTCGTATCTTCAACAGGCGTTACAAGAACAAACAGGGAATTACAATCATCTGCCCTATCTTTAATTTCTTCATACCCTTCACAGGTAAAAACAGGGCAATTTGGCTTTATTATACCTGCTTTTTCAAAAGCAATTTTTGATTTGGTATTACCGAGCCTTTCGGTATGGTCTAAATCAATATGAGTAATTATTGAACACAGATTTGATTTTATAACGTTTGTAGCATCAAAACGTCCGCCTAAACCTGTTTCTAACACAACAATATCAACATTATTATCAGCGAAATATTTGAACATAACAGCCGTCAATATTTCAAATTCAGTCAGATGAATTTTATTTTTATCTGCAAGATTACAAACTTCAAAAACATATTTTGCAAAATCGTCCTTTGAAATATCATGACCGTTGATTTTTATTCTTTCCGTATAATCAAAGATATGCGGACTTGTGTATAAACCGGCTTTCATTCCTGCATTTGATAAAATTGTTGCGATTATAGTACAGACAGAACCCTTTCCATTTGTTCCTGCGACATGAATACATTTTAATTTCTCCTGCGGATTACCGAGCAAATCCAATATTGCAGAAATTCTTTCCAGACCGAGATTAATATAAAATTTTCCTTGCGAAGTTAAAAGCTCCACTGCTTTTTCATAGTCATTATCCATAACATAAAAATTATATCAAATGAAAAATATAATCAAGCTACCACGGATAGTCATCTTTTATTTCCCAACCGTCAAACATTATAAGCGCCGTACAATATAAATTTTCATATTCTCTCCCGCTTGTATGCTCAGCACAATAATCTTTAAGAGTATCACGATTAAAGCTATAGCCTGCCGGAAGCAGTTTCATCGTGTCTGCACCGTCAAACGAGAACATAAAAAAATCTCGGCCTACGATATTAGGCCCTTGCTTTCCGTTTATATCAACAAATATAATAGGCAAAGTATATATGTTCTGAATACCTGACATATTATATGCAATAAATAATGTTGAACTGTTTGGTAATTCCAGTATATAAGCATTGTTAAAACTGTATGAACGTCCATCCTTTGTTTTGGGATAAACATATCCTTGACGAGCTATATTATTTGAATATAGAGGAGAGGAA
>CALUYN010000029.1 GCA_944325025.1 Candidatus Gastranaerophilales bacterium | reverse complement strand
AAGGCCTGCACAGTGCGGTGAATTTGGTATTAAAAAAGAGGCTATCACAAGCCTCTGAATTTTAATGGTGGAGACGGCGGGAGTGTCTTGGTCGCTCGCATTTAACGGGTCTTCGGTTGACGCCGGCAATGGCGCTGCCATTTTGTCGTCAAGCCTTCGCCCTCAGCTCGCTCCCGCTCGAACCCGATGACAAGGCTCCGCCTTGTGCGGGTTCTCCTATTCACCTGCGCACACATAATAAAAAAGCCTTTTATTAAGGCTTTTTTGTCATAAACTGGAGCGAACGGGAGTCGCAACAATGTCCAAAATTTTCCCATTATGTATTTTATCCTATTTATAGTATTACTCTATATTATAGTAATATCAAGTATTTTCAAGATAAACTTATCAATTGGACATAATTTAATTTTTTGTATACCATGCACCACGAGTTTTACCGTGTTTTATCAAATAATTGTTTTCAACAAGGTTCGCGAGGTGTTTTTTGATTGTATTAATATTTGTACCTGTCATTTCAGATAGTTCTGAAATTGTTGCACGATCTTTTTTTTCAAAAACTTCCATAATTTTTGCAGACACTTCAGGTAAATCAAGATTTGAAAGTTTTTTAATTTCAGTATGTTCTAATTTGTACTCTAATCTGATTTTTTGCTTTTGCAAAGTTTTCAAGAAAAACATTAACCATGGTTCGTAATTTGGCTCAGAATTTAAAGTAGTTTGTGTTTGCCTTAAAGCTCTATAATATCCCTCTTTATTATCTTCAATTATTGACTCAGTAGAACTATAAGGAACATAAGCGTAACCGGATTTGAGCAATAATAGATTGGTTAAAGCTCTTGAAAGTCTGCCATTTCCATCCTGAAACGGATGGATTGCAAGAAAGTTAACAACAAAAATTCCAATAACAATTAACGGATGAGAAAATCTATCAGCCAAATTTTTATTAGTCCATTCAATAAGTTCTTGCATTTTTAAAGGTGTTTCAAAAGGCGTTGTCGTTTCAAAAACAACTCCAAGCTCTTTACCATTGCTATCATAGGCAGCAACAGCGTTCGAAATTTTCTTGTATTCTCCTTTGTGTTTTTCATCTTTTGAAGAATACTCCAATAAAATTTTATGCAGCTGCTTTATATAATTTTCGGACAGTGGAATTACTTCCCAATCTTCAAAAATTGTATCCGCAAGTTTTGCGTATCCGGCAACTTCTTCCTCGTCACGGTTAGCAAAAGATTGTTTATTAATTCTTGATAAAAGTTCTTCAACTTGTTTATCTGAAAGTTTGTTACCTTCAATTCTGTTTGAAGAACCAACGCTTTCAATCGTTGCAACTTTTTTCAAAGCCTGTAATTTTTCAGGTGCCATTTGCCCCAGTAATTTCCAACTTCCCTTAAATTCATCTATTTCAGAGATTATAGTGAGCATTTGGTTGTTTATTTTGATATCAAAATTTTCAAGCATAATAATACCTAATTAGACCTAATATGACCTAATAGTATATTATTCTTATCTGATTGTCAAGATATTTGTATAAAAAGGACTTTTTTATTTGCCCAAAGAGAATTTTAATGCAAACTTGGGAAAATTCTCTAAAAATCGAACCGAGTAAATTCTCTTAAATCAGCGAAAGCCCGCACTGTGCGGGGAAAATGCTATTGAAGCCATGGCTTTAAACAGCCTCTGAATTTTAATGGTGGAGACGAGGGGAGTCGAACCCCTGTCCAAAACGGATCTAAACAAACGTCTACGGGTGTAGATATCTATTTTCTCGGATTATTCAGGGAATATCAAGACCTTTATAAATAATCCAAAGTGTTTTTTGCGGAAACACTAACCTTTAACGGTTATCTTGATGCATCTACCGTCATCAATGCACTGCCGCTTGCATTGTGGACCCATATATCCGGCAAGCTAGGATATATGAGTAGCTATGAGCTGACTTATGCTGCTAAAGCTTGTGCTCTAGAGAAGTCTGCTTTAATTACATTGTTAGCATTTAATTTGTTTTGCTCGTTGATAACCGAGAACAGCGCTCGGACTCGCAGCTTGTTCCAACCAAACGTCCTGTCAAATCCAAAACGTCCCCATGAATGGTTGTTTGGGACGTTTGTTCCTGTGGTACTCGGTTTACACCTGCGTTCCTACGTTGCTGTCGTTAAGTTTCATCCTCAGTTTGCCGGCTCATCGCCGCCAAATTCGGATTTCACTCCGGCTGATGCTTTTCAAAACGTCCCCGTATTCAATTTTAAATGTGCTAATTATATTATAAACTGTTTTATTTAAATTTCAACCTATTCGGTTATGTGGAATGAACATTTTGAACAGTGTGCTTTTGGATGAAGCATTAAGTTGTCTTCCAAATCATAAAGTTTAGCAATTCTTGTCACCAGAGGCGCGCCGCATTTTGGGCATTTCAGCCCGCCTGCGCCATTCAGAATTAATTCTTTTAAACTGTCAATCATTTCTTGCGACACTGTGTAGCTTGAAAAATCTTTTTCGAGTGCTTTTATTTCCTTTGGATCGCATTTTAAAACTTTAGCCAGATTTTGTCTAACAGTAACAGGCAAAAATAATTCTTTTCCTGCTTCTATATCCTCTATTAAATTCAAAGGAAGATTACATTCTTTTGCAAGCCCTTTGGGAGAATATCCTGCTTCATCTCGTTTATGTTGAATAAATTGTGCTAGAGTTTTCATAATTTATATTATATAACTAAAACACCCTCTTTATTCAAGAGGGTGTTTTGCTTGTATTAATTAAAATATTATTTTATTTGGGTCAAAAGGAATTTTTTCAAACTCTACTCTGTCTGACCACATTTTACCTTTGTCAAAGTCATAATATGCTTTTTGCGGATTACCGTCTTCATCAAGATAAGGATTTCCGTTTTCATCATATACGAATGTGCCGTACATAAATGTTCCAGGATTTTCGCCTTTTCTATATTCGCCCTGCCAGATTAATTCATCATTGTTATCAAAAACTGATTTTGTATTAGTCTGTCCGTTTCTGTTATTTGTACGTACTTCGTAACCTGCATAATTCCATTGCCATTCTTCAGGTTTTGCAACAGAATTAGAGGTGTATCTTGTCAATTTAATACCTTTGCCCGGAACATCTGAAACTTCTGTTCTCATCCAGGAAACTTTTGGATTTTCTGGATCTTCGTAAAAATCGAGAACTTTAGTTACAAGTGCAAGTCTATTTTTATTTGTGCCTACGCTGTCAACTTGAGTTTCATAATACTTGTCATCGTATCTGTTATGAGCCCGTGACGCAACAAAAGCAACATCGTTATTTTGATCTTCCGGAACCGGGCCGTCAAGTTCTATACCTATATTCAATCCCTGGCGGATTAAGGAGTCTGCCAGATGGAATGGATATTCTTCAATATAAACTGGTTTGATTATTGTATTAATTATTGTATCGTGTATAACAACAGTATCTTTTTTATTATCGCAGCCGCCGCCGATTACCCAGGCATAAGCATCTGCACTAGCTTCGGCGTATGCTTCAGCTTTTTCACAGCTTGTTAATGATCCGGCTCCGGCTGTTGCGCCCAAAAGCATAAGACCATACATCATATTTCTTAATGCTCTTGCAGAATTTTTAGATGCGGGATCTGTCTGTTGGGGGTAATTAGTTTCATGCTTTTTGTTTTGTTGTTTTTTAGTTTTTCCTTCAAAATTTACAAAAGAAACGTTATTTATTGCTTTGACGTTCATAATGGTTGTACACCTCCGATTTCACACTTAATAGTATGTATATAAAGTAAAAACATGTTTTTAGTTGCTACTAAAATTTTACCAAAAACATGTTTTTAAATAAATTTATTGTTATAACAGGGTTTGCGCCTCTTTACAAATCTTAATTATTTGCAAGTTTTTCTCTTACGAGGGTTTCAACAGTATTTAAAATATCAGGATTTTCAGCTAAGAAATCTCTTGCTTTATCTCTGCCCTGTCCTAATTTTTCTTCATTAAAGCTAAACCATGAACCTGCTTTTTTAACGATGTCAAGGTTAACTGCAACATCTAAGATATTACCGATTTTGCAGATACCTTTGCCGAACATAATGTCAAATTCAGCTGTTCTGAAAGGAGGAGCAACCTTATTTTTTACAACTCTTACTCTTACGTGATTTCCGACATCTCCGTCATCGCCTTTAACGCCTTCTGTACGTTTGATTTCCATACGGACTGATGCGTAATATTTTAAAGCATTACCGCCGGTTGTTGTTTCGGGGTTACCGTACATAACACCGATTTTCATTCTTAACTGGTTTATGAAAATAACTGTAGTATTTGTTTTGCCGATAATACCGGTCAATTTTCTTAAAGCTTTACTCATCAAACGAGCCTGAAGCCCCATTTGCTGATCTTCCATAGAGCCTTCAATTTCTGCTTTGGGAACAAGTGCTGCAACAGAGTCAACAACAACAACGTCAACGGCTCCTGAGCGAACGAGTTCTTCTGTAATATCAAGAGCCTGTTCGCCTGTATCAGGCTGTGAAATAAGCAAATCATCAATTTGAACTCCCAAATTTCTTGCGTATTCAGGGTCAAGTGCGTGTTCTGCATCTACAAAAGCTGCAATCCCGCCGCGTTTTTGGCATTCTGCAACAATGTGCTGAGCAAGAGTTGTTTTCCCTGAACTTTCAGGCCCGTAAATTTCAATAATACGGCCTCTTGGGATACCGCCTATACCTAATGCAACATCTAAAGACAGCGCGCCTGTTGGTATAGCATCAACATTAACAGTCGGCTTGTCGCCCAGTTTCATAATTGAGCCTTTACCAAAGTCTTTTTCAATCTTTTCAATTGCAAGCTTTAGGGCTTTGCTTCTTTCATCGGTATTTGAAGATATTTCAGGTTCTTTTTCTTTTACAGCCATTGTTTAATTCCTTTAGATTAGTCCCAGATATGTTTTTCTTTTTTCTTGTAGAAACCTAATCCTACAGGTTTGTAGGTGTTAAGGTCATTTTTTAACTGGTAAATTTCTTTATTTAAATCAATAATTTTTTGTCTTAAAGTTTCGTTGTCTGTTTTGCATCTGATTAGTTCAACAACGACTTCGTCCATTCCTTCAAGTTTTTCATCAATAACTTTAGAAATTCTGTCGCTTAATTTATTTTCCATTTCTCTCAAGGAGTTGAGAATATTCAAAATAGCCGAAGGCTGTTTTGCCGGTGCTTTGACTGGCGGCATAGAAGCATTTTTCATTGCCTGAACTTTTCTTAAATTTTTTACTTCTTCGTAAGAAAAGTAAGTTTGGCCTTTGCTGTTTTTTCTGGGTAAAATAGACGCGCGTTTACAAAGTTCAACTATCTCTTTGTTATCTGTCTTTAAAATACTTCTCACTTCTTGCGGAGATAAAGTTTTCCCCTTTAACTCTTGTTCTAATATCATCTTGTATCCCTCAAAATTTCTCCACTTATATTGTATTTTATATATGGAAAAAAGACAAATATTTTAACAATCTTGTAACATCGCTTAATAAATTTTGTTATGTCATAGCAATTTTATTTACATAAAGATAAATATTTGTGATGGGGTTTGTTAAATTTAATTTTATTCAGTCTGTTTTTTATAAAGTCTGCCTGAGTGGAAAACGGTTTTAAGGATAAAAATTTTCTGTAATATCTTATTGCACAGGTTGTTTTGCCAAGTTTGTCAAAACATACTCCTATACCTGCGTATGCCCTGTAATAGTCAGGATTAAGTTTTAAAATTTGTCCTAAAACATTTGAAGCTTCTTTGTATCTGTCGAGTTTCATTAAAAGAGTTGATTTATGCTCATAAGCTTTTATAAATCCGGGAGAATTTTCAATTAGTTTCTGATAAATCATGAGAGCAAGATCGTATTCTTCGCATAATTCGTGTGCCATACCAAGCTGCAAGATTGCATCGGGATTATCAGGGTTTATTTGTATTGCGCGTACAAAATTTTTGATAGCTCCGCATGGAATTCCTTCAAGAAGATGACATATTCCGAGTTCATAAAACGCTTCAAAGTAATCTTCTTTCCGCTCTGTGGCCATTTCAAAGTATTTTATAGCTTTTGAATACTGTTTGAGATGTTTATAACAAATTCCTAGTCCGAAGCAGCTTTCGGCATTATTTCTATCAATTAAAATCGCATTCAAATAATTTGCGGCTGCTTCTTTGTATGAGTTTTCAAGACAAAGTGCATTTGCTTTTTTATAAAAGCTGTTTGCGGCTGTGCTATCCTGTTTTTTTGTATTAGAACTCAAAATTTATAAACCTTTCTTCTGTATTTATCATAAATTTTTACGGGAATTTGCAGAACATCCGTTTGATGTATAACTTTATCAATCATTGGATTTATTATTTCACTTGTGCTATAAAATTGTTATGAAAAAGAGTTTAATCTGTTTGTTAATATTTTTCTCATGTTTGCCTGTATCGGCTGATGAAGTGCAGCTTGGCAGGGTAGAGGCTCAGCAAATTGAACTGCCTAAAACAAATATTGATTCTAAAAAATCTCTTGTGGTGAATGATAAGCAGGTTATAGACGAACTTATTAAACTTCAGAAAGATAAAGACATAGAAGATATTGAAAATCTTTGGAAAGGTACTGTTGAAAACAATCAGGTTATAGGTTTTGCGCTGAAAAAGCTTGCAACTCCAGAGAGTCAGAGGAGAATTCATTCATCTTTAATGGCAAAAACACTTTCTGCTGTTGTTGCGGGAGCTTCTTTGGCGCCTTCATTAGTCGGAGCTGATTATATGGTTCAGTCATCCGCGTTTGCTGCAGGCCGTCTGGCGCAGAATTTGATTAACAGAAAGAATATGCCGACAGAAATTCCTCTGACCGATACCGAACTTATTGAACTTGCAGGACTTGTTGAAAGTCTGCAGGATAAAATTATTACAGCTTATTACAATTATAAAAGTTCGCTTTCCCAGTTGAAAGAAACACGCCAGAGGCTTCTTCTTTATAACAAAAATTATGCAAAAGCCCTTGATGAAGAAGACTTAATGGAAATAAGCATATCATCTGCCCTTTACGATAATATGAGGGTTGAAGAATTTTATTACATGGAAAATGCAAAAAAATACCACCTTGAGCTTCAGCGTCTTGCAGGGAAAAAAGTTGTTGACAAGCTAAATCTCTACCAGTTTAACTATAATTCAACACTTGTTGGAGAAAAGGCGGTGACAAAATGAAAAAGTTGTTAGTTATTGCGCTTTTATTTTCTTTTGCTCTGCCTTCTTTTGCAATAAAATATGAAGACATTAACCAGCCTAAACCGCCTGCATATCGCACAGGACTTTCAGAAGAACCGGAAAAAGAATATATGGAAGCAAAAGCTGAAGATAAAGTGCATCAAGAGTATGTAAAAAAAGATGCTGAGCAGTTTGACGTTAATGATTTAACCTATGCGGATTTAAGTATTAAACAGATATCAAGAGAAGTTGCGGCTGATTTGGAGCTTGATCAGGAAGATATGGTTGGCGATTTATCAGTTCTCTGGCAGGGTGCGGCAAGCCAGAGCGACACAATAAATTTTGCTCTGTATAAACTCTCTAATCCTGATGAAGACAAACCGGATGAAAAATCCGTTAAAAAAGTTCTTACAACAATTGCAAGCATGTCAACTCTTGTCGGTGCAGGCATGGGAAATCCTCTTCTTGCAACCGGATCAATTATCGGCGGAAACATTTTGGGGATTATGTCACAGGATACAAAGGCGCTTAATTATAAATATACAAAAGTAACTGATGCGGATATGATTATCCTCGTTAGAAAAATAGAGGATTTGCAGCAAAAAACAGTTGATTTGTATTATAACTACATGACAGCACGCAAAAAACTCAAAATGCTTGAAAAAATTACGGAAGATAGAAAAAAGAATTACGAACTTTCGCAGGATATGCCGCGCGAAGTTGTTTTGATAACTGACGCATACTACAGAACAGCGCTAGACAATCAAATGAAGGCAAGTTCTGACTTTTACGCAAAACGTGCAGCTCTTGAACAATTTGTCGGGAATGATGTATTCTCGCAGTTTGAACAGGATTTGAAAAAGCGGGAAGAAAAAGAAAAATGATTTTTATTCCTTTTGAAATTAATACAGGCGCCGTTAATATGCAAAAGGATGCAGATTTACTTGACAATGCAATTAAAAATCAGCTTTCCGAACCGATTTTTAGGCTATATGGATGGTCGCCGGCCTGTGTTTCTTTAGGTCGAAATCAGAAAAGCGGCTTTTTGAATGAAAAATTTTTGAAAGATAACAATATTGATGTTGTAAGACGCCTTACAGGCGGCAGGGCGCTTTTACATGACAATGAAATAACTTACAGCTATGTCTGCCCCGTATCAAGCCTTGAGCACGGAGAAAATGTAACAGGTTCCTATAAAGAAATATCACAAATTTTTATAGATAAATTTAAAAAACTCGGAATTGAACTTGAATTTGGCGGAAAACCGGCACGCGGACACTTTGATTACTGTATGCTAGTTTCAACAGGCGCGGATCTTTGTTATAACGGCAAAAAACTTATCGGCTCTGCTCAATTCAGAAAAGAAGGTTACATATTACAGCACGGTTCAATTTTGTATGATTATAATAAAGAACTGCTTGAGAGGATATTTAATGAACCTGTAAATGCATCTTCTATTACCTGTATAAAAGAGATTAACCCCGAAATTACTAAGAACGATATTATTGATTTATTTGTAACGAAATGTTAATAAAATTATTTTGTTTAAGCAATTTGTAATCACAAAATTACTTTATATAAATACGGGGAATTTAAAATTAAGGGGATTTAGGAAAATGTCTACAAATTATGGATTTATATCACCATTTACTTGGGATAGTTTTGGCAAACCAATGACAGGATCTTCACCATTTGTAATGCCATCTGCCCCTTTCCCAACTTTGCCGGTATGGTCAGGTGATTATTGGTCAAGCTATTTGTCTGCTCCTTCTACTAATTATTATAAGATGGGACAGGATTATATGAAAAATTTAAATGCAACTTTTGAGCTTTCATCAGCAGCTCAGAATTTGGTTGCACTTGAAACAGAAATAAACAAAAGCAAAGAATCTAGCGATTGTAATGAAGAACAAAAACAAAGATTACAAGAACTTTTAGATAAAATCGAAGCATTGAAAGCAGAAATTTCTAAAGCCGGAAATAAATCTGCTGAAGAAAAATATGCTTTGATAACAAAAATAACTGAATTACAAGAAGAAGCTGCTCAGGTAGCAAAAGAAATCGCTGAAGAAATTCAGGCTGCAGCTGCAACTGATGGCGCAGGTGATGGCGCTGCTAGTGACGGTGCCGCTGCAGGAACAGCAGGTGATGCTAATTCTCCAGTTGCACAAGAGTTAACAAAAGAACAAGAAAATGAAGCTCTTGAAATCTGCCAGTCAATTTATCAGGGTGCTATTGGGGAATGCGGTACTGAATACGACTATATAACAGACGGCTATAATGGCATGAAAGGTACAAATGCAATTACAAAAGATAATGTAACTGCTGTGCTGAATAAATGGCAGGAACAGTTTGCAAACGGTTCAGGTGACAAAAATGTAATTGAAACTCTGTTTGCAGAAGAAATGTTATGGAATCCTAGCCTTAAAGACAGAGGTGCTGACGGAAAGATTGCTGATCCTGAACATAACGTTGATATTATATGGAACATTGTAAAATGTCTTGAAGAACGCGCTAAAGAACTCGGCATTTATAATCAACTTATAGGACAATTTACGGCAGCTTATGATCAGCTTGATGACACTTGTGTAGATCAATCTGTTGTTGAAAATGCAGTAATGACTATCAACAAGGCAGTAACTACTGCTGAAAACCTGAAAAAAGCAGAAGATGCTGAGAATAAAGCTGAAGCAGATGAAAAAGCAAAAACTGAAGAAGCTAAAAAACAAAAAGAAAAAGAAGCAACAGATACATTCTTAGGCGATATGCGCGAAATATGGAAAGATGATGAACTTGAAGTTTCTGAAAAAGTTAAATATAAAGATGGTAAATTCGTTATTAGAATTGAAGGAAAAGAATATTCCGGAAAAGACTTTAATGAATTATGCGACAAAATCTGTGATGCAGGTTATAATCCTAAAGACTATTTAATGAAACAACCAATTGTTGCATAGGCGTTATAAAAAAGTTGTACAGTGAAAGTTTAAGTGATTCCTCATAATGGTAAAAGGAGAGCCTATAGAAAGTAAGTAGGTTAGGTGAAAGTGAAGAGAAAGTCCTTGGTTTTTATTCAAGGACTTTATTTTTTTTCAAGATATATTGCTGCAATATCTATATCGTTCTGGGTTGTGATTTTTATGTTTTTGTAACTTCCGTCCAAAATATAAACTGTTTCACCCAGTTCCTCAAGCATCCCTGCGTCGTCCGTGAAATTTTGTCCGTATAATTTTTCATGCGCTTGTTTTATAAGATTGTATTCAAAAGCCTGAGGAGTTTGGGTATTATAGAGTTTTGAACGGTCAATCGTTCTTACTATTTTTCCGTCAACAACTTCTTTGATTGTGTCAATTGTTTTTGTTGCAACAGTCAGGGCCTTTTTCTCTTTAACCATTTCAATTGCACGGTTTATAAGTTCTGTTGATATCATAGGTCTTGCTCCGTCATGGATTAGCACATAATCACATTCACAGGCTTTTAATCCATTGTAAACAGATGCCTGACGGGTTGGGCCGCCTTCTATGATTTTTACTTTCGGGCTGTCTTTAAAAATTTGATTTAATTCGTCAATAATTGTTTTGTTTGCACAGATTATAATTTCATCAATATTTGAGGATTCAAAAGCATTTATAGTATATTTTATGACCTCTGTTCCGTATATTTTTTCAAGCAGTTTATTTTTGTTGCCGAAACGTGATGAGGTTCCCCCTGCCGGTATTATTGCATTAACTTTGAAGTGCATGTTTACTCCTTAAAATGATTAAATAAACTGTTTTCCGGTTCTTTTAATATTTTTCCGTCAAGTTTTACTGCCGGCGAACCTTTTTTTACACTTCCAATTATCGTATAACCGGAAATCTTTTGCAATATATTTTCAGGTACAGCGGCAACAAGCTGATAATCTTCCCCGCCGTACAAAACAGTCTGTATATCAACTGCAGGGTCATGCGGGATATTTGAGGTATCAATATCAATTATTACATTACTTGCATGCGCAATCTGAAACAATGCATCCGCAAGCCCGTCGGATGTGTCCATCATCGCGTAATCTTCTTTTATATTTTCAGCTATTTGACGGGAAAATTCTACTTGAGCCTCAGGCATAAGGTGCGCTTTAATAAATTTATTATTTATTCCTTTCGTTTGTACAAGAGGGCTTTTTTGCATTAAAATTTCTAATCCTTTTGCGCTGTTTCCGTGTTCGCCGGAAACTATTATTTTGTATCCGGGTTTTGCATTGCTTCTGGAAGATATTTTGCGGCCTTTTGTTGAGCCGATAACGGCTGCTGAAATATAGATTTTGTCACTGCCTGTTATGTCTCCGCCTACTATTTCGACCTCCCCTGCTGCGGATTTTGCACCTTTGTAAAACTGTTCAATAAATTCATTATCAGTATCTTTAGGCAATGACAGAGAAATGGTCATATATTTGGGCTTGGCTCCGCTTGCACAGATGTCGCTTATATTAACCATTACTGTTTTGTACCCGAGTTGATATGGGGTTATTAGTCCCTTTTTAAAATGGACATCTTCTACAAGGCTGTCCTGACTTATTACTATTCCTAAATCTTTCAAATAAGCACAGTCATCTCCTATATATGGAGAATTCAAAGTTGATTTAATTATTTGTATAAATTCTTGTTCTTTCATCAGATATCATGATCAATAAGTGATACAAATTCCTGTACTAAAGCTGTATTCCATTTTTTGCCGGCATCCTGCTTTATAATTTCAATTGCCTGTTTCGGAGTAAGTTCTGCTCTGTAAGCTCTTGGCTCTGTCAGTGCAAAGTAGGCATCTACTATAAGGATTATTTGAGATGTCATAGGAATTTCTTCTCTTGCTATTTTAGAAGGATAGCCTGAACCGTCCCAGTTTTCGTGATGGTGTTCTATTATTGGAATAATATCCTGAACATAGCTTATCGGCTGAAGAATTTCTCTTGCCGCAATTATCGGATGTTCTTTTATATGATTTCGTTCTTCTTCCGTCAGCGGAGCAGTTTTCTGCAAGAGTTCCCGTGGAAGCATAAGGTTTCCTATATCATATAAAAGCATTGCGATTTTAAGTTTATCTATATCGTCTTTTGGCAGGTCAAAACGTTTTGCAAGACTAACCGCAAGCAATACTTTAGATTTAACCGTTCCTTTATGATGAAGCGGATTGTAAGATTGGGTGAGCATATCGGCTACGGAATACAAAACTTCTTTTGGAATTTCATTTTCATTATTTTTAAGTTTATTTTTTAATTCTTCTGTTAAGTCAGGATTTATCGGAATATTATGTCTGGATAAGATATCAGTAAATGTGTTAACTGCAATTTCCTGCCAGCTTGTTTCCGATATCGGTTTTGCAAGAGTAACACGGTTTCTGCCGTTTCTTTTGGAGCTGTACATAGCTTGATCAGTTAATTCCAGAATATCTTCGATATTATCAGAATGCTCCAGAAAAGTTGCGACTCCGATACTTGCCGTTATATGGCCGATTGTATCAAGTTCTTCGTCTTCCAGAGCTTTGCGGATTCTTTCCGCTGCGACCATGGCGCCTTCTGATTCAACGCCCGGGAGAATTACGTTAAATTCTTCTCCGCCCATACGTGCTGCGGTATCAATGGCACGCGCATTATTTTTCAATACGGATGCAACTGTTTTTATTGCCAGATCGCCGTATGCGTGTCCGTATTTGTCATTAATCTCTTTTAGATGGTCAAGATCAAGCCCTATTATACTGAATGGCTGTTTTTGACGCAGTGCACGTCTTACTTCTTTTTTTAGATATTCTTCAAAATATCTTCTGTTATACAGGCCTGTAAGTGAATCTGTGACAGCCTGCGCCTTAACCTCTTCAAACAGACCGGCAATAGTTATTGCCATTTCTATCTGTTGGGCAAAAATAGTTAAAAAATCTGTTTCACCTTCTGTTAAATCTTTTCTTGACGAAAATACATCAAACCAGCCAAAAATGGTGTTTCTATTATATAAAGGCACGGTAATTATGGATTTGCTCGGGCTGCCCTGAACTACTTCGTCTATTATTTCATCCGGGGTATCCGGAATAACAGATTTTAATGTCCCTCCAATATCGGTTGTCTGCATAATTTTTTTTATTTTTGCAGCTTTTGCATAAACGCTTTCGTCATTGTAAACGAGCCTGCGTGTTTGAATAGGCGATTTTATAAGTTTATTAACCCTTTTAATCGACGGATCGTCTGATTGCGCCAGAACTGAAAGATAAGTTCCTTTTTCATCTTCGCATTTTTTTATTATGTTGCAGTGAAGGTAACCCAACTCCCCTTGAATATTGTTTACAATCGTTTCCAGTACGCTCTGTAAAGGCCGTGAGGCATTCATCATATCCCAGATATGCTGTAAGGTTAACATTCTTTTGTTTGCAATATTAAGTTCTCTTGTGCGCTCTTCAATTTCTTTTTCAAGCTGAATATTGCGTTCGTAAACCTCCAGATAGTCCTGTTTGTTGTGATAAATAGTATTTTCGACTTCTGAAACTTTCTTGTAAATATCTTTTAGATTTTCGAAAAAATTCATATGCTTATTATACACTATTGTTTCACATTTTGTAATATTTTGTTAACAATATTTATAATTTCTTCAGGATTTGGCTTTTTTCTGCAAAGTCCTGCGTCAGGGCCTGTTAAAGGACAAGTTCTTCTGTGGCAGGGAAAACATTTTAAATCGCCTCTTATTGAATAATATTTTTCGGGGTCGCCCATAGGTCCGTACATTGTAGCAGGTGTGCAATGAAATATTGTAACAACAGCAGGAATTTCTGTTGCACGTGCAAGATGAGCGCTGCCTGAATCCGGCGACAACACAAGTGCTGCGCGTGAAAAAAGTTCAATAAGTTCTTTCACCTGAGTTTTGCCTGCAAGATTTATGAAATTTCCTCCGCTTATGTAGTTAATTAAATCATTATCGCGTTCGGTTCCTGTAAATACAAGAGAACATTTATCCTTAATTGCGTCAACTACAGCTTTCCAATTGTCTTTTTTCCAGTGTTTCATTTTCCAGGTTGTTGCAGGACAGATGACAACCATCGGTTTGGATTTATCCAAACCTTGCAAAAGTTTATCAACTTTTGCTTTTGTTTCTTCACTGACCGGCGGCAGGGTATATTTAATCTCATCAGTCCCTTCAAGTTTGAGGTATTTTGCAAACTGCATATACTGAATAATGACGTTTGTTGTGCAGTTAGGATTTGGGGCGCGTTTCACGATTTCATTGCCGGCAAGTGTAGAAAACTCCCTGCTGTGTTCAAATACAAGTTTTCGTTTTGCGCGTGCAAGAAGCATCCATTGCATACTCTTAAACATCCCTTGAGAATCTATAGCGATGTCAAAATATTCTTTTCTTAATTCTATAGCAAGTTTTATAAATTCAAAAACACTTTTTAGTGACAATCCGCGTTTTTTCCATTTTTGAATAGGAATAAGTATGGCTTTTTTTACGGCAGGGTTGTCTTTTATAACATCATAGCCTTTTTCGGATACAAGCCAAGTTATTTCATATCCGTTTTTTTGCAAAACATTTGCAAGCGGAATATTGAATATTATGTCGCCGAGTGAGGAAAGTTTTATCAAAAGAAGCTTTTTCATAGTACTCTCTCCTCTAAAAATGCGGCTCCGATTACTCCTGAATAATCACCGAGTGCAGCTTTTTTAAATTCTATTTTGGAAGCCGGCACCGGCAAAGATTTGGCGCGTGCTTTTTTTATTGTTTTTTGATAAAAGTAATCAACTGCTTCAATCAATCCTCCGCCGAGGATAATCAATTGCGGGTTTATAAAGTTTATAACACTTGCAATCCCGCCTGAAAGATATTCAGATGCCTCAGTTACACACTGAAGTACAAGTTCGTCTTCTTGTTCGATTGATTTTTGTATCATGCTTGATGTAATGGATTTTCCCGGCTCGAGATAGTTTTGGATAACAGATTTTCTGCCTTTTTTCAGTGCGCCTTCAATCCTTGTTTCAATAGCTGAGCGTGAAGCATAAGCTTCCAAACATCCGTGTGCCCCGCAGGCGCATTGTCTGCCGTTTAAATCAACAATAATATGTCCGATTTCTCCTGCGGTTCCTGTTGCACCGTAAATAATTCTATCATTTTTAACTATACATGAGCCCACACCTGTTCCGACAAATATGCATACAAAATCGCTGCATCCTTTGCCTGCACCGAATTTTTGTTCTCCAAGTGCTGCTATTTCAACATCATTTCCGACAAAAACAGGAAGGTTAAAATGTTTTATTAAAACTTGTTTAATATTTAAATCAAAACAATCAAGATTAGGCGCGCCGATTATAATTCCGTTTACCCTGTCTATTTGTCCGGCAGCTCCTACTCCTATTGAGCTTATATCATTCAAAGAAACTTTACTTTCCGCAAATAGTTCTTCAATGCCTTCAACAAGTTTTTTTATAATATTTTCCGAACCTTTTTGTTTTTTCGTTTTCTTTTTTATATGACATATGACTTCCCCTGTGTTTCTGTCTACAAGGGCAATAAGAATTTTGGTTCCGCCTAAGTCAACTCCAACTGAATACTTTTTCATATATTTTAAATTATATATAAAAAACTTTAAATTTGCAAAAAATTTGATTGTCTGATATCATATTTAAATAAAAAGGGGATAGTTTATGAGATTTATGAAAAGATTGTTTATAGCTCTTGTGTTAATTTTATTTACATATCAGAGCGGTTTTTGTGCTGATGTATGGGTAAACGATTTAAGAAAGTTATTTTTAGATAATTCTGCGATTATATATGAAATAAATTTAAGAACATTTAATGCTCAGGATACTAATAAAAACGGCATAATTGATTTTGACGAGGCAGAAGAAAGCGGAACTTTTTTAAATGCAATACAACGTCTTGATGATTTGAAGCAAAAAGGTATTAATACAATTCATGTAATGCCAATCACGCCTGTCGGCAAAACAAAAGCTTTAGGAACAGCCGGTTCTTTGTATTCGGCTTCAAGTTTTGACAGATTAAATCCTCAGCTTGCAAGCAAACAAAGTGCGTTGTCTGTTGAAGATCAGGCAAGAAAATTTATAACAGAAGCTCATAAACGAAAAATCCGCGTAATTATTGATTTACCGTCCTGCGGTTCTTATGATTTATATATGCAGCGTCCGGAATTGTTTGTGAAGGATAAATCCGGTCAGCCTGTTGTTCCTGCTGACTGGACAGATGTAAGATTGTTGAATGCCGGTACGGAAACTGCAGTGAATAAAGACGTGTATAATCTTTTTAAGGGTTTTGTAGATATGGTAATGGATCTCGGAGCTGACGGGATAAGAGCTGATGTTGCCACAAATAAACCTGCAAAATTTTGGAAAGATTTAATTACATATTCTAGAACAAAAGACCCGCAGTTTTTGTGGCTGGCTGAAGCTTCGGAAAGTTGGACTGAAGCCGTTTCGCCTTACGCTGTATTCACACCGTACAACAAGCTTTTGGAAGCAGGATTTGACGGATATTACGGAAGTTACTTTAATTTGAAGAATATTAAAACCGGAAAAGATTTAATTAATCTGATTGAACAGACAAATACAAATTTGTCAGGCTATCCGGATCATAAAGCTGTTATCGGAAGCTTTTCTACACACGATGAACTGAGCCCCATACTTATTAATGGAAAAAGGTTTTCAGAGATGATTGTATGGCTCAATGCGACTCTGCCTGTTAACTCTTATTTTGTTGACGGGTTTGACACCTGTGATAATTATATTTATTTATGGGCGAATAAAAAAGCGCCGAATACTTATACCGACGATGATTATTACTTTGCACACCGCGGTAAAATAGATATATTCAATTTTTCAAGGCAGCCCGGCGGGCAGGATAAAGGTCTGCCATGGACTTTTGCAATAGCTAACAATTTGAAAAAACAATTTATTTCTGTAATTAATAACGGACAATTTGTGCCTTTAAAAACTTCTAATTCTTCAGTATTTGCTTATGCTGTTACTTATAAAGGCAAAAATATTGTTGTAACGGGAAATTTAAATTTCCGTAATAATGTTGATGTAACAGTTTATATTCCGCATTTTAATGTTGACAGGAATGTAATTCCAATAAAAATTGAAGACAGCCCTATAGCCGGGCGCGGGTCTTTTAAGGTAACGCTTAAACCCGGAGAAACACAGGTTCTGCTTATAAATGATATGGAAATGTAGCTTGGCGGAAGCCTGTTTTGAAGGTAGGAAGATAAGAGGGCTTTAAAGCTGACGGAGCTCAAGAGGTCAGGAGGGCAAGTATATTTACGTCATTCTGAACGTCGGATTGACCTCCGTGTTTCAGAATCTCGTGTCTAGACGCAAAGATGCCAAGAAGCATCAGCCCTCACCTGTCATACGGACTTCTGTTCTTCCGACAGTTACCCACCCCTACCCCCTCCCTAATCAGGGAGGGGAGATAAAACAACCCTTCCCTAAACAGAGAAGGGTTGCATCTAATTTAGCTTCTTTTATGCAAAGTAGCGTCTTAAGGCTGCCTGACGTTTTCTGCGTTTTTTCATGATTTCTTGAGTTCTTCTGTCAAATTCCCATGCAGGAACTACTTTTCTTTTAGTATCGTCATCTGTTTCATCATTAGATGCCATTATACTTGTAGCAAGCTGTGCTGCAGTTCCAACCATTTCCATATACGGCTGAGCTTTTTCCATGAATTGAGCAAATTTGCTTTGTTGTGGTGCTTTTTGGAGATCCATTGGCTTAATTTCAATCGTTTTAGGGTCAATTTTTAAATCTTCAATAGCCTTGTTAAAAGCTTCTTTTGAACTTTCACTTGCAATATCTGATAGTTCTTTCATTCTTTCTTCAGGAGTCATATCTTCAATATTTTTTCTTGGTTGTCCACCTTCTGCACCTTCGGCTTCCGGAGCAGTACCTTCCGGAGCTGTTCCATCTGGAGCAGTACCTTCCGGAGTAGGATTTTCTTTTGGATTAGAATTATTTTCTACGGTCTGATTGATTTCGTTTATAGCTTCTTCTGTCTGTTGGCCTGCGTCACCGGTTGCAGCTTTTTTCAATTCTTGTCCCTGCTGTTGTTGAGCGTCTGTCTGCGGAGCTTTTACTTCTGTTTGATCAGCACCTGTATCAGTGGCCGGTTTATCTGTTGGAGTTGTTCCATCTGTGGTTCCTGGATTTTGAGAACCTGAGGTCTGCTCATCAGAGCTGCCTTCACCCTCGTCAGTTTTAGCTTTTTTGTCGCCGTTTTCACCGTCACCTTTTTCAGTTTTATTTTCGCCGTCTTTTCCTTCTTTTTTCTCTGTTTTATCGACTTTTCCGGCTTTTTTGTCCTGAATGCTTGATGCAATATTACCTGCTGTACCGACTAAGGTTAAGCCCATACCAACCATGCCCATGATATTAGCAACTTTGCTGTCGCCTTCTTTACCCTGCCACTCTCTTACCTGATTAATCATCTGGCTTGAAGTTGAAAGGATACTTCCTGATTGCATTGCAATTGTTGACATTTTAGATAATGCAGTTGTTCCGGCTTTACCTAAAGAACCAAACGCTCCGACAGCACCTGTAATAGCGGATGCTGCACCTGCAATTGTTGCGATTGAACCTAAAATGCCGGAATCTTTGCCTTTGAATTCTTGAACTGATGCGCCTAAGCTTGCAGCAGAACTTACAACGTTAAGTGATGCGGTTGCAATCTGTAAAGCTCCGCTTGCTGCTGAGCCTGCTCCAACCATAGAAAGTGCGGCTGTTGCAATTGACATCCCTAATGTCATAAAGGCCTGCTGTATCATGCCATTCGCTGCTAGAATTCCTGCTTTAACGGTAGCGCAGAATAATGTTCCCCCAACACCTATATGAGTTAACACGGCACCTAAAGGGGCTGTAAATGGAATTGCACTTAAAAGTGCACCGATAGATGTTACAACCTGGAATACTTTTTCAAATATTCCGACCAAACCGAGTTTTTTCTGTAATGCCTTTTGTTTAGCTTCTTCGGCTTTTACTCTTTCATTAGCTTTTTTCTCTTTTGTTTTTGTAACTTTTTGGAATCTTTTATTTGATGTTTTAATAAATTTTTGAGAATTAGTAATTTTTTTCTGATTTCTCAAAACAATTTTATCATTTGCTGTAAATTCAATACCTAATTGAGTAATTCTCTGGTTGTTAGTTTCAATTGAAGATACTTTTTCATTAACTGTATTATTTTGAGCTCCCCCTGCATTAAAGCTGTTTGAACCTAAAAGTCCGCCTGCTTGCTGACCTTGATTGTTGTTAGCGGGTTGTGCAGGCTGATTCATAGCAGCAGATTGAGCTTCTGCAACTAATTGTTCATTTTGTATTGTTAACTGTTCAAATTCTTGTAAGATTTGAGTTTGTTTTTGTTGAATTTGTTCAGTTTCTTTTTGAAGCTTTTCCATTTCTTTAGCTTCTTTTTTTATTTGTTTTTGAAGTTGTTTTGCTTCTTTTTCTAGTTGTTTTTCTGATTTTTCTTCGTCTTTTGTGATACTTTCAGTTTCTTTTTGATCTTTTGCTGTATCAGATTTGATGCCTCCAAGGTTTTTGTTCGCATCAGCTGCTTGGCTTTTAGCATTGTCTTTAGTAACTGTTGGCACTTCATCTGCTCCGCCTGAAGCTGATGATGCACCGGTTCTTTTGCTTGCAGCAGCACCGGTTTTAGCAGCGGCTTGATTTCCTTTATTTGTTTGTCTTGTTGAAGATCTCATCCCTTCAATACTAGCTGCTTGTGTTGCAGGAGAAACTGGAACAGGTGCAGAAGGCGACGGGTTGCTAGTTGCAACTGCTGATGTTGTTTCTTTAACTGTTTCTGTTGCTTGATTACCTGTTTTTGCAGCACCTTCTTCAGGACTTTCAGATGAGTTTGTTGTATTTGTTACTGGTTTGTCATCTGCTTTTTCCTGATTTTCTTCCTGTTGTTTTTGATCTTCATCGCCTTGAGAAACACCTTGTGGAGTATCTTCACCGGTAATAGCTACAATCTGGCCGTTTACTTTATTTAATGAATTTAATGCTGTATTACCGCTTTCTACTGCTGCTCCTGTAATTTTTTCGGCAAGTTCAGGAAGTCTTGTTGAAGCTGTATCTCTAGCTTCTTGGCCAATTCTCATGCTTCTTATGCCTTTTGCCATGTTAATAATGCCTTTTCTGCTTAAGAATTGCCTCATGCCTAGTTTGAAGCGGTATCTGCCTATTCTCTTTAATGTGAGACCGTTGTTTGCAGTAAAGCTTAACTGTTCTTTTGCAGCAGGGATAACTTCCTGTTGATATTTTGTATTATTTGCAATTTCTTGTGTTTCTTCAGGAATAGCTTTGTCTAGAATTGCTTTTTCTTTTGATGTATTTTCTTTGAATGTCTGCTGAGCATCAATGTCTTCCTGTTGGAGATTTGCTATTGCCTGATTATTAGCGGATATTCTTTGTTTGTTGCTTTGAACGGTTTGTTTATCAGATTCTTCCATACCGTCGTATTTTTCAGAATCATCTTCGCCGCTGTTCAGATTTTGATCTATTTCATCTTCTGATTCGCCTGTAATATCTGTGATTTCTTTTTTAAGCTGTTTGTTTTCTTCTTCAAGACTTTCTGTTTCTTGTTTGCGTTCTTCTTCTTTTGCTTTGAAGTCTTTAACAAGTCTTGTAACTTTAAGGTTTGCAAGTGCTGCAAATTTCTTGTCATCTTTTGCAACTTTAATTGATTTAATAGCATGAATTGTTTGACCAAGAAGGTCTTTATTAAGTTCAGTTGCTTCTGATGTAAGTTGTTGAATGCTTTCGTCAGTAATAACAAAATCTTCTTCTTCGGTGACACCCGGAGCTTTTGCTTCTTCTTTTGCCTGGTTGCTTTCAGGATCAGTTTCTTGAACTGCACCAGTACCTGTTTCGCTTTCAGGAGTGTTGATTTCTTCTGTAGAAACAAGCTGATCTTTAATATCAAGAACTGTTGCGATATCGTTAACTGAGGTTTTAGTTTCTGATGTATATTCTTTTGTATCGTTGCCTACTTTGTTAGCTTCTTCTGCAAGATTTTTACCTTTTGCCATAGCAATTAAGGTTCTTATAAACCCTACTTCTTTTGATACAGACTGTGCAGTTGTTTTGTAATTTGTTTTAGATGTATAGTCAGCCAAAGTGTCGCTGATTTCGATTGTTTCATTTGCAAGATCTTCGCCTAAAGTTACATAGATATTTATTTCATTTAAAGATTTTGCGATTTCCTGTTTGTCAATGCTGAAACCTGCGTCATCTGAGTCAGATTTTTTTTCTTCAAACATTCCAGTAAGTTCTGCATATCTTTGAGCTTCTTTATCTGATAATGCTTCCCCGTTGTTAACTTTAGTTTGAATTTTGTTCCATTCTTTAATCAGAGCTTCGTATTCTTCCAAAGACTGTCTTTGGTCTTTCATTTTGTCTTTGAGTTTACGTTCTCTTTCATTTTTTTCAGGAAGAAGTTCATCTATTGCATCGCTGATTTTTTCGTTGTTTTCTTCACATCTTTGGATTTTTTTAGCTGCTTTCGGTACAAGTTCAAGGAAAGGTTCTTTTTCTGAAGTTGCATTTTCTTCTGCTTCAGATTCTGTTGTCAGGTAGTTAGAACCGGTTGTTTCATAAATAGAGTGCGCGATTTCAAGAACATCTTTCGGGATATTAACACCGTTGTTTTCCATCTGAATAATTTCTTCAGCAGAATAACCTGCCCATTGAGGATCAAGTGTTAAACCCTGTTCTTTTGCATAAGCGTCAAGTGTATATTTAACTCTAAGATCATTTTTAGATAGTGTAGAAAATTCTCCTGAAGCTGCATTTCTCCAGGTGTAACCTGTTCCGTCAAGAGGTTCGTAGTCTATAGTGTCATCACCGTAATATTCTTTGCAATAATCATTATAATAGTTTACAAAATCTTGTCTTTCATCGGTATCCAACTCATAGTAGCGTGTCATGGCTTCATTGTAAGTTATTTCTTCGCCATTTAGCTCCAAGTAATACTCTTGTAATATTTCGTATTTGTTTGGTATACCGTTAACGCGCATAATAATCCTTTTCCTTTAATGTATTTATCGGAATAAAAGCGCTTAATCTTTAACAAATTACGCTAAAAAACACAGTCATACAGCCAAAAAGCGCATAAAGTCATAACTTTACACGCTTTACAAATGTTAATAATTTTTAAAGCAGAAATATTCTGCCAAACAAGCTGTCTATCCTAAATTATAAATGTTTTTCAATATTCGAAATAATTGTTGATTTTGGCATTAAACCAACGAGTCTTTCAAGTGCTTTGCCGTTTTTGAAAACAAGAAGGCTCGGCAGACCGCTGATTGAATAATCTTGAGCTGTTTTTAAATTCTCATCTGTATTAACTTTTACAAATTTAACCTTTCCGGTAAATTCATTTGCAACTTCATCTAAAATAGGTCCCAATTTTCTGCATGGTCCGCACCAAGGCGCCCAAAAATCAACTACTACAGGCTGTTCGCAATTCAAAACTTCCTGTTCAAAATTACTGTCATTAATATCCATTGCGTTTGACATCACATATCTCCTTTTATTTTCTAACTTAACTGATTCATTCTATCACAGAAAATTTTTTTGTGCTATTATCTTAATAGAATTCTATAGGATAAGAAAATGGCTAGGAAAAAAGT
>CALUYN010000028.1 GCA_944325025.1 Candidatus Gastranaerophilales bacterium | reverse complement strand
TCCCTGGAAAACATAGGCAGCATATTGGCTAACACGAATAAGGACAATATAGATCTTGCAAGAGAACTATGCAATAACAAAAATTTTCCGAAAGAGTATATAATCGGGACTTTGAATTCCACAAATCAGGGTAATATAAAGTATTCTGTTGAGTTAGAACTGCGTAATCAGTTATTTAATTACGGTTTATCGCAAGTTGAGATAAATAATATATTGGGCTATATAACCAAATACAATATAGAGTTTACAAAAGAATTGCTCAATCATACTGATATCCCAAAAGAGCATATAATGTATATATTGGCTAACACAAATAAGGACAATTTGGACTTGGCTCGAAAATGTTATATTGACAGGAATTTTAGCTCAGATAATGTTAATCCGAAAAACAGCTTAACATCTCTTTATCCGACACCAAATTCAGACCCTCTGCTAATCGAAGTAGAATCACCTTCCTCTAGTATAACCGCTCAAAAGATGGAAAATAGTGAACAGGTAAAACAATATCTAGAAAGCAAAAAATTATCTGAGCATGAAATTAGTAGTTTACTTCAACTGTTTAATGCTCATCCGAAACGCTTTAACAGAATAGCAAACAGTGGTTTGTTTGATTTGATTGAAAAAGGTTATATAATTGGAGATAAACGTGAGCAATTATTTAATGATTCCTCAGGCATAAACGAAAATACTACCTTTTCAAACAGAACTTTAGCTGAAATAAAAATGGTAAAAGATCAGCTAGAAGCAGGTGTTACAAATCCATCTCTTGTAAAAAACATCCCGAAAAATGTAGGCATGGACTGGATATCGTCATATATAAAACCGGGTGAAGTTTATGAACAGAACAATGTTCTATATATCAGAGAAGATGCTGATACTTTTACTCCGTTAAAATTATCAAAAGAAAATTTTAATAAGATTTTTCCTCCTCTTGCTACGGTCTTTAAGCAGGGGCACATAGGTGATTGTTGGCTTATTTCTTCAATTGACAATTTAATGGATTACCCGAAGGGCAGAGCTGCAATATTCAAAATGTTTGAACAACAAGGTAATGATATTTTTGTAAAATTTGAAAATGCGTCTAAAAGCCTCTGTTTTGACAATGGAACAGTTCTTGATCTTAATGGTAACAACTTATCTGGAGCAAACGGAATACAAATGCTTGAACAGGCATATATGGTACATAGATATGACCATTACGACGCCACATCCACGGACACCATACGTATGTCAGAATTAGTGGATCCGGATAAGATGATTGAAGAATTAAATGGAGGAACCATTCTTGATGCCTGTAATAATATTTTAAATATAAAATCGGGTTTACAAATTTCTGAAAAGTCTATTGCTGAAGATATCATCACAAATTATACTGATAATGTTAATAATGTTATAGGAATATCTTTTAAAAAACCTTTAATGGGTGTGTCTAGCGAGATTCAGGAAAAATTCCATTTTTACGGTGGTCATGCATATGCCGTAAAATCTTATGATGCCAGGACAAAAATGCTCTATATCACAAATCCATGGAATACATCTACGATAATAGAATTGCCTTTGGATCTTGCTTTAGAACATTTACTACATATTGATTTTATAAGTATAGAATAGTAAAATACAATAATTGAGGCAAAAACATGGGTATAAAAATGAACGATAATTCAAATTTATTTAACGAAATTCAAAAACAAATAGAAGCAGCTCAAAAAAAAGGCCTGCCTATAAAAACACTGGTAAAACAACAAATTGCACTGCTTCAGGAATCACACGACGAATTTATAAAAACAGCTCAAAAGCAGGGATATGATTTAAACAATCCTCGTGTAGGCGATATTGAAGTTCAACAATATTCTGCTATGAAACAATTGGCTCAAAAAATCGGTATGCCTGTTGAAACGTACGACAAACTAATTAAAGATGTAAGAATTAGAATATTTGGAGAAGAGAACTACAAAAGATATTTTGAAGATAATTAAAAAATGTAGAAATTTTTAAACAATGTTAATTTAATACATCTTCACACAATATTTGCTTTTGAAAGTTTTTGGTTGTACACTGTTGCTTAATGGATTGGCCGGGTCGGAATTAAAAACCTTACCGGCAGGATTGACGGTGATACGGTTCGCCGGATCCGAAATACAAATTAAGGAGATAAAAAATGACACCAAGAAACTTTTTATTCACTTCCGAATCTGTTACGGAAGGACACCCCGACAAAGTATGCGATCAGATTTCTGACGCGATTTTGGACGAGTTTTTGACAAAGTACCCGCAGGCGCGTGTAGCAGCTGAAACTACTGTAACTACAGGCATGGCGCTTGTTTGCGGCGAAATTACTGCTGATTGTTATGTTGATATTCCGTCAGTAGTTCGTAACACTATCAAAAATATCGGTTATTCAGGAGCATCCGGCGGCGGTTTTGACGCTGATACATGTGCCGTTTTAACAAGTATTGATGAGCAGTCTTGCGATATCGCAGGCGGTGTAAACAAAGCTTTTGAAGCAAGAAATGACAATGCTGATACGTCAACTTCAGAAACTGATAACATCGGCGCAGGCGATCAGGGAATTATGTTCGGCTATGCTTGTAACGAAACACCTGAATTGATGCCTCTGCCTATCAGCTTAGCTCATAAATTGTCACACAGATTAGCTCAGGTCAGAAAACAGGGTATTTTAAATTACCTCAGACCGGATGGCAAATCTCAGGTTACTGTTGAATATGTTGACGGCAAACCTTCAAGAATTCATACAATATTAATCTCTACACAACACGATCCTGAAATTAACGGTGAATGCGACAATTCAAAAGTTCAGGAAATTATAAAAAGAGATATTACAGCTTATGTAATTGATGAGGTTTTTGCTCACGAAACAATCAAAATAGACAGCGAAACAAAAATTCTTGTTAACCCATCAGGAAGATTTGTTGTAGGCGGCCCTCAGGGGGATGCCGGTTTGACAGGCCGTAAAATTATTGTTGATACTTACGGCGGTTATTCTAGACACGGCGGCGGAGCTTTCTCAGGAAAAGATCCTACAAAAGTTGACAGATCAGCTGCTTATGCTGCAAGATGGGTTGCTAAAAATATTGTTGCTGCAGGTTTGGCTGAAAAATGCGAAATTGAACTTGCTTATGCAATCGGTGTTGCAGAACCTGTTTCAATCATGGTTGATACTTTCGGCACAGGCAAAATTTCTGATGATGAAATTTCAAAATTAGTATATAAATATTTTGACTTAAGACCTGCCGCAATCATAAACCAGTTTGACCTTCGCGGTTTGCCTGCTAAAAACGGCGGTAAATTCTATCAGCTGTTGGCAGCTTACGGTCATATGGGCAGAACTGATATTGATGTTCCTTGGGAAAGAACAGATAAGGCTGATATTCTAAAATCAGCAATTTGCGGTTGTTGTTCCTGCTCAAAATAAAATTAAAAAGGCGGTCTTAATGGCCGCTTTTTTATTGGCAAAAATTTTTATGTTTGATTTTTATAATAGAGTATTTATTTAATAAGGAGAAAATTTATGCTACCTGTTTTACCGCAGATTACTTCAAAAAATATTATGCCTAACCCTGTTACAAGTTTTACCCCGAACAGATATATGCCGTTATTAATGCCGAATGATGCTATACATCCTCAGGCAAGCGTAATCGGGAATGTTATAATAGGACGTGATGTAAATATTGCGCCGTTTGCATCTGTCAGAGGGGATGAAGGAACTCCTATTTATATAGGTGAAGGTTCAAATGTTCAGGACGGCGTTGTAATCCACGGGCTTAAGCACGGCCGTGTAAATCATGACGGGCAGGAATATTCGGTTTATGTCGGCAAAGATGTAAGTCTAGCCCATCAATCACAGGTTCACGGCCCTGCAAAAATTGGTGATAACGTATTTGTCGGTATGCAGTCGTTTGTTTATAAATCAGAAATTGGAAATAATGTTGTGATTGAGCCTGCCGCAAAAGTTATTGGAGTAAAAGTCGCTGATAACAGGTATGTTCCTGCGGGAGAGGTTATAAAAACTCAGGAGCAGGCTGACAAATTACCTGTAATTACTACAGAATATGCAAACAAAGATATGAATCACGAAGTTGTAGAAGTCAATAAGGAACTGGCTTATTCTTATCCGGCTAATTATTATATTGCGAATTTCGTTTAATTTTTAAACTTGGTTTAGATGATGAAAACAAGTTCAGCATGACATATTATAATTTAATTTATATCAATTCTTTTTAAATCAAAATCAGTTTTTTGTTTGTTTCGTTTAATTAAATAAGCTGCAACAATTGCGGTAATAGGAACACAGACAAGTATTGCAATACTTCCTGTCAGAGCTGATAAAATTTCTGTTGCGACCTGATTAAGGTTAAAGAATTTATTCATATCAATGTTGCTGGATAAAAGTACAAGCGGGAGCGCGCTTCCAAGGTAAACAAGTATAAGTGTATTTGACATTGTACCGATTATGTCGCGCCCTACGTTCATTCCTGATTTAAAAAGCTGTTTTATTGTTAAAGAATTATCTGTTTCGTAAATTTCATTAATCGTACTTGCAATTGAAACTGCAGTATCCATAAGTGCGCCTAATGCTGCTATTACCATTGATGCAGAAAGAATTCCAGTGAAACTTAAATCCGGTCTTGCTGTATACAAAAACATCGGTTCTTCTCCTGCAAAACCTGTAAGGTGTGCAAAATAAATAGCAATCATAGAAAGTCCGCCTGCAAAAATCAGACTGGTTGCCGTTCCGATAATTGCCGAAGAACTTTTTGAATTAAACCCGCCCACAAGATATATTGTAATAACTGTTGATAAAATCCCGACAAGTACAGATGATGCAATAGGACAAAATCCGCTCAAAATCATGGGCATAAGCATGAAAAATATTAAGGCAACGGTTGATACAATCGAAATTATACTCGTAAGTCCCTTTTTATGCCCGATAAGAAGAAGCATTACAAAAAATATTGAGCCGAAAATTAAAATCTGGTTATCTCTTTTTACATCAGCAATGAAAAAATCCACATCATCAGGAGTCGAAACAGTATCAGATACAGGTTCAACATGCAGAACAACTTTGTCGCCTTTATTAAGGTTTATATCATAGGCGGGGTTGCCTGTAAGCATGTTTTCAACAATTCTTTCTGTGCCTTTAAAATCTCCCGTAAGCACTTTAATTGTAACAAGCTGTTTTGTTGTGTCTTGATTGAGTTCTTCTGCATCCTCGTATTTTATGTTTTCAACAATCCCTGTCTGTGAAGGTAAAACGGGCTTTGTATCATCTGCAAAAGCAGATAAACCGATACTTATTATCAAAAATAGAACCGCAATAATTTTTTTCATGTTATCTCCATTTTAACTTTATCATAAAAATATTAGCTTGAGGTTATTTTGTCTATTGCGTTATATGTATTGGATAGGTTATTATTTTACCCATTTAAAGCTTCGTACATAATCTGAGCCGTTGATATCGCCGTTGATGTCAACTTTGAAAATTCTGTAAATATCTGTTGCATTTTTGATATTCGGAATTTTAGAGATATCTTCTTGCAGCAGAAGTTTTTCTGTAGCGTCATTTATACCGGGGATTGTATTAAACAGTGTGTTCAGAGATGCATTTTTTATTTTTCCAAATACGGTTGTAATATTTTTAGAAAGACTTCCGTAAATTTTCATATCAGCAATTGATGTTGTCAGGTTGTAGTTTCCTGTCATATACATATTTAAATCGTTTCCGTTTGAATAGATGTTTATGTTGTCTGCCACCCCGTTTGAAATATGAATATCTCCTGAAATACTTTCGAAATCTCCTGTTTTCAATGGGGTTACAAGGTCAATAAGGCTGTTGATTGAAAGTCCTGTAAAGCCGCCTTTGAGAAGATTGCCTGCTTTTAATAAATATTCAAGAGAACCGAGTTTCGGCATTTTCCCGTCTGCAATTTTAAATGTACCTTCTCCTGAAAGTGTTTTAAAACAGTCGTCAGCGTCACCTGTACAGCTCAGGCTAAAGTTCCCGTTAACCGAGCCGTATACCTGCCCTTTTAAGTCAAACAGGGCTTCTGACATAATAAGCGCATTTGCTCTGTCAAGATTTATATCAAGATTGGTTTTATGAGTATTTATATTATGTTTAAAGTTTCCGTTAACCAGACCTTCTGCAATATTAAAATTAAAGTCTTTGATATCTGCAAGTCCATTTTTATCAAGACTTAATTTCGCGGTGAAGTTATCTGCATTGATATTTCTTACTTTAATTTTATCAGCTATAATATCGGCTTTGTTAATTATAAGTTGGTTAACGTCAAACGGAGGCAGGGTATTTGATGAAATTGTCGGATTTCTTGTAGCTTCTGCTTCCACATCTCTAAGTGTATCAGTTATTTTATTAACATTTAAATCAGTCACTTTTAATTTTGCATAATCTATTACATAAGGCGGTGTAAGATTATTTTTCATAACGGCATTTAATAACACATCATTTGTTATGACTGTACCTTTGCTTGTTATATAGATTTTGTCATTTTTGAAATCAAGATTTACATCTCTGATTGTAGAATCAAAGAACGGAATATCAATACTTGTTATTTCAAATTTTCCGTTTATTTTTGGGTTAAGCGATGTGCCGTTAAGCATAAGATCAGATGTAAATACTCCCTGTTTCATAAACGGTTTTCTGAAAATAATATTGAATATTTTGGCATCTGTAGGAGTTTGGGTTTTTACTTTAAAGTTGTTAAACCCGATAATGTTATTAGATAACAGTGTAAGAGTTCCTGACGCATTAAGCTGCGGTGCAATATAGGGTTTGTTATTCAAGGAGGTTATAACTTTGTCGTATTGAAATTTATTGATTTTTAATTTGTTTGGCGAAGAGCTGGTGTTTACGGTAATTTTTACAGGATTTTCCACATCCCCTATTGACGCTCCCATATAATAAAGGCTTGATGCGGCATCAATGTTTAATGTGGAATTCGTATTTAGATTGTTTATGTTTCCGTTTGCCTGCGATGTCAGTATTACATCGCCTTTGAGTTTTATCGGATAAACAGCTTTGTTATTGAAGTATTGGTCAAAAAATTCCTGTGTAAGTTTTGTGTTCAGATAAATATTTAGATTAGGATTTTTTTGAATATTTGAAATTTTGCCGTTAACAAAAACTGGCATATTACCAAATTGTGTATTAATTTTATTAAGATTTAATATGTCATTATTTAATAAAATTTCTCCGCTGTTTATAGCAAGTGTAACTTTTTTAGGTTTGTACAATATGTTAATGTCATTGAGAGGCGCAAAGGCAGTTATATTATTGTTCCGTGCGCGGGCTTTCAGGTTAATTTTACCGTTTAAAAACTGTATATCATTCAACTGTTTTGAAATATCAGCAGGCAAAATTGCATGTAAATTTTTATCATTCATTATATTAAGGTCTAATGAATTTATGTTGCATTTGCCGTTTACAACTCTTTTGGGGCTGAACAAATCAGATACATTTAATGAAATTTCATAAGGACTTTTATTAAACGTCCCTTTAAGTTCAGGAATTTTGAAGTTTGCATTATTCATCTCAAAACTTCCGCCGTTTGTAATAATAGCGGATTTTGCACCTCTGTTTGAATAAATTTTACCTTTTGTAGAAATTTTATTGTAATCAATTTTGTTAATGTCGCCTTTATAGGAAGCGGTGAAACTTGTATTAATTGTGCCTAAATCTTTGCTATACGGAATTTTTGCAGTCTGCTGCAGTATATTAAGTCCGTCGCCTAGATTGAATTTTGATGACGAAATTTTTATATCACAGTCAGTATCGTTAAGTTTCCCTTGTGTGGATATGCGTGATTTATTCAGTTGTGAATTGAGATTGAAATCAGCGTTAAGATTATTAAAGTTAATTTCTCCGGATGTATTCGATATTTTTGCAGGCAGTTCTTTAAGCTTGATACTGGCAGCATGAAGAGTTATACTCCCTTTTGCAAAAATGTTTTTGTTAAAAACAATATCTTTCGGGTCTTTAACTTTTCCTGTAAGATTTAAAAGGAAATCTGACGCTCCTGATGCGGTTTCAATGCTCTCTGTCATTTTTTGAATATCAGCTAGCATCGGCGAAGTTTTTATAATTTTTATTAAATTCCCTAAATCCTGCCCTGCTGTTTTTACCGTAAAATCAAGCACACCGGTCAGCGAACATGTCCCTTTAACGGAAACAGGTTTGCCGTTAAAACTTGCAGATTTTGTTTGGAATAAAGTATTTTGATCGTCAAAATCAAGAGTACCTGAGCCGTTTGTCAAAAGCATATTATGAATATCCAAAAAAGATACGGTTGCATTTTTGAACCTGAACTGCCCCCAACCATGAGGATTTTGTCTTGTACCTATGACGTGCAGGTTTATTCCGCCTTTGCCTTTAATATCCATAATAGGAACCGGCCCTAAATCAAAATGCAGGATGTCATGCAAAGGATTAAGGACAATCTGTGCGGTTTTTAAATCTACATTTTCTGTACTTGTAATCATCAAATCCGCGTATTTGTCCTTATATAAGTTAATCGGGCCTTTTACATAAACTGTTTCTGTCGGGCTTGTCGGTACTTTTACATCAAGGTTTAATTTTTGTCCGGTGAAAGCAATTTTTATAACAGCTTTTTCAGCATCCTTAATCGGTTTTACCATATAAGCATCCCAGACGAGTATATTCCCGAATATATCAGGGAAATCAGCTTTTCCTTTGATTTCTAAGTTCCCTGCTGTTTTGCCCCAGAAACCGGCCTGTTTTAAAATCGCAAAGTCTATATCAGGGCATAAATTATGTTCTGCCGGAAGCAGGGAAACTATATTTTCTGCTTTTGACTGATTAATTGTAACTTTTAAATCAAGATTTGGAATTTTGTTGTTAAGTTTCGTAATTTTACCGGTTGTAAAAGATTTTATACCGTCTGTCGAAATTTTCATTTCGTTTATGTCAATTCCGTTTTTTATAGTTTTGATATCCGTTTTTATTTCCATTTTGCCCTTTGAATAGACAGACGCGGATAAATCTTTTTTGTATATTCCTAAATCTTTTGTATATAAGGCTGTTTTTATTTGTTTATGTTTATCTGCTGTTTCAATTGTATTTGCTGTAAAATTAATGAGTCCTGATATTGAATTAATCTGCCCATTTGAAAGAGCTTTTGCATAAGCAGAAAAATCTGACATATCAAGGTTTACAAGATGGCCTGAAAGTTCTGCCTGATCGTCTGAAATCCTATTCAAAGGCAGTTTTAAATCTATATCAGCTTTCAGGTAGGATGTTTTCTTTCCGGTATTTAATTTTGCACTTGTTGATAAATCAATATGTTTGTTATTGCTAAAATTCTTTATAACCAGGTAGTCGCCATTCAGGGCAAGTTTTTTTGATTGAAGCCTGTCATCAAGATATATCCCGTAATTTTCAAGGTGTATGCTTGCATGTTTAATTTTGAATGGGGAATTTATTTTTTCTGATAGTTTGTAATCTCCCAGTTGAAGTTCAGAATTCTTTGTAAAAATCAGATTTGCAGTTACATTGGCAGCTGAAAAATGTTTAATATCAATATCCTTCAATATTAATGGTAAAAGCTTTATATTAATATTTGGTTTTTCTATGCCAAGTGCTTTTGAATTATCTTTATTTAGTATAGAAAAATTATCTGCATTAATCCACACAGACGGAGTAAAACCCATTTTTAATTCAGGATTTTCTAATGAAATTTTGTAACCTGTTTCTTTAAGAACTGCTTGTTCAATATAATCAACTCTTTGAGGCAGGTTTACAAGTGCAGGAATTCCCCAGTAGTAGGCCCCGTAAAGAACTGTTAATGAAAATAATGTTATTAAAAGTTTTAAATTCCTGCCCATATCCTGTTAAAATTATACGATTAATATTGCTAAAATAAAAGGATTTTGGCAAAATGTTACATTGTTAATAATCAGCAGTCCGGAAGTTCGGATGTCAGGAAGTCAGGCTTATTTCAGAAAGGGATATTGGTTAATTTTGTCAATTTCACTTAACATAAAAATTTTGCCTGCTATGCTTTCTAACTTTGATTTGAGATATTCAATAGTTTTCGCAAAGTATCTGAAAATATGCCTGCGGGTGGTGGCAGTTTGGACATTTTTGAGGGGCTGATTTGCCGTGGTGAATATAACCGCATTCTCTGCACATCCAGTTTACTTCTGTATCTTTTTTAAAAACAGTTTTATTTTTGACATTTTCAAGAAGCTTTAAATATCTTTCCTCGTGATGTTTTTCGGCATGTATAACATGATGGAAAGTATCTGCAATTTCATCAAATCCTTCTTCCCGCGCTGTTTTTTCGCCGTCTGCGTATAAAAAAGACCATTCTTCTTTTTCGCCTTTTGCTGCGCTTTCAAGGTTTTCCTCTGTTGTGCCGAGTTCAAACGGGTATTCAGCATCTACATGACCTCTGATATCTCCGAGAAATTCGTAGAATAATTTGGCATGTTCTTTTTCGTTTTCCGCAGTTTCAAGGAATATTGCCGAAATTTGTTCGTAACCTTCTTTTTTTGCCTGTTTTGCAAAGTATGTATATCTGTTTCTTGCCTGTGATTCTCCTGCGAATGCGTTTATAAGATTTTGTTCGGTTTTTGTCCCGCGCAGCTTGTTATCTGTCATAATTTTACCTCCGCAAATATTTTAAACATATTAATCATTATGCGGTATTAGACTGATGGGTAATAGGTTAAGGTAAATATCACTCTTTTTAGGGATTATTCCTTGAAGAAAAAACTTAATAATAGATAATGTAGACGCAGGTAATTGAATTATGAATTTATTAGATTATACTAAAAAATTAACAGAAAAAATAAAGTTTTACGATGATATTGCGCAAAATCCGTTTTGTTCTGTCAGCATGTCAAACCCTTTTGCAAAGCCGGTTAATATTACAATAATCTGGGTGGAAGATGATTATGAAGAAACTTAGTTTTTTTATGTAATAAAAAAATTAAGAGGAATATTTATCAAATATTTCTTTTAAAGCCTGCATTTCTTCAGGGCTGAACCTTGTTTCTGATTTGTGAGATAATTTTGTAAATATATTGCTTAAAAAAGTTTCTTCCTCTGGGGAAAGTTGGGCATTTGAATGTGAAAGATTATTAAATAAACCTAATATGCGATTGGTATCAATATTGTTGTTGGAATTTCCTGAAGAATTTATACGATTGTAATCGCTGATTAATTGGCTTAACCTTCCGGACAATACGGTTCCATGGTTTTCCGATGGCAGATTAAAATGCCCGCTTAAACTTTGTAAAATATTTTGCATAGAATTTGTCTGATTATGGTTAACTTGATTTGTATTGCCTATATTATTGGTTATTTGGGTTATCGTATTGGTATTATGTGTGTTTGTAATATTTTGCACAGACATTTCTGTTGCAACAAAACCGTGTGCCATTTTTTCAAAATCATTTCTCGGAACCGGTTCAATTTTGTCAGGATGCCACGGATTTGCAATATAAACGACATCATCAGTTATTTTTACAACGCTTATAGCATGTCCTCCACGTTCAGTTTTTACGTAAACAACAAGAGAGTATTTATCTTCCTGCCCTTCATATTTGTTAAGCATTTGTCCTAACTTAGAGTCATTTGATGAAATCCCTCCGCTAACAGTTGTCATTCCTTTGTTGTTTAGATGAGAATCAAAACCGGTCTGTCTTTCCATTTCATCAACAGTTATATAACCGTATTGTCCATCATGGTAAATTTGAGTTCTTTTATTTAGATTTTGGTAGACATCTGATTTTTGACCTGTGAGCAAAAACGCTGCATCATAGCTCTGTCCTCCGCTTAAATAATCAAGACCGTTTTGAACATTGGGAGCCGCTGCCATTCCCTCCAGAGTACCCATTTGGAGTCTGTTATTGCCTAAATTTTTATTTGTTTGAACCATTTCAGCCCTAAAATTTTCCATTGCAATTTCAAGAGCAATAACTTCAATATCGCCTTTTGAATATGATTGTCCTGCAAGTTTTTTTGCTTTATTTATTGCATCGCTTGTAATATGGTAAGTGCCGGTAACTTCGCATTGCTCGCCTTGTCCATTTTTTAAGCATTCGTTACGGAATTTTATAGCACCTGGCAATGTTACAGTAACTGAGTTATCCGCGTTTATTTTAATATTTTGTTTAAGAATTTCTTGTCCGTGTTTAGTATTTCTGATTGCATTGATTTCTGCAAGTAAATAGCAATCCCCGCGAAATCCCTGGTTAGAATTTTCAAAATAACCGTCTGGATTGTTTAATGACGGATTATTTGCTCCTGTATTATGCACTAAATTGTTATAAATTGCTAAAATTGAACCGCAGCCTGTACTGTTTTCTACGGAAATTCCTCCGGGACCTACTAATCTGACCGGTATCCCCATAGCATTTTCTTCTACAGGTCCCAACGTAAAATCGTAAACTCTCGGTTTGTCATTTTTAGTTTTTTCGCCTACGGGAACGTCAACTGATTGTGATTTGTTAGACGATTTTACTTCGCTATTTTTAATATTTGTAATAACCGTTGTAACAATTTCATCTGTTTTATTGCCTGATATAGAACTCATGTTTACCTCACATTATAAAATATATATATATATTAAATAATTTATATACAAAAGATTGCATGAATTTTGTTCATTATTAAGTTATATAAAGAGTCTTTTCCCGGTCTCCATGTCAAAAAAGTAAAGGTCATCAGGATTAATACTGAGTTCAAGCTGTTTTTCAACATTGAAATCAGCAGGCAGCTTTGCAGAACATTTTTTGTCGCCTATGTTAAAATAAGCGATTTTTTCACTGCCCAAAAGCTCTGTAATATCAACGTTTACGGTTAATTTTATACTTCCTTCGGGATTAAACATTTTTTCAGGGCGAATCCCGATAATTGTGTGTTCTTTAGCCGCATATGGAAAATCTTCAGAATTTATAAAATTCATCTGCGGAGAACCTATAAAACCTGCAACAAACGTATTTGCAGGGTTGTTATAAATCTCTTCAGGACTTGCGACTTGTTGGATTACACCTTTGTCCAGTACAACAATTCTGTCCCCCATTGTAAGTGCTTCTGTCTGGTCATGAGTTACATAGATGAATGTTGTTTGAAGTTTTTCGTGGAGCTTTTTAATCTCTGAACGCATTTGAACACGCAGTTTTGCATCCAGGTTGGAAAGCGGTTCATCCATTAAAAATACTTTTGGATTTCTAACTATTGCACGCCCGAGAGCTACACGCTGACGCTGTCCGCCTGAAAGCTGTTTAGGTTTCCTGTCTAAATATTCTCCAAGATCAAGAATTCTTGCTGCTTCTGCAACTTTTTTTTCAATCTCTGCTTTATCAACCTTGCGCATTTTAAGCCCGAATGCTATATTTTCTCTTACGGTCATGTGGGGATAAAGCGCATAACTCTGGAAAACAAACGCGATATCTCTGTCTTTGGGCTGAACATCATTAACCTTTTTATCGCCTATGAATATTTCGCCGCCTGTTATTTCTTCAAGCCCTGCAATCATTCTTAAAAGCGTAGATTTTCCGCATCCTGAGGCTCCGACAAGGACTATAAATTCTTTATCATTTATAGTTAAATCAATATTATCAATAACCTTTTTTTTATCATAAATTTTGGTTACGTTTTTTAAAACAACATTGCTCATTTTATCCCCTGACCTGTTAGTTTGCCGGTTTTTCAACAGGAAGTATTACGTAGAATGACGAACCCTTCATAACTTCCGAGTTTACCCACATAGCGCCGCCCATTCTTTTAACCATTGTATAAGCAGTCCCTAGTGTCAATGAGCGCACAATTGTTTTTTTATGAACTTTATCAAGCTGTGTGTAAGGTTCAAAAAGTCCTTCCAGTTCGGTTTCAGCAAGACCAACACCTGTATCTGTTACGGTAATTCTGATGTAAGAATTGCCTGCCGCGTTTTTTATATGTTTTACTCCGCTTTTTTCAATAACTTCAGGTTCAGGATAATCAACTTTTATGGTAATTGTTCCTGCATCAGTAAGTTTAATAGATGTTTCAAGTATATTTTGCAGAATTATTTTAACATCATTTTCGTCATTATAAATTGTCTTTTTCAACAATTCATCAAAATCGTAATTTACAATTAAATTTTTGGAACTTAAAACATTATCATTATTTCTTACAACTGATTGAATAGCATTTGTAATATCAAACGGCTGAATATCGCAGGTAAATAAAGAAGATTCTGCCTGTGAAAATTCCAGAAATTTTTCCATAAAATATAACAATTCAGTTGAATTTTTATTAATGATTTTTACATATTTTGTCTGCTTGTCGGTTATTTCTCCGCCTAATCCGTCTAAAAGCGCCTGAGAAAACCCTATTATTGACTGTATAGGAGATTTAATCTCATTTGACAACCTTACAAGCATAAGATTTTTTTCTTTGTTTAAACGCCCTGTTCTTTCGGCAATCGTCAGAACATTTGTCATTGCAGTAACATCACGGATTGTAATAAAATACTGGTCAATGTATTTTTTTACATTCATTTCAATAAAAAATTCTTTTCCTTCAACGGTAAAAGCTCCTGTAACAACGGCTGTTCTTTTCGCATAAGATTTTTCAGCCATTTCCATACCGTTGGCCACGAGTTCGTCAAAGTTTAAGCCTTTTAAATCCCCTGCATTACTTTCAAATATAACGGCTGCCTTATTATTTACCCATAGAACTTTGCCGTCAAAATCAACTACTAATACTGCATCCGGCAGGTTCTTTATTACTTCTTTAGGATTTATGTTACTAAATAAATTAGTAAAATTCATTGTTGCATTACTTCCCTTAATGTTGTATAATTTATATAATATTTATATATTTGTACATCGTACACTATATTTTTAATATAGCATAAACAGTTTGTAAAGAATGATTATATATTAATTTTTGTAATTTTTTTTTTACAAACTAGCAAAAAATTTTGTTTATATGTTTTAAAGCATAAAACGAGAAAAAGAGATATACATATTCGTTATGGCATAGTGCCGTAACCCCAGAAAAAAGAAAGAGGATGTGACTATGAACGAAATTCCTAAAAACCCTCAAGGTTCAAGCATTCCACAGCAACCGCAAACTCAAAAAATTGAACAAGTAAAAACGGAAGCTGTTCAAGACACTACTCAACCGCCTGCGGCAGAGGTACAAACAAAAGAAATTAAGGAAATTCCTGAAAATCCTGCTGACCGTTCTGCAATCAAGGTTGATAACCTTGAAAATGATATTAAAGTTTTTGCTTCAAATCCTGAATTAGCGGCAAAAGCTCTTGAAGTTGCAGAACTTGCTGAAAAAAAATACGCAGATGCCGGAGTTAAAGAGCCTGAACTCAAAGCTCTCGCTGTAGGTAAGGCTTTTGTTGATGAATTTCAAAAATAAAATTCTTTAACAAATGCCTGTTCAATATGAGCAGTAAACTTAAAATTTTAAAATACATTTTTGTTGTCATTAGATAAATAATCGACAACCGCTTTTAGCCCCAATTTATAGCTGTTTATCCCAAAACCTGATATCTGTCCTATGCATACCGGTGCAAGGTATGAATTATGTCTGAATTCTTCTCTTTTATAGATATTTGTCATGTGTACTTCAACTGCCGGAACACTGACGGCCGCTAAAGCATCGCGTATTGCAATGCTTGTGTGAGTGTAAGCCCCTGCATTTATTACAATTCCGTCAATACCATTTTGTGCTGAATGAATTTTTTCAACAATTTCGCCTTCAAAATTGCTCTGGAATGTTTCTAATTCAATTCCAAGCTCAAAAGATAATGCGTATAATTCTTTTTCCAGATCATTTAATGTCATGGAACCATATTTTTCAGGCTCGCGTAAGCCAAGCATATTCATATTTACGCCGTTTATAACAAGTATTTTCATGCTTTTTCTCCAAACACTATTATAATATAAAATCAAGGAATTGTAAATTTTTATTAACTTTTTAATTACATGTGTAACAAAAAAAGCATGCTTGCATTATCATGCATGTACAACTATCCCCAAATCTCCTCCCAAGATTATTGTTCAAAAGCTGTACAAAGAAGTGCAGCTTCTTTTTTTGCCATTTTATATAATTGCCTTGACTTATGAAAATAAATGACTAAAATATATATGTGTAATATATTTACGGGGATGTAGGATGCGATTAGTCGAAAAGCTTAAAGAGTACGAAAATCAATATATGTTCATCAAATGGGCTACCGGCGGTGAATACGGAAAACTTATATATGCCGGAGAAGATTTCATTGAGTTCAATGTAATAAATGTTGATACAATGGAGTATTCCGAAACCGTTCTAATCCATAGCCCCTTGATTTTGGAAGTAGCAATAGGCGGTGCGGATGTTCAGCGTATTGTAGCAGAGGTTTCTTCCAAAATATCTGTTGATGAAGGCTAAATATTAAAACTCTTTCTTGCGCCTTCTTCGTGGTAAAATCCGCCGCCGCAGATTGTTTCTACGACTTTTAGAACAAATTCTCTTGGCGCGTCAACCTGATTGAGGTAAAATTCACGGTTTGGAATATGTCTTATTTTCATTATGGAATTTTGAGTTGACTCAGGCGGAATAAATAATGATGCTACTTCATTATCAAGGAGTTTGCCCATTTCTTCATCGTGGTCTGTGACCCCTTTCATAATTTCGTAATAGTTGCCTTTTATCGCCATAATACGGCTTGAGAAAAGGTGCTGCCCGTCTTCTCGGTAAAGAGCTTGCGGCTGATAGTTGCAGCGGGTGGTAAAACTCATTTTGTGCCAGAGGATGTTCACGATAACAACTGATTTTTGCGGGTCTGTGTCAACGTAAATATTCTGGGTTGTTACGTTTCTTGATGAAAAGGCTTCTTTTAGAGTATCGACAACAATTTGGAGGTTGTCAATCATTCTTATAAAAATTTCATTGGTGTTGATATTTGCATGCTGATAGTCCAGAAACTGTTTATACATATGGGTAGAAACAAGACCGACTCTTTCTTGAATTAGAGCGGATTTTCTAGCAGATGTTTCAGAATTATCAAAACTTTCAAAATTATTTAGCAATTTTACCTATCCTTTTATACCGACATGAAATAATAAACATGAAATTATGTAAATATTATATGTTTTTTCTTTACAAAGTAGAATACATAAATAGGTTTATTTATGGTTGTTTTTATTTCAATATAAACTATGTTATTGGAAGTGAATAAGGTCATTACGGTGCGCAAAAGCGCACGTAAAATAAAAAAAATAATCCGGCATTTAGCGTAGTGAACAATCAATGTTTGCGAAACAACAACAAAGCCGGCTATTGTCTGAGCTTAAAATTAATTAGACCCTGAAACAAGTTCAGGGTGACTGAATTCCCCCTCCCTGATTAGGGAGGGTTGGGGTGGGTATTGATTGCTACCCATCCTCTTATCCTTCCCTAAAAAGGGAAGGAAGGAGTTAGTTACCGTAAATGGCATACCCTCTTATCTTATTACCTTTTAATAGCCCCTCTCTCTAACTCTCTCCCCAAAGGGGCGAGAGGATATTTCTTATGCGCTTTGCGCACCGAAAAGACTTATTGACCTATTTACTTATTCGCTTCAAATCTAGTTTATACAATTTTTTTGCAAATGATAATAATCGGTGAATAGGTCAACGTGAGTTCAGGGTATTTGGATTTGTACTTTTCGCAGAACTCTTTAACTTCCTTGAATGTCCAGTGCTTCATTGTCAGGGAATTCACTCCGGTATTTTTCATGTGTGCAAGAAGTTCCAGTGGATTTGTAAATTCCATTTTATATTCAAATTCTTCTGTATAAATGATTTCAAAACCGTTAGAAAATATCTTTTTCAACTCGTCGAGTGGCTTGTACTCTAGCGAAATCCCGCAAAGTGCTCTAATTTCTCGATAATTCTCGGGTGAAAATGTCGAAAAAGCGAGTATGCCGTCCTTTTGTATTATTTTTTCAAGATGCAGTCTTAGTTTTTCAAGATTGCTGAACCATTGAAACATAGCATTTGATATAATTAAGTCCATTTTTTTTGACAGAGTGATTTTTTGAGCATTGCCGCAGATAAAAGTAAATTCCGGAATAATCTGAGATAGATATTTTTTCGATTTTTCGGTTAAATCGTTCGCGTAATAGTTTTTATATGTTACTTTCTTTACTAATTCTTCAGTTAAAAAGCCTGTACCGCTTCCAAGTTCCAGAATATTTTGAAAATTATTTTGTATTTCTGCAAGATTTTGGACAAGTTTTTCAGCGGTAATCTTTTGTACAATGGCATTGTCATTGTACTTTTCCATACTTTTTTCAAACTGGTTTTTGATAATTTTAGGGTTTATTTGCATGTTAAAATTTCATCCCAACTTTTGAAATTATAAAACGGGAAATGTCCGCTTTCAAGAAGTTTAATATTTTCAACTTTGTCAGTCCAGAAATTTATTTGGTTTTTAGAGGGTATGATAATATCGTTATTGCTTATTATGGCTGTATCATAGAATTTTTCATAATTAATATTTGTATTTTGTATAAGCTTGTATAAACTGTTTAATTCTTCAACTCTATTTTCTATTGTTCGTTTTACGGGCGTTTCCAAATACCGTTCAAAATCTTTTTGGTTATCGAAAATATTTTGGTAAAACTTCCCTTCCAACCCCTGCTTTGCATGGCGCAGGGTTAAGAGGAAAGGTTTTAGGGGAATTCCGTTTTTATCATCTACTGGATGAGGAGTTCCGTTTACTGCAATTTTTTTTGAAAAGGAAGGCAGCTTGTCTTTTAGCAAAAATGCTGTAAAAACGCCCATTGACCAACTTATCAGTGAATAAGTTTCATATTTTGGGATTTGGATTAAATCCAAATTGTTGTAATCAAAAAACATTAATACGTCATAATCTGTGCAGTCCAGAAATTCAAACGGACTGCTGTCAAAACTCCAACCGGCAAAAAATATTATAAGCTTTTTATTATTTTTTTTGTTTAACCAGTGATATTGCATCAAAAAGTTCCTTTTCATTAATATCTGTAGTGAGTGAAATTCTTATTCTTGATGTTCCTTCGGGAACGGTAGGCGGTCTGATAGGCAGAGTAAAATATCCGTTATTATAAAGAATTTCACAAGTTTCTACAGTTTCTTTATTCCCGCCGATAATCAACGGGATAATATGACTCTGGCTTCCGGCTTTTGTACCTATTTCAAGCATATTCATCCTTTTTTCAAAGGTGCGGGGCAGTTTGTTTTCTATAATCCATTTGGAGAATGCAACATTTATTGGAGGCAATGATGTTGAAAAGATAAATGACCGTGATTTGTTTGTCAGGTAGTCTATTAATATTTTCTTACCAGTTGCAAATGCGCCCATAGAGCCGATAGCTTTGCCGAATGTGCCGATAATTAAATCTATTTTATCAGTAAGATCCAAAGTTTCTGTTACTCCCAGTCCGTTTTTGCCGAAAACTCCGAAAGCATGAGCTTCATCTAAGATAAGCAGACAGTTGTATTTTTCTTTCAGCTCAACAAGCCTTTCAATATCTGCAATATCTCCATCCATTGAAAAAACGCTTTCTGAAACAATTACAGCATTTTTAAAGTTTTTTCTTTCTCTTATTAAAAGTTTTTCTAGAGCTTCCATGTTGTTGTGCGGATACCTGAAAAATTTGCTTTCAGAAAGCCGCATGCCGTCAATGATGCTCGCGTGATTAAGTTTATCTGAGAAAATAACGTCGCCTTTTGCGGCTATGCAGCTGTTTATGCCGACATTCGCGTGATATCCGCTGTTAAAAAGAAGAGTGCATTCTTTATGGAACAAATCTGATATAAGTTGTTCCAGTTCCTTATAAATTGGCAAGGAACCTGTTAAAAGTCTGGCAGAAGCGCTGCCGAATGAATATTTATCTCCTGCATAGTTCAAAAATTCTTCTGTTATTTGCTTGTTGTCTGCAATGCCTAAATAATTATTCGAAGAAAGATTAATTAGTTTTTTACTGTCAATATAGATATATTTTTCATCTTTTCCTGTAAAATTTTTTATATTCCTAAAATGCGAGTGCTGTTTTAAGTTTTCTAAAATTTCGGTGTAATATTCAAACATAGCTGTAATTTATAATAAAAGTTTAAAAAAGTCTATTTATAGTTGTTATATTATGGGAAAAGTGTTAAAATTATAATATGTATATTAATAAAGCATTTACTTTAGCAGAAGTTCTTATAACACTCGGGATAATAGGAGTCGTTGCCGCTATGACTATGCCTGTGTTAAATCAGAAACTTTCTGACCAGAAAAATATGTCAATGCTCAAAAAAACTTATTCGATTTTGGCTCAGGCAACAAATCTTGCTATTTCGCAGCATGAGAATCCTGAATATTGGGGAATGGTTGACAACAATGATGTTGTTGTTACAGAGATTTATAATTATTACAAACCATATTTTAATATGATGCGTGAGTGTCAGAATTCTGAAGGATGTTGGGCTTATCCGACAAAAAATATGGACGGTTCTGTATACTGGTCTGCGCATAACTCTTCCTGGTGTCAATTTGCGTTTACTCTTGTGACAGGTGTAAATGTTTTGATGGATATATATCCTGCTTCTTCCATCCGAAGCAGCGGAAACGGCGATGCTTTTGGCATGGGGGATATCGACTATGATTGTCTGGTGTTTTGGGTTGATATAAACGCTGAAAGAATGCCTAATACTATAGGCCGTGATATTTTTGCTTTTGTTGTTACACACAGAGGTTTGCAGCCTGCAGGACTTGGTTTAGAAGCAGATGAGGCTGGAGATTGTGAAAACGGTAAAAAGGGTTGGATGTGTACTGCAAGAATTATCCGAGATGGTTGGACAATAAAATATTTAGAATAATTATTATTTCTTAATTTTTCTTTATGAAATTGTTACATTTCTTCTTATATTGGGTATATAACTAATATATATGTATTGTTAAAAAGTCTTTTATCAAAAGATACGAGGCGAATGGCTTATGAATTATGAAAGAATTTACAAAAAACACTCGGGGCTTACCCTGTCAGAAGCGTTATTTACAATTGCTATAATAGGAGTTATAGCATCTTTGACAATCTTCGGATTGATGGCAAAATTTAACGATACAAAAAATATTGCTGCATTAAAAAAATTCTATACCTCAATCAGTCAGGTTACAATGTTTGTTATTCTTGACAGGTCATCTCCAAAATATTGGGGATTAGATCAATATTCTCAAGATTCATCAGCATTGGCATTTTCTTATTTTAAACCGTATTTTAAAGTAATCAGAGAATGCTCAAATTCAACCGGATGTTGGCAGTATCCGACAAAATTTTTGAGCGGCAAAGTATATTTGCAGCGTGCGCAAATGTATCAGTATATGTTCACTCTTGTGGATGGAATGAATATTTTAATAAATGTTTATCCAAGAGATATAATTCGTTCTGAATTTGGTGTTGATGTTGATAGGGATTCTGTTGTCTTTATTGCAGATGTCAATGGTAATTCTTATCCAAATCAGTTAGGACGCGATATTTTTGCATTTGTTCTGGATGGCAAAGAGGTAGTTGCTGCAGGATATGATAATACTTATAACTGTAATAAAGCTGCATCAGGTTTGACATGTGCGGCAAGAGTTATCAATGACGGATGGAAAATAACTTATTACTAAAGAATATATATTTCAGCTCCTTTCATCTTTCATAAAGAAGACCGGTGGGGGCCGGTCTTTTCTTTTTGTTATTTTGGAATAATTATTTTCTTAATCTTTTGTTCTCATTGTCGGGAAGGCAATAACATCTCTGATAGAAGGTGAATTAGTCAGAAGCATAACAAGTCTGTCTATGCCCATTCCCATACCGCCTGTCGGAGGCATACCGTATTCAAGAGCTGTAATAAAATCTTCATCTATTTCCATAGCTTCTTCATCGCCTGCTGCTTTTGCCTGAGCCTGAGCTTCAAATCTCATTCTCTGATCTATAGGATCTGTCAGTTCTGAAAAAGCATTTGCAATTTCCCAACCGTTTACCCTTGTTTCAAAACGTTCTGTTAATCTGTCATTATCTCTGTGAACTTTTGCAAGAGGTGAAATTTCTCTCGGGTAATCAATAATGTGGCAAGGTTGAATTAATGTTGGTTCAATTTTTGCTTCAAATACAGCTTCTACAACCTGTCCCCAGTTCATTGTATCTTCTACCTGAACATTAAGGCTTCTAGCAGTTTCTATTGCCTGTTTCGGTGTATAAATTTCCATAAAATCAACGCCTGTAGCTTCTTTAATTGATCCAAGCATTGTTTTTCTATCCCATGGCGGTGTCAGATCAATTTCATTATCGCCGTATTTGATTTTTAAGGTTCCAAGAACTTCCTGTGCAACGTATGCAACCATATTTTCTGTTAAAGTCATCATATCGTTATAGTCAGCGTAAGCCTGATACAATTCAATCATTGTAAATTCAGGGTTGTGGCGTGTGTCTATACCTTCATTTCTGAAACATTTGCCGATTTCGTAAACTCGTTCAGATATTCCACCGACAATTAATCTTTTCAGATACAATTCAAGGGCAATTCTTAATGTCAAATCCATTTCCAATGCGTTATGGTGTGTTGTAAACGGTCTTGCATTCGCGCCAGATGCCATTGTCTGCAAAATAGGAGTTTCAACTTCCAAGTATCCTTGTTTTGCAAGATATTCGCGGATTTTTTGGATAATAAGGCTTCTCTTGCGGAAAGTATCTCTGCTGTCTTCGTTAACGATTAAATCAACGTATCTCTGGCGGTATTTGAGTTCAACATCAGTAAGCCCGTGATAGTGGGTTAATTCTTCCATTTTTTCTTTGCTGATTTGCTTGTTAGGCAAAGGCAGAAGTGATTTTGAAAGAAGTTTCAATGATGTAGACTTTATGGAAAGTTCGCCTCTCGGAGTTCTTCTGATAGTTCCTGCAAAACCTACGATATCGCCGATATCAATAAGTTTTAAGATTTTCATTTGTTCTTCTGATAAATTTTCTTTATGTGAAAATATTTGAATTTTGCCTGAAGCATCCATTAAGTCAATAAACATTCCTGTGTTGCGTATTGCCATAACACGTCCGGCTACAGAGTATTTATCTTCAGTTTCAACACCTGCTTCAAGGTCTTTATATTTATCCTGTAAATAGGCTGCGTCAGCGTCCTTGTCAAACGAATAAGGATAAGGATTAACACCTTTATCAGCCAAATCTGCAAGTTTTTGTATTCTGGTTTGTCTTATTTGTTCTTTTGTTGAGCTTGGTTCATGTGTTTGTTGTGCCATTTTATACTTCCTCTTAGTTTGTATACGTTTATATCAAAATTTTAGCACAAACAAAATCAAATAAAAATGGGAGGTTTATATAGCAGTTTACACCGATTTTACCAATATAGTCATGCTGAACTAGTTTCAGGGTTTAAGCTTTTAGAAGATACACGTCATCCCGAACTTGGTTCGGGATCTATATAGAGATGCTGCACTTCGTAAGGACAGGCTCACTCAAAATTTTTAATATCCTGAAATAAATTCAGGATGACAAAAATTTTGGTTCG
>CALUYN010000027.1 GCA_944325025.1 Candidatus Gastranaerophilales bacterium | reverse complement strand
GCAGAAGCATTATCAAAAATGCCTTCAAAAGAAGAACTTATTGCAAAAATTCTTGGTTCTATCAACTCACCTGCTTCAGGTATCGTTGGATCTATCAATGCAGTTATGTCACAACTTACAAGAACTATGGCTGCTGTTAGAGATCAAAAGACTGCGTAAGTCTTTATATGTACAAATTTAAAAACAATTTAAAAGGAGAAAAATAATGAGTAACGTAGAAACTATTTTAGAATCAATTGAAAAATTAACTTTGTTAGAAGCAGCTGAATTAGTAAAAGCTATGGAAGAAAAATTCGGCGTATCTGCAGCAGCTCCTGTAGCAGTTGCAGCAGCAGCTCCTGCAGCAGCAGGTGAAGCAGCAGCTGATGAAGCTACTGAAGTATCAGTTATTTTGGCATCTGCAGGCGCTAACAAAATCGCTGTATTGAAAGAAGTTCGTGCTATTACAGGTCTTGGCTTGAAAGAAGCTAAAGATTTAGTAGATGGCGCTCCAAAACCGGTTAAAGAAGGCGTTAAAAAAGAAGATGCTGAAGCTATTAAAAAACAGCTTGAAGCAGCAGGCGCTACTGTTGAAATTAAATAGTTTATCAATAGTTAAAACTAATAAAATACCTCTCAGAAATGAGAGGTATTTTTATTTATGTGTAGTTTCAGGGGGGGGGGCGGCTAGTTGGAGGTCAGGTAGAATAGTAGGGTGGGATAAGCAAAGCGTTCCCACCAATCATTACTAAAATGATATTGAATATGTTGACTTTATGAAAATAATCATTAAATTAATTACATCTAATACAAACGAATGATTTTTTTTATATTTATTGAATTAAATATAAAATTGTACGACTGTATTAGAAAAAGAGGTAGACATGATAATTCACGGTGGTATCAGATACAGCGAAAAAGGTATTACAACATCGCTCAGGGCAATGCATGTCCAAAGCGAACTTATTGGCATGTATAATGAAAACGTTATCGGTTTTGACAAAATAGGATATCAAAGAAAAGATCCTGTTGTGTCTTCCTTTACGGAGTTTTTAGGTGTTCACGGACTTTCTCAAACCGTTGACGATAAGATTGGACGTATTGCAATGTCTGACAATCCTCTTGATCTGGCTCTGGCGAATAAAGGTTATTTTCAAATCCAAAGTGAGGATGGCGTAAAACTTACCCGTGACGGAAGATTTAAAATTGACAGAGAAGGAAATCTGTTGACTTTGGAAGACGAAAGAGTTCTTTCAAGTGCCGGAGTTCCTATCCAACTGCCTGTTGTACCTGAAAAAATTGAAGATATAAAAATTAATTCAAAAGGTCTTGTAAGTGTGTTTAACAAAGATACTAAAAAGATGGAAAATGCAGGGTACATCGGTGTAGTTGACTCTAACGGCGTTATAGTTATGGATCCGCAGGTTAAACAGGGTTATAACGAATTTTCAAACGTATCTTTGCAAAATGAATTTCTTGGGATGATGCCGATTATAAGAAATTTTGAAGCAAACAGGCAAATTTTTATGATTCAAAACCAGAATTTGCAAAAAGTTATATCACAGTTAGGTACTACTTCATAGTGAGGAATAAATTATGTACAGTATGCAAGGTATAGTCAGGAAAAGTGTAAATAATGCTACTAACCAGTTTGAAAGACTCGGTTATGTCGCAAATAATCTTGCGAATTTGAATACAAGAGGATACAAAGCTGTTAACTTTGAAGAAATGCTTAAAGAAGACGGTTATATTACGGGAGCAATCAGGTCTGACTATAGCCAAGGCTCTATTCAGATTACAAGCAATCCTTATGATGTAGCAATTAACGGCGTTGGATTTATTCCGGTAGTTTCTCCTGAAGGTCAGGTAGCTTATACCCGTGACGGTGCCTTTAAACAAGGGAAAAATGGTTATCTTGTAACCACTGATGATTGGATTGTTGGAGAAGGAATAAAAATTCCTGCCAACTGTTACAAGTTTGAAATTAAACCTGACGGCAGGGTATTGGTATACGACGGTGCAACTTCAAAACCTAAAAAAATCGGCACAATACCCCTTGTTCGTTTTGAATCTCAAGAAAATCTGGAGCAATTCGGTATGAACAAACTTGTTCCGACTGCAGATTCAGGTGAGCCGATGCTTGTAAAAGAACACGATTGCTTCTGCCAGAACAATCTTGAAAATGCAAACACAAATATATATAGCTCTGTTAATGATATGCTTCGTATGAACGCATCAATGATTGCAAGTATGCGTATGATGAAGGTGGTCGATGATATGTATAACAAAGCAATCAACATAAGAGAATAGGGAGCGTGCCGCTCCACCCGCCACACAGGTTATGCATAGAACCTGATAGTCTAAACTAAAGAATGAGCGTAGCCGCTCCACACCATATAGCTGTAAAAAAGAAAGGTTGAAATATGTTCACATCACTGGATAATATGGGAAAAGTTTCATTAATGATGGATTTGATAGCACAGAAACAGCGTGCAATCGGTTCAAATCTCGCCAATATAGATACTCCAGGTTATGTGCGTCGTGATATTAATTTCTCTGATTATCTGGGGTCTATGAACAGTCCTTTGGAAACTAAATTGTCGGAAAAACTCGGCCCATCAGGTATTATTGAAGAAAAACAAAATCAAGAAATTGACCCTGCACATGAATTGATGGAACTACAGCAAAATTCAATTTTTTACACGATGGCAACCAGAAGAATGTCTAATATAATTACAGAAATGAAAACAGTTATAAATGTCGGCAAATAAGGAGCGTGCCGCTCCTCCCGCCACACAGGTTATGCATAGAACCTGATAGTCTAAACTAAATAAGGAGCGTAGCCGCTCCGCCCGTGACATAGGTTTTGCATAAACCTATACAGTATAAACTAAAGAAGAAATGTGCCCGCTATCCTCAAAATGAGGTTCGGCAGGGATAAAAAAAGAAAGAAGGCGTAAAGATGAGTATAATGGAATCAATGAATATCGGCTCAAATGCTTTAACAGCTCATGGAATGAGGCTTGATATTCATGCAAAAAATATTGCAAACGTTGATACGCCAAATTATGTCAGACGTATTCCCGTTTTGAATGCAACGGAAGATATTTCGTTTCACGGTTTAATGAATTCTATGAAAGAAGATGTATTTGGAGTTGGAACTTTACCCTACCTTCAAGGCGGCGTTGTTTTTAACGGATGTGTGGAAGACTCGACTATGGGTGAAAAAATTTACCGTCCCGGACATCCTGATGCAGATGCAAACGGTTATATAAGAGCTTCTAACGTCAATCCTGCCGTTGATATGGCTGATGCCATTCTTGCTCAAAGAGCGTATGAAGCAAACCTTGCGTTGATTAACATTACAAAATCAATGGCATTAAAAGCAACTGAAATTGGAAGATAAACGTTGGGACTTATATCGCAGTTTACACTAGATATTCACGAAAAAGAGTTATAATGTCATTCCGAACTTGTTTCGGAATCTCATCATTATAAGACCCTGCCCGCATTGGGACATTTTGCACGAAATCAAAGATTTCGGCAAAAGCAGTCAAACAAGTTCAGGGTGACGATTTTAGCTATTTTCAGTGTAAACTGTGATATAAGTCCCAACGTTTGTCTATAGACACATTTATTTTTTGTCATATAATTTTTATATGACAAAGTTATCGATAATTATTCCGATATACAATGTTGGTGATTATATAAGTGAGTGTTTAGACAGTATTTTACATCAGTCTTTTAAAGATCTGGAAGTAATCTGTGTAAATGACGGTTCAACAGATAATTCTCTGGATATTTTGAATAGATATAAAAAGAGTGACAATAGAGTTATCATTATAGATAAAGCTAATGAAGGTTCTGGTGTTGCGAGAAATTACGGGTTAGGTGTTGCCCGTGGAGAATACGTTTATTTCGTTGACGCAGATGATATTGTAATCGATAATGCGTTACAAATTATTGTAGATACAGCTGAAGCGAAAAACACAGATATACTTATTTTTGGCGCTTATTCATATTACGACGGTAAGAAGAAAAACGGCGGATACAGTGCAGATAAACTTCCCTGGAAGTATTTGAATAAAGTATTTTCAGCGCAGGATATAAAACGCTCTATTTTCAAATTTCCGTCAACAGCATGGACAAAGTTATATAGAAGGGATTTTTTAGTTAAAAATAATATAAAATTCCAGGAAATAAGAGCCGGTCAGGATCAGCTTTTGTTCTTCCATTCAATGATAAAAGCCCAACGGATAGCTTTACTCCCGAAAAATTTATACTGTTATCGCAAAAATCGTTCAGGAGCGATAACTGCAAGCAAAAAGAAACAAAATTATTCTCCAATATATGTATTTTCAGCAATAGAAAAGCTCTTAAGAGATGAAGGTGTTTTTGAGGAATATAAATGGGTTTTTGTAAGCGGATATTTTTCAAAGGCTACTTCATGGCTCGGCAAATTCAGAGAAGATATGAAAGCAGGATATTTTGATGAATATATGAAGTTATTAAAACATATTCAAAAAGCTTATCCTTTTGGCTGGTGGCTCAGATTTAACCCGACAATAACTGACAGTTATTGTAAACTAAAAATTAAGCAGTTTGTTGCAAAGAAATTTAAGTTTATGTTAAAATAAAAAGGCATGGTTTTCATGCTCACTAATAAAATTGTCATTACGAGGAGGGCAAGGCCCGACGTAGTAATCTCATTTACAAAAGAATAATAATTTTTTATGTCGACGTGACGGAATCGGTATACGTGCACGTTTGAGGGGCGTGTGGGGTAACCCGTGCGGGTTCAAGTCCCGCCGTCGACACCATAAAAAAGACGATGACTTTTGTTATCGTCTTTTTTATTTAACGCATTTTTATGATATGATTAACTAAATAAATGAGGCTGTGTTTTATATAGGAGTTTTTAAATGAATAAATTGATACTAGCTGCTATTACCATTAAATCTATTATCTCGATTTTTATAACTTATCTAATCCTCTTTAATGGAAATGCCGGAAGTTTAATTCATTACATTGGCAACTTTTTAGTAGCTGGGAATTACATTATTGGCTTAGTATCGCTTGTAAATATTACATTATTGTACATTGTGATGGTATACAGTCTTACCTTTAACAATAAATTATTGAAAAATTTAAAATATTTTCTTTTAATTCCTGATATTGTTTTAGTAATGATTAATTTAGTACTGGGGATTTATATTGGAGCAGTACATAATCATATGCCATTAGCAGATGCACAAAGCAAATTTATTATTTTAGCTTGTGGTTCTGCATTTGTTTATTATGTAATAAGTACAATTTTAATGTTGTTTATTTCGAAAACTGAAAATAATATAGAAAATATTTCGAATACAGAACTAAAAATAAATAATAATCCTTTATCTTTTAGCGGAAAAATCGGAAGAAAAGCTTACTTTATTACAAAATTTCTTATATTTGCTATATGTTTGATGATTTATATAATTTCAAGTACATACAAAAATACTGAATTACTTATTTTTTCATTAGCCTTTTCTCGTTTTATATTTTTTACTTTTAGTTTATTTGCTGCAAACAAAAGGTTACAAGATATAAAATGGAATCCATTGTTCTTAATAATTTGGGCTGTTCCATTTTTGGGATTATCTATTGGTATTCCTTTATTTTTTGTAAAAACTAAATCACTCAGCAAATAATTTTGCTATTTAATATTTTTCTCATAATATAATACTCTTTAGTTGACTGTTTCATAAAAAATAAGCTATGTTGTTGCAACTGCAAATTAGTTAATTATAATACTTTCATTTTATGACATTATTCAATACACTAACAACAATTTGTTTCATTGTCTCCATTTCTTTAGGATTGCTTTCTGCTATTAAAACAGTTAGTGCAAATAATGTTGAATTATCTATAATAGGTTTATTTTCTTTATATAATATCCCATTTTTTTCTAAGAAATAGAGAAAACAACTTGCAGCAATACGTTTGTTACCATCAGAAAATGAGTGGTTTTTTGTGATTAAATACAGTAACATTGCGGCTTTTTCTTCTAATGTCGGATATAGCTCATCACCATCAAAAGTTTGATAAATTTGATTAACAGAGCTATCAAAACTTTCATCTTTAGGATTTCCAAAAACATCTGATGCAAATTCAGATTTCATTTCTTTTACAATTTGCAAAAATTCCTTTGTTGATATTTTAACAGCTTCTTTTTTTGTCATTCCTTTAGTATCAAGGGTTTTATGGTCAAAATTATCTAACAAATCAAGTCCAAGAGCAAAATTATTTAATATCTTCGCGACAATTTTAGCTTCTTCAATATTTTCAAGCTGATTTGTTAAACTTCTTGTGAGTAAATCAACACTAGTCTTAAGAGCTTCTATACTCTCCTGTTGTTGTTTTATTCTTTTTTCATTTATTGCATATCCTTTAGTTAGATATTCTTTCAAAATGTTTGTTGCCCAAATTCTAAATTGAGTTGCTCTTGAAGAATTAACTCTATATCCCACAGAAATAATTGCATCAAGATTATAATATTGTGTATCTTTTGTTTGTGTTTTTCCTTTTATTGCACCATGTCTTGTGGTTATTTCCAAAATGGAAACAACCTCTTCTTCGTTCAGTTCTCCATTATTAAAAATATTTTTTAAATGTTTACTTATAGCTGGAACTTTTACGCCAAACAACTCAGCCATTTGTTTTTGTGTAAGCCATATAGTATCATTTTCTAATTTTGTATCAAGGAAGATTTTACCGTCATCACTTTGATAGATTATTATTTCACCTTTATTTATGTCATTCACAACAAAAACTCCTGATTATTAAACAATCTTAACATAAAATTTATAATAAAATTATGAATAATTAAACCCTAAAAGATTTCTCATATTGTAATACTCTTGGGTTGACTGTTTCATGATTGATATTAATTCGCTATATAATGTTTTTGTACTGTAGCTAAAAGGTTCCATATTCGGGAGCTTATCGACAATTAAAAAAGAGTCCCTTTAGGGCTCTTTTTTATTGTCGTCAAGAGGATGCAGAACCCCAATGCGAAGCATTTCTAGGGTTCAGCGGATTTGCGGACGGCCGACATGAACGAAGTGAGTTAGTCCGGATAGCGAACAGATTGAGCCGACTAAGCCGTAAGGCTTTCAGGCGAAACTCTGTGAGCGTGGAGCAAATCCAAGACAAGTCCCGCCGTTGACAATTAAAAAAGGGATAACTTATGTTATCCCTTTTTTAATATATGAATGGTGAGGGCTTTAATCCGTATATAGCGGGTTCAAGCGTGAACGTGCCCACAAAATAAAATTAAAAAGATTTTTGTATAGTTAATGTTACAAAATTTTAATATTTATGTAAGAAATATTAAAGTTTTGTATATTGGATGCCGTTAACAACTTATGTGTAGAATTGTTAAATTATTTTAGTGTAATGAAAATAACAGTTTTATAACCACTTTATAAAAGTAACTTAAAAAAAGAAAGGATGGTTTACATGACATTAGAAGCAAATCAAGTTGGTGGCTTAACACCTGCAAACGGTTATTATCCTGCAGCTAGCACACCTGGCGCAAACCAAGGTGCAGAACGAGTTCCCGTCGGGGGGGGAGGGTACTAGCGGCTCCAGACCTGGCTTAGCGCTAGAAAGAGAACAATCTCAAGTCGAAAAAGATTTTAATGAATTAGGATTAGGGCTTACAAAAGAGCAGGTAAAAGCGGAGCAGAGGAGGTTAGGGATAGAATCAACTTTCGCCGGTAAATTAACTAAAAGCGGTCTGAAAGAAGAACGTGTTATTGAGCTGCATAATCAATACGCTATGCAAATTTTTAAGGAAGCTTATGGAGATGACCCTGTTTTAATGGATTTAGCCCAGAAATATATAGCTGAATTACCAAAAGCAGGACGAAAAAATAAAGAACAAGAATTTATTAGTGCTTGTGAACAGAAATTGGAAGCTTTTCGTGCTGCTGTAAATGATTATAATTTAGCACTTAATCAGGGAATGATTGATCAAAACGCACAGGCTAGACATGAAGCATCAGAAGCTGCCGCTGATTTGCGTGCCAGAGGTCTTGAAGAAACTATTGTTGAAACCGGACAAAGTGTTGTCGAAAATGTCAACGAACATACTGATGCAGTCGGTCAGCAGGTTACAACTAATGTTAATGCTAATACTTCACGTGTTGGTAATTCTGTTGTTAAGCGGGTTAATGAGTTTACAAACGACAGAGTAGGGACAGCTGAAACGACTATTAATGAACATACAACAGAAGTTGTTGAAAATGCGAAAGGTGAAATTACAAGCACTGTTAACGATGCTGCAGATAAAATTAATAAAAATGTTACACGTACCGGCAATCGTGTAATTAAAGAAGTTAATGAACATACAACAGCAGAAGAGGAAAAAACAAGATTGTCAAACCAACAGCAGGCTGTATTGGATGCTAAACGCCAGACAATTTCAGACATGTTGATGAATGAAGTAAATGAATCATTCCCGGGAGCCGGACATTATCGTGATAAGACAGTCAAAAGACTCGGCAGTTTAGCTGATAGAGTAATGGCAAGTACAGGATTGACCTTTGAACAGAAAAAAGAGGCATTGGATGAACTTGTCAGAATGGTTGACAAAGAAAATGTAATTTCAGATGGCGACATAAATGAATTTGCGGGAAAATATCTTACCTATACAGAAGAAAGACCTCATATTTAAGAAAGATTATGCCGGCAGGGAATAATTTCCCTGCCTTAATTAAAAAAGGAGTTTATATGGTATCATTTAAAATTGGTGATAATACAGTGAGCAAGCAAATTACGCTTGAACAGCTTACTGCAGGCTTAGATAAAGTTAAAGATAAGAAAAAAATAGATAGAATTACACAGATTTTCAATCAATATAATACCAATACCAACGGTAGTTCACTTGATACACTTGATTTGGATGAACAGGTTGCATTGATGAATGATTTACACAGGGCTGACGGCGACGGCAAAGGTGAAGACTTCGACGGCAAGATAAGCCGCAGAGGTTTAAAAAAAGCCGGACTTGCCGGAGAATACAGAGCTTATAAAGATTTTATTGAAGCATATCAACGAGCTGTTGCAGATGATGTAAATACTTATGAGCTGTCTTTTGTTGATGATACTTTTGATGGAACTCCGTTTACTGAAACAAAGGCTGTTCAAGAAGGTGAAACTATGACAGTTGAACATCTGTATAATAATCTTTCCGGTCAGACAGAAAAGAGTGCAACAACAGTAACTGATGAAGTCGGAGCATTCAGTACAGACCCTAAAGGCCGTTTATTAAGACAAACAATTGATAATGTTACAATTCAGTACCGCGGATATACAAGTGATGCAAAAAATGCAAAGCCTGGTATTGTAATTGTAAGCGAGCAAGGGGTGGATGAGCGTTTGACTTTGAAATTACAGGATGATGGAACATATCTTGATGAAGCTAATAATTCCCATTATAGATTAGACCGCAGCGGTATTCCGCAAGAATTCATAGTCGATGATAAGAACCGAATCACTGCAGAAATTTGGGGTGATAATCAGTTTGATTATACATATGATGGCGAAAATGTAGAGCCGGCAACTGTTACAGTAAATAAAGATGCTGAAAATGAAGCTGTTTATACGCGTGAAAATGATTTATATACATCAATGAACGGCGATACAAAAGAATATTTTACTTTTGACGCAAATCAAAGAAGTTTTACCAAAACAGAAGCTCCAGAACCGGAAACACCGCCAGAACCTCCTGTTGTAAAACAAACAAGACCGAGAAACCAGAAATATATAAGAATGACTCCAGGGTGGAAAAATCAGCACGTAAAACCTGATGAAGCACTAACTGCTCAATTAAATGCAATGTCAAAAGCAGATGAAGTCTTAACAGAATTGGTTAATCGAAATGAACAATTTAAAGATACTAATTTAAACAGAGAACAGCTTCTCTCTGATTTGATTAAAAACAATCCGAGCGTATTTGATAAGCAAGGTGTGATTTATACAGATGCACGATGGAACAGGTTGGATTTCCCGAAAGATTTGTCAGCATACAAAACAGAATAGTTAAATAATTTGAAATCCGATTTTTACATGCAATAATATAGTTATGTTAGATACTATTACGATTAAGGGTGCTAAAGAACATAACTTACAGGACATTTCACTCCAGCTGCCGAAAAATGAATTAATAGTTTTTACGGGGGTTTCCGGATCTGGCAAATCCTCCCTTGCGTTTGATACGATTTTTGCAGAAGGCCAAAGACGTTATATTGAAAGCCTTTCAACCTATGCAAGACAGTTTTTGGGTCAGATGGATAAGCCTAATGTTGAATACATAGACGGACTTTCGCCTGCTATATCAATTGATCAGAAATCTACAAGCAATAATCCGCGATCTACTGTTGGAACAGTTACGGAAATTTATGACTATTTGAGGCTTTTGTATGCTCGAGTCGGAATTCCGCACTGCCCAGAATGCGGCGCTGAGATTAAGCCGCAGACTGTTGATGAAATCGTAAACAGTATTATGAAACTTGGAGAAGGAACTAAAATTCAGATTTTAGCGCCTATTGCAAGAGGTAAAAAAGGAGAATTCACATCAACTTTTGAAGAATTAAGGCAGGAAGGTTTTGTACGCGTAAGGGTTGACGGTGAGATTTATAATCTTGATGAAGACGATATTGAAATTGAAAAAAATAAAAAGCATACAATTCACGTTGTTGTTGACAGAATTGTCGTAAAAGAATCGGCTCAATCAAGGATTGCTGATAGTGTTCAAATTGCTCTGAAAAAAGCAGATGGAATTGCAGTTGTTGACGCAATTGGAGATAAAGAGATAATTTATAGCGAAAAACTTGCCTGTCCGAAATGTAATTTGAGTTTTGAAGAACTTGCACCAAGAATTTTTTCATTTAACGCTCCTTATGGTGCATGTGACAGATGTTCGGGGCTTGGCGCTGATTTTGTTATAGACCCTGATTTAATTGTTCCTGACAGAAAAAAATCACTTAATGACGGAGCAATTTATCCGTGGTCAAAGACTTCTACAAATTATTACGAAGATGTTTTGAAATCCGTATGTTCGCACTATGGCATAGATATGGATAAACCATTTGAAAAATTATCAGAAAAAGAACAAAACATAATTCTTTATGGAAGCGATGATATTGTAAAATTCACAGTAATGCGTTTTGGCACCCACCGTTATGAAACAAAATACAGAAAATTTGATGGCGTAATTCCTTACCTTGAAAAGCGTTATAACGAATCAAACGGCGAATACTGGCGTGAAGAAATTGAAAAATATATGACAACAACCCCCTGTCCGGCTTGTAAAGGTGCAAGACTAAAACCTTTTCCGCTTGCTGTAACTATCAAGGATAAAAATATTTATGAATTTACATTGATGTCAATTGATGATGAACTTGAATTTATATCTGATTTATATTTGGAATTAAGTGAATTTCAACTACATATTGCAAAACAAATTCTGGATGAAATTCGCGCCCGTTTGAGATTTTTAAAAGATGTGGGTTTAAGCTATCTTAATCTTGCTCGCAGAGCAGGAACATTATCCGGCGGTGAGGCACAGCGCATAAGACTTGCAACCCAAATAGGCAGCGGGCTGTCCGGAGTTTTATATGTTCTGGATGAACCTTCAATTGGATTGCATCAGCGTGATAATGACAGATTAATCAAAACACTTATAAAATTGAGAAATCTCGGGAATACACTTATTGTTGTGGAACACGATGAAGATACAATAAGAAATGCAGATTATATCGTAGATATTGGCCCGAAAGCCGGAGTTAACGGCGGAAAAGTTATAGCATGCGGCAGTGTAGACGATATTATTAAGGCAAAAACATCTATTACGGGCAAATATTTGAGCGGGGAAAAGTATATTCCAGTTCCTGAAAAAGTAAGAGAAGGAAACGGTCACTTTTTGCATGTTAAAAATGCTCATATAAATAATCTTAAAAATATAGATGTTGATATTCCGCTCGGTAAAATTGTCTGTTTAACAGGAGTTTCAGGATCAGGCAAATCATCTTTAATGCAGGATTTGATTTATGAATATGCAGTTCATAAACTTCGCGGAAATAAACCTAAACCTCAGGGAGTTGATGAGATTACCGGATTTGAACATATTGATAAAATTATTGATATTGACCAGTCGCCAATCGGCAGAACTCCGCGTTCAAACCCGGCTACATATACAGATTTGTTCACTCATATAAGAGAACTTTATTCAAAGACAAATGAGGCAAAATTGAGAGGGTACAAGCCCGGGAGGTTCAGCTTTAACGTTAAAGGCGGCCGCTGCGAGGCCTGCAAAGGCGATGGCTTAATAAAAATTGAAATGAACTTCTTGTCAGACGTATATGTAAAATGCGATGTATGCAAAGGAAAACGTTACAACAGAGAAACTCTGGAAGTCAAATATAAAGGGAAAACAATTTCTGATGTTCTCGATATGAGCGTAAAAGAAGCTCTTGAATTTTTCGACAGCATTCCGTCAATTAAAAATAAGCTGCAAACTCTGAATGATGTAGGCCTTGATTATATGAAACTCGGACAGAGTGCAACAACACTCTCAGGCGGAGAAGCGCAGAGAATTAAACTTGCTGCAGAACTCAATAAGCGTTCAACCGGCAAAACTTTGTATCTTTTGGATGAACCGTCAGTCGGGCTGCACTGGTATGATTTGGATAAATTAATTAAAATCTTGCAAAAACTTGCCGATCAAGGAAATACAATTCTTGTTATTGAGCATAACCTTGATTTTATTAAAGTAGCGGATCATATAATAGATTTGGGGCCGGAAGGCGGTATCGGAGGCGGACAGGTCGTTGCTCAAGGAACTCCTTTAGAAGTTTCAAAATGTAAAGCGTCATACACAGGGCAGTATCTCAAACCAATATTGACAAATGCGCTTAAATAATATATCCTCAGTTTTAAAGAGAAAGCGGGGTAATAATGAAAAGATTTTTAATGCTTTTTGTTTTTATAACAGTTTTTTTATGTCAGCCGGTATTAGCGGAAACAATAAGAGTTCAGGCTCTTGAAGATTTTTCAACAGAAAATCCTTTAGAGTATATGTCCGTAAAAGCAATGGATGATTTAGTTTTGGATGAGGATTTATCAATAAAATCCGGCTGTGTTATAAAAGGTCAGGTTGTGGATGTCAAAAGTCCTAAAAGATTAAAAAGAAATGCAACGTTTAAATTTATTCCTTTATCATATACCGATGAAAGCGGTCAGGTTACTGATATTAACGGTTATTACCCTGCTAAATATACAACGAAACTTAACAAAGGTGAACTTGCAAAATCTGCAGCTTTAACTGTCGGCAGCTATTTTGTAAAAGGTCTTTCTCTTGGTTATAGTGCAATAGAAGGAGCTGTTAAAAATGAAAAGGACAATCGTTTTAAATCAAGCGTAAATGAAGTATATGAAGATTCCCCATTTTCTTATGTAGAGAAAGGCAAAGATATAGTTATAAAAAAAGAACAAATGTTTTTATTGAATTTTAAGGCAAAAGGCGATCCTGATGAAGATGATGAAGAGGAGGATGCTCCAAATTATGAATATGAACAGTTACCGGTAAAACAAGATACCAGTGAAGTAAAAAAGGATGAAAATTCAATTCCTCCTGATATAAATCCAGAGCTTCTACAGGATATTAATGAAGGACAATCCGAAAATTAAACTGTATAGAGGATTTTAATTGACTGATTTCCTAAATTATGCTATCATCCTAATATGGAGAAAAGTGTTATGAAAAAAATATTATTCATATTTGCGTTATTACTTGGATTAGCTGTTCAGCCGGCGTTTGCAAAAACTACTCCGGTTCAGACATTACAGGATTTTTCAATCCAAAATCCTTCTAAAACAATGTTGATTAAAATTTTGTCAAATGTTCAACTCGGTGATGGTGTGATGCTTCACGAAGGCTATTATGTTTTAGGCCAGATTATGGACGTTTCAAATTCAACATTTGTTTTTATGCCGATAAAATTCCAGAATTTTCATAACGAAGTTTTCCAGATTAACGGCAATTTTCCGGCTAAATTTGTAGGGATGATTGATTCTAAAACTAAGGTGCCGCAAAACGGTGTTATTGCCAAAGATTCAAAATTTTTGCTTGATTTTATAGAAACACAAAACAAACCAGAGCAGCCTGTAAGCTCAAAATATCAAAATATGCAAAATACAGAAGGCGGTATTTCTGCTGTTGTTAACAGAACAGAACCTGTCCTTTATGACGGAACTATCCCGCAGACTATGAAGGATTTTCCGGGTATTCAATTAGATTCTTTCGATAACGGAAGTAATTTCAATATTCCTGACAAACTGATTATCGAAGCAGAAGAACGTGATAATAATATAAACTCTTTAAAACAATAAATTTTGGGGTGGGGAGCTTATTCAGGCAGGTCATGCTGATCTAGTTTCAGCATCTCTTTAAAGTTATCCCAAATAGATTTTGTATTAATTATATTAAACTTCAACAGCAGCTTTGAACTTACCGTCGCCTTCAAGGATGATTTCGGTATCTTTACCGTTTTCAGAGATGATTAAACGAGTTTTTACAACATCATTTTCAGTAAAACGTGAAATTTCTTTTATCTTTAAATCGTTCATATATAATCCCTTTCAAGCTTGTATATTATATGATAACAGATTTTTGAGGAATTTCAACCCTCTTGAGAATTAAAATCCGTAAATATTATTTTTTGTTAACAAAAAAGTCCGGAAAATTTTCCGGACTTTTCATATTAATTTGTTTTTGTTTAATTAACCTTTAATCTGGCTCATAACTTCGTCAGCAAAGTTTTCCTGACGTTTTTCAAGACCTTCGCCAAGAACAAATCTTGTGAAAGCTTTTACTGTCAATTTGCCTTCTAGCAGTTGTCCTACAGTTACATCAGGGTTTTTGATGAACGGCTGTTCAAGAAGAACTCTTGAAGCCATCAATTTATTTACTCTGCCTTCAACAATTTTTGCTCTGATTTGTTCAGGTTTTTTCAACAAATCTTCTTTACCCATTTCTATTTCAGTTTCGTGATCGATAACTGATTGAGGAATTTCTGCTCTTGAAATAAATTCCGGAGCAGAAGATGCGATATGCAGGCAGATATCGTTCATCAATTCAGCGTCTTTTTTATCTGTTTGGATAAGAACGCCGATTTTGCCGTTGTGAACGTAAGATGCTGTATTGCCTTCATAGCGTACAAATCTTCTGAAAGTGATTTTTTCGCCGATAGAAGCGATTTTTTCTTTAATAACTTCAGAAATTAATTTTCCGCATTTCGGGCAAGTAGAAGATAACAATGCATCAACATCTGCAGGATTTGTTTTTGCAACAACTTCTGCAAGTCCGTTAGATAATTCTTTGAATTCTTCATTTTTAGCAACAAAGTCTGTTTCACAGTTAACTTCAACCATAGCACCGCAATCATCCTGAATAGATGCTGCAATTAAACCTTCTGCAGCAATTCTGCCCATTTTTTTATCAGCGGAAGCCATACCTTTTTGGCGAAGAACTTCCATTGCTTTTTCCATATCTCCGTCAGTTTCAACAAGAGCTTTTTTAGCATCCATCATACCTGCGCCTGTTTTGTCGCGGAGTTCTTTTACCATTTGAGCTGTAATGTTCATTATAATCTCCTTCTTTTGAAGTCGATAAGTCTTTAAGACGTTAAGACTTTAAGAACATTTTAAAAATATTTTCTTATCGCCTTATCGCCTTATCGCCTTATCGTCTGTTAATTATTCTGCAACTGTTTCTGTTTTTTCTTCTTCTTTAGAAGCTTCAACTTCTGCTGATGAAACGCCGGCATCTTCCGGTTTAATCTGTTCTAATTTTTTAGCATTAGCGTTAGCTTCTCTCAATTGTTTCCCTTCCAAAACAGCATCAGCAAGTTTTGAAGTGATTAATTTAATTGAGCGGATAGCGTCATCGTTGCCCGGAATAATATAGTTTATACCGTCCGGATCAGCGTTTGTATCAGCCAAACAGATAACAGGGATGTTTAATTTGTTAGCTTCTTTTATAGCAATATCTTCTTTTTTCTGGTCTACGATAAAGATAATATCAGGCAAGCCTCTCATATCTTTGATACCGCCTAAAGTTTTGCTTAATTTGCCTAATTCTCTGTTTAATTTAGCGATTTCTTTTTTAGGTAATTTTTCAGCGTGGCCTGAATTCATGAAATCTTCTAATTCTCTTAATTTGTTAATGCGGCCTCTTATTGTATCAAAGTTGGTAAGCATACCGCCTAACCATCTTCTGTTAATATAGTAAGCGCCTGCTCTTTGAGCTTCTTCTGCAACAACCTCTGCTGCTTGTTTTTTAGTTCCTACGAAAAGAACGTTTTTATTTTTAGCAGCGTAATCTCTTACAACAGCGTAAGCTTCATCAAGCAAGTCTGTTGTTTTACGCAAATCTAATACATAAATACCGTTTCTTGCACCGTAGATATACGGTTTCATTTTAGGGTTCCATCTTTGTGTCTGGTGTCCGAAGTGTACACCTGCTTCCAATAATTCAATCATAGATGCTGTTGGCATCGGTTTTCTCCTTTTGTTTTAACTTGTTGTACTACGGGCTATACTGTCTCATTCAGAGGGTTGACTGTTTTTAATTTTTATACCAGAAGGGTCTTTTATTGTTTACCTTCTTGTCCTGTCCCCACCCCTGAACTAGGGCGAACCTATCAGACTAGTGTAACCAATTACATAATAATACAAACATGCCTTTATGCAAATTTATTATGTAATTGTGTAAAGTTGTGTTTAGACCTAACGTGTCTACGTGCGTAGCACAAAAAAAACGGACTACCTAAAAGCTAGTCCGGCATTTCATTTTCTGAAACAAAAAGGATTTACATTAACTTATATTTGTGTTTATTTTAAATCTTTTTCATATTTATTAATACTCAATACCCTGTCTTGCCATTACTCCCATATCAAAATAGTGTTTGATAGGTTTCATTTCAGTAACAAGATGAGCCATAGCTTTTAATTCAGGGTGAGCGTAACGTCCAGTTAATACGATTTCAAGATTTTCCGGTTTATGTAAAAGCGCATCTTTTACATCTGAAACTTTAATCATATTCATAGCTGTACAAATATTAATTTCATCCAAGATGATTAATTGATATTCGCCGGAATTAATTGCTTTTTTTGCGAATTCCCAACCTTTTTGAGCTTCTTTAAAATCTTCCATACAAACGTTATGAGAATAACATACTCTGTCCATACCGAATTGTACAACATCAAGGTTCGGAAGGAATTTTGATGAAGAAACAATTTCTCCGTAAGAAGTTGCGCTGTCGCCTTTTGTAAATTGAATAATTAAAACTTTCCAGCCGTGTCCCAAAGCTCTTAATGCCAACCCTAAAGATGCCGTGGTTTTTCCTTTCCCATCTCCTGTATAAATCTGAATATAACCATGCTCTAACACGACTAACTACCTCCAAATAAACTGATAAGTTCCTCTATCCTTATTTTAACGAATTTTCCTCACTATTTAATCGTTCCAAGGATGTATTAATTTCTAGAGCAAAAGATGGATAAATGTATCTATCCCCGCTCCCAAGATTTTGTATATTCATCATAGAACTAAATTAAAAAAAATAAATAGCTTAAAGTGTTTCCATGCCAATCTTTTTACAATTATTTTTTATCCAAAGTTAAAGAACGGCATTTAGTAAGTTTTTTAAACAGAAATTTTTATCAAGAAAAAATTTACATAATTTTTGTAAAGGAAATGTTAAAAACTCTTGCATAACTCGGAAAAAGTCTGAGCATGGTGATTTGGACGTATTTTTCAAATATTAATATTGTTAATAAAAATCATCCCCCTCTCCCATATGAGAAGGAGAAGTATAGTAGGGCGGGATAAGCAGAGCGTTCCCACCAATCATTACTTTCGATATTACCCTTGTCCTGTCATCGCAAACGACAGATTCGAAATGTTCGTTTTCTTATAAAAACGGGCATAAATATTTTAGGGAAATTAAAATTTAAAAATCATGGAAAGCCCCATCTAGCATGTATTTTAACATGTTAACTTTTGTAACAAAAAGGATAGTTTGTGAAATCAGCCGAATTTGTAAGTTTTTATATTATTAGAGTTATAAGAGAGAGATGAGCACATGACACCAGGAATCGAAAGACCAAGAATACGTTCAAATTCGTCAACAAGGACGAATATTGCCCGTTCTATGTCTACTGCTACAAGAAGCAGCAGTGCTTCATCTGCTATGTCAAGAACAGGTTCATTATTCGGTATATACGCACAGCGTTCAACAACCGGATTAGGACTTCACAATAATTATTTGAAATATAACAGTTCTGCGACATCTGCTTTAAGACATTCTCTGAATGATAACAGAACTCCGTTATTCAATAACATAGGTTTTATGCCTATGCCGCATCATCATGAAGATAATTCTAATAAGTTTATGGGAATTATGATGGGCGTTGGCATGGGTATTGGACTTTTGAATACAATAATGAAAGGTATTGCTGACTTGAAAGCAGCCGACGGTACAGATGGTACAACACCTAAGAAAACTGCAGGAGATAATAATGATACTGGAACAAAAGGAATTGATGGCGGTTCAAGCAAGGTTGACAATTTAGGTGATTTACAGGCTCAAGAAAAAGGTATTGATACTAAATTGAATAATTTTGGCGCTGAATATAAGGAAGTTAACAGAGAAGAAAAACAAGCAATTCAGGATGCATTAAGTGAAGCGAATGTCCAGGCCGGCTTGAAAAATGCCGGTGTCGACAGTATTGATTTCAGTAAACTTGACTTGAATGAAATTAATGTCGGAGCTGATAGTGAAGAAGCTGATTTTGATACAGCACTGGGTTCTATAGATACTGATATTAAAGAAGTAAAAAGTTTCAAAGATGATACATTAGGTCCTGCTAAAGAGAAATTAAGTGATAAAGCAGGAGAGATTCAAAAAGATATTAAATCTACTGAGAGTTCTATCCAAAAAAATGAAAGTAAACTTTATGATTTACAGAGCCAACTGAGTAAAGCACCTAATGAGCAAAAAGCAACAATTCAACAACAAATAAATGAATTACAAGCTCAAATAGATAAAGATAAAGAGAAGCTTCAAGATTTGCAAAAACAAAAAGAAGAAGTTACTGCTGCTCAAACTGCAATTCAATCGGCAGAAAGTAATTGTGATAACCTTGTAAATCAATTAAAAGAACAAAAAGAACAATTGGAAAATTTGAAAGATCAAAAATCTGAGATTGATAAAAAACAATATAAACTTGCAGAACAGCAGACTGAAGAATTTGAAAAAAATAAAACAAAAATGGATGCATTAGAAACAAAAATAAAATATGAAACTGATCCTGAAAAGAAATCTAAACTTATTGGACAGTGGAATGAATTAGCCGGAGAAATGTCTTCTTTATATGAATCATTATCTTCTGTAAATGGACAGGAATTTAGTGGTAAAAAAGGCTCAGTAAAAGTTTCAATTGACAGCGGAGATATTAAATATACCCGCCAGTTAGATGAAGGCGGTTTAGCTGTTCTTGATAATCAAGAGTCAAAAGGTATATCATTAGCTGATAATATGCAAATGATTAATAAAATTAAAGGAACTCAAGTTGGTCAGACGGTTATAGTCAATGGTGATACCTATACAAAAAATCTAGATGGTAGCTTCTCCTTAACAAAAGAATCTCAATTTAAATCTAATATTCCGTCAGCCAATGAATTGAAATCGCAATTTGCTGGTAATGTACCTAATATGAATCAAGGTGGATTAAAAACTTACACTGAAGATGAATTAATACAAATGGCAACAATAAACTTAGGTCAAGATTAAGATAATTTTACATTAACCTTTACTTTTTAAAATACTTAAGTTATAATAAATTCACAGACAGTATTGTCACACAAAAAAGAACGGGAAACCCCGTTCTTTTTTAGCTAAAATGTCGTCATCCTGAGCGAAAGCGAAGGATTACAAAATTGAAACACTCGCAAAAGTAATGCGATTCTTCGGACATTCGTCCTCAGAATGACGAGCGTTAAATTAAGAGAAAAGAGGTAAATCTGGAAAAACATGGTTATATTTACATAATTACTAATGAATATAATACAACTTTATATATAGGAGTTACATCTGATTTAATTAAAAGGATTTGGGAACATAAAAATAAAGTTGTTGATGGATTTAGTAAAAAATATAATCTGAAAAAGCTAGTGTATTTTGAAGATTGTGGAGATATTGTAGAAGCCATAGGAAGAGAAAAATTCTTAAAAGGCAAGAAAAGACAATATAAAGTTAATTTAATCGAAAGTATTAACAAAGAATGGGCAGATTTATATGATCGGTTAATATGAAATGGTAAGTAACAAACGTCTTCCTGAGCGCAAGCGAAGGATCGCAAAACTGAAACACTCACAAAGGTAATGCGATTCTTCGGGACAAGCCCTCAGAATGACGAACAACAGAAATGATGAAAGGATATGATGAAACAGGATATTAACAGGCATGAGATTTTAGAAAAGATTACGCCGCTAATCGAAAATACTGCCATGCGTTTCGGGTATATTCCTATTGAAATTGAATTTGTAAAAGAAAATCACCGTTGGTTTTTAAGGATTTATCTATATTCCAGAGATAAAGACGTTACGCTTGACGACTGTGAAAATGTTACACGGAGTCTTTCTGATTTTCTTGATGAGCTTATTCCTGTTAAGTATTACTTAGAGGTTTCATCCCCTGGATTGGAACGCAAATTCAAATCCGATAAAGAATTTGTATATTTCAACGGCAGGCGGATTAGCTTAAAACTAAAACAGCCGTTAGACGGGGAAACAGAAAAAATATTTAAAGGGGAAATTCTTGATTTTAATGAAAAAGAAGGTTTGAAATTTTTTAGATTTGATGACGGTCAGGAATTGCAAATCCCAAGAGAAAATATTCAGTCAGCGAAATTGTATATAGACTAAAGACGATAAGACTGCAAGGCAATAAGGCGATAAGAATTATATCTAAAGAGGAATAGTAAATGTATTATAAAGAGTTAGAAGTTTGGAAAAAATCTATAGAATTTGTAAAAACAGTCTATATGATTACAAATGAATTTCCGCAAGAAGAAAAATTTGGAATTGTATCACAAATTCGACGTGCAGCAATTTCTATTCCTTCAAACATTGCAGAAGGAGCAACACGGTTTTCAGATAAGGATTCTTCAAGGTTTATGGATATTGCTTTAGGTTCGATTTCTGAGCTTGAAACTCAATTAATAATCTCTAAAGAATTAGGTTTTATTGAAAACGTAGATAATGAGTTAGAAACTTTAAAACAAATAAATGCAATGACACTTGGGTTAAGAAATTTTTATAATAAGTAAAGTTCTTATCGCCTTATCGTCTTGCAGTCTTATCGCCTAAGAATAAATTATGACAAAGAAAGGAAACAATAAACATGATTAAAATCGGAACAGCGCTTTTTGAAGCTTGTGAAGAACTTGAAAGAGAAAGAGGAATTTCTAAAGAGGTTCTTATTGCATCTTTATGCGATGCGATGGTTGCAGCTTACAAAAAACACATGAGAATTAAAGAAGCTGCAAATATTGAAGCTATTTTGGACGAGCAATCCGGCGAAATAGGTGTTTTCAGAACAAAACTCGTCGTTGATGATGTGGAAGATCCTGATACACAGATTTCACTGAAAGATGCTCAGGAAATTGCCGAAGATGTTGAAGTCGGCGATGAAGTTAAAATCGAAGTTACACCGGAGCAGTTCGGGCGTATTGCTGCACAATCAGCAAAACAGGTTATTACTCAAAGAATAAGAGAAGCTGAAAGAAATCTTGTGCTGCAAGAGTTCATGGACAAAAAAGGAACTCTGACAACAGGTATTATCCAGAGAGTTGAAAACCGCAATGTTATTGTTAATATCGGCAAAATTGATGCTATTATGCCGCAGAAAGAACAAATTCCGGGCGAATATTACAAACCCGGCAACAGAATAAGAGTTTTTGTTCTTAACGTAAAAGAAACAACAAGATTGCCGCAGGTAATCGTTTCTCACGCGCATGCTGAAATTGTAAGAGAACTTTTTGAACTTGAAGTTCCGGAAATCGAAGACGGAATTGTTGAAATTAAGTCAATATCTAGAGAAGCAGGCTACAGAACAAAAATTGCTGTCTGGTCAAATGATCCTGAAGTTGACAGCGTTGGAGCTTGTATCGGGCCTCGCGGTTCAAGAATTCAGACTATTGTTTCAGAATTGAAAAACGAAAAAATTGATATCGTAAGATATTCTGAAGACCCTGTTGAATATATTGTTAACGCATTGTCACCTGCAAGAGTAGTGTCTGTTGATATTTTGGCTGACGATGAGTATGCTCACGAGGCTATGGTTGTAGTTCCGGACGATCAATTGAGCCTTGCAATCGGCAGAGAAGGCCAGAATGTAAGATTGGCTCATAAATTAACCGGTTGGAAAATAGATATCAAGAGTGTTTCTCAAATGGAAAAAGCCGAAGCTGCAAACTTTGAAAACTATGAAGAACCTGCAGATGACGCTGACGATATAGAAGAACAAGATGAACTTCAACAAGAAATTGAAGAAGAAATGAATCAGCAAGCCGTTGATGAAGAAGATTTTCAGGATGAACCGGCTTCTGAAGAAGTTGAAGAAACAGAAGAATAGTTTATAAAAAAGCATGGCTGTTATAATTATCAGCCCTGCTTTTTCTGTTCTGTTGACAAAAAATATTGAGCAAATATTATATAATAGTATGGCTTAAAATACCAAATTAGTATTGTAGTATAAGTAGAAAAAAGGAGATTAATCTCATGGCTAGAGAAAAGTACGAACGTACCAAACCGCACGTTAACATCGGTACAATTGGCCACGTTGACCACGGTAAAACAACATTAACAGCAGCTATCACAGCTGTATTGGCTGCTGCAGGACAAGCTGCTTTGAAAAAATTTGATGAAATCGACGCAGCTCCGGAAGAAAAAGCAAGAGGTATTACTATCTCTACTGCTCACGTAGAATATGAAACAGCAACAAGACACTATGCTCACGTTGACTGCCCGGGCCACGCTGACTATGTTAAAAACATGATTACAGGTGCTGCTCAGATGGACGGTGCTATCCTTGTTGTAGCTGCAACAGACGGTGCTATGCCTCAGACTCGTGAACACATCTTGTTAGCTCGTCAGGTTGGCGTTCCTAACTTGGTTGTATTCTTGAACAAATGTGATATGGTTGATGATCCGGAATTGTTAGAATTAGTTGAAATGGAAGTTAGAGAACTTCTTTCTTCTTACGAATTCGACGGCGATAACATTCCGTTCATTCACGGTTCAGCTTTGAAAGCTCTTGAAGCTGCTCAAGCTAATCCGAAAATCCAACGCGGCGAAGATAAATGGGTTGATAAAATTTGGGAATTGATGGATGCTATCGATTCTTACTTCCCGACACCTGTTCGTGATTTGGACAAACCGTTCTTGATGCCTGTTGAAGACGTATTCTCTATCACAGGTCGTGGTACTGTTGCTACAGGCCGTGTAGA
>CALUYN010000026.1 GCA_944325025.1 Candidatus Gastranaerophilales bacterium | reverse complement strand
ATGTGCCTCCTATCTATAAATGTATACTTATAACTACTACAATTTGCATTATGCAATTAACATATTACAATAAAAATTCAAAAATTTGTAAAATTTACACTTTAAAAATTTTTTTTTACAAATCTTATCAAAATAATATGCCCGAAATACAGAAATATTGTATCATTCAAACGGGTTATTTTTATTAATATTTTTTAACAAATTAAGGTTGTATTTTTATTTTTTATATATAAAATTTAATTATGAATAAAATCCTGGTTATAGATGATGATACAGCAATAAATGAGCTGATAAAAGTTAATTTGGAACTAAGCGGGTATAAAGTTGTACAGGCTTATGACGGGGTTAAAGGTTTTGCATTATGCAAACAGGAAATGCCGTCGCTTGTAATTTTAGATGTAATGATGCCTGATACCGACGGCTTTACAGTCGCTCAGAGGATACGAAAAAATGAACAGACAAAAGATATTCCAATTTTAATGCTTACGGCTCTTTCTCAAGTTAATGACAAGGTTAAAGGTTTTAACATCGGTGTTGATGATTATCTTGTAAAACCTTTTGAAATGGAAGAATTACAGGTAAGAGTCCGCGCTCTTTTAAAAAGGACAAGACAAATTCCTGAGAGTGCATCTACCCGCGAGCTTTTGACACTCGGAGAAATAACCCTTCTGCCGGAGCTTTATAGTGTAAAAATTGGAGAAAAACAGGCGAAATTAACGCCGATTGAGTTTGATATATTTAATCTGCTTTTTCAAAACCACGGGAATATGGTATCATCTGCTCAGTTGTTAAAAGATGTCTGGGGGTATTCACCAGACGATGACATTGAAACTATAAGGGTTCATATAAGACATCTGAGAAGCAAGATTGATAAAATTTCAAACGGCAAAAAATATATTGAAACCATTTACGGCGGCGGGTATAAATTAAATATTTAAATTATTTCTTTAAAAAACTTAAAATTATAGGCAAAAAAAATTTTTCAGCAGCATTCTTTTCATAAAAAGGAATTTTCTATGCGGATTTTAAAAAGTTCATGCCAAACTCAATCGCCTGATTTCAAAGGCATTCATATCGCAAATTCAACCAATTGGGTCAAAAATATTGAAACAAGTATTGACTTATACCAAATTACTAACAAAGACAGAGATTTTTTAAAGAAACTACAAGACTCTGTAGATATGAAAAGGCTTATGCCGGATAAAAATATTTCTAAGGCAGAATACGACCGTTGGCATGAAATGTTAGAGCTTGCTGTGACTAAGGCTTTAAGCAGTGACAGAAAATGTTTTATTGCGGTTACAGACAACAAACCATGCGGCATTATTACTTTTAAGCCTGACAAAAGAACATATGATCTTGATTGTATTTGTACCTGGCCTGTTGAAGTAGGTAAAAAAGTTACGCTTGCAGGACAGACGTTATTTAAACAGATGTTTGAGAATTTTTTAGCTGCAAAAAGTCATTTTATTGAGCTTGTTGCAATATTAAACGGCCCTTTTTCAGTTGTTCACAAATATATGCGCTTAGGCTTTAAACAAACAGGCGGCGAGAACTTTTTAGTCGCTATGAGAACTAATCAGGAACAAGTTAAAAAAACTATGAAATATCTTGATGATATTATAATTACAAACCATATAACCGGTGCAGAGGATATTAACCTTTTAAACAAATTAGATTTATAAAAAATAAAAAGCGTAAGTTTTGACTTACGCTTTCAAATATTCTTTTAATACTGAGAATGTACTTTCAAAAAATTGTTTTGCTGACTCAATGTCATTTTTTGTAACAGGGGTTGGTTTATGATTTAAAGAATTCTGAAGAATAAAATAATCTTTATCTGATTGCCCCAAAACATTTGCAAAAGCGTCAGTTCTTAATTTATCTACATCCAATTTGCGAGGTTTAGTCTTAATTTTCAAGTCAGGCAATACCCCTACATCAAATAATCCTTTTACGTTCATAGTTTTCCTTTCTTACAAATTACTTACAAAAATATATAAATACCGAACAAAAATAATTTTGTTAGTTTTCTTGTTCATAGCCGAAATTTTTTAAAGAGTTTTGTTTTTTGCGCCAATCTTTTTCAACTTTAACTTCAAGTCCTAAAAAAACTTTTTTGTCTACAATCTTTTCAAGCTCAAGTCTTGCTTCAGTGCCGATTTTTTTTAAAAGGCTGCCGTTTTTACCTATTAAAATACCTTTCTGGCTTTTAGTTTCACAGTAAATAGTTGCATAAATTCTGTCAATATCGTCATTTTCAGTATAACTTTCTATTTTTACAGCGACGGAATGAGGAATTTCATCAGAAGTATTTAAAAGAATTTTTTCGCGTATGATTTCTTCTGTGACATCGCGCATAGATTCTTCAGTCACAATGTCTTCAGGGTATAATAATCCTCCTTCAGGCAAATATTTAAAGATATTTTTCAGCAGAGTATCTATATTCCGTCCGGTTTTAGCGGAAATTCTGACAATGGGATAATTTTTTTCGAACAAAAGTTTATAAGTTAACAAATTTTCTTCAACTTTATTCATATTTTTTAATTTGTCAACTTTATTCATCACGATAATTACCGGCGTTTCCGTTTGCAAAATATTTTGAGCAATCCATTTGTCGCCTTTGCCTGCAGGTTCCGAACCGTCAACAAGAAAAAGTATCAAATCCGCATCCGGTATAGCGAGCTTAGATTCGTCCAGAAGAAATTCGCCGAGCTTATTTAAAGGTTTATGCACTCCTGGAGTGTCAATAAAAACTATCTGACCTTGTTCAGCTGTATATATTCCCTTTATTCTTTTTCTTGTAGTTTGAGCCTTGTCCGTTGCAATAACTATTTTTTGTCCTAAAATTTTATTTAACAAAGTAGATTTGCCAACGTTAGGGCGCCCTATTATGCTTGTAAATCCGCTTTTCATAAAAAAATTGTAACATAAAAAGTATATTTTTTTAACAAAGTAGCAATTTTTTTTATCTCAAAGTATTATATATAATATAAGGGAAAAATTAACGGTAGAAAATGGTAGTGAAAAAGTCTAATTTAATCGGTATAGCTTTATTGCTAGCACTTGTGATTTCTCCAGTGTCAGTTGGGATTGCTCAAGATGGCAATAATCTTGTTCAATTAGATTTAAAACGAGCATCAAATGATTCCGTTAATGTTACATTATTCACATCAAACAATTATAATGACAATATTTTAGTAAGAAAAAAATCCGATAATAAATACGTTATTTTAATCCCTAAGGTTCAAAGCTCCGGCTATAGCAGCCCGAGTCTATACGGGGTAAAAGATCTTGTTTCAAATATTGATGTAAAAACCGTTAATGATACAAGCGGCGGTTATACTAAAGTAACACTTATAACAACTAAACCGCTTGATATAAAAACAAACACACGCCTGAGTGCTCCTGTTAGTGCAGAGCAAAAAGAGTACAAAACCCTTATTGCTGAAGCTAATGCGATAAAAAATAATATAGCCAAACCGCAACAGCCAATCAAACAGGTACAGCCCAAAACAGAAATTACCGTTAATAAAACCCCTTCTGTTGAAAATAAGCCTGTCAAAACACCTAATACTCAACCAAAAGTTCAAACCAAAGCTTCTGTAAAAACTAATACAGAAACAAAACCAAACATAAAACTTGAAGAAATTTCAAAAGATAAAATTGATAGACAGGCAAGGAGAGAACATCTGGCTCAACTTATACAAGAAGTCAAACAGGAACAAATAGAAAAACAAGTTCCTGCAGTTCCTATTACTGTTACAGATACAACTCCAAATCCGCCATCAGAAGTTAAAAATATTGCAGAAATGCCGAAAATTGCAAAAACCTCCGCAATTTCTACCGTAAAAACTAAGATTAAGAAGATATTTAACCATATCCCTAAAAAAACAGGGGCAATTGCAGCTTTATTGCTTGCTGTTTTCATTTTGAGCAGATTGATAAAAGCTATTTCAGCTAATAACAAATCTGTTGAACAAACTTCCAACCTGCGAAAAGGTGTACATCCATCTACAACAGGCGCAAATGCTGATAAATACAGTAATATCACAAATAATAAAGAACTTTCATGGCAGGAAAAATATCAAAAATACCTTGATGCTTCTGCAAAACCTGTTTCAAGAGGCAAAAATAAAGGGAATTACACATTTATTAAGACTCCTGCCGAACCTGATGCAGTAACTCAAAAACGCAGTGAACTTGAAAAACTTTTGGAAGAAATTCCAACATATAATAATGATATTCAACCTGAAATAGTTGAAGATGTTCAAAGTGAAGATAATGTAATTCAAAATACAATTAAATTTAAGGCTTTTGACAATCATAAACCATCGCTGCAAACAACTGACCGTAATAAAGCAAAAAGCAGATTTAAAAAATACGAGGTTGAAATACCTCTGCATGAACAGAAAACAGTTGAACTCGGAACTTCTCCGCTGCATACAAATCCGAGGAGTTTAAAAGATGCAAATTTAAACATTGCAGATGTTGACCAAAAAAGAATTAAATATAAACCAACAAACTATATAATGTCTTCTGTTGATGAATATTTTTCATTATTAGACAAAGAACAGCCAGTGGTTCCAACTATGGAAAAACAGCAAAATGCTTCACCACAAATGCGCAAGACAGGCAGTCCAATACAGACAAATCCGATTTCAAAATTACGCAATGAAACAAAATCTTCATACCTCAATAGCTTGATTATTAAATCAGGATTTAATATTGATGACAAAAAAGGATTTTATATGGTTAATCTTGACGGAAAGTCTGCTCTTATCGGAAAAGTTAATGATGAAATTACAGTTTTGAAAAAATATGACAAAGTAGTAGACACCCCTGTTCAGGTAAGACACGATAACGCAAATGTTTATATGGTTAAGGCAGAAAACTTTAAGTCGTTGGTAGAAGTCAATGACGATAAAATGGGTGTGCTAATCGAGCTTTAAAAAAGGATAATAAGTGAAAATACAAAATGGAGTCAGGCTTGTAATTAGTTTAATAATAAGTGTATTCCTTTTGTGCGGTTGCACGAAAAAAGAAACCGGAACTGTAATTGAATTTGCAAGCTGGGGTTCTAAATCAGAAGTTGAAATTTTAAAGCCTATTTTATCAGACTTTGAAAAAGAAAATCCTGATATAAAAGTAGAATTTATGCATATCCCGCAAAATTATTTTCAAAAAATTCATCTTTTATTCGCTTCAAATACCGCCCCTGATGTTATATTCATAAATAATCTGTACCTGCCCGTATATGCCAATGCCGGAGTTTTGGAACCTTTAAACCTTTCTTCAAATCAATTTTACGGGCAGGCAATTGAGGCTTTGAGTTTTAAAGGAGTATTATATGCAATACCAAGGGATGTTTCAAATTTAGTAATTTACTACAACAAAGATATATTTGACAAAAAACATATACCATATCCTTCACAAGATTGGACATTTAGTGAATTTCTTAACACGGCGGAAAAACTTACCGATAAAAATACTTTTGGCATAAGTTTTGAAGAAGACCCTCTGTTTTATCTTCCCTATTTGATGAGCAACGGCGGAGGGATTTTACCAGATGAAATAAACAAACAGGAAAGTCAAAATGCATTAAATTTTTATGCAGATTTAAGAAAAAAATACCATGTTGCACCTAGAAAAAGCGACAGTGCAAGTGCGACAATGGCTCAAATGTTTCTGCAGGGACGATTGGGAATGTATTTATCCGGACGTTGGATGGTGCCAAAAATCCGCGAAGAAGCAGAATTTGACTGGGATATCACACAGTTTCCAAAAGGTACTAAAGGCAGTATAGTGCAGCTTGACGCATCTGGATGGGCTGTATCAAAATCTTCTAAACATAAAAAAGAAGCCTTGAAACTTGTAGAATTTCTGTCATCAAAGCAGAGTATTGAAAAATTTGTAAAAAGCGGGCTTATTGTCCCTGCGCGTAAAGATGTCGGAAATTCCAAAATATTTTTAGACGGTCAAAAACCTGAAAATGCAAAAATATTTTTAGATATTATACAAACATCTAAACCAACACCTGTTACTGTGGATTATCGAGAAATTTTAGATAAACTAAAAAAAGATATGGAGCCGAGTTTTAATTAATTATTATTATATTTTTCATATATAATAAACAGTATGAAAGAATATGATTTTTATATAGTTCCAACACCGATAGGCAACCTCAAAGATATAACTCTGCGGGCAATTGAGGTTCTAAAGTCTGTTGATATAATTGCCTGTGAAGATATGAGAGTAACCCAAAAACTTCTTAATCATTTTGATATTAAAACAAAATGCATATCATACCATAAATTTAACGAAAAAGAACGGGTAAATCTATTTTTGGGAATTTTAAAAAAAGGTCAAAAAATTGCTCTCGTATCAGATGCAGGCACTCCGCTTTTTTGTGATCCGGGAGCAGTAATCGTCGAAGAATTAAAGAAACATAATTTTTCAGTAACCGCGCTTGCAGGCGCCAATGCAGCTGCGACATTCCTCTCACAAGTTCCAAGAGATGGAGAAGATTTTGTATTTATTGGTTTTCTTCCAAAAAGTAAATCACAGATTGAAGAAATCTTAAAAAAATACAAAACAACAGATATTGTATTTTACGACTCACCCAACAGAATTTTAAATACGCTTGAAATAATTGAGGAATGCCGCCCAAATTCTATCTGTGCAGTCGGAAGAGAACTAACAAAAGTTTTTGAAGAAGTTGTAATTGATAAAACAGAAAACGTTATTGAATATTTTAAAACTAATACCTTAAAAGGAGAAATTGCAGCCTCTGTACTAAGAGAAAAAATTTCAAACAATGAAGCTGATATTGATGAAAAAATATCCGTTTTAAAAGCTAAAGGCTATAAAGCAAAAGATATTTCAATAATTCTTTCATCATTATATGACTTTAATAAAAACGATATTTACAAAAAATGCTTAAATTAAGATTTAACAACATTTTCCCCCTATCTCATTCAAATAGTTTAATTATAATTTAAATGTTCCACTTTTTTTAATTTATGATATAATATTTATAGGATAGTATAATGAAGTTTTTAAGGTAGAGATTTTTTGAATTTAATAAACAAAATATACATATCTTTGATAGCCCTGCTATTGGTTACTCTGTGTCCATTGCAGAGTTTAGCTGAAGAAAATTTTTGGGGAGATACGGTTAATTCAGGAATGCATGACCTGCCTTCTGCTGTCCAAACAGCTGATACCCCGGAGCTTGAAACTTCTGCCGTAAAAACCAAAAATACTAAAGGTTCTAAAACCATTAAAGATATAGAAATTCTCGGAAATAATGTTATTGAAACATCCTTAATACTTCAACAAATGCAGCTTCAAAAAGGAGATGTATACAGCAGAGATGCTATCCAACAGGATTTGAAAGCTATCTACCAACTCGGGTATTTCACGGAAAAAATGAAAGCTATCCCCGTCAACAACCATGACGGAACTGTTACCTTAAAAATTATACTTGAAGAAAATGCCCCGATAACGGATTTTACAATAGAAGGAAATACCGTTATCTCTACCGATGAAATACTTACATACCTTTTGCCGATGAAGGGTAAGCCTCAAAATATCGCCCAAATTAATGAAGCTATCGCCAAAATTCAAGACTGCTACAGCTCAAAAGGCTACATTCTTGCAAGAATTGAATCTGTAACAGATGACCCTGACGGAACAGTCAACATCAACATTAAAGAAGGTACTATCAACAAAATCATGATTGCCGGAAACGAGAAAACAAAGGATTACGTAATCGAACGGAATATCCTTACAGAACCCGGTATGATTTACAATGAAAATCTTTTAAAAGAGGATCTTGTAAGACTTTATGCAACTCAGGCGTTTAAAGATGTTACAAGAGAAATTGAACCTACAGAAGAACCTGACAAGTATGATATTACAATTAACGTGGAAGAGCAAAGAACCGCAAGCGTTTCAATAGGCGGCGGTATTGACTCTGTTACAGGTGTATTCGGTTCTGTTGGAATTGCCGATAACAACTTCCTCGGACGAAACGAAAGACTATCTTTAAACGGTATCGTGGGTACTGGTGTAATTTTGAATGACGCTTCAATTAAACGAAGAATGAACCTTCAGGCTGAATTAAGCTACTTTAAACCGTACTTTTATAATGCTGATACTTCGTTAATGAGCAAAATTTTCTATAGAGATTTCGGCAGCTATCAGGTACCGTTGGCAATTGAAAGAAGAATAGGTGCAGAAGCAACCGTTGCACACAGGATGAAAAGCAACAAACATGTAACATCAACTTTCTCACTTGGTGTTGAAAACATTGATGTATCTGAAGGTGACGGAGCAAAAATCAGCAGCCTGTATTCAAAATACAACATTCCGATTTCCGAACGTGCAAAACAGCTTGACGGCGGATTTTTCCTTTCATTGAGTCCCGCATTATTGTATGATACACGTGATAATGCAACAGTTACAAGAAAAGGTACAATGGCAAGCATCAGGTTTGATGAAGAACTTGGAATTATTGACTTTGACAAAACACACGGCAAGTTAACCGGTATGGTGAAACAATACATCCCCGTCGGGAAAAAATCTTCATTATCTTTCACGGCCAAAGGCGGCGGAAAAATTCACGGCGACAATATGCCTGAGGTAATGGCTTACAGACTGGGCGGCCCGTATACTATCAGAGGTTTCAAGATGAGCGGTGTAGGTACAGGTGATGCATTTATCATGGGCAGCGCAGAATTTGCAACCCCCATACCGTTTTTGGATAGAACCCGTATAAACTTCTTAAACAACCTGAGATTTACAGTATGGGCTGACGCAGGTAAAATCTTCAACCCGTCAGTTACAGATCAAATTTACGACAGACCGCTATATGCTGTATCTGCAGGTATCGGTTTAAAACTATATATTCCGGGTATGGGCCCGTTATCTATCGATTACGGTATTCCGCTTACCAATCCGGGTGACAACGGCAGCAGAAGCGGTTACTTTACTTTTGGTGTAGGCGACATAATGTACTAATATAAATACTTAGGAGGTATTAAATGAAAAAATTCAAATTAGCAGCTCTTTTAATGACAGCAGGTTTATTCCTCTCATTAGGTTCTCAGGCAAATGCAGCAGGCATTGGCTACATTGATTATCAAAAAGTTCAAGAAAATTTTCCTTTTGCACAGCAGGCTGTAAAAGAAATTGATTCAAAAGCTCTTGAAATGCAGCAATATATGGTGGATAAAGAAAAACAGTACAAATCTTTGGATACACCTTTGAAAAAACAAAATTTTGAAGAACAAACAGCTCGAGAATTTAAGCTAAAAGAAGAAGCTTATATGAGATTAAAAGCACAAAAAGAAGAACAGGTGTACAACAAAATTCAAGCAGCCACAAAAGAAGTTCTTGTTCAACAAAAACTTGATGCTGTAGTAGATTACAGAGTAATCTTTGTCGGTGGTGTTGATATTTCAGACATTGTTATCCAAAAACTTAAAAGCGGAAAATTCTAAAAAGAGGGCTTATGCATTATTCAGAAAACAATGAACAGTACCATATAGGTCTAAATCCTGGAGATGTCGGTGAATACGTAATACTGCCGGGAGATCCTAAACGATGCCAAAAAATTGCACAATATTTTGAAAATGCACAATTAGTTGCAGACAGACGCGAATTTACAACCTATACCGGTTTTCTAAACGGAGTTAAGGTGAGTGTAACTTCAACCGGTATAGGCGGGCCTTCTGCGGCCATTGCATTAGAAGAACTCGTAAATGTCGGAGCAAAAACATTTATACGTGTAGGCACCTGCGGCGGCATGGATATCAATGTAAAAGGCGGAGATATTGTAATTGCGACAGGAGCCATAAGAATGGAAGGCACCACTAAAGAATATGCTCCGATAGAATTTCCGGCCGTTGCAAACCTTGATGTAATAAATGCTCTTGTGCAATCAGCTCAAAATCTCGGCTTTGAATACCATACGGGAATTGTTCAATGCAAAGACTCTTTTTACGGACAGCACAACCCTGAAAAAATGCCTGTAAGTTATGAGCTCATGAACAAATGGGAAGCCTGGAAAAAACTCGGGTGTCTTGCATCCGAAATGGAATCTGCAGCATTGTTTGTTGTAGGAAGTCTTTTAAAAGTGAAAGTAGGCTCCGTATTTTTAACCGTGGCAAATCAGGAAAGAGAAAAACAAAATCTGGATAACCCTGTTGTTCATGACACGGATAAAGCAATTAAAACTGCTGTAGAAGCCTTAAAAATTCTCATCTCAAAAAATTAAGGAGTAATTATGTTTAACAAAAAAATGCAGTATGTAATAAAAACATGTTCAAGTGAAAATACTCAGGAACTTCAAAATTTACTCAACGAAATGTCAATGAATAACTGGGAGCTTTACAGCATGCAGGAAGTTGAGAATGAAGAAGGACAGGTTCTTTGCCACTGCATTTTTATGAAAGAAGCAGATTACGGCAATGTTGAAACAAATGCAGATGTTATAAACATTTCAACTTTTAAAAGCCAGATGGAAAAAATGCTCTCCCCAGAACAGTCACCCTATGATATCTGCCTCGAAATCCAGGGAAAAATAAGAGAGCAGAAAGCAAAAATTGCAAAAATAAAAGAAGAACTTGAACGGGAAGCACCGGCATCTGTCAGCAGAAAAAAACTTAACGATAAAATATCCGCAGGATTAAAAGAATTAGACGAATTAAAGCTGAAACTTGCAAAATCAACCTCGCCCAATGCAATGTATTCCTTGCTTAAAGAAGAAAAATTATCTATTCTTTTAAGTGAAGAAGTTTTGGGATATGTTGAGCCAAATCAGGAAATCCTTGAAGAAGAACTTATTGCTGAAACTGTCAAATCAAGATTAAAACTTACTGAAACATTAGGGTTTGTCATCCCAAAAATTTTGTTTAAAGATGACGAAAACCTTAACCCTTATGAATTTTCTATTAAAATACGCGGATTGGAAGTGTTTAGAGCCTGTGTTTATCCAGGATTTTTAATGTTTTATTCAGATGAACTTCATCTTGAAAAGAAAATTAAAAATTCTGTATCAGATATTGACAAAATAACAGGTAAAAAAATAATATGGATTGAAAAAGATAAGGCAAAAGATTTTTGGCAGCAAGGAATTACAAGCGCTGAATATATTGCTCAGGCTCTTGAATTTTGCGCCGTAAAATACGTCGATGAGCTTCTTGATTATGAAGAACTTGATAAATATATAGATGTTGTTAATAACTCAAATGAGTATCTTGTAACAAATATAATTCCTGATTTTCTGTCGCTATCGGACTTACGATTTATCTTAACAAGTTTAGTAAGAGAAAAAATATCAATAAAAGATATCACATCAATTTTTGAAAAAATAAACGACTTTGCAGCAGACAGTACAAAATCCGATTTGATAAAAAAATTGAGATTATCTCTTTCACGTCAAATTTGTAAAAATAACCAGAATGAAGACGGTGTTATAAGCGCATTTGAGATTTCTGATACGACACTTGACAAATTCTGTCCGAACTTTGATGAAAATGATGATGCAATAATCAGGATTGATGCAGATTTTGCCGAGCAGCTTGCTGAAAAAATTAACAAAAAAATGCATAAATTAAATATTGAACATCCCAAATTACTTGTTCCATTAGAATTTAGACATCTTATTTTCACACTTCTCAGCAACTATATGAATGACATAACTGTTCTTTCAAGAGAAGAAATCGGCTGTAATGCCCAAATAGAAATAATTGCAGAAATTTAAAATCTTAATAGCAAAAAAATTTTTGTTCAACTTTTAAAATACTATGAAGGTATTAGGGATAAATAATAAAATTACATTTGAAAGGCGTCCTACCAAAGAAGAAGAACCCGGTTTAAAAGCTGCATGTCAGAAAGCCTATGAAACAATGGGCACGACAGACAGAGTAGTAATTACGCACGGGTCATGCTTTCCTGCACTTAACAGGAATACCCATATAGGCTCGCCATACGGAAATGCAGCAAAAGAATATATAAAATTTTTGCAGCTTTACGGCTTTAACGGCAATCAGTTGGGGCCAGGTGGAGAGCTTGAAATGCATAAAGGAAGAGTTAACCCATCCCCTTATAATTCTTCAGCTTTTGCAAAAAATAGATTATTCATAGATTTACAAGAACTTACAACCGAAAAATACGGCAGCATACTATCAAAAGAAACCTTTGAAAAAGTAACAACATTCTCTGAAAATAGTGATAAAGATTATGACCTTACAGATTTTAATGAGGCCGTTAAAACCTATGACACTGCATTATCAGAAAGTTATAAAAATTTCAAAACAAATTTAGCCAAAGGCCAGCCGCAAGCAATAGCTTTAAATAATGAATTTCGCAAATTTTTAGATAAACATAATGAGCGTTTGACTGATGAGGGAGTATTTAAAGTACTCGCCAACTATTATGGAACTGACAAGTTTGAACAATGGGATAACAGCCTTGACCAAAATCTTATGGCAGAAATACATAACAAAACTCCTGAGGCAATTAATAGATATAATTCTATTAAAACTACAAATAAGAATTCTATAGAACAATACAAATTTGAACAATTTATTGCAACTAAACAAATTAAAGAAAACAAAGAATGGCGTGATGAAAATAATTTTAAATATCTAAATGACCTGCTTATAGGCTGCTCAAAAATGGATGAATGGCGCTATAAAGACGCTTTTTTAGATAATTACAGCATCGGAGCTTTTGAATATTCAGGGAAACATCAAGTATGGAATATTCCTGCCCTTGACCCTAAAAAAATATTTATAGGCTCTGATATGAAACTCAATACGGGCGGGAAATTCTTAAAAGAAAAATTGGATTTCAACTTAGAATTTTGCGATAATACAAGGATTGACCATGCCTTAGGGCTCGTAGAACCCTATCTTATAAGAAAAGACAGCATCAAATTTGACGAGAACGGAAATATTGATTACAGCAAATTACACGGTTCCTTTATGTCAGAAACATACGAAAATGGTCAAAAAATTGATGATTACTACAATTATCCAAGAATTATTGAAAAAATTATTCTCCCGACCTTGAAAGAGCATAATTTAAAACCCACAGATCCAATATGGGAAACTGTTTGCAGTAATCCTAAAATATTTAAAGAAATATTCTATGAAAAACATAGACTGCCCGAACTAATTCAACTGGAATGGGCGCGTTCTGAAAAACAGGGCAGAACCCGCTGGGCTATTGTCGGCTCCCATGACAGTCTTCCTGCTCAATTGATGATTAAACAGCAGGGTTGGATAAGACAAAGCCCTGCCTGGGAACCTATGTATCTTGCAGGATATTTAAATCAAGACCCTGCAAGACTTGATAAAAACAAAGCTTTTTGCGAAAAAATATCAGATACAACTCCAGATGGAGTAAAAAAAGAAGGCGAAGATTTGAAAAAAGCCGATATTGCTCGTGTAAATGCCAAGTTTGCTGAACTTCTAACATCCAGACGATTTGAAATTTCGTTTGCAGACCTTTTCGGTATAACTGATATTGTCTACAATATAGGCGGCGTCAATAGCAAAAATAACTGGAAAGAGCGAATTCCCGCAGACTATCTGGACAAATATTATGAAAATCTTTCGAGTGAGAACCCGACAGCACTGAACATGCCGGAAATTCTTAAAATGGCATTACAGGCTGAAATTGATATGGCTGTAGCAAACTGTGGTGATAAAAAAACAGCAAGAAAAAATCTTTATGACCAATATCAGCCGCTGCTTGATGAACTGCAAAAATACGCAGATATATTAAAAGAACCTGAACCAGAAAAAGTATAATACTTTTACTTATCTCTGTGAGTTCCTGCCTCAATTCCTGGTACACAAAGGAATAACGGAACAATTCTTTGTATAAATGATGCCCCTTTTGATTTATCAGCCATCAAAGAAACTGCCATTCCCAAATCATCCACATGAGGGGCGAAATCAGAGCCTTTTATATTTCTTTCGACCTTTTTATGGAACATCTTTTCATTAATAAAATTAGAAACTTTGTTACCTGCAATAATTCCTACGCCAAGAGAAACAATAGTTGCGACAGAACCAGGTAAAACTTTCATGACTTTATTAAAATTCTTTGCAAAACTGCCAGTACCTTTGAGCTGAGGCATTAAAGAAAGTAACTTTTCTTTATGAGCTTTATATAAACGAGAAGCACCGCCTACACATGCTACAGGCACCAACACGTTGCCTAAAATCTGATTAACTGATTCTCTCAATTTAGATTTAAAATGTTTTTTATCATCAAAAATTGCTCCGCCAACTAAACCGCCGGCAACCGAAGCTGAAGCCATAGAAATAATTTCTTTTTCTTCCAGCTCAATGGTTTTACGTCCCGGCCGATTTTTATCAAATAATCTAAAAATCGCCCAATCTTTTACGGATGTATGTTTTATTACTGATGGATTTAAAGAAAACCCTTGTTTTTTTGCAATACACGCAAGTGCTGTTCCGACTCCCATTGCCGATGTTAAAATAACACCCGGTTTCAAATACTTATCACGATTTTGCTTCTGATTTGAATTATATCCGTTAAATGATGTTATTTGATGTATTGCCATACTACTACCTTCCGTTTCTATTTTATCAAAAACAGTAAAGAAAAAACATTGTTATTTTTACTCCTGATTTTTACAATTCTTAATTAGTGTTAAAATTACATTATATGTTGTAACAAAATATTAAAAAAACTTAAACATAAAGCAAAAAAAAACATTCAGGAATATTAAATAAAATGTTCTAACGGAAATAACTATGGAAGTAAGACCTCAGACAATTTCACAATTCAGCTACCCCCGCAGATTTATTCGAGGGCTTGCGAGCCGCAGTTTGGCACCTTTAATATTGTTGGAATGCTTTGTAACAGGCGGAAGAACTGTTCAGGCATATAAAAGAGGAGGCTTTGAAGAAGCGAGGGAACGTTTCACTGAAGAAACAATCGGTGCTGCATTCTGGTTTGCGGGTGTAAAAATGTTCAACAAAATGAACGACCATATAGGGAAAAAAATTCTTCACCTTCACACCGCAGACTTTGACGCTCAGGAAGACGGGGTGAGAAAACCTCTTAAAAACTTCTTACATGACGATAAAAGTATAAAAACAAAAGCAAAACTTGCCGGAAAAACTGGTAAATTAATCCAAAATCTCACGAAAAATCAAATAGCTGTATTTAAAGCTTTAAAAATAGGTTCAAGTATTATTCTTGCAAACCTGCTTGTAGGCTTTGTTGTCCCGAAAATTAACCAACACATAACAGCAGTTTATCATGAAAAACATTTTGGACAGGATAAAGAAAATAAAGACAAGCCAACAAATACAGCACAGACAAATTATCAACAAATTTCAATGGATAAATTTATGAAGTCCGAAGACAATAAAAATATACCTTTCGGAATGAATTACAATGCCTTACTTTCAATTGCAAACAAATTTGAAAATGACGCTACATATCAGCTTTTATCAACTGATGTAGGTATCGCCGGAGGACGTGCAATAAGTTCAAGAAACGAGCATGAAAGAGTCGAAGTGTTATTCCGCGATTTGACATCAATATACTTCTATATGTTTAGTATGCCAAATATCAACAGATGGCTCAACCAGATAGAAGACGGAAGAAAAACCAGACTTGACCCGGTTGCAGCAAAACAGGTTACAGATCATCTTGAAGCAATATTAAAAGAACAAGGCACAGGCGGCAAGATGAATATAGAAGACTTTACAAAAGCTGCAATCGGAGATAATAGTAATGTCGGATTTATCGACAGAGATTTAATCCGCAAATTTGATGAACACAAAGTTATAACACTTGATGAGTTTAAAAATTACTTGAAAGAAACAAAACAATTCTCAGACAAAGACATCGTAAAATACACTGACCTTGCCGAACGCATGTCAAAACTTCAGCCTCAGGTTGAAGGAGTATCTGTTCTTACTAAAAATCAGGTTAAAGATGTATTCAGAGAAGGTGCAATTAACATGCCTGAATTCTTACAGAATGTATTTAGTGTTGCAACCCAAAATGCTTCAACCGATAAATATAAATATGTAAATTACGAAGAACTCGCAGAATTAAAAGAAGATATCTTCCAGTACGTATCAAAAATTATAGAAAAAGCGCGTAAGAACAAAACAGAAATTACATCACAGGTTCTTGAAAAAGCCTGCCGTGAAAACTTTATTAAAAACACTTGCAACTGGTCTGTTGGTTTTGCAATCTCAGCACTTTTCTTATCTACATTAATTCCAAAAATGCAATACTGGATTACAAGAATGACAACAGGCAAAAACAGCTTCCCGGGTACTGCAGATTATTCTAACGATACTAAAAAAAATGAGGCAAAACTCTTTTATCGTAAACAATAACATTAGATTAATTTCATGCTTGTAAAAAATTTTTGGCCGTGCGATAATTTTGTTATCGAAAGGCTTGTCATGTCAAACACTTTAGTATATTTACTCGATGGAAAAATTTATATAAATCTTACTAACAGATGTACAAATGACTGTATCTTTTGCCTTAGAAAAGATAAAAGTGATGTCAAAGGGCAGGAACTCTGGCTTGATAATGAAAATTTCACTGCAACAGATGTTATTGAACAGTTTGAAGCCATTATAAAAAAACATTTCACTCTTCATTCTTCACCCTTCACCGAAGTAATTTTCTGCGGCTACGGCGAACCTATGATGAAACTAGATGTTTTGAAAGAAGTTGCTAAATATATTAAAGAAAAATACCCTGATACAAAAATCCGCGTAAATACAAACGGACATGCTAATTTTGTTTACAAAAGGAATGTTGTCCCTGAATTAAAAGGACTTGTTGATGAATTTTCAGTAAGCCTCAACGGTTCAACAAAAGAAGAATATGACGAGCTTTCCAAGCCAAAATTTGACGAAGCTTACGAAGAGATGAAAAAATTTATAAAAGCCTGCTCTGATGAAGATATATCAGTAGTTGCAAGCGTTGTTGAAGGTTACAAAGGCAGACATCTTGACCTTGAAAAATGCGAACAGATTGCAAAAGATTTAGGCGCAAAATTCAGAGTCAGAGAGTGGATCGTTAACGGATATTAAAAAAATTATTATTAATTACCTAAACTTATAAACTAAATAAGAAAGAAAGGACAAAAAATGAACATTTTAGACAAAATCATGAAACCGAAATCAATAGCGGTTATTGGTGCGTCAACAAAAGAACACACCATCGGTTCTGATATTATGAAAAGATTACAGGAATACAAATTCAACGGAAAAATTTATCCTGTTAACCCGAAAGGCGGAATAATTGAAGGCCTTCAAGCATACACATCAGTTCTTGAAGTTCCCGGCGAAGTTGATCTTGCAATTATCGTTGTTAACGCAAAATTTGTATTATCAACAATTGACCAGTGCCACGAAAAAGGTATTAAAGGTTTATGTATAATTACAGCAGGCTTCAAAGAAACAGGTAAAGAAGGCGCTGAACTTGAAAAACAATTAGTAGAAAAAATTAAAGAATACGGTATGAGATGTGTTGGGCCTAACTGCTTAGGTGTTGTAAACACTAACCCTGAAATCAGAATGGACGGATGTTTTGCTGAATCTTTACCGGAAAGAGGCAACATCGGTTTCGTATCACAGTCAGGTGCTTTAGGCGGCGGTATTCTGAATATTTTGAAAGACTTAAACCTTGGTTTTGCACAATTCATCTCAATCGGCAACCAGGCTGATGTTAATGCTGAAACAGCTTTAGAATACTGGGAAAATGACCATGACGTTGAACAAATTCTTCTGTATATGGAATCAATCCAAAATCCTGCAAACTTCAGAAAGTTAGCTTCAAGAATTACTAAGAAAAAACCTATTCTTGCATTAAAAGCCGGCCGTTCAGCAGCAGGTGCTTCAGCTGCATCTTCTCATACAGGCTCTTTGGCAGGTGCTGATAAAGCTGCTGCAGCACTGTTACACCAGTCAGGCGTTATCAGAGAATTTTCTTTGAAAAACCTGTTTGCAACAGCAAAAGTATTTGCAAACTGCCCTATTCCCAAAGGCGACAGAGTAGCAATTATTACAAACTCAGGCGGTCCTGGAATTATGGCAACAGATGCTGTTTGTGAATATGGTATGCAAATGGCTAAAATTTCAGATGCTACAAAAGAAAAATTAAGAAGTTTCTTGCCTTCAGCAGCATCTGTTAAAAACCCGATAGATATGATTGCTTCAGCTCCTATCGAACACTATAAACAAACACTTGAAACAGTTATAGCAGACGAAAACGTTGATATGATTATTACAATCTATCTTCCGTTCTTAGGTTTGAAAGATATTGATGTTGCTCAAGCTTTGATGGAAATTAAAGCTCAGCACCCTGAAAAACCGGTTATAGGTGTATTCATGACTAAAAATGAATTCTTCTCTAAACTTTCAGACATGAATGTTAATATGCCGTTCTTTATGTACGCAGAAGAAGCTGCTGACGGATTGAACAGATTAAATCAACAGAGATTGTGGATGGAAAGAGAAGAAGGCAGAATTCCTTGCTACGACGTTGACAGAGCTAAAGTTGAAACAATTATCAAAAATGCATTATCTGAAGACCGCGCACAATTAACAACTCTTGAATCAATTGACGTATTACAGGCATACGGAATTCGTGCTTGCAAATACGGTTTAGCAACAAATGAAGAAGAAGTTGTTGAACTCGGAAATTCAATCGGATATCCGGTTGTAATGAAAATGACTTCAAAAACAACTTCTCACAAAACAGATGTTGGCGGCGTTGTTGTTAACATCAAATCAGAAGAACAATTGAGAAAAGAATACAAAGGACTACTTGAAAGACTTGAAGCAAAAGGTTTGCTTGAAGGTTTGGAAGGCGTAATCATTCAGGAAATGGTAAAAGGCAGCCGTGAAATGGTTTGCGGTATTGCAACAGATCCTCAATACGGTCCAATGATGATGTTCGGTTTAGGCGGCGTGTTCGTTGAAGTTATGAAAGACGTAACATTCAGAATTGCTCCTTTAACAGATGTTGATGCTATGGATATGATTAAATCTGTCAAAGCATACAAATTGTTAGAAGGCGCAAGAGGCACAAAACCTGCACAAATCGATCAAATTCAAGAAACACTGTTGAGATTATCTCAATTGGTAAGCGATTTCAAATTCATTGATGAATTAGATATTAACCCGCTGCTAATCTCAGAAACTACAGGTGAAGGAATTGCAGTTGACGGACGTATCAAAGTAAGAATGGAAGAAGCTAAAGAAGCTTTGAACATGTCATGCTCTGGTCAGTGCTCACTCTGCCACTAATTTAACTAAAATAGAAAAAAGTACCGGCTAAAGCCGGTACTTTTTTATTGTAAAAATTTCTTAATGAACAAACACAAAAAATATTTATTGAATATTATAAATATATGGTCTAAATTTAAGGGGTTAATTACATGAGAATTTCGGCAATAAACTATCAAACACAACCTGTTTTTACAGGTGAAAAATCAACAAAACAAAAACTCAAAAATGCAGCAGGAGCAGCAGCAATAGCGCTTGCAGCAATGGCACCTGCGGCAGAAGCTGAGGCACAGTATCCAATTTATCCCTATAGTACATATATCCAGGTTTCTCACAGGGTAAAAGTGCCTTCAAGTTTTAAATACGGAGATGCTAGAAATGTTCAGGTAAGCAAATCAAGGGAAGATAGATTTGCAGAACTTGATAAAAACTCTAACGGCATTCTATCTGAAAATGAAGTAGTTACAACTGAAATAAGCAATTGGAATGCGTTCAATCCCATGATGGCAACAACTTCAATGGTTTACCAATGGAGAAACCAATTTAGACAAGTATCACAGAATTATAATGAAGATGGCTCCAATCCAAATACTATAACTTATAACGAATATGAAGCGATAATGGATGATTATGACTCTCAATTTGAAGAACCAAATATTGTAGCTCCATTAATTCCTATGTATCCTTACCTTTATCCACCTCCGCCTCCGCCGCCGCGTCACCACCACCACCACCACCACAGGCACTGATTTAAACAAAATAGGACTTATATCGCAGTTTACACTACAAATAGCTAAAATCGTCACCCTGAACTTGTTTCAGGGTCTTATAATAGTGAGATTCCGAAACAAGTTCGGAATGACATTATGACTGCTTTTCGGGAATATTTAGTGTAAACTGCGATATAAGTCCCAACAAAATTCTATTGACAAATGCCATAAAATCGTAAATAATAAACATGTTGTACAAGTAATAGGAGTTATTGTTATGTTAAAGAATAAGAAGCTGAGAATTGCCCCCCCCCCGAAACTGTAATAAGACGCGAAGATGCCGAGAGGCATAGATGCGAAGCTATTATCAAAAATGAATTTCGTTGCAATTTTACCAAAATAGCAAATCAGCCCTCACCCCACCCCTCTCCCATAAGAGAGGGAGCTGCGCAATTCTGTTATTGCGAGGGTACTGAGCTATTCTACAAAGATAAAGAAAGTCTATACAAAATCCAAGTGTCGGGTGCAGCGGCTACGCTGCCTCGTAATGACAAATTCTCTTCACGTTTCACTCTTCACACTTCACTTAAAAAGACTTATCGTCCTAACGTCTTATCGCCTTATCGCCTTAAAAATAAACTCTCTTCACGCTTCACCCTTCACTCTTCACTTAAAAAACGAGCTGCATTTACTTTGGCGGAGGTTCTCATAACCCTCGGCATTATCGGGGTGGTTGCTGCGATGACTATACCGACACTTGTTGGAAACTATAAAAAATCTGTTGTTGAAAATAAATTAAAGCAAGCAGTCAGTATAATAAACCAAGCTATTATATTATCGGCAGTAGACAACGGCACACCTGACATCTGGGGCATAACAAACGGACAAAAAACAACATTCGCGCAATATATACAGCCATATATGGATATAGGTATTGTCTGTGAAGAAAAAAATATCGATGATCCAAAAGATATTTGCAACAATTCAGTGTACGGTTCTACTGGCGCTAAAAAAGGAAGTTTCACAAATAAGTATATACTCAAAAATGGAATTGGATTAAGCTATAGCGGTGCATCAACAATAAACCCAGGACAGAGAAGAGGTTTATTTAATGTTTATCTTGACAATGGAAAAATAAATATGTATATGGGAAAAATGTTTTTCCTCTTAATCTGATTGTACATGATAATCAAAAATATCTTGTAACCGGAACATGGACTATGTTCAAGACTTTAGCTTTTGCAGTTATTCTAAAACAAAATTGTATGACTTGTGCTCAAATGGCCAATCCGGAAGTTCCGGCTTCAGCGCGGGTATTGCCTGCACTGCATTAATTGAATGCAATGGTTGGAGAATTCCAGATGATTATCCGGTAAGATTCTAAGATATTAAGTTGTAATTTGTAACGAACAATTCACAATATGATGTTTGTAAATTCACTGAATGCTATAATCAAAACATGAATTACATATTCTACTTTTTAATTGTAGTATCAATAATAGCCGGTGCAATAAACGGAAAGTTAACAGATGTTGTAAATGCAATTTTGTCAGGAGCAGAACTCTCAGTGAAAGTTGCATTCTCTCTAATCGGGATTATGGCATTTTGGCTTGGAATGATGAAAATTGCAGAAAAATCCGGACTTATTGAAATTATTGCAAAAATTATCAAACCTGTAACCAAACATCTGTTTAAAGAAGTTCCGGAACAATCACCCGCAATCGGCGATATTGCAATGAATTTTTCTGCAAACGCTCTTGGACTTGCAAATGCAGCAACCCCGATAGGGATTAAAGCAATGGAAGAACTCCAAAAAATTAATAAAGACAAAAAATCCGCATCAAATGCTATGTGTATGCTTCTTGCAATGAATACTGCAGGATTTCAGCTAATCCCAGCGACCGTTATTGCTGTTTTGATAGGTATAGGCTATAAAAATCCCACAGAAATTATTGCCCCTACACTTTTAGTCACATCAATAACTTTTTTTAGCGCAATAACACTTGCAAAAATATTCGAAAAATTCTGGAAGCCGCAAAAGGGGGATAAATAATGTTTCAAGCTTTAATGAATATAATTTCTCTATGGGCGCTTCCTGTGATACTTATTTTAATTCTTACAATTGGTCTATTCCGTAAAGTTCCGCTGTATGAAACATTTACAGACGGAGCAAAAGAAGGTTTTCAAGTCGCAGTAAATATTATACCGTATCTGGTTGCAATTATCGTCGCGATTTCGATGCTTAGAGCATCAGGAGTAATTGAAATGGCCGGTAACGCACTTGCACCGCTTCTGCATTATTTTAACGTCCCTGCAGACACAATCCCGATTATGATAGTAAGATCTCTGTCAGGCTCTGCAGCGCTCGGAGTATTTTCAGACATCGCACACAGCCTTGGCCCTGATAATTATGCAACAAAATTAGCTGCAATAATGGTTGGCTCAAGTGAAACCACATTCTATGTACTTGCAGTCTATTTCGGTGCAGTCGGAATTTCTAAACTGAGATATGCTCTCGTCGTGGGCTTAATTGCAGATTTTATAGGGATTGTTGCAGCAATCTCGGTCTGTAATTGGATGTTCTAAAATCAGTTTCAACCCAGCTTTGCGTAGAACTTGTAAATTTATGATTTACAACCGCTTTTACAAGGACTGCATAACTAATGTCTATAAAATTAATCTTATTTATTCTTTCCACAAGATATTCTCTTGCTCCGCAATTATGACAAAAATGCTTTTCCGGAACTATTTTGCCGTTTTTTAAAAAGCCTTTCAGTTTAACCCCGCAGCAGGCACATCTTATAAGATACCATTGATTTTCAATCAATTCTCCACAATCAGGACAATATGCATAATCAACATCAGGTCTAACCTTTAAATGCTCGCAAACCTTATTAAACTTAAATAACTCCAAAATAGTCATACTTACTTTATAATCATAATTTTGGAATAGTCAACTAAAATGCCTTGATTAAAAATATTTTTATGCCGTTGTTTAAACGTTCAATCCTTTTTACGTAAATCATATCTGACCACTTAGTTAGAATTATTACAACAGCAGGCAATTTATTAGTCATTTTTGCATAATACAAAGACTGTCCTACACTTTCAGCCCACTTCTTTGCAAAATCAAACTCTATTGCATAATCCTTTGTTAAACAATCAACTCTTGTCAAATCCCACAAAACAGCTTCCCTGCGTCCGAATTCGCCAGAACACCATTTTTCAACATAATATGCTTCGTTTTGATCAGGCTGCATAACTTGAGTTTCATAAAACTCTTTTGGCACATAGTTCAATCCGTAATAATAAATACCGGTTACAATAAGTAAAAAAGTAATTCCAAAACTTATAATTCTTCTCTCAAACTTCCTCATAAAAAAATTATATATCAAAAAAAGCAAAATAAAAAAGCCTTCAACATTTTGTTAAAGGCTTTTTTTAAATTAGGCGCTGGCAACGAGCTATTTTCCCAGGCGGTGGCCCGCCAAGTATCTTCACCGATATGAGTCTTTACTACCGTGTTCGGGATGGGAACGGGTGTTTTCCTCACTCTTGGTCACCAGCAAATCTTTTAAATGGGATTTACTGTACCCTGAAAGCTGCATAAGGATTATAAGCTAACGCAATCACATTAACTAGTATTGAAATTTAGAAATTTCACTAGGAAAAGCCCTCGTCCTATTAGTATCAGTCGACTGAAAATGTTGCCATTCTTACATCTCTGACCTATCAACCGTGTAATCTGCACGGGGACTTACTGACTTGTGTCATGAGAGATCTTATCTTACGGTGGGCTTCGTACTTATATGCTTTCAGCACTTATCCGCTTGGAACACAGCTACCGGG
>CALUYN010000025.1 GCA_944325025.1 Candidatus Gastranaerophilales bacterium | reverse complement strand
GTAAACACCTGCTGAATAACGTTTTTAGGAAAATTCTCAACCTTTTCAAGTGCTGAATTTATGACAGCAAGAATTTTTTTGTTTGTGTTAATGCTTTCTTTACCGCCTTTTAAGATTACTGCATTGGCAGATTTTATTGCAAGTGATGAAATTTGAGCGATAACATCCGGTCTTGCCTCAAAAATTATTCCAAGAACTCCGATAGGGCAGGATACTTTGTATAAAGTCAAATCGCTGTCGAGTTCGCGCACAAGAAGTTTTTTGTTAACCGGATCTTCAAGTTTTGCAATATCTCTTATCCCTTGAACCATATCGCGCATTTTGTTTTCATCAAGCTTTAGGCGGTTGAAGGTTGATTTATTGAGTTTGCCTGTTTCAACTAGTTTTTCAGCTTCTATTAAATCTTTTTTATTGGCATCAAAAATTTCTGATTTTGACGCTTCAATTTCATCAGCAATTTTGAATAGTGCATTGTTTTTTATTTCAGCCGATAAGTCTGCAATTTTTAATGAAGCATCTTTTGCGTTTTTTGCGATTTGTGTAAAGTCCATTTGTATTTTACCCCTCACACCCTCTCTCTCACTACCTCCCACAGGGGAATGAATGAGTTATAAAAGTGTAATATTGTCCCGTGTAATTATTGCGTCGTAGTTTTTAAAGCCGAGAATTTCCATAATGTTATCAGAATGACATCCAATAACTTTTCGGCAGGAATCAGAACTGTAATTTACAATTCCTCGAGCTATTTCATTATGCTTTTCATCAAGAATAGATACAACATCTCCCTTGTTAAATTCATTTATAACTTCACAAACACCTATTGGAAGAAGACTTTTTTCTTTTAATAAAGCTTTCTTAGCTCCGTCATTAACAACGATTTGTCCAATGATATTTGTAGCATACCCAATCCAGCGTTTTTTATCCGGCAAGCTGCCTGTTTGAGGCAGAAACATTGTACCAATTTCTTCACCTTCAAATATTTTTTTAATTACGTAAGGTATTTTTCCGTTTGCAATAAGAACTTTGCCGCCAAATCTTGTAACAATTTGTGCTGCTTTGAGTTTTGTTCTCATCCCACCTCTGCCGCCTTCTGACGCGTCTGTACCAAGTGCAAGGATATCTTCAGTTACACCGTCAACTGTGCGGATAATTTTGGCATCAGGATTTGTTTTTGGATTTTTATCATACAAGCCTTCTACGTCAGACAAAATTACAAGTAGATCTGCGTCTAATTCACTTGCAACAAGGGCAGATAACTTATCATTATCGGAAAAACAAACTTGCATGTGCTCAAACTGCGGATGAACTTCAACCGTTGAAACAGTATCATTCTGGTTAATAATCGGTACAACTCCGAGTTCAAGAAGTTTATTCAAAGTTGTTCTGAGGCTCAAATATCTTTGTCTTAAAGAAAAATCATCTTCAGTTAATAAAATTTGAGAAGCAATAAGCCCGTAGGTATCAAAACCTGTTTCATAAATCGACATTAATTTACTCTGGCCTATTGCGGCGCATGCCTGTTTAAGCGCAACACCGTCTGTACTTTCAATACCTAATCTTTTTTTACCTAAACCTACGGCTCCTGAGGTTATTACGATTATCTCTTTACCTTGTCTTGCAAGGCGTGCCAGATCTTCAATAAATGAAAAAACTCTCGGAAGTGATACATAGCCGTCATCACCTCTTAAAATATTTGTCCCGAATTTGAAAACGATACGTTTTGCTTTAATAAATTCCTGTCTGTTCATATTTCAAATTATATTACAAAAACATAAAAACATGTTACATCAGCATAAGAATAATTATACTTTACGTATAAACATATTTAGATTATTATTAATAAAAAAAGGAAAAAACATGGCAGAATTTCATTCAAAAATAAAAACAATAGAGTGGGTAGATAATTATTCAAAAATGGTTGATCAAACAGTTTTGCCCTACGAATTTAAATATGTAAATATTACAACGGGTCAAGAGATGTTTGATGCTATCAAAACAATGATTGTAAGAGGTGCTCCGGCAATCGGTGTTGCAGGCGCGCACGGAGTTGTTTTATATGCGCAGGAACTAGCAAAAGAAAATCTTTCACGCGAAGAATTCATAAAAAAACTTCTTGAAAAAGCAGACTATATGGCAACATCGCGTCCGACAGCCGTGAATTTAATGTGGGCTGTTGAAAAACAAAAAGAAATCATCAAAAATTCAAAATCCGATATTAAAGGTATTGTTGAAGAATTAAAACAAAATGGAATAAAATTGGAAGATGAAGATATTGCGATTAACAAAAAAATCGGCGATTACGGTGCAGAAGTTGTGCCAAAAGGTGCAACTATATTAACTCACTGTAATGCAGGCGGACTAGCAACTGTCGGTTACGGAACAGCTTTGGGAGTTGTACGTTCGGCATTTGCAAATGACCCGACAATTCAGGTCTTTGCAGACGAAACAAGACCAAGACAGCAGGGAGCGAGAATTACAACATTTGAACTCACAATGGACGGAATTCCGACAACTCTTATAACAGACGGCATGTGTTCATATTTTATGAAAAAAGGAATGATTGATATGGTAGTTGTAGGCGCTGACAGAATTGCAGCAAACGGCGATACCGCAAATAAAATCGGAACATATACAGTCGCGATTGCTGCAAAATACCACAATATACCTTTTTATATCGCAGCACCTTTATCTACAATTGATACATCAATCAAAACAGGTGATGAAATTGTTATTGAAGAACGCTCGCATGAAGAAGTTACCCATATTAACGGCAAAATAATCTGCGCGCCTGATGTTAAGGTTATCAATCCGGGATTTGACGTAACTCCGCATGAGCTGATAACCGGAATTATCACAGAAAAAGGTATTTTAAGACCTGATTACAATAAATCAATCAAACAGGCTTTTGAACAATAGTTATTTAAGCTTACGTGCAAGTGAAAGTCCGGCAGGCAAAGCTATAACTACATTTTCATAATCCGGATGAGCATTTATAGCGTCTATAAAAGGTTTGCATTTTGCTTCGTGGGATAATACGTTATCACAGGCTATTATCCCGCCTTTTTTCATGTGTTTGTCTATAAATTCAAAATACTTTATATATTCGCTTTTATTAGCGTCAACAAATGCAAAATCAATTATGAAATCATCAGGCAGATATTCCAGATGCATTAAAGCAGAGCCTTTTAGAGTTGTTATAACATCATCAACCTTGCAGGTTTTAAAATTTTCTTTTGCAACATCAAGTCTTTTGTCATAAAACTCAATAGTTGTCAGGTGCCCGCCGTTTTCTTTTACGGCTTTGCCAAGCCAGATACCAGAATAGCCGTTTGAAGTTCCGATTTCAAGAACATTTTTAGATTTTTCGGCTTTTATAAGTGTATATAAAAATTCTCCTGTAACACGGGCGATATTCCAGAATTGCTTTTGTGTTGCTTCTAAATTTTTTAATACATTTTCGGTAGTTTCGTCAAAATACGTTATCATCAGTTAATCTTCTGCACCTTTTCAGTTACAACAATTGAGCTTGCAGGAATATCAATCGGAATTGATTTTATCACCTTATTTGTCCCGAGATCAAAAACAGTGTATAAAGAAGCTTTTGTATCAGTAATAAGTGCTATATTTGTACCTTCTATATGGTTGAGTTTTGTTGAAAAACCGTTTGTATTTAGATAAATTGCATCAGTCAGCTGATCTGTTTTTGTATCAAGAATTTGTATAGAATTGTCGCCAGCCCCGAGAACATACAATCGTCCATGGAAAGTGAGCATATCAACCGGTTTTTCACAGATTTCAATTTCCGCAATCAATCCTATTGTTTCATAATCAATTATTGCAAGTCTATTTTTTGTTCTGCTTGTTATATAAATTTTGTTGTTGGTAAATGCGATTTTGGAAACATTCGGAAATTTTCCGATTTCTTTCAAAAGATAATTGTTATCAAGCTCTATTGCCCAAATGTCACGTGTCTTTTTATCATAATAGAAAAGCTTTGTTCCGTCGTCAGAGAGTGTGAGTTTTTCGCACATGCCGGTAATTTTAATCTGTTTTGACAATGTCATTGTTTCAAGATTTACTGTATAAATGCTTGAATCAACAGAACTCGAAATATAAGCAATATTTTTATTTCTATCGATTAGAATTTCATCCGGCTGTGTTTTTGTATAAATTTGTTTGATAATCTGATCATCAGCAAGTGATATTACATCCACAGAAGGTTTTTCATAAGCTGTTACGAGTAAAAATTTGTTATCATAAGCCTGCATAGAAATCGGAACATTTATCTGCTTGAGAGAATACTCAGGAGTTTTTGCACCGGGGTTGAATACCTGAATATTTTTTGAATACGGAGATGATACATAAAAACTTTTGTTTTTTAACGGTGGAATTTGTGAAAGAGTTTTTAAAGTCGAGCCTGAAAGTTCAGATATTACAGGCTTTGAATTTTCTACTCGTATTCCCGGGTCATTAACTGTTTTAATTTCCAGGTTGCCAACTATTGATTTCAAACTGTCGGGAACAACAAGTCCTTTAGGAACCAACAAATCCTGCGGCAGCAATCCTGTTCTTAGCTCCATAGGCGGATTTGCCATTCTAGCAATAGTTTTGTATCCACGAGGGTCATTTACTACTTTTAATAGAGCAAAATCATTATTCAATATAACAACATCAGGCTTTGACGCAAGAGTTTTTCCCGAAGGATAAGTCTGTTTTACAGCAAGAGTTTCAGGATTTAATATTTTTGCCGGAAACAAAGGAAGATAAATTGTATTATCAGGCAGAATAATCATCCCGTCAAACCTGAAAGTAGTTTTTGGGAAATCCTTGCTGATAAACTTCTGGATATTATCTGGAATAGTGGCAGAAAAAGACGGCAGGGCAAATAAAAGCATAAGTATTAATACAAAAAATCCTCTAACTGTCTTTTTTACCACCATTTTAAACATTATTGAAATACTCCTTTTACTTTATCCATAATTGTGGCCTGCTGTTTTGATTTTTGATTATTTTGGATTTCATATAATCTTCTATATAAACTGCGTTCCTCATCAGAAAGTTTTGTAGGAGTTTTGACTGCAACAATTACGATATGGTCACCTCTCTGGGAAGGTCTTTGAATAAACGGAACACCTGCTCCCTTTATTTTTATAGAATTACCGCTTTGAATTCCCGGCTGAACTGTGATTTTTTGTTCCCCGTCAAGAGTTTTCACGACAACTTCATCCCCTAAAGCTGCCTGCGCAGGTGTTATATCAAGTCTTGAATAAACGTTATTGCCGTCGCGTTTGAAATAATCAGAAGATTTTACATGTAAAACTACATACAAATCTCCTGCCGGGCCGCCATTTATACCTGCATCACCTTCGCCTGACACCCTGATTTTAGACATATTATCAACACCTGCAGGTATTTTAACGTTAATTTTCTTTTCTTTTTGAACTTTTCCCTGTCCTTTGCAGTCCTTGCAGGGGTTCATAATTTTTTTACCGGAACCGTGACAGTCAGGGCATGTAACAATTTGGGCAAAAGAGCCAAGAGGCGTACGGGTTACATGCTGAACCTGTCCAGAGCCGTGGCATGTGGGGCAAGTTACCGGTTTTGAACCTTTTTCAGCACCTGTTCCGCCGCAGGAAGGACAGTTTTCAAGATGATCAAACTTTATTTCTTTTTCTGTTCCAAATATTGCCTGTTCAAAATCAATTTCAATATCAAGTCTTAAATCATCCCCTTCAACCGGAGCATTAGGATCAGGTCTTCCGCCGAAACCGAAACCGCCCATTCCGCCGAAAAATGAATTAAATATATCGTTCAAATCGCCAAAACCGCCTGCAAATGGGCCGCCGGTATCAAATCCGGCATTTTTCAATCCGTCCTCACCGTAACGGTCATAGGTAGCACGCTTATTATCATCCATTAGGGTTTCATAAGCCTTGCCGAGTTCTTTAAACTTTTCTTCCGCATCAGGGGCTTTATTAACATCGGGGTGCAATGTTCTTGCTTTCCTGCGGAAAGCAGATTTTATCTCGTCTTTGGAAGCATCTTTTGATACTCCGAGTATTTCATAATAATCTGTCATTTATATAAATTCTTCCCTATCTTCCAATCATATTTTTTATAACAGAACAGCTGAAAATTATTAGTTTTCAGCTGTTGCAACATTAACAAGCGCAGGTCTTAAAACCTTATCGCCCATTTTATATCCTTTTTGTAATTCATTTAAAATTGTATGTTCCGGCTTGTCTGCTGTAGGTGTTCTCATAACAGCATCATGAAAATTCGGGTCAAATTCTTTGCCTTCCGTTTCAATAGTTTCAAGCCCCAACTTTGTTAAAGCATCAATAACCTGTTTATGCACAAGATTAAAACTTTCTTTCACTTTTTCGCAATCTTCAACATTTTCCAATGCTTTTTGACCGCGCTCAAAGTTATCCAGAACTTCAATCATTTTTTTCAGGGCATTTTCCGTACCGAATTTTAAAAGCTCTTCTCTTTCATGTTCCTGTCTTTTGCGGTAATTATCAAAATCAGCCGCAAGTCTTACATACTGCTGATTAAGAGCGTCATATTTTTTTTGAAGCTCGCTTTCCTGACTCTGTTGATTATCGTCGTTATTATTATCAGTTTTATCTTCAACAGGAGTTTCGTCTTTAGCTGCCTGTTCAAGATCATCAGGGTTTTTAAACGGATTGTTATTATGATGTTTATGTGACATATCTCTACCTCGTAATTATATTAATATTATAGTTTATCAATATTAATAAACAACAAAAATTTATTATTTTTTAATAATTCAAGCCGAGCAGAGGCACGAGCGAAGCGAGAGGCGAACACTAATCAGCGGAAACGTTGAGTTTTCGATGTTAGTGTGAGCGTTGCCGTTTAACGCGAGGCACAGCAGAAAAAATTATCTTTACATAATTTAACTTATTTACACCAGAGAAATATGATTGTATTATTATAATGTAGAAGGTAAATAATTAATTATTTTTTATTAAAAGGTAAGAAAATTGACACAGAAATATTATATAAAAGGTGGTACCCCACTAAGAGGTGAAGTTTCAATAGGCGGAGCAAAAAATTCAGTTTTAAAACTTATGGCAGCTGCATTGTTGGCTAAGGGAGAAACAAAAATTCACAACGTTCCGGATTTGACAGACGTTGAAATTATGCTGAATGTAATAGCTCAGTTAGGAGCTAAAACAACTTATAACAAAGCTGAAAAATCTGTTACAATTGATGCAGCTGATTTAACAAGTATTACTGCAAAGTATGAACTGGTTAGCAAAATGAGAGCTTCATTTATAGTTCTCGGAGCTCTTGTGTCACGCTGCAAAGAAGCTATTGTTGCGCTGCCGGGCGGATGTGCAATCGGCGAACGCAGAGTTGATTTCCATATTAAAGGTCTTGAAGCACTAGGTGCTAAAATCAAGATTGAAAACGGTTATGTGCATGCAAAAGCCTCAAAACTTGTCGGAACCGATATCTATCTTGATATTCCGTCAGTCGGTGCAACCGAAAACCTTATGCTGGCATCAATCCTTGCAGAAGGTTCTACAAGAATTCAAAATGCAGCACAAGAACCGGAAATTGTGGATCTGGCAAACTTCTTAAACTCTATGGGTGCAGATGTAATCGGAGCAGGCACTTCTGAAATTGTAATTAACGGTGTTAAGCAGGAAAATCTTCATCCTATAGAATACACTACAATTCCTGACAGAATTGAAGCAGGAACATTTATGTCTGCAATTATTGCAACTAAAGGAAAAGCTATTATAAAAAATGTTTTCCCTGCTCATTTGACATTCTTTACCGACAAACTTCTTAAAATGGGAGCTAATATTAAACTTATTGAACCTAATTCCCTTGAAGTTTCATGCAAAAACAGACTTAATTCAATTAATTTTATTACACAGCCTTATCCGGGATTTCCGACAGATTTGCAGTCAATGGCAATGACTCTTTTGACTACCGCAAACGGTGTTGGAATTATCACTGAAAGCCTCTATGAAAACAGATTTATGCAGGTTCCTGAACTCAGACGTATGGGCGCTGATATTCATCAGGACAGAAACCATGCAATTATAAAAGGGGTGAAAAAACTTACAGGCGCAACTCTTGCAGCTAGCGATTTGCGTGCAGGAGCCTCTCTTGTTGTTGCAGCACTTATGGCTGAAGGGAATTCTACTATTGAAAACCTACATCATATAGATAGAGGATACGAAAATTTTGAAAGTAAGCTAAGATTATTAGGAGGGAAAATAGAGAGAAGAGATGATGACATAATTTCTCCTGTTGAACCTAAAGTTAACCTAACGGAGGGCTTACTCTAATGACAGCTGCCTACAAACGTTGGTACGATCATGATCCATTACTACTTGAGGTTATTGAGCTTTTAAAGAATTATCAAACAGAATTGAGAGCTCAGGCTGAAATTTTTCTGCAAAAAATTGAAGAAAAAGTTTCAAAAGAAACAATTGATAAATTTTATGCAATGGTAAAACCTGTTAATGCAAATAACCGTTGGTACGATAAAGATCCTGTAATCTCAAAGACAGTTGAAATTTTAAGAATTGTACCGCCTGAGGCACAAAAAATCTGTGCGCAGAATTTTATCAGGACTCTTAAAGAAATGGGCATTGAATACCAAAGCCCGAACGGAACGTAGCCGTTCCATCCGACATAGCTTACGACTTTGCATAAGCCGCTTTTTACGTTTTTTAGAAAATTTTTACCAAAATATAAATATCGCTTTGTTCGACTAATGCATTCGGGTATGTCATTCTGAACTTGTTTCAGAATTCTCAAGTTATAGAAACAAAAATAAAAAAAAGATGGTCTTGATGCCATCTTTTTTATTGTTCCTTTTTCCTAAATTCCTATTGATTATCTAACGACGTTTGTTACAAAGTTTGCTATTTCAAAGAATGAATCTTTTACAAATTCTTTTGCCAGAGTTTTAATCGGTCTGTTTTCGATTACATCGAATACGTAATAAATTGGATCTCTAGCATTGTTAAAACGCATTCTTCTATCTTTTAAACCAAGATAATTGTAATCTTCGATATTAAACTCAGGATCTTGTTTTTTATTTCTTCTTTTTCTGAGCAGCGAACCAAATTGTCCATTTCCGCTTGTATTATTGTTTAATTCATTAGTAGTAGGTAACATTTTCTTTATCTCTCTCTTATTTATCTCTTACATATATATAAAGTATATAAGAAAGAAAAAATTGCTTTTTTTGAATTTATTTTGTTAACAATTTGTTACAAGCAATATTTCTACTGCCCGAGTTCAATAATATCAGACTCATCAGCTGTCAAGTTTTTACCGATTGCTTTTTCAAGCTGTGCTTTTGCAGAGTTATACTGATATAACGCGTTATAATAACTCAATTGCGCCTGTTGATAGTTGATTTGGGCATCTTTCAATTCTGTAGGGTTAGCCTCTCCTACACGGTATCTGCCATAAGAAAGCTCATAGTTTTCCTTTGCCTGCTTTACACCAAGCATTGCAACAGGCATTTGATTTTTCTTTTCTTCTAGCATTAAAAATGCATTTTGAATTTCTAAATAAATCTGGTTCTGTGTATTTTTTGCATTTGCAATTTCTTTGTCATAAAGATATCTTGCTTCCTGAATTTCATTCTTTATGAGCATTCCGTTAATAGTCGGGAAATTCAAATATCCGCCGATATTGTAACCATGGTTTGATGTCCAGTGTTTACCGCCTATCTGCAATTGGCCTTCAATTGAAAGAGTCGGGAAGTAGGATTTTTTAACAAGTTTTAGAGTCTGGTTTGCACTTTCAACTTTTAATTCAGCCAGTTTAAGTTCGGGTCTGGCTTCTCGTGCAATTTCAATCGACTTGTTAAATGTTATGTTAACCGGTTCATATTTTAGTCTTTCTTGAACATTGTATTTGTCAATAAAAGGAACACCCATTATATTATTCAACTTTGCAACCGCAAGGTTTACGGCGTTATCAGCCTGAATAAGCTGCAATTTTGCATTACTCAGGTTTACCTCAGCAATTGTTACATCAACTTTAGGGTTCATCCCGATTTCATAAAAAGCTTTTGCCTGATTATAAAACATTTCGAACTTATTAACCGTATCTTCAGCAACTCTTTTGTTTTCAAAAGCATAAAGAAGATTATAATAAGCATCTTTTGTCTGATAAATTACTTCGTTGATTGTTGCGCCGAGTGTTGTTTTGTTAGCCTCATAATCCAATCTTCTTATTGTAGCCTGATTTTGGGTTACTCCAAAGTCATAGAGCATTTGCTGTAATGTTACCTGACCTAAAATATAATAATTGAATGTCAAATTTCTTCCTAAAGCATCAGACAACTGTAACTGTCTTATTCTTGTATAACCAGTCTGCCAACTAATTTGCGGGAAATAATTAGACCAAACCTGTTTTATTCTTGTATCAGAGGCCAAAATATCATGGAAAGCCGCATTAATTTGAGGGTTATTACCGAGTGCAAGCTCTATGCAGCGGTCAAGCGTCATATCAATATTTTTTTCTACAGAACCTTCTATTACAAAATCCGGCTCTTTTTCTTTTGGTTTAGGTAAAACTGCCTCAGCTTTCGGGTACTCATGTTCACTGACGGTATTGCCTATGTCCTGTGAAAATACCGGCGGGCATATAAAACCTGATATTAAACATATTGATATTATTTTTTTCAGCATTATTTATCCTTTTTTTTGAATTTTTTTGCGGTAAAGACTTTAAAATCTTCAACAAGCACAAAGAACGCGGGGACTAAGAAAGTTCCGATAAACGCAACAGCCATCATCCCGCCAAATACGGTCATACCTACTGAATTTCGGCTTGCAGCACCTGCACCTTTTGCAAACACGAGAGGCAAAAGACCGAGAATGAAAGCAATGTTGGTCATCATTACTGCTCTAAACCTCAATTTAGCAGCCTGCATCGCAGAGTCTTTTATACCCATACCGCCTTGATGGGCGTCTTTAGCAAATTCAATAATCAAAATTGCCTGTTTTGTAGACAAACCGATTAACATAACAAGCCCGATTTGCGAATATATATCAAGCGAATATCCTGAAACATACTGGAAAAATAAAGCTCCAACAAGCGCTACAGGAGAAATCAGCAATACTGCAATCGGAAGCATCCAGCTTTCGTACAAGCCGACCAAAAACAGGTAAATGAATACTAACGACATTGCAAGGATTGGTCCGATTTGTCCGCTTGATTCTTTTTCCTGCAACGAACTTCCCGACCAGTTATAACCCATATCCTGCGGAAGAACTTCATCGGAAATACGTTCCATTGCAGCCATAGCATCACCTGAACTTACGCCGTTACGCGCCTGCCCGTTTATCGTAATTGCAGGATACATATTAAACCTTGTCAAACTGTAAGGCCCGACAACATTACTTACGCTAACTACCGCTGACAAAGGCACCATTGTTCCTTTAGAATTTTTTACGTAAATCTTTTCAATATCAGCAGGTTTTTCTCTAAACGGAGAATCTGCCTGTAAATATACACGGTATACACGGCCGTATTTATTGAAATCGTTTACATAAGATTTTCCAAAATATCCCGATAATGCACTGTAAATTTCAGAGATATCAACACCCTGCGCCAATGCCTTATCCTCGTTAACTTTTATCATTAACTGAGGCAAATTCGCCGTAAATGATGTATAAACCATCTGGAAGGCAGAATCTTTGTTTGCAGCCTCAATCAATTTTTGAGCTTCATCATATAATTCCTGCGGAGTTCTGTCGCCTTTGTCAAGAAGCTGATATTCAAATCCGCCGAACATACCCAAACCTGAAATTGAAGGCGGAGAAAATGATGCAATTGTTGCAGACGGATAGTTTGCAAATTCCTGCTTTATTTTGCTCAAAATACTCTGCATTGATAAATCTTTGCTCTTACGTTTTGACCAATCATCAAGTTCTGCTACAATAAGAGCTGTATTTTCGCCGGAATATCCGACCATGGTAATCGTATTTTTTACGCCTGGAATTTTTAAAATTCTTTCTTCAACCTCTGTTGCAACCATATCGGTACGGGATGCTGATGACCCGTCAGGGAGCTGAATTTGAGAAAATACCGCACCCTTATCCTCCGTCGGCAAGAAACCTTTCGGGATTAGATAAAACATTCCGATAGTAAATGCGATAACAACAGCATAAAGACTCATTGTCAAAACAGGAGAGTTTATAAACAGCTTTACACCCTCTAAATATTTATCTCTAACTCCGTTAAACCAGTCGTCAAACTTTTGAATAAATTCAAAATCTGCCTTCTCTTCGCCTGATTTCAAAATCATCGCGCACAGCGCAGGTGCAAGAGTCAAAGCAACAAGGGTTGACAGCCCGATAGATGATGCAATACAAAGAGCAAACTGTCTGAACATCTGCCCTGTAATCCCTGACATAAAAGATACCGGGACAAATACTGCCATCAAAACCAGTGATGTTGCAAGAACAGCACCGAAAACTTCTTCCATAGTAACTTCCGTTGCATCAACCGGTGTTTTTCCTTCCTGAATATGTCTTTGCGTGTTTTCAAGAACTACGATAGCATCGTCAACAACCAGACCTACAGCCAGTACTAATCCGAATAAAATCAAAAGGTTTACCGAAAACCCCAAAATATTCATAAATATAAATACACCAATTAATGAAACAGGAATTGCGCAAAAAGGAATAAGCGCAGCTCTTGCACTGCCTAAAAACATATAAGTTACAATACCTACAAGAACGATAGCAAGCCCGATTGCATTAATAACTTCCTTAATAGACTCACGCACAAACTCTGTTTCGTCACGCTGTATTTTATACTCAATACCCGGCGGGAAATTTTTGCTTAATTCTTTCATTTTCGCACTAATTTTATTTGAAAGGTCAATAGCATTGGCCTCCGGCAGCTGACTTACAGAAATAATTGCAGAATCCTTTCCGCCGATACGTGAGAAATATGAATAACTTTCAGCACCGAGTTCAACTCTGGCAATATCTTTAAGCTTAATTTGCGAACCATCAGACTTTGAGCGGATAATAATATTTTCAAACTCGGAAACATCTTTCAAACGTCCCTTTGTTCTCATTGTAAGTTTTATCATCTGCTTATTTGCCATAGGTTCAACACCCAGATCGCCGGCAGGAACCTGCGTATTCTGAGATTGAATTGCCGCGTTAACCTCAGACACAGAAACCCCGAGATTTGCCATTTTCGCAGCATCTAGCCATATTCTCATTGAATAGTCTGATGAACCAAATACAACAACTTTACCTACACCTTTAATACGTGCGAGTTCATCTTTAATATATATAGATGCATAGTTTGCAATATACAAAGAATCGTAAGTATGCGTCGGCGAATTAACCGAAATCATCATCAACCCGGGACCGCCTGTAGACTTTCTAACCGTCAAACCATACCTTCGCACATCCTCAGGCAAACGGGGAGTAACAAGCTGTAACTGGTTTTGAACGTTTACAACCGCCATATCAGGATCTGACCCGATTTCAAAATACAAAGTCAGCTGATACTGCCCGTTTTGCGAAGTTGATGACATATAAATCATATCTTCAACACCGTTCAACTGCGCTTCAACAGGAGCTGCAATAGTATCTTCAACAACGTCAGAACTTGCACCGGCATAAGTTGCGGTTACAATAACCTGCGGCGGCGTAATTGACGGATATTCTTCCAGAGGAAGCGTTAATATCATCAATGCACCCGCAAGTATAATCGCCAAAGATATTACAATAGCTAACTTTGGACGTTTTATAAACAAATTTCCTTTATTTTCGTTTTGCATCATATCCCTTTTTATTTGGAAGACCGGAAGTCAAGAGGTCAGGAGGTCAAGCTGTTATCTTGCTCGTAAATATGCCTGTCATCCTGCCCTCTTGCCCTCTATTTCGTTACTTTTTCTGTTTTAATTTTCTGCATTTCCTCATCAGAAACGATTTGAACAGGCTTGCCCGGTGTAACTTTTTGCAGGCCTTCCGTAATTATCCTGTCGCCTTTTTGCAGCCCTTCATTGATAATCCAGTTATGCCCTACCTGCTCGCCCGTTTTTACATACACAAGCTGCGGCAGGTCATTTTCATCCATCTTGTACACATATTTGCCTGCCTGATTTTCAAGAACTGCTGTCACCGGAGCTACAGGCACATTGACCGGTTTGTTTGCATATAATTTAACCGTTACAAATTCGCCGTGAATTAAAGCATTATCAGGGTTTTCAAAAGTAGCCCTCATAGTAACAGTACCGGTTGATGTGTCAACCTTGTTGTCCTGAAAATCCTGAACACCTTTGAGCGGATATTTTGCACCGTTGCTCATAATTAATTCAACCTTGCGGTTTTTATTCTTGCTTCCGTCAGACGCCGCAAGAGATTGAAAATCCTTTGAATCAAGCGGGAAAGTTACATAAATCGGATTTGTACTGTTAATTGTTGTTAAAGCACCTGTACTAGGTGATACATAGTTTCCGACCGTAACGTTTATAATCCCGACTTTTCCGTCGACAGGTGATTTTACATTTGTGTAGCCAAGATTTCTTTGGGCATCATTATATGAGGCTTTAGCAGAAGCTAACTGAGCTTTTAAAGAATCCCTGTTTGATAACATCTGGTCATACTGGGCTTTGGCAATATAATCTTTTTTAACAAGTTCTGCCGAACGCGCAAGCTGTTTTTCAGCATACACAAGCTGAGCGGTCAGATTTTTAACATTTGCCCCTGCAACCTTTGCGGCGTTAGAATACTCTGTTGGTTCAATCAAAAATAAAACCTGACCTTCTTTAACAAAATCACCTTCTTTAAAATAGCTTTTTTGAAGATAGCCGGAAATACGCGCTAAGACATCAACTCTGTATTTCGAAACCACACGTCCCGGGGCTTCAAAATTTCTTATGACACTTTCTTCCTGAATTTTCTGAACAGAAACAGTCGGAGCAGGTCTGTTCATCATAGCTTTTCCCTGCATAAAATTGGTAAAGAGTGAATAAGCATACCTGAGCAGAATTGCACCCACAATTACAGAAAGAAATATTATAATATTTTTCTTCATGAACTCTCCCTCATCCGGTAAAAATTAAATTATATATATAATAATATTTAATATTTTTTGTGTTGTTATAACAACAATTTTATTATCAACTTTTTTTGATGTCAATAACATAGGTGAATAAGTATAAATTATTTCCCCCTCTTGGGAGAGGGAGTGAGGGAGAGGGTCATTGCTGCCTCCCCACTCTTGGGAGAGGGGCTAGGGGAGAGGGTCATTGTTTACTTCCCTCCCTTGGGGGAGGGATTAAGGGAGAGGGTCTATATTTATATGATATAATTTTATTATGACTTTTAATGAACATTATTCTCAAAAATCTCTTAATTATGCTAAAGAATTAAGAAAAAATATGACTGATGTCGAACAAAAACTATGGTACTACCTCAGAGCAAAACGTTTTTTAGGGTTAAAATTTAAACGTCAAGCTCCTATTGGGAATTACATTGTTGATTTTTTATGTAAAGAAGCAAAACTTATTATTGAACTTGATGGTTCCGGACATCTTGATGAAAAACAAACAAAACACGATGATAAAAGAGATGAATATTTAAAAAATTTAGGGTATAAAGTTTTAAGAATTTATAATAATGAGTTTAATGAAATAGATAATGTTTTAGAATATATACGCATAAATTTACCCTCTCCCCTAGCCCCTCTCCCAAGAGAGGGGAATAGCTAAGTGTCCTCTCTCCTTTGGAGAGAGTTAGAGAGAGGGTGATACAATTCTTCCCTCCTTCGGGAAATGAATTAAGGGAGAGAGTGCTTATTTACTCCCCCTCCCTCGGGGGAGGGGTTGGGGGGGAGAGGGTTAACTTAGAGGAACAGAAGCAACTGACATATTTTATAAAATATTAATAATTGTAAATATATATATTGTATATGTTATAGATATCAAATTCAGTGGAATACATGAAATATAAACCATTTTCTTTTTCTTTATTTTCTCCTACACACTAACCTTTTACCAAATTTTGATATGGCCGTGAACAACGGCTATTTTTATGAAAGGATACTCCTTTAAACCCGCAGTCATAGTCAGCGGATTACAGGCAGACGCAAAACTCCGTTTATATTTGCGCCTGCCTGGTGTTTTATTAATACATTCCGATTATATTTCGAACTTCTTTAAGCACTTTTTGTGCTTCTAAACGTGCTTTTTCAGATCCGGCTTTAATAATTTCTTCGACTTCACCAGGATGCTCTTCGTAATACGCACGTTTTTCCCTTATCGGTGCAAACTTTTCATTAATAAGCCTGCCTAACTGGCGTTTGCAGTCCGCACATCCTCGCAGTCCTTTTTCACATTCGCATCTAACTGTTTGAACTTCCTCTTCACTGCCGAAAATCTGCCAGTATTTAAATGCAACTTCGCATTCATCAGGATGTCCCGGGTCATCTTTTCTCATACGGTTTCTGTCTGTTATTGCCGTCATAACTTTTTTTGCAGTAACTTCATCCGTATCTGAGATTTTTATGTCATTTTGGAACGATTTGCCCATTTTATTCCCGTCAAGACCGCAGATTAGTGAACAGTTATTCAAAAGCGGTTTTGGTTCATTAAAGAAGTCTGTTTTATATATATTGTTAAACCTTCTTGCTATATCTCTTGTAATTTCAATATGTGCAACCTGATCTATTCCGACAGGAACGTAAGTTGAATTGAACATCATAATATCCGCACTCATCAAAACAGGATAACCCATAAGTCCGTAATTAATCTGTGAACCTGCTCCTTCTTTTGTTCTTAAAATTTTTGCCATATCTTTAAGGCACGGATCACGCTCAACCCAGTTTTGCGGTGTAATCATGCCGAGATAGATATTTAACTCAGCAATTTCTGGCACAAGCGACTGGACATATATAGTTGAAACCTCAGGGTCTATACCGCAAGCAAGCCAGTCAATTACAACATCTTTTACATCATCTCTTAGCGTTTCTGTTTTGTCATACTTCGTTGTAAGGGCGTGCCAATCTGCTACAAAGAAAAAACTTTCGTATTTATGTTGGAGTTCAACCCAGTTTTGAATAACTCCCAAATAATGTCCGAAATGTAATTTTCCTGTCGGGCGCATTCCCGATACAATCCTGTCTGTCATAGCACATCCTTTCTTTCTGTAGTTATTATAGCAAAAAAATGACATTACAAATATTATCGGGAAATCAAAACAATCTAACCTACCTTATTTGCCTCCGGCGGGTGCTGCGCGCACGGCGGTCGCTTTTGCGGAAAAGCGACGCAAACCGGCGACACACATTCACTCGCTAATAATTTGCAAGGCTCAGCATACAGGCGTGTAAACTCGCTATATAATCCGTCATGCTGAACTTGTTTCAGCATCTTTTTACCGCTCAAACAATACACGCCTTTGACATCTGCTTCGCCTGCAATTATTGTTCGTTTCGTTATCGTCGCTTTATTTATTTTACGTGCGCTTCGCGCACCGTAATGACTTATCGTCTTAACGTCCTATCGTCTTATCGACTTAAAAGAATATTTTTATATTAACAAATGTAACAAAAAATACACTTTGTGAAATTGGAAATTTTCAAAATACTTTATATGTGTAAGAGAGATAAAAAACATAAGGAGAGATGAGATGACTTTTTTAGCAATTGATGCACAGAAAAATTTATTCACTTTGCAGAAAAGCCAACTGCAATTTGAACAGACGCTTGTAATGAGCAGAACAAACTATATTACAAAACAAATGGGCTTGAGAGCAGAGCAACTTCCAGAGGATCAGGATCCGGATGATGATCCGGCATATATTGCGCTCCAACAAGAGGAATCGTATCTTGAAACCCGCCAAGATTCTCTAGATTCACAGATTACACTGCTTGAAAACGAAATATCAAGTATCAAGAACCTTGTAACTAATAACATCAAGTCTTCTTGTACATTGAACTTGATAGGCAGCTAATAACATTTAAATATTTAATAGTTTCCTTCCCAAATCAGGGAAGGAACTATATAAAAATACAAAATGTTTATTCAATAATTGCCAATTCTACGGTATTGAGCATTAATGACGCAATAGTCATTGGCCCGACACCGCCGGGAACAGGCGAGATATAAGAAGCTGATTTTGAAACTGTTTCAAAATCAACATCGCCGGAGATTTTCCCGTTCTCATCTCTGAAAATCCCGACATCAATTACGACACAATTATTTTTTAACATATTTTCCCCTACAACTTTTTTCCCAACTGCTGAAATTAATATATCAGCAGTTTTTGTTATGTCTGGGAGGTTCTTTGTTTTGCTGTGGCACATAGTAACTGTTGCGTTTCTATCCAAAAGCATTTGCGCAACAGGTTTGCCTACAAGATTGGAACGGCCGATGACAACTGCGTGTCTGCCTTCAATTTCAATCCCGTATTCATCCAATAAAAGCAAAATCCCTTTAGGTGTACAGGGATAAACATAAGGTTTTTCACCTGAAAAAAGTTTGCCGCTGTTGTAGGGAGTAAGTCCGTCAACATCTTTTTCAGGCGCTATAGCGTCAATTATTTTGAATTTGTCTATATGCACTGGCAGCGGAAGCTGTACAAGGATTGCCGTTATATGCTTATCGTCGTTAAGTTCTTTAATTTTTTCAAGCAGTTCGTTTTCCGTTACGGTTGAAGGATAAGTTATTACAACAGAATTTATTCCGAGCTTTTCTGCGCACTTTTTCTTGTTGTTTACATAAATTTTGCTTGAAGGATCGTCCCCTGCAAGAATTACGGCAAGCGACGGCTTGACGGGCATTTCATCTACCTTTGCTTTAAGTTCTTCAAATATTTTATCTCTTAACTTTTTGCCGTCTAAAATAACTGTCATTTTTACTCCCTTACCTGAGGCAAATTTAACCGGAAATAAAATTGTTTTATTGCATCTTGAACAAGCTGCGATTCTCTCTCCATTGATTTATACTTTAATTCGCTGTCAAACGGAATAACTCCGAGAACGTCTAAATCATACCGTTTCAAAAGTTCATAAACGGATGTCAAATCAGTATTTTCAACCTTGTTTATTATTACTCCAAGCTGATTTCCTGCCGCGTATTTTGCACTGAATTCTTCAATACGTTTTGCAAGATGCGCACTTTCATCTGTCGGGTTTGCAACAATAAGTGTTGTGTCAATGTCAGTATCCACAAGCTGATTTAAATATTTTAAATCAAATTCACAGTCAAAAATTACGATATCATAACGTTTTAAAAGTTTCAAAACTGCATCGTTAATCTGGCCTGTAATCGGGCAGCGGCAATCTTTTGAACCAACAAACCACGAAACAATTATATCAACATTCTCATCCAGAGATACAACAATATCTTCCATTGCCCATTCAACAAACTCCTGTTTGCTCATCCCTTCGGGAATTCCGGTTTTGTATTCGTGTTTTCCGCTTCTTATCCCGTAGATTGTGTTTCTTATGTCGAGGCCAAAACTGTGAGCAAGCTCGCTTGTCAAATCGTTATCAAACAAAAGAATTGATTTTTCCGGAAAATATTCCTGAAAAACTCTTAAAAATGCTTTTGTAATAGTTGTTTTTCCGCTTCCGCTTTTACCTGTTAATGCAAGTTTAAATGTCAAATTTTATACCTTTCTTTTAATATTTCGGATAACTCTCTGGTAAGGTTCATCGCTTTTATCGCCAAATCTTTACTCAAAGAACCGGCACCGCATGATGGAGTTATCAAAGAATTTTCTATAACAATTTTCTCATCAATTCCCTTTTCGGTCAAATATTTTACAGCTTTTTCAAAAACCTTAATCATTTTATCCAAATCGGCTTTTTCAAGCAAATCTGCATTGAGAGTAGGAACAACGCCCCACGCAATTTTTCGGCCTTGTACAAAATATTTTTCAAGATAATTATTAAACAGGCTTAAATTTTGTGCGTAAGCATAGGCATCAAGATTAATAATATCAACGCCTGCTTTAATAGGGATAATCCAGTCGCATTTTCCGCAGCAATGGATTGCGCTCATTGCGCCGTTTGCTTTGATTAAATCAGAAATTTCTTTGAGCATTGAAATTACTTCTTCCTGCGAAATTGTTATAAATGCAGATGTTCCAAGCTGCGATATTGACGGCTCATCAATAAAAATTATAGGGATTGTGTCTTTAAAAGCAGATTTTATTTGCCTAATCTGCCAGAGAGCTTTCAGTGTCAAAGTTTTAACAATAATTTCCCTCAATGTTTCATCATAAATTGCGCATTTGCCTGTTTTGTCAACTAAAGTTGTTGAAAGTGTAAAAGGCCCGACGATTTGGCCTTTGGCGTATGAGGGTTTTGTTTCTTTTACAATCTCAATAAATTTCGGGAATGAGAGAGAATAATTTATTGCATATTTTTCTATTGTGTCCGGTAAATCCCTCCACCGCTTATGCGGTTCCTCTCCATTTTTAAGGGAGGTATAAGAAATAATTTCTTCATAGTCTGCAAAAAACTGTTCAATGTCTGAGAAAAATTTGTCGCTTTCTGTTTCCAGATAAGTTTTTCCTGACTTTTCGTCTGAAAAAAACGAAGGCATGTTCTCCAAAAATTGGACAATCATGTCTTCGTTTTTACTTATTTTGGGTAATTGCGGCCAGAAAGGAATTGATTTGAAATTTTCTTTAACAACTGCCATTGCATCATCTAAATTGGTATGTGGTAAAGATCCGATTGCAAGACAGTTGAGTTTCAAATCGTCAGCCATCAAATATCCTTATTCTTCTGTTTCAGCAGCTTCTTCAACTTCTTCAACAGATTCTTTCAAAACTTCAGAAGCTGTTACAACAACATCAAGTTCACATTTAACTTTTGAAGTAAGTTTAATAAGCATTTTGTATTCGCCGATTTTGTTAATCGGAGCGTTCAAAGAAACATTTTTTCTGTCAACTTCAATACCTGATTTTGCAAGAAGTTCTTCAGCCAGTTTTTTAGTAGTAATAGTACCGAACAATTTGCCTGATTCACCTGCTTTTGCAGAAAGTTCAAGTTTAGCAAATTCTTCAATTTTCTTAGCTGTTTCTAAAGCTTCAGCGTGTAATTTTTCCTGTTTAGCTTTAATTCTTGCCAAATTCTTTTCTCTGTTTTCCAAAGCGCCTTTAGTAGCTACTTCTGCAACAGACTGGGGAAGCAAAAAGTTTCTTGCGTAACCGTCTTTTACATTAACGATGTCGCCTGCTTCGCCGAGGTTTTGTACATCTTTTTTCAATATAACCTGCATTTTATATCTCCTTTTCTATTTATATTTCGTAAGTAAGCATATCCTATAATAAACAAAACTTAATGTCGAGTATTTTTTTCGGATTGTAAAGAGGAATTTAGAGGCATGGATGCAAAGAGGCAAAGAGGCAGAGTCTTTTACGGGAATAAAATGACATAGCACTATACTATTAACTATATAGACTTTGCATCTATGCATCTAGTCTTCGTTATTTCATATCCGGAAAATAGTATTTAACCCCGTTATCGCTGCGCCATCTTATATAGCCGGTTTTTGGAATTCTGTCGATATCATAAACGCTGACCAATGCCCAGTTGCCTCTGATTACATTTAGATTTATTTTTTGCGGCATATTAATTGTTCCAACAACCTGTGATTTGTCATCAGTTGATGTATGAAGATCTTTTACGCTGTCAGGTGCCTGCTTCAAGATTTTTAATCCGTATTTACGCCCGTACATATTGTAAAACATTACCCAGGTCATAAATCTATAGGGATCATCGTCTTTTTTTAACCATCCTCTGGCACCTGTGCTGTTATTGTAAATTACCTGAACCCAGTCTTCTGTTTCATCAGAAACAGCCAGAAGTCCTAAGTCTTTTGACGGGATAAAAACAACAAACAAATCATCTGCTTTTATTTCAGGCGGGAATATTTTTTCGCCGCTGAAACTTATACTGTGTATAATATGCGACTTTTCAGACGGCTGTTCGTATAAGGTTAGTTTACTGGGAGCCTGATAAAGCCCGAAAGTGTTTGTATTTTCAAGGCTTACATTCTGAGGAATTACATCAGTACACAAGCCTTGTAAAGGTATTAACATTAATATTGAAAGTGTTATTAGAAGTTTTTTCATATTACTCCTATTCGCGGAAACTGATTCCCGCATAAGCTTTTTGAAGTTTTGCGCGAACATTGTTCATTTGATGTTCTATAACTTCATCCGTCAAAGTTGCGTTCTCATCCTGCATTTTTATACGGAACGCAAGACTTTTAAAACCTTTTTCAATATTTTCGCCCTGATAAACGTCAAATATTTCAGAGCCTTTGAAAATATTCTGCTGAACAGCACCTTTAATAACACGCTGAATATCATCAAAACTTACTTCTTCATTGATTATAAAGGCAAGGTCGCGGCGGACTTCCGGGAATTGAGGAAGCTTTTTGTACCGTGTTGTGTGTTCTTTTATAATCCCGATTATTTCATCAAGGTCGATTTCAAATAAGAACACTTCCTGTCCTTTGATTTTCAGTTTATCTTTTAATATCGGGTGAATTTGTCCGAAATATCCGATATTTGTCAGGTTTTTACCTAAGATATTAACTTTTGCGCTTCTATATGGGTGTAAGTAGTCGACATCTTCGCAGGGTGTAAGTTTAATTCTTTTTGAAACACCGAGTTCTTCAAAAAGTTTTTCGATAATTCCTTTGAGCGTGAAGAAATCAGTTTGAGTTTTAACCTGCCATTTTGAATTTTCAACTTCGCCTGTTATAACCCCCGCAAGAACACGAGTTTCTTTTACGCCGGTATTTTTTTCATCAGCTAGAGCCGTAATTTTATATGTTTTACCGATTTCATAGCCCCAGAATGTCTTTTGACCGTTATCGTAGTTCATTTTCAGGCAGTTCAGAACACTTGCTGCCAAATTTTGTCTGAGCATTGTACATTCTTCGCTTGCAGAATTCAAAACTTTAACGGCTTTAGTGTCATCATAGGTCTGCATATATTTATCTAAAAGCGGTTTACCGATAAGCGAACTTGTTATTATTTCATCAAGACCTGATGAAAGCATCAACCCGTGAACTTTTTTCACTACTTTTTCTTCCAAAGTTATCTCAGGCATTTCGTTTTTACCAGGTAAGGTTGGAGTTATTTTGTCATAGCCGTTAATTCTGGCAATTTCTTCTATCAAATCAATTTCGCGTGTAACATCATCTGCCCTGAATGAAGGAACAGCAAACTTTGCCGCAAGTTCGTTGCCTCCGAGTTTTTTAAATCCGAGTTTTTCAAGGATTGTAATACATTTTTCAGGAGCAATTTCACAGCCCAGAATTCTTTTAATTTGTGCGTATCTCAGAGTTATTTCAAGCGGTTCAAGTTTGTTTTTACCTGCTTCGACAACGCCCTCAATATCAGCATCAGCAAGTTCAACAAGAAGCTGCATTGCACGCATTAATGCAGGTTTTATAGCTTCTATATCAACTCCTCTTTCAAACCTTGCACAAGCTTCGGAGCGGTAGCCCACGCTTCTTGAGCTTCTTCTATTTGAAACAGGTGTGAAATAAGCGGCTTCAAGTGCTATATTTTTTGTATTGTCATCTATTTCAGAATTTTCACCGCCAAAAACGCCTGCAAGACAGACCCCTTTGGTTTCATCTGCGATTAAAACGCTGTCAGTTGTAAGATTTCTTTCAACTCCGTCTAAAGTAACGATTTTTTCGCCTTCTTTTGCGCGTCTTACGCATAAATATCCGTTGAGTTTGTCTAAATCAAATGCGTGGAATGGTGTGCCGTATTCAAGCATAACGTAATTTGTTATATCTACAACGTTGTTAATTGCGCGTACACCGGATGTTATTAGTCTTTTCTGCATCCAGTCAGGCGACGGTTTAATTTTGATATTTTTCAAAACACCGATTGAATAGTATTTACAAACATCGTCATCAATAATTTCAACTTTAAATTTATCAGTTGACAAATCTCTTGTGCATTCAAGCGGAGAAAATTTCAACGGTTTGTCAAATATCGCGCTCAATTCTCTTGCGATGCCGATAACAGACATTTCATCCCCTCTGTTGGCAGTTGGCGCAACATGCAGTATGTAATCTTTTTCAAAACCTAAGACATTTTCAACGTCTTCTCCAATTTTTACATCAGGAAAAATTCTGTTTAATATTAAAATTCCGTCTTCTTCCTGATAGTTTCTGTCGGCAACGCCGAGTTCATCAGCAGAACACAGCATCCCTTGAGATTCTACCCCTCTGATAACTGCAGGTGTGAGAGTAAACATTTCACCGGTTTTTCTGTCAAGAACTTTTGAGCCGACTGATGCGTAAGGAACAATCTGGTCTTCTTTAATGTTTTGTGCGCCGCAAACAACGGTTTTTAATCCTGAACCTGTATTAACGGTTACAAGATGTAAGTGATCGGAATTTGGGTGATTGTCAATTTTTTCAATCTTAACTGTTTTTATATTAGTAAATTGAGGTTTGACCTCTTCTATTTCTTCAACTTCCAAACCGCTCATTGTGAGTTCGTGAGCTATTTGTTCAACATCTTTATCTGATAAATCTACAAATTCGTTTAACCAGTTTAATGATACCTGCATTATAATTCCCTCTCATTTTGATATTCTATACCCGAATAATACTACAAACCCTGTTGAAATACAAATGCAGTTTTTTGAACCTTCTCCCTTTATCCCCACCCCAAGGAAGCGACAATAAATCGTAACTTACAAAAAATCATCCCCTGAATTTTCAGAGGATGATTTTTTATATTATTGTAATTCTAATTTACATCTATGAGATTTTTTATATTTTTTAGTCTTTCATTAGAATTGAAATAAGCTTCTAATAGTATTTGTTTTTCTTGTTCTTCAGTATAATTTTCAAATGCGGCACGGGCATCATCCAAAACTCTTTGTCTTTCTTGTTTAGAAAGGTTTATGGTTTCTGCATTTTTAAGAAAATCTTTATGGGCATCAATTTGAGCTTGTCTTGCAGAATAATTTGCATATCTTTTTGATTGAAGAATGTCTTTTTCTTTATTAGGTGTTACTTTTTTAAACAACTTGTTAAAGAATTGTCCTATTTTTTTATAGTAAATTATACCAGTGACAGCTGCTGCAGTTCCGGCAGCTATTGCAGCAATTTTTAAACCTTTTCTGTCTTTTTTAAACTCAAAATCTTCACCGGATTCGAGTTTGTCGGCATTTAATTCTAATTGTCTTTGAAATTCGTCCTTGTTAAAGGTTTTGGTTTTCCCTTTTTTATCAGTTACAGCAAATTTAGGAGTGACTGATAATTGAACTTTGTTGCCTCCTAATGCTAAAGCCGGTCCGATTGCCATGTTGTCTGTCATAATTTATACCTTTCAAATTATTACACACTTGCCTTTGTACACATGAAAACGCGTAAAAGAAAAAAATGCTATATTTTAATATAAATATTAACATTAATTTACAAAAAATACTACCCCTTAACATAAGAGGTAGTATTTTGCTCTCAATCTTATTTACGGATAAGTTTTATGATATTTTACCCTCTCCCTAGCCCTCCCCCAAGGGAGGGGATAAGGATTACAAATTCATGCAAAGCCTTATGCGGCGGGTGGAGCGGCTACGCTCTGTCTTTAGTTTAGGCTGTACAAGTTTTATGCAGTACCCGAGTGGTGGGTGGAGCGGCTACGCTCCTTTCTTTAGTTATTACCAAATAAGTTTTATGCAATACCTAGGTAACGGGTGGAGCGGCTACGCTCTGTCTTGGATTTGCTTTACGCTCACAGAGTTTCGCATTTAAAACTACGTTTTAGTATGCTCAATCTGTTCGCTATCCGGACT
>CALUYN010000024.1 GCA_944325025.1 Candidatus Gastranaerophilales bacterium | reverse complement strand
CGGGAGCAAGCGTAATAGCGAAGCGACTGACATCAATATAAAAAGACCTGACGATAACTGTCAGAAAGGGTAAAAAACGGGAGCAAGCGTAATAGCGAAGCGACTGACATCAATATAAAAAGACCTGACGATAACTGTCAGAAAGGGTAAAAAAATGCTACAAGAATTTATAAGTTCAAAAATACATAGGGCAACAGTTACAGATGCAAATCTTAATTATGTAGGTTCAATTACAATTGATGAAACATTGATGAAAGCGTCAAAAATAAAAGAATGGCAAAAAGTTGATATTCTTGATATTAACAACGGCGAAAGATTTCATACTTATGTTATTAAAGGAAAAGCCGATTCAGGAATGATATGCCTTAACGGAGCCGCTGCAAGAAAAGTTCAGCCGGGTGATAAGGTTATAATCATTGCATACGGGCTTTATAACCCTGATGAAATGGATAATTACAAACCTCAAATAGTAATTGTTGACGAGGATAACAAAATTTCTAGTATTCAATAGATTTATAAAAATTATACATAAGTTTTACAAGCTTTGGTTTTTCATCCAGAGCTTTTTTTAATTCAGATTTCATTTCATCTTCTGAAATCTCATTAAAATAATAAAATTCCCATGGCTGCACCTTGTATTCAATAGCCTTGGGCGGCGGTGCAACAGCAAATAATCTAACTTCAATGGCATTGGGTTATAATTCTGAAGCAAGCGGCCAAAATTCTGCTGCAGTTGGATATAATGCAACTGCAAGCGGATTAGGGGCAACTGCCTTGGGTTATAACTCAACTGCAAGTAACAGTTATTCCATAGCTATAGGTAATGGCGCCGATTCAAGTTCTGCTAATACAATAGCGATTGGCTATGCTTCTACAGCAAATAACACCTATTCAACCTCTTTAGGATATAATTCTGAGGCAAGTGGTGCCGGTTCTGCGGCATTGGGGCCTAATGCAAAAGCATCTGGTTCATATTCAGTTGCAATAGGCGGCAACTCTAATTATTTAGGTGACAGTGCAGTTGCATCTGGCACTAATTCCATAGCCATAGGTAATGGTGCAAAAGCTGCTAATAATTATAACATCGCGATTGGTACTAATGCATGTCAAGGTGTGACGGGTACAAATGTAACCTGTTTGGGGTCTAACTCAGGTCCGGCATCCAAGTATTCTCACTTGTCTGGAGATTCAAATATGGTTTATATAGGAGATCCTAATTCAACTGTTTTTATTCCAGGTAATTTGGCTGTTCGTGGGACTGTTTTGTTAAATGGTGAAAGAGGAAGGGTAGTTCTTCGTCCAGGCAACGCTCAAGGTGACTGGGCAGTCATCAGAAAAGGTGATTATGATGGCGGTGATGATAATTTACGAGGCTATCCAACTGATGTAAATGAAGATAAAGCATGGTATGACAGATATTCCGACCGTCGTTCAAAATACGTTGGCAAAGAAAACACATCAGGCCTTGAGAAAATCAAACAATTGAAAGTCTTTAACTATACCTTCAAAAAAGACGAAAAGAAAACACCGCATGTTGGTGTAATCGCTCAAGATTTGCAAAAAGTCTTCCCTGACGCTGTAAAAAAAGGTGTTGAAGGCTTTTTAACAATCCGTTTTGAGGATATGTTCTTTGCGATGATTAATGCAATAAAAGAACTTGATTCACGTATCACAGTGCTAGAAAAAGAAAATCGAGAGTTAAAAGAGATTCTGAACCGAGTTCAGAATGACAACAGAAAGCTTAACGCAATCCTGAACCGAGTTCAGGATGACAACAGAAAGCTTCAGGATGACAATAAGGAATTTGAAGCTCGCTTAAATGCTTTTGAAGCAAAAATTAAATAGATTTGTTTATTCAAAATAAACGGCCGAAAATTCGGCACGTTTACTTTCATTCCTTCCCGCATAGAAATATGCGGGTTTTCCTTATTTATTTTAAATATGTAATAAATTTATTCCCGTATTTTTTCTGTTTTAATACTTCATATCCTGAAAAATCAACATTCGTAACATGTTCGAGAATAATTATATTGGCTGCAGCGGATTTAATTGCTTCAAGACTTTGTTCATAAACGCCCGAAAAATAAGGAGGATCAATATAGATTACGTCGAATTTTCTATTAAGTTTTGGAATAATTTTCAGACTGTCGCCGATTAGTAGTTCCGGCACAGGAGAAAAATGTTTAAAATTAGATTTTATTATTTTAACGGCTTTAGGGTGTTTTTCAATTGCGCACGCTTGTTTAAAACCTCTGGAAAGTGCTTCTAACCCCATAATTCCGGAGCCTGCAAACATATCTAAAAATGTACTTTCTTCAAAATCAATCATTGCCTGAAGGGTGTTAAAAATTCCCATCCTGACTTTGGAAAGTGTCGGACGCGTAATACTTTCATCAGGCGCCGTAATTTTTTGCCCTTTAAATTTGCCTGCTGTAATTATCATATTAACTATTTTACAATGAATAAAATTTGATGTATAGTTTAAGTATACAAGATTTTGGTGGTTTCAATGGATAGAGAAGAAAATAAAGTTGATGTTATAGTTGTGGGCGGCGGCCCTGCCGGAATTTCTTGCGCTGTCACAATTGCAAGAGCCGGCAAGCAGGTGGTTTTAATCGAACGCGGCAAATTTTCAGGAAGCAAAAATGTTTTTGGCGGTGCAATTTATGCTCAGCCCACACGGGAAGTTTTTCCGGATTTTGAAAAAACTGCCCCGATTGAAAGAAAAACAGTTGAGCATAAATATGCGCTTCTTGGAAAAGATGATGCGACTGTAATTTCTTATAAGAAAAAACACGAGGATCCTGTCAGCTATTCTGTAATAAGAGGGAAATTTGACCGTTGGATGGCAGAAGAAGCTGCTAAAGAAGGAGTTGTTCTTGTTGAAGAAACGGTTGTCAGGGAATTAATTGTCAAAGACGGATGTGTAATCGGCGTAAAAACAGAGTTAGAAGATTATTATTGCGATATTGTTGTTTTAGCTGACGGTGTAAATTCTCTGCTTGCCAAACAAATCGGACTACGCGGAGATTTGAAGCCGGAAGATGTTGCGCTTAGTGTTAAAGAGGTGATAAAACTTTCTCCTGAAATTATTAACGAGAGGTTTCATGTAAATTCTGACGAGGGATGTATTTATGAAATTTTCGGCGGGCCTATGCTCGGGATGTTGGGACTCGGGTTTATGTATACAAACAAGGAGTCTGTAAGTATTGGATTAGGAATTACTTTGAGCGAACTTGTCGAAAAGGGGCTGAGGCCGTATGAACTTTTGGATAAAATGAAAGAACATCCGGAGATTGCTCCGCTGATTAAAGACGGAGAGTTAATCGAATATTCCGCACATTTGATACCAGAAGGCGGGTTTAAAAAAGTTCCGATACTGTTTGGAGCAGGTGTCATGGTTTGCGGTGATGCGGCTATGTTTGTTAACAACCTTCACTGGGAAGGAACAAATCTTGCAATGATATCAGGTAAACTTGCAGGCGAAACAGCCGTAATAGCTTTAGGTAAAGGTGATTTTTCAGAACACGCGCTTTCAAGATATCAGCAGGAATTGGAAGAGTCTTTTATAATGAAGGATTTGCGTACTTATAAAGATTTGATGAGCGGGATAGGCGAAAGAGCTCCGGAATTTTTAGGATATTATCCGCAAAAAATAAATTCTTTCTTTGAGATGTTTACATCAGTTGACAGCATACCAAAACGTAAAAAATACAGGGACTTTATTAAATTGTTCTTTACAGAAAGAAAAATATCCGAACTTTTTAAAGATATATGGTCTGCAATAAAATTGTTATGGAGTATTTTAGTAAAATGAGTGATATAGAAGATAAATTATACACAGTTAAATATACACCCGATACAACTTCGCATCTTCAGCCGGTTCAGGAATGCTGCAGGATTTGTAAATCAAAGATTTGTACAGTTATTTGTCCTGCAAAAGTTTATGAATGGGATGAAAATAACGGCAAATTAATTGTAAATTTTGAAAACTGTCTTGAATGCGGCGCCTGCAGAATTGCCTGCGAAAGCTCATCCCTGGGTTGGGAATACCCGAGAGGCAATAAAGGTGTGACATTCAAGCAGGGTTAACTCCTTCCCCGCCCCTTGTGTGAGAGAAACTGTCGATTTGACCTCACCCCTGCCCTCTCCTTTTGAAGGAGAGGGGGAACGTAGCCGTTCCATCCGACACTTGGTTTTTTGTATAACTTGTAATGATTGGTGGGAACGCTTTGCTTATCCCACCCTACTATTCTGACCTCCGGTCTTCTGAAAAACAGCCCTCACCCCGCGCTGCCTCTTGACATATTTTGTGAAAACCTTCATAATAATTATATTGAAAGAAGGAGAAGCATTATGAAAGAAGAATATACAAATCATCACAGACGCTGGTACGACAAAGATCCTGTTTTATCTCAGGCTGTGCAAACTCTTGAACAATCTGATGATGAAACGCAGATAAAAATAGCTTTAAATTTAATAAAAATAATTATTGAACACAATATTGAAAATGAAAAATTTGAAGCTGTGGAAGATATTATCAATGCGGTTGGCTCCGGGCTTGATGACAACAGAAAAGGCCGTTGGTATGATATAGATTCAACACTCAAAACAGCAATGACAATGCTCAGAAACTGTCCGGAAACAACTCAGCATATTATTGCAAAAGAGATGGCAAAAATGGTTGTTGATAGAATTAAAAAAGATGAGGACATGGACGAGGCTGACGAAACTTCTGAAGCTTAACTTTTATCTTACAACAGCTGTTACTATTTTATAAATCAATTCAATATTTTCATCAGACGCACTTTTGAAGATTTCATTCATTTCTTTTATAAGTGCGTCTTTTGGCTGTTTATGTTCGCAGTAAAAAAGGTCATATATTTTGACATTAAAAATTTTGGCAATTTTTTCCAGAGTGTCAAACGTTGTAAAACATCCGCCGTTTTCAATGCGGCAAATTTGTTTAGGGTCTAAATCAACTAGTTCTGCAAGCTGTTCCTGTGTAAGTTTTCTTTGTTTTCTAAGCTCTTTAAGCCTTCTGCCAAATATTTGTAATGAGTTCATAAGATATCCATTCATTAATTAGTGTAAAAAAGATTGTTGGTATAATTAACCGTATTTAATGTGAAAAAAACTTGACAAAGTATTATTAAATGTTAGATTATTTATATTAAATGGTAATTATTAAGCCTAATATACCTTTAAATGTAGAATTCTGAATTCCCGGAGTAGTTAAGTGAAAAAGGTCAATTTGCTGTATGATGCTACAATTATTTGCAATATAATGATAAATAATTCATCAAGAAGCGGTATATTTTTTGTAGCATATAATGTTTTGCTAGAACTTCTCAAACGAGAAGATTTGAACATTTATTTATATGCGGAAAAGCCGGTAAAATTAAAGATGGTGCTTAACCAGTACAAAGAGTTTAACAAATGCCGGATATACAAACCTGTACTTTCAGGTTATGCGAGTTTTTTAGCAGATGTCATGTCAAACAGTAATAACAAATTAATCAAAATATTGTGTAGTTTACAGGCATCATTAGTGAAGAGAATAAGTAAATTTTATTTCAATCATTTTGTGTCATTAGATGATATAGATGTATATTTTTCTCCAATGCGTGCTGTACCTGCTTTTGCAGCAAGAAATAATCATGTAAAAAAGTATACAATTCTGCATGATGTTATACCTATTATAAATTCATACAGAGAGAATGCAGGCCATAGATGGTTTTATAATATGCTTAATTCAATAAACTCAGAGGATAAATATTTTGCAAATTCAGAGTATACAAAACAGGATTTCATAAAATATGTTCCTAAGATAAATGGTGAAAATATTAAAGTTATACCGTTATCTACAGGTAAACCATATTTCAAGCTTGATGATAAAATGTATGTAAATCAAATAAAGAGAAAATATGGAATTCCGACTGACAAGAAATATATTTTCAGCCTGTGTAATCTTGACCCGAGAAAAAATTTGATTTTTGCGATAAAGAATTTTCTGCGTTTTGTCGATAAGAATAAGCTTGATGATTTTATATTTGTACTTGGCGGAGCTCATTTTTATGATTTTGTAGAAATAATGAATAAAAATATCGAAGATTTAGGTAAAAACCAGGAAAAAATTCTGCGTATAGGATATGTAGCAGATGATGATATGTCTGCATTATACAGCGGGGCTGAGATGTTTGTATTTCCGTCGTTGTATGAGGGGTTTGGTATTCCTGTTCTAGAGGCTATGAAATGCGGTTTGCCGGTAATTTGTTCAAATGCAAGCTCTCTGCCGGAGGTTATCGGCGATTGCGGAATTCAGATTAATCCATATTCTGATGATGAATTAATAAGCGCTATGGAAAAGATGTATTATGACAGAGAGTTTAGAGAAAACTGTATTGCAAAAGGTTTGGAGCGGGCAAAGTTATTCACATGGAAAAAATGCGTTGATGTGATTGAAAACCAGATAAAAAAGGATTTGGAATATGAAAATTTCAGTAGTAATTAATACTTATAATGCCGAAAGACTTCTTGATGAATGCTTGCAGTCTGTAAAACAGGCGTATGAAATTTTAATTTGCGATATGTATTCAACTGATAAGACGGTTGAAATTGCTGAAAGATATGGTTGTAAAATTTATTACCATGAGAAGATTGATATAGTAGATGCTGCACGTGATTTTATAATTGAAAAAGCTGCAGGTGACTGGGTTTTAATTCTTGATGCGGATGAAATAGTTCCTGAAAATTTGTGGAACAGTCTGAATAGTTATGCCGAAAATCCGGAACCTGACAAATTAGTTGTAGGTATTGCCCGTAAAAATTGGTTTATTGACGGATTTTTGACTTGTATTGGAGATGATTATCAAATTCGTTTTTGTAAAAATGGTCATTTGAAATATGGAGAGGGAAAAGTTCATGTTCCGCCTCAGCCTGTGGATACTAAGATTTTCTATTTACCATCAAAAGAAGGAGCATTTGTTCACTATGCTTATTCAAACTTTGCTAGCTTTCTGGAGAAACAGAATATTTATACATCAGGCGAACTTGAAAAAATTCCAACACCTCGGGGGGGGGGCAGCTCTGTGTTTAAATTATTGCGTATAATGAAAAGTAAATTTTTAAAACCTTATTTTAAAAATCGCGCCTATAAAGATGGATTTAGAGGTTTTGTCTGGTATTTTTACAACGGGGTATATTTTGTAAATATTTATATTAAAAATTCAGAAAAATACATTAGTTTGTCAGGTTCAAAAGGAATTAAAATTGAATAAAAAATTATCAATAATAACATTAACATATAACAAATTGGAAGAAGCGACAAAGCCATTTCTTAAATCTTTGTATGAAAGCTTTTCGGGGGGGGGGCAAATGTTTGAGCTTATTATTATTGATAATGGTTCTACTGACGGGACAGCAGAGTTTTTAAAAATTTTTGAAACGCAAAAAGATAATGTTAAGGTAATTTATAATACAGAAAATCTGGGTTATTCAAAGGGCTGTAATCAGGGAGCAGAAATTGCGCAAAATGAATATATTGCTTTTTTGAATAATGATATTTTACTTCCGAAAGGTTGGGTTGATGGTATCTTTGAAGTGTTTGAAAAAGAGGCTGATAGCGGATTGGTTTCTGCATCTCAGATAGAAAATTTTGAATATAAAGAATGGATGTATCCGAAAGTAATGAAAAGAATGTTAAAAAAGAGGAGTTGTGATTATAAAATTTCAATTAAACCGCATTTCTCATGCGTAATTACAAAAAAAAATATTTTTAAAAAAATAGGAGGTTTTGATGAAAACTTTACTCCTGCTTATTTTGAAGATGATGATTTGTCTTGGAGATATATATTTGCGGGTTACAAAAATTTTATTTCGCATAAATCATATATTTATCATAAGGGTTCTTTAACAGGGAAAAGTTTAACTAATCTTAATGAAATATTTGAACGTAACAGAGAATATTTTTTTCAGAAATATTCTGATAAGTACTATGTAATAGCTGATTGGTATTTAGGCTCAGAACTGATACGAACAAAGTTAAAGTTAGCAAAATACAAAAATATGAATGTATTTAATAAACTTAAAAATTTATTTTTATTTTTTAAGAGGTAAATATGTTTAAATGTTTTATATGCGACAATATAAATAATGACAAAATTTATAATGCTAAGGAAATGATGTTTGGTTTCAGAGATGAGTTCAAATATTTTGAATGCGCGAAATGTGGAACTTTGCAATTATGTAGTAAACCAGATAATATGGCTAAATATTATCCAGAAAATTATTATAGTTTTCAATTTAAAAGAAGGAAAAGTTCATTAAAAAGAAAATTGTTAGAAAATTATTTTGTAAACAGAGAAATTTTTACAGATTTGCCAAAAATAAGTTTTATAGAAAAATATTTAAAAAAATATCAAGTTAATGATATGAGCATATCATTTTTAAGTGGTCTTATAAATAAACAAGATACTATTTTAGATTTTGGCTGCGGCATCGGGGGGGCATATTTTTTGAAAAATGTTGGTTTTGATATTTACGGCTATGACCCTTATGTAAAAAATATAAAATATGATAACGGTACTGTTATTTATAATGATTTGTCACAGTTAAAAAATAAGAAATTTTCTAAGATTTTGTTCTCGCACTCTCTGGAACATATAAGTAATCCTGTAGAAATATTGAATTATGTTCATGAGAATTTAATAACAAACGATGGGATATTGATAGTAGCTTTACCGATAGTTTCTTGGGCTTGGAAGCATTATAATACAAATTGGGTTCAGCTAGATGCTCCAAGACATATTTTTCTCCCAACAGCAGAGGCAATGGAATTACTTGCAGAAAAAACAGGCTTTAAAATTATTTCAAAAAAATACAATTCAAATGAATTTCAGTTTTGGGGAAGTGAACAGTATTTACGTGATATCCCGTTAGATTGTGGTATATCATATAAAAATTCTCCGCAACATTCTATATTTTCAATGCAGGTTATAAACGATTATAAGAAAAAAGCAGAGGATTTAAATTCTTTAGATATTGGAGATCAGGCGCTGTTTGTAATGGAACTTAAATAATATTTTATTATCATATACTCAATGCCGCGGCAAAAGCCGCGGTTTTCCCTGCGTAAGTTTTTTTTGATTTGTTATGCGGCAAGGTATCATATATGAGATCCTGAAATAAATTCAGGATGACAAAAAATTAAGAGGCAGGTCTGGATATTTGTCAGAGAAGGCGTTTATAACCGTACCGTACGTAAAACCATGTAATATCTGTAGTCGCCCCAATAAATTATTACTGAGATAAAGTTGTTATCCAGATCAGTCGTTTCTAAAAAAGTGTTAGGCGCGGGTTTTCTCTGCGAACTCCTTACATATTTGCCGACAAAATCAAGGAATTTTATATGGAATTTTTGCGACGGTGTAAGTTTAGGCTTTGGAAGGTTTTCGTCATAAAACCCAAACGGTACTATCTCTCTATTGTATACAGGAATTATATATTTTACTCTGCCCTGCTCTTTAAACAATACATACCAGTTTCCTTCGTGTTCCCTCGGGGTTAAAAGGTAATAGCCTGGCTCTATGATTATATTTTTGAAATAAAGCGGAGAAGTCAGCCTGAACAATGGATATGGCGACCAGGATGTATGTTGGATATCGTACATTTCTCCGGGGTCAATATTATGAATATAGGAAAAATCAGGAACCTCAAGTTCTCTGTAAATTTGTTCATAATCTGTTGTTTCTGCGTTTGCAAATGCGCCGGACAGTATTAAAAGTAAGACTATTAATATCTTTTTCATAATTTCTATTTTAAGGATTAAGGAGAAAAAATCAAGTCTTTATAAATTTTGAAAGTATATATATTTTTATTTTTGAATTATCATACAATCATGGCTGATATTAAAATTTTAGACTGTACATTACGCGACGGCGGATATAATAATAACTGGAAATTCGGCTGTGAAAATATACTAAATATCGTTAAAAATCTTTCTGAGGCAGGGGTTGATTTTATTGAATGCGGCTTTTTAAAAAATCATAGCAATGGCAAAGATTATTCTTTATATTCAAACTTAAACCAGCTTGAAGAACTATATCAGATAAAAAAAAATAATTCGGTATATTGTTTAATGATAAATTTTGGCGAATATGATTTACAAAATCTTTTTAAACAAAAACCGGAAAATACAAGTTTAAGAATTGCATTTGGCAAACAGGATATAAATGCAGCAGCTGAATATGCAAAAGAGCTTATGCGCAGAGGTTTTAAGATTTTTCTTAATCCGAAAAATTTCAGTACATTTTCAATTTCTGAACTCTCTGATATGATAGAAAAAGTTAACAGGATTAATCCTTTTGCCTTTTCAATTGTTGATACATTTGGCTCGGTTAAAACAGATGATTTTGCCGCAAAATGTACATTAATCAATTCTTTACTTATGCCGGACATCAAACTGTGTTTTCACTCTCATAATAATTTAAATCTGTCGTTTAATCTCGCAAAATTATTTATAAAAACTTGTTCCACTAGAGATTTGATAATTGATTCTTCGCTTGCAGGGATGGGCAGAGGGGCAGGAAATCTCAAAACAGAAGAAATTGCGCCTTTTTTAAATTATGAATACGGCAAAAAATATGATTTAAATACTATTTTGCAGACAATTGATTATATAAATTATGACAAACCTTCTGAAAAAATGTCTTTGATATATCGTTTGTCAGCTATTTATAATTGTCATCCTAATTATGCAAAGTTTCTTATTGACCGTAATATTTTATCTGCGCCTGAAGCTGAAAAAATATTACAGGCAATTCCGAGAGCAAACAAAAATTTATTTGATGATAAGCTTATAAAAAATTTATGTACATAATAAATTTATAGATATCGTTTGCTTTCCTGTCCTTCTACTCCTGCATATAATTCTACAAATTGTTTTGCAGGACTTGATTCAATTTTAGTAAGCAAAACTTCTTCTATCTGGAAAAAGCCTACATCTCCAGACATTTCAATATCAATTCTTATTGGCTTGTTATGCCCGTGGTGAATACCAATTCTGTTAATAGCATTTGCTGAATATTTATGAATATCCCCGACTCTTGGTGTAGTATTTATTGCCATTGGAATTCTGGCTCTTCCCTTAGTCATATCGCAGCCGTCAGCAATCAGCAAAATTCCTGCTTCTATTGAATGAATTTTTTTAGATGACATATGGCCTACGATTGCTTCTGTTGCAAGTGATTTTATAATAACTCTTTTGTGCAGGTCGTCAGGAAAAACATGCATTAACGTCCTTTCAATAATCGGCTGTGCTAAAAGGGCGGACATATCTTCATGCCCCTGTCTGCCAATCATCATGCCTAAGTCGTGCATCAATCCTGCAAGTATCAGCGCACACATACTGTCCTCAAAAGTCCCGACTTCTTCTGTTTCAAGAGAAGTTTTAATGTTTGCATCTTTCAAAAGATTTAACATTTTTATTGCATTTCCTGCAACCTGCCTCATATGCACAGGTCCATGGTCATTGTAGCCGAGCCTTTTTATTGATACATTGTTTGCATAATCCTGCATCTCTTGCAGTTCTTCGTCCGCAAAAAGATAGGTTACTAATTTTGTGCAATTAGGGAGGTTTTCAAGCCTCTTTAGTATTTTTGATTCAAGTGAAACTTCTTTAATTGATTTCATATCTGCCCCGTTTTCTATTTACATAATAATGAAATAATTCTATAAAATCAAGAAATATTATAGTAAAATTTTTTTGGTGTAAACAGCGATATAAGTATTTTTTATGATTGACTTTAAGTAAATACCGCACTATAATAATATATTTAGAAGAATTCTTTTGACAGATAGCTGCTATAAGGTGATGTATTTTAATAAATAACTAAATTTTATTCCGGAGAAAATATGCTTGCAAATTATTTAGCTTATTTAAAATTTATAGATGAAAAACTAGCAAAATTTTTCGACAGACAGAAGGCATATATATGCTGTCAAAAGGGTTGCGCCCTGTGCTGCAAAAATGCACAATTCCCTTATTCAAAAATTGAAATGGATTATCTTATGGTCGGGGTGTGGCAGTTGGATTTTGAAACGAAAAAAATAATAGCAGAAAATATAAAAAAAATAGGAATGCAAAAAGCGGAATATATAGGCGACAACTTTAAATATGATTGTCCTTTTTTGATAAATAATGTATGTTCTGTATATGAATATAGAGGTATTATCTGCCGTACATTCGGGCTTATGAGCCAGGGTGTTGACGGACGAATAAAAGTCCCTTTTTGCTGTTTCCAGGGTTATAATTATTCAAATGTGTTAGAAGATGGCGGAACTAAGATTTCTGAAGAAAAGTTTAAAAAGTCAGGTATAGAGGAAGAACCTGTAGCGTTTAATATAAGCTATAACTTTTTAACAGATGATGATTTTGCAAAGGGTTTTAAATTTGAGTTTGGAGATAAAAAACCGCTTGTGGATTGGTTTTTAGATGATGGGACAAAAAATCTAAATAATTTAGACAAAAATAATTCTTAACAAAAAAAATGAACTACTTGACAATAGTTTGATATCTAACTATAATTGCTATGTAAAATTTTTGTATTATCAAGTTGTAAAAGTGCTTATGAAACAGACATTATCGCTAATATCTAAAATACATGAAAAAGGAAATCGTTTTATTATAGAACAATTGAAAGCAAACGGTATAGAAGGCCTTGTTCCGAGTCATGGGGATATTCTTGCATATTTGTACTGTTGCGAAAAATGTACAATGAAAGAGATTGCAGAAAAAATTCATCGTACAAAAGCTACTGTTACTGTTCTTGTGGATAAGCTAGAAGCATTAGATTTTGTTTCAAGAGAAAAATCTTTAAATGATAACAGGGTTACATTTATAGTATTGACGGATAAAGCAAAAAAATTCAGAAAAATATTTGAAAAAATTTCCTATGACTTAAACGAAATGCTTCATAAAAACTTAACTGACAAGGACTCAGAACTTTTAGATGCGCTTTTAAAAAAGATGATATAAAAATTTTTAAGTATATAGTTAGATATCTAATTAAAGGAGGAAATTATGACTAATTACAAAACAACAGAAATCGGAAAGATTAGTGAGCTTATTAATTTAGAAAATGGAAAAGTATTTTTGCATGACGCACTTGGATTAACAAGTTGTGAGATATCTGTAAATACTGTTCCAAAAGGTTTCAAAGTACCTTTTAATCATAAGCATAAACAAAATGAAGAAGTTTATATTATCTTAAAAGGCGAAGGTATAATAACCGTTGATGGTACACGTTTGAATGTAAAAGAAGGTTCTGCTGTTAAAATTGCAGCTGAAGCTTCAAGAACTATTGAGAATACAGGCGACGGAGAGTTTCAATTTATTTGTGTTCAGGCAAAAACCGATTCATTGACGCAGTTTGGTATGTCTGATGCAGAGCTTTGTTAATAATATTTCAATGAATTTTATTACGACAAAAAGAACTACATTAAGTAGTTCTTTTTGTCTGTTAGAAATAAGAAATTGAAGTAATATTAGTTTGTAGGTTGGGGTTTCTACCCCAACATTATAATTTTTATAAAGACTTTTTTTATTTGAGGAAAGAGAATTTCGCCTAAATTAGCGTAAAATTCTCTACAAATCACATCAAATAAATTCTCTTGAATTCGCGAAAGCCCTCACATTGCGGGAAAAATGCTATTAAAACCACGGCTATAAACAGCCTCTGAATTTTAATGGTGGAGACGAGGGGAGTGTCTTGTTCGCTCGCGCTTAACGACAATTCCGCGTTTTGTTTTCAGCGATTACATCGCTTTAAACAAAAGCGCTCCAGCCTCAGCTCGCTCACGCTCGAACCTTAGACCAAGCTAAAGCTTGGTGGTTCTCCACTTCAACTTTCAGCCTTATGACTATTTAACTTTGGACTGATGTCCAATTTAAATGGTAAAAACTGGAGCGAACAGTCCTGTGAGCAAGAGGCTCGCTTTATAAACATTATAAAAGCAATTTTGATATTTGTAAATTCCCTGCTAAATTAAAAATCAGGGAAAATTTATCGATGTTTGTTAAATTTTATAATTAAAACTCTTGCTACATAAGGTTTTTGAAATATATTCCCTGCAAGATAATGAGCAGGGAAATTTAAAGTTTATAAATGAGAAATACAATTTTATAGTAGACTTTGCCTTATTATAATTCCATGTTATTATAAATGATAATCATATATAAAAGGAGTTTTTTTGAATTATCAACTATGGAATAAAAGAATATTTGAGTATTTTTTTAACGAGAACAATGCAAATAAAGAAGTTTTATTTTGTGTAGATGAAGATGTTCTTTTAAAAATAGGTGAAGAATTTAATATTGTAAAATGTGAAATATTAGATAATTTCTGTAAAGTAGTTTCTGAACAATTATTATATTTAAATTCTAAAAATGAAAATGTTATTAGGTTAAATAAAATTCCACTAGAAATTAATGATAATATCCCGTCACAAACTGCAATTATTGCATTTTTTATATTTGCAGCAAGTAAAATGGGAAAAGATAAAAATATTTCAAATAGAAATTATTACTTGCATTTAAAATCTCTTTCTGAAAAATTCTATGACAAACCTATTCAAAAAGGGTTTAGGGTTAATGACAAAGAAAAATATTTTGAAATATATAACCATTTTGAAAATTATTTAAATAATGAGATGAGTGGTAAATTAGGGAAAGTAAGATTTGAAAAACTATTTCAAAAAATAAGCAGAAAAAGAGAAGATTGGATAGGAATTCCTATTTTTCAATCTATGATTTCTCGTAAAGATAGAGCTCTATTAACAAACATTTTTGACATTTCAAGAAATGTTAGAATATTAATTTCCGATTTAAATATAAATAAATTTAGCCATGTTTTTAAAACTATAGCAAGTCATGAACAATACAAATATGTATTGGAAGACAAAATTAATTTTTTGTACAAAAATTGGGATGGACAAATTTGTGAACTTGATAAAGAAACTAATGAAGAACGCTGTATATTTACGCCTAAACTTTTATACACAAAGGATCGTTTCAGTTTTTCTTTTTATGAAATAATTAAATATAATAAAAATCTGAATGAATTTATATTTGATAATAAAATTTATTTAAAATCATCAGATTTTGAAGATTATTATAAACCTGTTGCAATAAAAATAAATGATATAAAGTTGCAAAGTAAAGAGATTACAGTTAATAATAAATTCAAAATTAGATATCCGAAAAGAGATTTTATATTGTTAAAAAAGAGTGAAGTGTTTGAAGGATATTATATTGAATGTAATTTTGCAGAAATAGGGGATAATATTTCAATTATATCAACGCCCGCTTTTTTTAAGAAAAATGGCAGCTTAATTAATTCTATAACAGATACCATTGTTAAGCCAATTTTTATTGACGAAAATCTACCGCATTTAATGATTATAGATTCAATAAAGGTTTTGAAAGAGAGTAGAAGTTTGAATATTTTTGCTAAGGACAAAATTTTTTTTAAAAAAGGTTTGAGAAATGGACACAAATTTGAGTACTTAAAAAACGCTGAACCATTATTGTTTTTTTTCAACAGAGTAAATAAACCAATAAAATTTTTTATAGATGGCAAAAATTATGAAACATACTCCGGTTATCCTCTTGATTTGAGAATTTGCAATAATTCCATTGGTACACATTATATAAATACACAAAATGAGAATTCATTAAGTTACAGAATTATAGATAAAATAGAAGAGAAACAGTTTGAACCTATTTTTAATTACTTTGATAAAACTTGTATACGTGTAACCTCTAATCCTGCTATGCATTCAACGAATTTAATTAATGGCTGTTACATTCAAAAATATAAGCCTGTTTATACCATAAATGAAGATTTAAAAAAATATAAAATATTAACGATTTTGAAAGCCATTAATAAAAAACACAATAATAAGAAATTTTATAACCCTAACAAGAATATTTGTTACAAATTTAACAAAAATTTTGAAAATTCTAAATTTACTGATAATATAGAGTTAAAATATATGCAAGCATTGCAAGAATAGGGGCATAATGAAGTATCCTAATGAAAAAATAAAAATAATTCAGGGGTTTGAAGACAAATATATAATTAATTTTTTGGATGAAATAAAAAAAAGAGAAATTAGAAGTAGACTAAATACAGCGTTGAGTCCATTTATACCAGAAGAATTAAAACATGAAAATGATAATGCAAAGAAATATGGCAAGAAAACCAAAAATAGGTTTTGTATAGCTTTAAAAGGTGAACTTGAAGGATTCTTTGCCGATACAAAACGTAGTAAAAGAGTATTACCTAGAGATAAAGCTTTTCAAACGCTTTTTGAAATTTATGGATTATGGATAGAGGCAAATCCTGAATTTTCAAAAACTTATATCGAAGAATATTTATCTTTAAGAGAAATAGAGAAGGGTAAATTCGATATTGGTGATATTGATTTTTTGAAATTCCTTTTGCAAAAGAATAAAGAATACTTAATATCCAAAGAAACTATAGAAAAATTTTATGATTTTGGTCCGATTGTTCCTAGTCCTGAGTTAAATAAACTAATAAATAATTGTAAAACAAGACTAGATATTATAGAACATCTTCATCAGTCACAAATTTCGTATCAAGAAATTATTCAATACGAAACAAAGTTAAATCAAAAAGATGAATTAATTAGTTCATTAAACCAGGAAATTGAAGACAAAAATCTTGAATTGGATTTTTACCTGGAAGAAAATAGTAAACTTCAGAAACAAATAAAACAGCTTGAGCATACTAATATTGATAAAATGAAACAAAATTTTGAAAAACAATTATCTAGAAAAGAAATTGAAATTGATGAATTGAAAGCTCAACTTGAGGATTATGACGAAATTGTATTACAAAATGAAAAGTTACAAGTTACAAATAAAACTCTTGAACAATATCGAAAACTTGATATAAGAGACTTTCATGCACAAATGGAAAATAAAGAATTTAGAAAGTTTTTAAAGCATTTGATTTTATCAGATGAAAAAACATCAAAACTCGTTGTAAGAATGCTGAATTTAAAAGAAGAATTATTGTTAGAAGCTGATAAGCTCTATGAACAAAAGTTTATTGATGTAAATATGAAGTTAGAAGAGTTAAATAAACAAAAAGCAAGTTTGCTGGACGAAATTTCAGACATAAAGACACAAAAGAGCTCACATGCGGCGGAAAAAAGTTTGAATTTTAATCAGGAAATTCTTCCAAAATCGTCAAGGATGCTGATTGATGATGAAGAGTTTAAGGAAGAGTTTAGATTTGAACTAAATAAAGCCGAAAATGATTATGATTTAAAATTACATGAGAAATTAAAAAATAATAATGTAATTATCGTTGAAGATAAAAAGGATATTGCTGTATGGTTAAAATGCCAGAAGTTTGGATGTAATCCGCTTGAAGTTATAGTAGAATATGACTGGACGTCATATAGTGATTGGTTTGGATTTTTTGACACAGACAATAAGTTTATCCCTTCTAATACTTTGATTGCTGACTATTATAAATCAACAAAATTAAATCAGAATTTACCTTTTGGAATAATTATATTCAATGATTTTAATAAAATTTTACCAGAAATATATCTGGAACCATTTTTTCAAAATATTGAAATTAAAGGTTTTTTGGATTTAATCCATCCTGATACTGATGTAGAAAAAGAATATGAAATTTTTAAAAGGATCAAATTTCTTAATAATTTAAAATTTGTTCTGGTGAAATCAAAATCTCAAGATGCATTCAATATCCCAATGTCATTTAAAAAATATGAGGTTTCTTAAATGGTAAACAATATTGATTTTGATATTTTATTAGAATATTTAAGCTACTTAAAAACAGGTACCTTGTTGCAATTTAATAAATATGTTGATAATTTGGACTATAATGATGAGATAGAAATATTTGAATATTCTATTATAAGAAGAATCTTTTCTAGATTATCACATATTGAATTTGATTATACAAACAGAACATATTCTATTTGTCCCCCGACTCTTTTAATGAATAAGAATATTGGCATTCTATCTGGTTATAGGACAAAAGATTTGTTAAGGAACATTAAAGATAAGTGTAAAATAGAGATTATAGATAATTACAATGCTCCTAAACTAATAAAGGTTGAAATTAACGATATTGAAAAATTTCAAAATGAATTTCCAAACATAAGAATATCTAAAGATTTTTCGCAAAGAGTTCTTGATATAATTCCTAATATTACACAAATAGAAAAAGATCTGCCACCCACTGAATATCCTTTGATGATCTCTCAGCCAAATATAAATTTCTATAATACAAAAAGTTGCAAGTTTGAACAAATAAAATTCAATTCCCCTTTAAATGGTTTATATAGAGCATTATTTCTGGGAAATAATGAATATTATTTTTTTAAAGATAATAATTGGTATGAAATAAGCAAAGATTATGGAATTTTTATGGCTCATAAATATGCTCAAACTAAAAATTTAATTCAATATGATAATAATTGTTTTAAGATATTATTATATATACAATTCCCTGAATTAATTGATAGAGCTTTAACTATGTTAAGCGGTATAAATCCACACGTAAAAAACAATTATACAATATATGAAAATATAGATTACAAAACAGCTCAAAAAGTTACAAGATTATTGGAAGTTGGAGGCAAATGATGACTGGTTCACCAAGTGCAGTTTTTGAAGAATTAAAGAATTCTTACATTGATTATATTACAACAAGAGATAAGTTTAATTTGGAAAGTATCAATCAAGAAAGACTTGATATAATAAAAGCTACACTTTTTCAAGAACCATATATTGAACATATAAGTAAATATAAATTTACAGGTAATTCTCTCAAAAAAGATATTATGGAGGAATTGAATGATAAAGATTTATATGATTTTGTAGCATTTAAAGACAGCCTTTTCCCACAAATAGGCACAACTCCATATACATTGTATACTCATCAAAAACAAGCCTTACAACATAAAAATAAACATATAATTGTGACATCAGGAACAGGTTCCGGCAAAACAGAAACGTTTTTACTTCCTGTTATTCAAAATATTTTAAATGAATCGAAAAATTGGAAGAGTCGTAGTGAATTCAAACAAACACCTTGGAGAAACATAACACAAGATTATATGTGTTATCAAAGAGATGGAGAAAGCAGACAAGCCGCTGTCAGAGCATTAATTTTATATCCTTTAAATGCCCTTGTAGAGGATCAATTAATAAGGTTACGAAAAACTCTTGATAGTGATGAGGCAAGGAAATTTTTAAAGGAAAAACGCAATAATAATCTTATATATTTTGGCAGGTATAATAGCTCTACACCTATACCAGGTAAAATCACTAATAAAAAGATTAAAGATTTACAGGAAGAATTAGAATCTATTTATTCAAAACAAAATGTTCAATATAAGGATAAAAATAACAATAATGTTACTAATAAAGGTAAATTTTTTATTCCGCGGCTTGACGGAGCTGAAATGTATTCCAGATGGGATATGCAGAAATTTCCACCAGATATATTGATTACGAACTATTCAATGTTAAATATTATGTTGATGAGAAATATTGAAGCTGACATTTTTGAAAAGACAAAACAATGGCTACAACAAGACAGGATAAATCATAAATTTCAACTTGTTCTTGATGAACTTCATACTTATAGAGGAACTGCAGGTACGGAAATTGCTTATCTATTGAGAACTTTCCTCGACAGAATAGGCTTAACTCCTGATAGTAATCAATTACAAATTCTTGCATCCTCAGCTTCACTTGGAGATAATGAAGAAGAGAGTAAACAATTCCTGAAAGAATTTTTTGGCTGCAAAGATAAGGATAAATTTGAAATAATTTCAGGCGATTTGATTACACCTGACGATTGTAATGGAATTGAGAAAGATCTTAAGTCACTTTTCTATGATAAAACAAAGAAAAAATATCTTACAATATCTTTAAATGAACTGAAAACAAACAGTGGAAAAACATCTGAAGAATTGGAAAATTTATTTAAAGAAAATAACTTTCCACTAAGGGCTCATTATTTCTTTAAGAATTTTCAAGGATTGTGGGCATGCTCAAATCCAAATTGCACTGAATTAGATAAAAAATATAAAGAAAAAGGCAGAAAAATTGGTAAAATATATTCCGAGCCAAAATCTATCTGTAAATGTGGAGGAAGAATCCTGGAACTTTTGATATGTCAGACGTGTGGGGAAACCTTATTAGGTGGCTATTTTAATAAAAAGCAAAATGAAAAAGATAATGAAATATACCTTTTTCCTGAAAATACCGATTTAGAGACAATGCCTGAAGTTTGTAATATAAATAAAACTATCTCAAATTATCTGGTTATTAAACTGGACGATAATCCTCCTGACAATATGCGTTATCCAAATAACGGAAGTGTAAAATGGAAATGGGAAAAATGTTTTTATGATTTTAACGATGGTTCTCTACATCCGGACAGTTTGAATGGTAATTGTTATTGTTATAAAGCCTTTGCGGATAATCCTGAAAAAGAAACGGCAATGCCTTCTATGTGCCCATATTGTAACGATAACTGGGCTGTGCCGACTGATCCGAAAAAGACAAGATATGTAATTAAACCTATCACATATGGTTTTCAAAAACTTAATCAGCTTTTGGCTGATAAATTGCTTTGTCTGCAAAATGAGCGAAATTTGGTAATTTTTACTGACAGCAGACAGGATGCTGCAAAACTCTCTGCCGGTATAGAAATGGACCATTATAGAGATACTTTAAGACAGGTTACATATCAAACATTGCAGAATATTGTTAATTCTGACAAAGAATTAATTGAATTATTAAAAAAATCGGAGCACACAAAAGAACAAAAACAAAGAATAAGCGATTTACGTAAAAATGAAAATGGGAATATTCTGTTTGAATACTTTAAATATAATGAATATATGATGGATAATGCTGATAGAGAAAAAGCTGAAAAAATTATTCAAAATATTGATAAACCATTATACAAATTTGAACAGATTGAAAATGCAGTTTATTATTCATTATTGAAGCTAGGTATAAATCCTGGGGGATATAAAAGGAATTATTTTAATAATAAAAGTTGGACAGAATTATTTTCGTGGAAAGATGGAAGGTTCAATGGTGAAAAGAAAATCAATGACCCTCAAGCAAGTAACTTTAGAGCACAGATTATCGGTGAATTAAGAACAGAATTATTAAAAACATTATTCAACAACAAAAGAGGATTTGAAGCTATTGGAATAGGTATTGTTACATATAATAGAAACAAGTATAAACTTTCACAAGATGAACAAGAAGCAGTTGATTCGGTTATAAGAATTATGGGTGAATATTCTTTGTATGAAGGGTCAGATGCAAATACTCGTCGAAATTTAAACTTTTTAAAACCTTATGCTAATTCAATAGGATTTTCAATTCAAGAACTAGGAAATTTATTAATTAGAACAAATGTTGTAGATACAACAAATTATTTTTTAGCTCCTGAAAACTTGTGTATTGTGCCGAGTAGTAATTCATATATTACATATTATAAATGCTCAAATTGTGGTAAGTTGTATTTAAATCCATCCAACGGAAAATGTATTAACAAAGCTTGTAAAGGTGCAAGCTTAGAAAAACAAGAAAATACGAATAACATATTTACTAATAATTTTTATTATAAACTTGCACATGAAAAGCCTCAAAGATTAATAAGTGAAGAATTAACAGCTCAAACAAATAAGACAGATCAAAAAGACAGACAGAGAAAATTTCAGGGAATTTATATTAACAGTGATGATAGTGATAAAACAGAATGGCATATAAAGGATTCTATTGAAGTTTTAAGTGTCACAACAACAATGGAAGCCGGAGTTGATATTGGAGCATTAGAATCTGTTATGATGTCAAATATGCCTCCTGAAAGATTTAACTACCAGCAAAGAGTCGGACGTGCTGGTCGTAGAGGCAATCCCCTCGCAGTGGCATTAACTGTTTGCCGTAATAGAAACCATGATTCTTTCTATTTTAATAATCCACAAAAAATAACAAATGATTCCACGGTTCCTCCATATCTTGATATGAGAAGTGATGTTATATTGAAAAGATTTTTGAGCAAGGAAATCTTAAGAGTTGCATTGTTTAACATAAATTCTGAAGATAATAATTATGACAGTGTCCATGGAGAATTTGGAACAGTATCAGAATGGGATAATAATAGAAATACAGTTGTGAATTGGCTACAAAATAATGAAAATAAATTAGAAACATTTGTCGATATTTTATTAAAAGAAACTAAATGTATTGACAAAAAAGAAGATTTAATTAATCAAACTAAAGAAAATTTAATAAATGAAATTGATGAAATTGTTGCAAAAAATAGTAATGAATTCAAATATTTAAGTGAACTTCTTGCAAATGCCGGAGTACTGCCAATGTTTGGATTTCCAACAAGAACCAGAAATTTAAGAATCAATAGTAAAGAGAAAGATAAGGATTTAATTAATAGGGATTTAGATATTGCAATAAGTCAATTTGCACCTAAAGCGGAGACCGTTAAGGATAAAAAAATTCATATTGCTGTTGGTATAAAAAGTAGAAAATTATCGGAAAATGAAACAAAAACATTTTTAGTTTGTCAATCATGTAAAAACATAAAAGAAAATCCTGATAATAATATTTGTGATAGATGTAATGAAGAAGGAAAAATTGTACATACAATTCAACCTGAAGAATTTTTCACATTAGGTATTGATGGGAAAGCTGCTATTGATTATGATGGTAATTTTGATTATACTCCATATTCCCAAAAACCTCAAATAAACCAAACAGAAATTATTTTGACCCCAAGCAAACAGTATAATTATAATTATCTTGATACATCAAGATTGGTTCAAGTTATTTCAATTAATAATAATTTAGGAGAAAATTATAATTTTCAAGCGTTAAAAGATCAAGAAGGTAAAGATACTAATTTATGGATATCTGAGGATGCAGTAAATGCCTATAATGAAAAATTGGGAATGAAAACAAATCTCAAATATTATCAAAAAGATACACAACAGGAACCAAAATCAGTTGCTCTTTTATCAAGTAAAATGACAAATGTTTTTTTGACAGAAATAAAAAATATACCGGATAGTATAGACTTATCATTTAATAAAGATAATATTTATTCAAAAAGTGCTTACTATTCTTTGGCATTTTTATTGCGTGATGCTTTGGCAATAACTTTAGACGTGGATAAAAAAGAAATTATGACAGGTCTACGTCCTATTAAAAATGGTGGAGAATATTCACCTGTAACTGCACAAGTATTTCTGTCAGATGCTCTTGAAAATGGTGCCGGATATAGTAATTGGTTATGTAATGAAAATAATTTTCAAAAAGTTTTAGCCCATATTATTGAAGGAGATTTAAAAAAGACATTTATGGACGATACACATTTAAAAAACTGTGACAGTTCATGTTATGCCTGTATGCAAGATTATAGCAATTTACATTACCATGGTTTACTTGATTGGCGATTGGGTTTTGACATGGTAAATATGATGCTTGATAAAAACTTTATGCCATCGCTCGACAAAAATTATTGGGTTGAGCTTAAAGCAAAGGCTATTCAAAATCTAAAAGAATTAATTAAAAACACAAAATATACAGAAACTAATTATGAAATAGTCCATCCTCTTACAAAGCTGAAATCAACACCAAGCATTAAATATATAAATATTTTTGATGTTATAAAAAGACCAGGAAATATATGGCGAGAATTTAAAAATATTTAATTAATAATACTTATTTTTCTTTTCCAGCTGTTTCTGCGTTTGTTTAACCGATTCTAAGAAATGTTTTTCGACTTCGGATAACTCATCTTTTATCGTTTCTTTGTATTTTGCATATTCAGCAAGTGCCTTGTTTTCAGCTTCTAATTTTGAGATTTTTCCGGGATTTTCAAGAAGTTCACTTCCCGTCATTTTTATGAAATCATCCAGTTTTGCGATTCAATCTTTCATTGTCATTGGAATATGTCTTATTGCCTGCAATTCCGCAAATTCAAGATAAGCAGATGTAATGCTGTTCAAAATATTTAGTTCTTTTTCATCAAGATAATTCTTCGCAACAGTAACTTCATCTTTCTTTGGATGCTTGTCTTTAAAAACAGTTAATCCCATATTATCTTTGTACTATCTGCTCGTAAATATATAACTTCTGCTGCAGTATGACCGTGTGCCGCAAAATGCATTTTGTTCTGAACAACTTTGAAGAATAATTTTGTTTCCTCTGCATTAGGATTGTAATCCATACTTGTTGCATAAATATCCAAAATCTGGCGGTAAAAAACTTTTTCAGAAGAAAGAATATCTCTGATACGTTCTAAAAGTTCTTGCCAATATCCGCCGCCTGCTTGTTTTAATAAATCGTCGTTCAGAGCAAAACCTTTTTTCATGTATTCTTTTAAAACTTGAGTTGCCCAAATTCTGAATTGGGTACCGCGTAAAGATTTAACACGATAGCCAACAGAAATGATTACATCAAGGTTATAATGCATAAATTCCTTGAAACCTTTCTGCTACCTTCGTTTGGAACTGTCAAGTAATCCTTGACAGTTGAATCTTCAGTGAGCTCTCCTTCTTCAAAGATATTTTTAATATGCAGGCTTATATTCTGTTTTGTAGTTTGAAACAGTTCTGCCATTTGATTTTGCGTAAGCCAAACTGTTTCGTTTTCTATTCTTACATCAATTTTCGTTTGCCCGTCTTGAGTCTGGTAAATTATAATTTCATTTTCCATGCTATAATCCTTTATTTTAAGCAATTATAACATATATAATTGTAATTAAAAAGCATCCCCCGTTTATCAAAACAGGGGATGGCATTTAAAATTACTCATTTTTAGTCTGATTTAGGTGATAATAATCAATGAGTTTATACAAGGTCTCCCTTAAATATTGTTCATCGTCCTTGCTAGTTTCCGGTTCAAAATCTTCAAATGCTTTGTCTTCAATCATCTGCCAGAAATCGAAATTAAGCAAATTCAGATTTTGCAGAAGCATTTTTCGTGATGGACCATCATGTTTAATCGCATCTTGCACGATTTTTTGAGCAAAGGCCTGTATAAACGAGATTTTTTCACGACTGCCTTTTTCATTTGTAATCGTAATTTCTTTTATAAACGCAAGCCTCAGGGCTTCCATAATAGTTTTAGGAATAACCTTTTTCTTTCTACCTTTAGGGTTGCCGCTCTGACCTTTTTTAAACTGACCGCTGACAGGAGGTTTTTTATAACCGACTTCATATAATTTCTCTTTAATTTCTCGACGGTATTTGTTATCATTCTGTATTGTTTCTGCGGCTTTTAGCAATCTATCCTTATCTATTTCCATCTTGAACCTCCGTATAATTTTTGATTAATTTAGCAGTTTTGCCTGTTTCCTTTTCCCAGCGATATATGGTTACATCCACGTATCTTGGGCTGATTTCAATCAATCTTGCCCTACGTTTGCAACGTTCTGCGGCAAGTAATGTAGAGCCTGAACCACCGAAACAGTCTAAAACAATATCATTTTTAGATGATGCGTCAAGCAAAATGTCATGAAGCATCGGTACCGATTTAACCGTAGGATGAAGCTTTAGAAGCTCCAAAGATGATGGATTTGTCGCTCGAATTCCGGGATAATCCCAAACGTTAGTCCTGTATCTCCCGTTTTTGCCAAGTTGAATATGGTTCTGATGCTTAGCTTTTCCGTTTTTGAATATCGGAATCATTTCATTCTGAGACCTGTATAGCAAGCCCATACCGCCCGATAACTTGTTCCAGACTGCAATATTTTTGAGTGCGGTATAATGACTTTTGCCCTGTGTCAGCAAGGTATTCAACCCAGCCCAGTCCATAAACAGATAATGCAGCGAGCCGTCAATTGAGAATTTAATTAGATGCTGCATAAATTTTGAGATAAATTCTGCAAACTCTGTTTCAGTCATTTCTCCAGACGCCATTGCAAACTCATCATGTTTAGTCTTACCCAAACCGCAAACATGACCGTTAATCTTACAGTTGTATGGAGGATCAGTTATGACTATTTGTGCCAATTCGCCTTGCATAAT
>CALUYN010000023.1 GCA_944325025.1 Candidatus Gastranaerophilales bacterium | reverse complement strand
CTGTTTTTAATCTGGTCAACAACTCTATAGAAGTCTGCACCGGTTCTGTCCATTTTGTTAACAAAAACCATTCTCGGAACTTCGTATCTGTTAGCTTGACGCCAAACAGTTTCTGATTGTGATTGAACACCGCCGACAGCACAGAATACTGCAACAACGCCGTCTAATACACGCAAAGATCTTTCAACTTCGATAGTAAAGTCAACGTGACCCGGGGTGTCGATAATGTTAATTTGATGTCCTTTCCATTCAGCAGTAACTGCAGCTGATTGGATTGTGATACCTCTTTCACGTTCCTGTTCCATAAAGTCTGTAACGGCAGCACCGTCGTGAACTTCGCCGATTTTATGAGTTTTTCCGGTATAAAACAGGATACGTTCAGTAGTAGTGGTTTTACCTGCGTCGATGTGAGCGGCAATACCAATGTTTCTGATTTTTTCTAATGGAGTTTTTCTAGCCATTTTCTCATTTTCCTTTTTTATATTGTGTACTTCGCTATTATATTTTAGCTTTATTAAAATTATCACACAAAAAAATATTTTTACAAAATAAATTTATTTGTAATTTTACATATTTGAAATATAATTATATATATGAAAACGTTGGATAAATATGCACGAACCTCTGAAATTGTAAAGGAAACAGGGCTTAAGCACATAGCTGTGATAATGGACGGCAACAGAAGATGGGCAAAAGAGAAAAATTTGCCGTCGGCTATGGGGCATAAAAAAGGAGTAGATGCTTTAAAAGCAACCCTAAGAGCGTGTGATGATTTTGGAATTAAGTATTTAACTGTTTACGCATTTTCAACGGAGAACTGGAACAGGAAGAAGGAAGAAGTTGATTTTTTGATGGAACTCCTTGCAATTACGCTGACTAACGAACTTGCAGAAATGCACGCAGAAGGTGTTGTAATTTCATTCATCGGCGATACAACAAAGTTGAGCGATAAGCTGCAAAAAATCCTTCAAAATTCTGTTGAAACAACAAAAAATAATACAGGCGTACATCTTCAAATCGCGTTCAATTACGGGGCGCGGGATGAAATAGTTCATGCGGTTAAATCTATTGTTGCAAAAGGAGTTAAACCTGAGGATGTGACAGAAGATTTGATTTCTGAAAATCTTTATACAAAAGGAATTCCTGACCCTGATTTATTAATCAGAACAGGCGGAGAACAGAGGATTTCGAATTATCTTTTGTGGCAGATTGCTTATTCGGAGATTTATGTAACAAAACAATACTGGCCGGAATTTGATAAAAATTCGCTTGCGGATGCAATAGAGGAATTCCACAACAGGCAAAGAAGGTTCGGGAAATAAAATTTCCCTCCCTTGGGGGAGGGACTAAGGGAGAGGGTAAAAATGGAAGCGCAGCGACTAACGATAATTTAACAAGTCGGACAGTTGTTAGCGTAGAGGGTAAAAAAATGAAAATTGTTTTTGCAACGGGGAATGCACATAAACTGCAGGAAATAAATGAGATTTCTAAAGGCTCGGGAATAGAATTTGTTTTGCCGTCTGATGGTTTTAATCCAATAGAAGACGGAAAAACTTTTGAAGAAAATTCTTTGATTAAAGCCCATGAAGCTGCGCGGGTTAGCGGCATGATTTCGCTTGCGGATGATTCAGGACTTTGTGTAGAGGCTCTTGGCGGAGCGCCCGGAATACATTCGGCGAGATACGCCGAAACAGCACAGGCACGTATAGATAAATTGCTGAATGTGCTTAAAGACGAAAAAAACAGAAAAGCTAAGTTTGTATGTGCTATGACACTTGTTGATAAAGATGGAAATATTTTATTCCAAACCCGTGGAGAATGTCACGGGGAAATTGCTTATTCTCAATCCGGCACAAACGGTTTTGGCTATGATCCGATTTTTCTGGTTGAAGAGGGTAAAAACGGGAGCGCAGCGACTGACAATGATATTATAAGTCAGACAGAAGTCGGCGCAGATGGTAAAAAAACTATGGCTGAAATGTCTGAGGATGAAAAGAATGAAGTTTCTCACAGAGGCAGAGCATTAAGGAAAGTTCTGGAATTTTTAAAGGGTAGATAATTTTTATAAATCCCCCTCATCTGTCACTACGTGACACCTTCTCCCACGCAGGGGAGAAGGCATAAAAATATTTTCCCTCTCCCCTATGGTGGGAGAGGGCAGGGTGAGGGGGATTAATTAACAGATTTATAAATTACATCCATTACCCCTTCAAAATTATTATTCAAATCAGAATTAAAAAATCTTAAAACTTTATATCCTTGTGACTCAAAAAATTCATCACGTTTCCTGTCATATTCAACTTGACATTCCTCAAGATGCCCTGAGCCGTCAAGTTCTATTATTATACGTTTTTCAAAACAAACAAAATCCGCAATATAATTTTGTATCGGAACCTGTCGTCTGAATTTAACTTTACAAAATCTCCTATCTCTTAAGTAAAGCCAAAGCTTTTGCTCAAATTCTGTCATATTTTTTCTTAAATTTTTGGCATTTTTTGAATTCATATTGTGCTATATTAATCATCCGTCACTACGTGACACCTTTTTGGACTAAGATTAATAATTCATTTGCCAATTGTCATTTAAAATCTGTCCAAATGCACCGGTTGCAGTGCCCTTAGAACCAGAAAAATCTGTTGTTTCGCCATTATTAATCCAATTCTGGTCATATAAAGTACCATCAGGTCTTACAAACATTACAAATACATCTCTTCCAAATATGTTAGGAGCTTGTGCACCATTAACATCAACTTCTATACTCGCGACATAATTTGCATTGTTAGCGGCATCTATACATATTGCAGCTCCGCTTGCCAATGTATAAACACCATGACATGTATTTTCAAACGTGGTTTCAGTATTAGAATTTATATTTCCATATGGTATACTTGCAAAACAAGTCTTACTGGCTGTAAAATAATTTCCACCGCAATCATTAACTATTTTAAAGTAATTTTGCATAAAAGCTCTTACACCTGCGGCGCTACCGCCGCCTAATTCTGATTCAGCAAGAGATTCGACTCTCTGATCAGACATATATCTTTCAAAAGCCTGTGAAAATTCATTATAAACTTTATGCAATTGCGTTACAAGCGACTGATTTTGATAGTTTTTTACAAGGTTAGGAACGGTCATTGCAGAAACAACACCTATAATACCTAATGTTACCAAAACTTCCGCTAAAGTGAATGCCTTTTTATTACTTCTCATTAATACCTCACATAAATTAAATTATCCAACCGATATATCCATTATAGCATTTTTTCGTAATAATTCAAGTCTTATATAAGGTAGGAAGATAAGAAGATAGGAAGTAGGATATTAATGCTGACGGATGGCAAGAAGGCATGAGGGCACGCTATTTACATTTATAGCGGTTTTGGTAAAACTGGGACAAAATTTATTTTTGATAACAGCTTTGCCTCTATGCCTCTTGGCATCTATGCATCTAATGAAGAGATTCTGAAACAAGTTCAGAATGACGTAAATAGCTTGCCCTCCGGTCTTCTGTTCTTCTAAAAAACAGCCCTCACCCCGCCCCTCTCCCATGGGAGTGGGGCAACATGTCATTGTGAAAAGGGCTATACCATTCTGTCAAGACAAAAAAGTCTATGCAACACCCAGGTGTCGGGTGCAGCGGCACGCTGCCTCGTAATGACAAATTCTCTTCACCCTTCACCATCCACTCTTCACTTAAAAAGACTTATCGTCCTAACGTCTTATCGTCTTATCGCCTAAAAAAATAAACTCTCTTCATGCTTCACTCTTCACTTAAACAGTTTGTAGTCCATTTGCAATAAAAATTTTTTTCAAGTAAAATATTTTTATGAACAAAAGGGGTATGGAATGAGAATTGAAGCTAAAAATCTTGTTAAAATATACGGCGACAGAAGTGTTGTAAACGATATTTCTTTTGATATGAGCAAGGGAGAAGTTGTGTGTCTTTTAGGCCCAAACGGGGCAGGGAAAACTACAACTTTCTACATGGTTGTCGGACTTGTAAAACCAAACAAGGGACATATATTTTTAGACGGCGAAGATATTACTACCTGGCCGATGAATGAACGTGCAAAAGCAGGTATAGGATATCTTCCGCAAGAAGCTTCAATTTTCAGAAAACTAACAGTTGAAGACAACATAAAACTCGTTCTTGAAATGAATGACAAGCTTACCGTTAATGAAAAAAAACGAAAACTTGAAGAACTTTTAACAGAATTCGGTATATTGAGATTACGTTCTTATGCCGCGGTATCACTTTCAGGGGGCGAAAGAAGAAGGGTTGAAATTGCACGGGCGCTTGCTGCTAGCCCTGATTTCATGTTATTGGATGAACCTTTTGCAGGTATTGACCCTATTGCAATAGGCGAAATTAAAGATAACATCAGAAAAATATCTGAAGATAAAGGACTTGGCGTTCTTATTACCGACCACAACCCCAAAGCTACTCTTTCTATTACAGATAGAGCTTACGTTATATTTGACGGAAAAATCAAAATCCAGGGCAGAAGCGAAGATGTTGCAGTTGACCCTGTTGCAAAAGAATTTTATTTAGGAAAGGATTTTGCCCTGTAATGAAATTATTTCCTAAAATAACAATTTATGACAAATATATTTTTATGCAGGTAATGCTTGCAACAATCGTCGCAATTCTTTTGTTTACGGTTGTCTGGATTGCGCCTGAAATGCTTTTGAATACAATTAAACGAACTCTTGCAGGTGAATACGGTGTTAAAACAGCTATTCTTATCCTGTTTTATGAACTGCCCAAAATTCTTGGCAAAGCTTTTCCTGTCGGATTGCTTTTGGGAACACTGTTTACTTTTGACAAATTAAGCAAAGATTCAGAACTCACAATATTCAGAGCTGTCGGATTGTCTTTCCGCAGGATTGCAGCTCCTGTTATTGTGTTGAGCTTAATTGTAACCTGGATGTGTTTTGTAACTTATGACAAACTTATTCCGATGTCTGTTAATAAGTCAATCGCGCTCAGAGGCGGATATGTAACAACACAATATATTTACACACAAAAAGACAAAGATGGAATTCCAACAACAGCTGTTGTTATATCTAAATTTTCAAAAGACACAATGTACAACGTAATTGTTCTTGATTTTTCAAAAAAACAATACACTGATGTTCATCAGCTTCAAAATATATTTCACGCGAAAACAGGCAAATGTCTGGATGATAGGTGGGAATTGTATGACCTAACCCAATACAAAATCTCAAATGACGGTATATTTACAGATATTGCAAAACTTCCCAAAATGGATATTTTACAGGGTGAAGCCGCTAAAAACGCATTCACTTTGATGACATATTCAGTAAAAAAAGAACGTGAAATAAATAACCACGATTTAAAAAATTATATAAAACTTCTCAAAAAAGAAGGACTTGATGAAGAATACAGATATATGCTCAACAAATACCTGCAAAGATTTTTCCACCCGTTTGTCTGCGTTCTGCTCGCAATAATGGGAACTCTTCTGGGATTTAGCAAACCAAGAGAACAGAGATTAATCGGGTTTACAATTGCAATCGGCTGTATTTTCCTGTATTATATTACCCTGCCGTTTTTCGATCTTCTGGCAGAAAAAGGGGTATTACATCCGTTTATAACAGCAATATTCCCGCCGTTTGCATTCTTCTGCGCAATCGTGGCATTTTACAAATCAAAGGATTTATAAATTATGAAAAAAATACTTTTTTTACTCTTTTCAATAATTATACTTACAAACACCGTATATGCCGGTCCAATTGATATCACATACAATGACGGGATTTACCATATCGTGCTTACAGGAGAGAAAATAAAAAAGCGTATCAAATTTGTAAGTTCCGAAAGTCTTATAACTAATAAGGAAGCACACCAGAGGGCAAAAGCTAAACTTACAATCAATGCCGGCTATTTTGATCCGGAAAACCAGAAATCAATGTCATATATCGTAACCGATAGAGCTACAATGGAAGACCCGCAGGTAAATGAAGCTATTCTTTACAATCCTGTGCTGCGCAGAAATATGGATAAAATACTTAACAGAACGGAATTCAGAATACTTGAATGCGATAGAACAGGTTATCGTTATGAAATAGTTCCGCATAAAAGTTCAATAGACTTTGGCTGTGCGCTGATTACCTCTGCTCAGGGCGGGCCTCTTGTTTATCCGCAGCTTAGACTTGAGGAAGAATTTTTTATTGAAAAAAAAGACGGTGAAATCGTAAGAGAAAGCTGCTCGGTTCTTCACAAAACAGCAAGAACAATTATAGGATTAAAGGGCGAGGACTTACATATTCTAATAATAACGGATAAACATCCTATGGATATGTATGAAGTCCACGACTACGTAAAAAGCCTCGGCTGGGATAGGGCAATGGCGTTTGACGGAGGAAGTTCAACTTCTATGAATTATTTGAACAAGTATAATGTAACCTCTATAGGCGACGGAGCCGGAAGAAGTTTAAAATCGTTTATGATAGTTAGATAAACATTTAACCTGATTGCAGAAAAACAAAGGAGAAAGATTATGCTAAGCGGACCGTTTTTGGATAGAAACTGGATTGGACAAAATGAAGATTACAATACATCAGATATTGTAATGCTCGGCTTACCTTTTGACGGGACAGTTTCTTATCGTTCCGGCTCCCGTTTTGCACCTGAACAGATCAGGCTTGCAAGTTGGGGAATGGAAGATTATTCTCCGCGTTTTAACAAACATCTTCAGGACGTAAATTTCCATGATGCAGGTGATTTGGAGTTTCCGCTCGGAAATACCTACAAATCTCTTGATTTAATAGAAAAAAATGTAGAAGAAATTTACAAAGACGGAAAAAGAGTTTTCGGTATAGGCGGCGAACATCTTGTGACACTGCCTGAAATCAAAGCTGTTTCAAAATTCTATAAAGATTTGGCAATAGTGCATTTTGATGCGCATACTGATTTAAGAGAAGAATATTTAGGCGAAGAAATGTCGCATTCTGCGGTTATCCGCCATATTTCCAAAATTGTTCCGCCTGAAAATATTAAACAAATCGGGATACGCTCCGGAATGAAAGAAGAATGGGAATTTATGAAGGAACATAATACACTTATTTCTAAATATTCTGAACTTGATGTTTTAAAAGATAAAAAAGTCTTTGTAACAGTTGATTTGGATGTTTTGGATCCTTCCGTAATGCCCGGCACAGGAACTCCTGAAAGCGGCGGTATGCAGTTTAATGAACTTGTCGGATGGTTTGAATATCTAAAAGACTTTGATATAATCGGAGCCGACGTTGTAGAACTTGCGCCGGATTATGATGCATCAGGCGTTTCAACAGCGGTTGCAGGCAAAGTTATTAGAGAATTGTTAATGGTTATGTAATTTATGCCTGTAAGGGCGGATGTGCAGATATGGTAATCGACAGAATAAATTTTTTAAAAGATGAAATAAACAAGGCAAATTATAAATACTATGTTGAGGATAACCCGTCTATCAGCGACTTTGAGTACGACAAAATGTTTGCGGAACTAAAAAAGTTAGAGAGTGAAAATCCGCTTTTCATTTCTCCTGACAGCCCCACACAGCGTGTAGGTTCAGTAAGCGAAAAATTCTTTCCTTACAAACATAAATACCGTCTTTACAGCCTTGATAACACTTATGAGTACGAGGATTTAGAGGACTGGTATAAAAAAATTGTGAAAGAATACGGCGAACAAGAGCTTGTCTGTGAGTTGAAAATTGACGGTCTTGCAATGGCTTTAACTTATGAAAACGGAATATTTGTCCGCGGAGTAACGAGAGGGGACGGAATAACAGGCGAAGACATTACCAATAACCTCAAAACTGTCAAGGCTATACCGTTGAAACTTTTTGAACCCGCCGATATTGAGGTTAGGGGCGAAGTTTATATGCCGAAAGAATCGTTTGAAAAATTAAATCAGGAAAACCTGAAAAATGGCGAAAAACTTTTTGCTAACCCGCGAAATGCCGCTGCAGGCTCTATAAGACAGCTTGATAGCAAAATTACCGCAAAACGTGATTTGTCAATGTTTTGTTATACCGCAATTTTTACGGGAAACATCGAAAATCCGCCCAAAACCCATTACGACAGTATAATGTATTTGAAAAAACTCGGTTTTAAAGTAAACCCGAATATAAGACTTTGTAAAAATGCAAAAGAAGCAATAGATTACTGCAAAGAGTGGGATGAAAAGCGCTTTACACTTGATTATGCAACAGACGGTGTTGTAATTAAAGTTAACTCACTTCAAGTTCAGCAGGAAATGGGATTTACATCCCGTGCACCCAAATGGGCTACCGCATTTAAATTTCCGCCCGAGGAAGTTACGACAAAGCTTATTTCTGTAGAAGAAAGTGTGGGTAAAACAGGAGCGATTACGCCTGTTGCAATTCTTGAACCCGTACAGCTCGGCGGAAGTACAGTGTCACGCGCAAGCCTTCATAATTTTGACGAAGTAGGCAGGCTTGATATAAGAATAGGTGACAGAGTTTATATTAAAAAAGCGGCAGAAATTATTCCAAAAGTAGTTAAAGTTATTGAGGATGAAGAACATTACAAACTCCCCCAATACACCCCGCCTGAAACCTGCCCCTCCTGCCAAAGCAAACTTCATATACACGAGGGCGAAGTAAATCTTTACTGTGACAATCCAGACTGTCCTGCAAAACGCTGCGCTAAAATTGAATACTGGGTTTCAAAAGACGCAATGGATATTGACAAAATAGGCCCATCAATTATTGAACAGCTCTATAATAAAGGATTTGCAAAAACTCCTGTTGATTTATACAAACTTTCCATGCAGGATTTCATGCAGCTTGATTTAGTGAAAGAAAAATCAGCTTTTAATATGTATACGGCAATTCAGGAAAGCAAAAACCGCCCGCTTGCCCGCTTTTTAACAGCTTTTACAATAAGAAATGTCGGCAAAGAAACCGCAGGTGTACTCGCGCAGGAATTCGGCACGTTGGAAAATATCAGTTCTGCTTCCATAGATGACCTGTCAAAAGTCGAAGGTGTCGGTGAAATTATTGCTCAGGATATTTATGATTTCTTTAGAAATCCTGAAAATATAAAAATGCTTGAAGAATTGAAATCTCTCGGCGTTGAACCTGCCCCGCCGGTTGAGAATATTTCCGATAAACTCAAAGGAAAAACTTTTGTACTTACAGGAACATTACAAAATATGACGAGAGATGAAGCTTCGGAAAAAATTAAGCAGCTTGGCGGAAAGACTTCATCTTCGGTATCTAAGAACACTTCTTATGTTGTTGCCGGAGAAAATGCAGGTTCAAAATTAGACAAAGCGCTAAAATTAAATGTTATAATATTGACAGAAGATGATTTTCTGAACATGATAGATTAGAAAGAGTAGGATTTATGAAAAGAAGAACAAGAATAATACAGATATCAGGATTGCGCGGCATATTGATGATGCTATTTATAGCGTCTTGTCTGGCTGCCGGCTTTATAGCGTTTCCTGCAATTGTTGCGATGCATTTGTGGAACTGGGCTGCATCTTTTGCGGCAATCCCTGCGATAAATATCTGGCAGGGTTTGATGCTCTGGGCCATCGTTGCAATTTCAGGGTTTATCATCAATGATAGAAAAAAATTCCTCGTAGCATTTAACGCTCCTGACAGATTAAGCGATGATGATATGAAAAAGGTTCTGGAACGCGTGAAACTACATTCGCAGGCTCAGGCCATTAATTCTATGATATTAAAATCTGCAAAGCCTGTTGAAAAACAGGACAAATCAGAAGATACATCAGAAAACAAAAAGGAGAACGTATGAAAAAAGTATTGTTAACTTCATTAGTTTTAGGTTTGTTATTAGGCTGCACGCCGATGTCAACAAAAGCTGTTGCAGAAGCCGTAGAAAGAGGCTTTGTATCTGTAAGCACATCAGCTAACACAGAAATTACACCTGATGTTGCAGATATTTCAATTGCAGTGCAGACTTATGATAACAAATCGTTGCAAAAAGCAACCACCGAAAACAAAGAAATTTCTGAAAAAGTAATTGCCGCCTTGAAAGGAATGATAAATCCTGCAAACGGTGATTATGTAAAAACCATAAATTACAGCGCTTCTCCGCTTTACACATATTCAGGAAACAAAAGAAATCTCGACAAATATCAGGTTTCTAACACTGTAGTTATTCATACAAAATCAATAGATAAAGTCGGTTCAATGATTGACAAAGCAATTTCACTAGGCGCTACAAATGTCGATAATCTTGCGCTTTCAGTTTCAAAATATGATGATGAATGCAATCAGCTGCTTGTAAAAGCGACCCAGAAAGCAAGAAGCAGAGCAGATTTACTTGCAAAATCAGCATCAACAAGTGTTACGGGCGTTCGTTCTTTGAATGTAAGCTGCAGTGCAAATAATTCTATTACTCCACAGTATCGTATGCTTGCAGCCAATATTGGGGGCGCTGATATGGCAGAAGCAAAATCAGCTTCAACATCAATAGAAAAAGGTATTGTAAAAATTTATGCAACGGTTAATGCTACATTCTTTGTAAAATAGCCACTGCTTATAACAGTTATAAACAACAACCCCAGAGCGTTTAACTCTGGGGTTGTGTTTTTAACAAAAAACTATTTTAATATTTTCCTGCATCGATTTTTTCTATTAAATCTTTATAAGCTGAATTCGATGAATTTTTTGCATAACGTTTAAGCCGGCGTTTGGCAATTGTTTTTAAATAATCTTTTTTCGCAGGGTTGCCATTTTTAATAAAAAATAACATTGCCTGTTTTCTGTGCTCAAAAAGATCCTCTTCACTCTGACGGGCTAGAACATCGCCGAAAGTTTCCGGTCTTGTTTTTCTGTCCCACTCATAAAGAGGTGTTTTCAAAAAACAAAATGTTTCAGCATAGGATAAAATGCACGGTGTCCATGAAACGTCTTCATATTTTAATTTGCCTAACGGATGCTCTTTTACTATTGAAGCTTTATACAGCTTATTCCAAATAGCGCAATTGTAATACCCGGGCGTGTAGATTATATCAAAGTATTTATCAATATCAACAGGTACATCTTCGGCAAACGGAAGATTACAATGTACTGTATATCCCTTATCAGAAATTCTGTAAAGCGGAGCAATTGCAATATCACATTTATTCTTTTCCGCAGAATTATAGAGTTTGCTTATCATATCAGGACGGATTAAATCATCGTTATCCATAAATGCAATGTATTTGCCTTTCGCAGCTTTTATTCCGGTATTTCTTGCATCTGCAACCCCGCCGTTTTCTTTAACTATCGATACTACATTCGGATAATTTTTATCATACCAGTCAATAATCTTTTGTGTTCCATCAGTACTGCCGTCATTTACTATAATAATTTCAAGATTAGAAAAATCAGACGCAAGCGCGCTGTCTATACTCCTTACAATATAATCCTGTGCATTGTATGCAGGGATAATTAGTGAAACCTCAGGCTTTTTATATTTTCGTATACCCAGAGAAATTTTTTCTGATACAGCAGTAATCAACGGCCCGTTTATCGTGTTTATAAATGCTTTTACAACAAAATGCGTACTGCCCTTATAATCAAACAGAGATAAACAGTGGCATAAACCGTCAGTTGTTTTAAAAATAGGTGTTTGGGAATTTTCCGTAAAAACAAGAAATCCGTCAGCAATTCCCTGAAAATTCCAAGAAAGAAAAAGGTTGTAATTAAAAGATTTATACACAGAAAGAGAAACAAACTTATTTGAGTCAATATCCACAACCGGAGAAGAAGCTATAAATTCCCTGTTATCATCTTTTTTTACAAAAGGCTTAATTTTAAAATATTTTTCATCACATTGTTCAATTTTTATATAATCAGTGTCTGAATTTTTACACCCGTTAAAACCAATACCGGATTCATCTTTATAAAGTCTGTACCCGTCTGCCTGCTCATATTTGCTGTAAACAAATTTAACTTCATCTTTACTTTCATGAATTACTTCAACGTCAACCTCATCAAAAAGGAATTGATGTCTGCCGGATTCTGCTATAACCCTTCCGTCCTTTAGTGCCTGAATAAAACATTCATGCACCCCATAAGGGAGGAGTGACAATCTCAAAGATGTTTGCCCAGATACACAAGCACATTCATAGAAAATATCATCTTTTTTCATAAAAAGCTTGTAGCAGTCAGCTTTTATATCGAGCCAACTGAGATATATTTTTGATTCTTTTATTTCAACTGTAAAATCCATAATTATCTTCCGCAAACATTATATCAGAAATGACCGGATAGACAAAATTATTTATAAAAAATCATTTTTTTGATATAATAATAATGTAAGGATTACGGAGGGAAGTGTATGTTGAAAAAATTAGTTTATGCATTATTGTTAATGGGATTTCTAACACCTGTGTTTGCCGAAGAAATAAATATGACGCCGCACGCTACTTTTTCAGGAAAATATAACACAACGCATCCGGCATATCCGCATTTGAGAAAACCTCTTGCAGCTTCAGATATTGTTGAAGAAGAAGGTGTTGATGACATAATGGGGCCTAAATCAGTCAGACAAATGGGTGACATTACTCCTTCAACCACAAAACAGGCGCCTATGACATACAGCCAGTTTCCTCAATACATGGACAGTTCCAACAGTATGATGATGATGCAGGGAATACAGGGCGGAATGCAGAATATGTTTATGGGGTATTAGAAAAACTATTTATTTTTTATGAATGCAATATGATAGCCTAAAATTTTGGCAATAGCCTGGCATTCTCTCAATGATAATGAATCTCTATCCAACTTGCCATATAAACCTTGTCTTGTATAAGGTTTTCCTAATTCTTTACTCATTAATTCTGCTAATTTTATGATTGACACATTATGCAAAGTTAATAATGAGCGAATATAGCTTTTATTTTCATTATCCATAATTAAATTATATTTTTATTGACAAAATAGTTCCAATAAAGTATAATTTGTCTTGTATATAATACAAATTACTTATCAACAAGAATTTTATTAAGATATGATAAGAAACAGGTTTGCAAACAATGATGATAATATGGATATTGTTGCATCAGTAATAAAAGAAAAAAGAATAAGTAAAGGCTATTCTGTAAAACAACTGTCAGAACTCGCAGACCTACCGGTTTCTGTTATTGAAAAAGCTGAAAAAGGCTGTACAAATATTCGTTTTGAATAATATATTATAATTTTTGTTGTTCTTGGAATTATAAAGCCTGATTTTTTCTCATAATCTGACAACAGCGCTGTGCCTGTTAGTTGTTCCGTTTTCCTTCCTGTATGAAAAGAAAAGCTCATTGTTACAAACCGTACAGAAAGGACATACGTCTATATTTTCATCCTTCAATCCTGCTTCAATAAGCTGTCTTTTATTTATACCTTTCAAATCCACAAATATGCTCCCCTGACGAATTTCCGACAAATTTTCAAAGTTTCTTACAGATACCATAAGCTGTCTATAGACATCTTCCCCTACATTATAGCAGCAAAAAGATATTGCAGGGCCGATTGCAGCTTTTAAATTTAGAGGATTGCCGCCAAATTCCTCTTTCATTTTTTGAACGGTTTTATATGCAATCTGTGCGGCTGTTCCGCGCCAGCCTGCATGAGAAACTGCAGCAATTTTATTAACAGGATCATATATTATAAGAGGTGTGCAGTCTGCAAAATTCAAAAAAACTGCCTGTTCTTTGTTAGTCAAAATCAGCCCGTCAGTATCAGGGTATGAAGAAACTCCAACTTTGGCAATATCCACATTTGATGTGTGGGTCTGCGACGGATGAATTAAATCTTTTTCCGAAATTTCCAAATATTCACAAATATCTTTTTTGTTTGCTTCAACAATATTTTCAAACTCCGGCTCTTTTGTATAAATAAATGACTCTCTAGTTGTAAAAAAATGGTTTAAACCGCTGAGAACAGTGCTTTTTAAAATTTTCTTTCCATTAATTTCATCAAAATAAAACATAAGATATTTATAACATAAAAGATTAATTGCACAAATTATACAAATATGTTAAAATTTCTCACGAAAAAAAGGAGAGTTATATGAAAGAATTATTAAAAAAGTGTTTGGTAGAATTTTTAGGAACATTTTTCCTTGTAACAACAATAGGATGTGCATTATTTCCTAACTCAAATATGAGTTTTCCGCCTATGGCAATTGGATTTATCTTAATGGTAATGGTATATGCAGGCGGACACATTTCAGGCGGGCACTATAACCCTGCAGTATCACTTGCAGCAGCTGTCAGGGGAGCATTAGGGTGGAAAGATTTTATTCCTTATATTATTTCGCAGCTTATAGCAGGCACTCTTGCAGCACTGCTTGTTAAGTATCTAGTTGTAATCCCACCGTATTCAAACGAAACCTCTTTTGCTGTAATGCCGATGATTATCTGCGAATTTTTATTTACTTTTGCCTTATGCTATGTTGTTTTGCATACTGCAACATCTGATGATACAAAAGGAAATTCATACTACGGCCTAGCAATCGGTGCAACAGTTCTTGCCGGTCTGCTTGCAACAGCAGGAACCTGCTATGGGGCATTTAATCCGGCAGTTGCACTCGGAATTTTTGTAATGGGTATTGCGCAGGTTAAACTCGTTGCAATAACTTTGTTAACAAACTTTGTTGCAGGCGCAGCCGCTGCAGGAGTTTATAAAATAACTTCAAATGACTAAAAAGCACCCTAAAGGGTGCTTTTTTTTATAATTGTAACCCTTTGTCCTCATCCTTAAAACACTGACAGGTTGGACTTAAAGTCCCGTCGCAGCATTTTGTACGCCCGCCGGAACATCCGCATACTCCGCCATGACGGGAACAGCACCCACTGCGATTATTATCAGATAATTGCATGAATTGCTGCAGGTAACTACGTGCGCAGCACCCGCGGCCTGCAAACATACAATCATTAAAAGAGGTAACAACTTGTACTCCTAAACAAAAAAATGCAATTAATGCAAAAACAAATAAAAATTTTTTCATATAAATTACTCCTTTGTGCTATTATGTTAACATGAAAAAGATTTTAGGGCTTATTTTAGGTTTATTATTGTTACACAATGTTTGCCTTGCGCAGACAGGAGTAAGTTTTGTATACATTAACGGGTCTAATAACAATGATGAAAAAATGTCAAACTGGTATGTTGAAGGTGTAGAAAAACTTCATCCGGTTTTGAAAAAAAAGTTTGAAAAAAATAAAGAGATTAAAGAAGTATTTCTAAACACGCAAAATTATAAGATTAACGAAGAACCGGTTATATTTTTCTGGGGCGACAAAAGTAAAAACGATCTGGAATTTGTCCAAAATCAACTGGATTTAACTAAAGCCTTCAGCCCGACACTTGCGTACAAAGTCCGCTCAATGCTTGCAGCCTATCTTCATGATGCAATCTGGGTGCAAAAACAGCACAATATGCTGCCCATACTTGATGACTTGAATGAAACAATAAAATCTGAAAGTGAAAAGGGAAATAAAGTAGTTCTTTACGGCTATTCTGCGGGAAGTTTTGTAACTTATGAATATATGTTCAACAAGCTTCCTTATATAAACCTCGAAAATTTTTCAACAACAATGGATTTCAGCGAGAATATAAAACAGCTTATAAAGGAAAATCAGATAGAAAATACCTGTATATCAGCACTTTCAAAAGCTAAAATAGGTGTTGTTTCAGAAAACGGCAACCTTCTTTTCAGACCTGCACAGACTATTAGTGAACAAAATATACTGGATTTGAAAGAGGCGACAAAAACTTCCTGCGCACCTGACGACACCATAAAAGGCGTGGTAAATTTTGCAAGTCCGCTTGTCCTTTTTTACTCTGATCTTGCAAATCCGGATTATGAACTGAATTATTATAACAAACTTATGCTAAAATACGTTATGGAAGAAGGTTTGTTCTTCTTAACGGTGAACTATAGAGAAGACCCTCTTGGCTTTCCATCATCAAGAAATCTTACGATAGAAGAAATAGAACAGCTTGCCGGCATTGAAATTAATAATCCAAAAGGATTTATATATGACAACTCAAGCGTTTGGTCAAAACGTTCCGTACTATTTGCGCATACATCTTACTGGAGCGCCAGAGGAACTTTTTCAAAAGCTGTTGTAAAAGCCTTTACAAACGGATACAGATTACAGTATGACAAAGAATTTCAGAAAAAAGTTCTCAAAAATAACCGCTCGAAAATAAAATTTGAAATGCTGTAACAGATGTCAGAAGGGCAGGAAGTCAAGCTATATAAAAGAAAGGAGTAAATAAAAACAATGATTGATACAACAGACGGCGTACAATTTGATCCCGGATTTATAAAACACATGAGCGCAATTATTCCGAACATTGAATATGCGTACAGAGCGTTAAATACAATAAAAAGTTTTAACCAGAAAAAACAGCAGTTTAAAATGTTTTATCCTAAAATTTTGACACTTCTTGAAACATATATGAGTTTTTACGCCGGCTCTATTTTATGGGCAGTTTATATAAAAACTCTCGGGAATAAACCGCTGTTAAACAATATCTGTTACGGCGGAGAATATAACGAAGATGAAATACTTTCAGAAGTTGATTTTGTAAGAAATTATCTCGACCGGCTGAAAAAAGATGTTAAATATTATATGGGACAGGATTTTACCTATGATCCGCAATATTTAACAATTCTTGATGCATACAAAGAATTTTTGAAAGAAAATAAAGGGTTTGTAAATGCCCAAACAACAGATGATATAGTTATTCCAAAAACATTTAAAACTCCGGATGAAAAAGAACTTGATGAAATATTTGAAAAAATTTATGAAGTCAATGACACAGGAAGATTAAAAGATTTGCTTCCCCTTGTTTCTACGGTGATATAATGACTGATTTAAAAACAAAACTTTATCAAATGTTCATACTCGGAACAGAGGGCGGCGGGTATGAAAAAGCGCTTTCAAAGGGCTTAGGCGGAATGATTTTTTTTACAAAAGACATTCAAAACGCAGAGCAATTCCGGCATCTAATTTCCAGTATTAAGTCAAAAGCCATAATTCCACCTTTCCTCTCAATTGATCAGGAGGGAGGAAGGGTTGAGCGCACTGAAAACATTCATAACGGTAAAAAATACCTTTCAGCAAAGTTTGCATTTGAAAAAGGGGAAGATTTTTTGCGCAGCCAAACAAGAGAGATTGCGCAAGAATTAAAAAGTTACGGGCTTAACCTCAACTTTGCGCCCTGTATTGATGTAAACACAAATCCTAATAACCCTATAATCGGCGAACGTGCTTTTTCAAACAACCCTGACGAGGTTATAAAATGCGAAAAAATAGTTTCTGAAACTTACCGCGGGAACGGAATTATACCGTGCGTGAAGCATTTCCCGGGGCACGGGGATGCAGACGCTGACAGTCATCTGACACTGCCGGAAATAGATTTACCGCTTGATGAAATGGAACAAACCCATATAAAGCCCTTTGCAGCCTGCGCAAAAACAATAGAAATGGTCATGGCTGCGCATCTTCACTGCACTTGCTTTGAACACGATGTAATTCCAACATCTCTAAGCAAAAATGCAATTTATTATCTGAGAAATAAATTAGGCTTTGACGGCGTAATAATTTCAGATGACATGATAATGGCGGGTGCTTGTGCTACGCACGTAGCCCTGCAACACAATCTCTGTCAAGACTTAGTAAGTCATAGCAATAGTTTAGCTCAGAAAATTGAAACTTGCGAAATGGGAATTCGTGCGGGCTTGAATATGTTTATCTATAGAAATTCCGCCCCAGAAACTATTGAAATAATAGAAACAATTGCACAAAAAGCTTTGCAAGATGAACAATTACAAAAAGCAATTGAATATTCTTATGAAAAAATAAATAACTTGAAAAAGAAATATCTATTTTAAATACTTTTGCAAAATAAGTTTTTTCAAAGCCCGCGAATAAACAGCATTCGGCTCAATCGCCAAAACTTTATCAAGAGTTTCCAAAGAGCCTTTATAATCTTCAAATTTCTTTTGAAGAACAGCTTTGTAATACAGAGCATCAACAAATTTCGGGTCAAGGTCTATGGCTTTATTCAAATCTTGATAAGCAGATTTTAATTTTTCAGTATCAGCCTCTTTGTCAGCAAGAAGAACCTGTGCTCGATTATAATAAGCATCAGTCATTCTGCTGTCATAATCAATTGCTGCTGAATAGTTGTCATAAGCAGATTCCAAATCATTCAAATGCTGAAAAACAACCCCCTTAGAAAAATATGCCAGAGGTCTTTTAGGGTCTAGTGCTATTGCATGATCAAGAGAGTCCAATGCTTCTTCAAATTTGCCTTCATTAGTTTCTGTGATGCCTTTATCTATATAAAAATTATAACCGTTTTCCTGTACCATTATAGTATCTCGTAAAGTTTGTATATAACTATTATTATAACTCTAATTATTTCAATTTACAAGTGCAATAATCAAAATTTCCTGAGCAAAGTGTGCTATAATTTATATATGAGAATTCTTTTTATAACAGATTTATATCCCGTAAATGAAAATGAAAACACGACACCTAGAACTCTTTTCAACTTTGTAAAAGAGTGGCAAAAGCAAGGGCACACAATTGATGTTATAAAACCCAATTTTATTTTGAATTCATTTTTGAGGGGAAAACCGTTTTATAAAACCGGACAATACGGTAATGTCTTAAACATAAACTACTGGACGCCGTTCTGGTTTAATATAATTAAGAAGATTAGAAGAATAGAGGCAAAAATGCAAAGTCTGTATTCCCCAACAACTCTTCACTCTTCACTCTTCACTCTTCACTACGATGTAATCATTGCTCATATGCCGTCAGGAATACTCTTTGCAGACAAACTCGGACTTCCGTTTGTTGCAGGGGTGCACAATTCTGACCTGGAGGTTCTCACAAATCCTCTGTACGAATTCCATTTCAAAAAACGCTTAAAAAAAGCTCTTGATAATGCAAAAGCCATTGCCTGCCGCTCTTTTGTTATAAAAGACAAACTATTAAAACTCTATCCTGAATTTGAAAGTAAGACATTTACAGCACCTTCAGGGATTGATGAAAATATAATTCACCCTTCCCCCTTCACTCCTCACCCTTCACCCATAAAAGTTTTGACCTGCGCGAATTTCAAAAAAAGAAAAAATATAGATAAAGTAATTGAAGCTTGTAAGGGGCTTGAAGGTTTTGAGCTGACAGTAATAGGAGATGGCAAAGAGCGAAAAAAACTTGAAATGTTAGATAAAAGTGTAAAATTTACAGGTTATCTTGCGCATGATAAAGTTCTTGAAAAAATGAGAGAGAGTGATATTTTCATACTGCCGAGTGTTAATGAAACCTTTGGTATGGTGTATTTAGAAGCAATGTCACAGGGCTGTATTACAATAGGTACAATAGATGACGGTATTGCAGGAATTATCAAAAACGGCGAAAACGGTTTTTTAACTCTTCCAATTTCTAGTGAAATAAGAAAAATACTCCTTAATATAAAAAACATGGATGATGACGCCTTAAAAACATTGCGCTACAATAGTTTACAGACAATCAGAGAGTACACATCAGACAAATGTGCGCGTGAATATTTGCAACAAATTTTTAAGATTTTGTAAAGATTTGACATCATGTAAGCATGTTTCTGGTAGTATAAAATCCGAGGGTTGGTGATAATTTTATTTTTATTTGCCAGAACCAAAATTTTCTGAAACACCCCGAAAGGAAATAATTTAATGAACAAAATTTTAATCGTACTTTTGACACTTTTATTTAACATTCAACGGGCACAAGCATTTAGTATTGACGCCTTTATGGACAAAAATATTGCACCGGTGTCTGACAAGATAGCGGCAATTATTTTTCATCCGATAAATGTGTTTGGTACAGATGTTCCTATAATTATTTTCTGGATATTGTTTGCAGGAATATTTTTCACATTTTATTTACGCGGTATCGCGGTATGGGGATTTAAACACGCAATTGATTTAGTATTTAAACCCAAAAAATCAGGGGACGGCTCTGGTGAAGTATCATCATTTCAGGCTCTTATGACAGCATTATCCGGAACTATAGGATTGGGCAGTATTGCAGGTGTTGCAATTGCGATTTCTATGGGAGGCCCGGGCGCTGCTTTTTGGATTATTGTCGGAGCACTTCTTGGTATGTCATTAAAATTTGTTGAAGCAGCATTAGCTGTCAAATACAGAAGATTTAACCTTGACGGCTCAATATCAGGCGGCCCGATGCATTATATGGCACACGGTTTGACAAGAAAAAAACTCAGATGGCTCGGTCAGCCCTTATCTGTAATTTTTGCAATACTTTGTATTTGCGGAGGTATAACAGGCGGCAACATGATTCAGATAAATCAGGCTGCCAACCAGTTTGTTAACGTTTGCGGCGGTGAAAATGGTTTTATGCATAACTTCCACTGGGTAATCGGTCTTGGTATGGCAATAGTTGTCGGTTTAATCGTTATCGGCGGAATTAAAAACATTGTTAAAGTAACAGAAAAAATTGTTCCTTTGAAAATATTTATTTACCTGTTTGCAGCAATGGCTGTTATTGTCTGCAACTTTAAGCTAATACCGCATGCAGCATGGGTAATAGTTAAAGAAGCTTTCAGACCTGAATCAATTTACGGCGGAATGTTTGTTGCAATGATTATGGGTTTAAGACGTTCTGTCCAGTCAAATGAGGCAGGTACAGGCTCTGCTCCGATTGTTTATGCAACGGTTAAAACTGATGAACCTTTATCGCAAGGGTTTGTTGCTTTGCTTGATCCTTTCTTAACAGGTTTTATGTGTACTTTGACAGCATTTGCAATTGTAATTACAGGTGTTTATAAAACACATGCCGGCGAAACTTCAGGTATAGAAATGACGTCGGAAGCCATATCTTCTGTTATGCCATTTTTCCCGACACTTTTGGCAGGTATTGTACTTTTATATGCTTTGTCTACAATCATAAGCTGGGCTTACTACGGGCAGAAATCATGGAACTTCCTCTTTGGTGAAGGAAGAAAAAGAACTCTTACTTTCCAGTTTATTTATTGCGCATTTATAATAATCGGTTCTGTATTAAACGTTACATCAGTTATTAACATTACAGACGCTATGATGATTGCAATGTCATTACCAAACATTATTGCAATGTATATTCTGGCTCCTGAAGTTAAAAAAGATTTGAAAGAGTATTGTAAATTACATCAGCTTGGCAAATGGATAAACCGTGACTGGTTAAAACCAGAACCAGTAAAAGTTGAAAACGATGAAGATGATGAGGTAATATGTCAGATCAACAAATTATCATAACCGTTTCAGGCGTAGATAAAGTCGGTATTGTTGCAAAAGTTTCAGCAGTGTTGGCTCAATATGAAGTCAATATTGAAGATATTAAACAAACACTTATGCAGGGACATTTTGTAATGTTTATGCTGGGAAATATTGAAAAATCAAAATTTTCTTTTAAAGAAATAAAAGAAGCTTTAACAAAAACAGGTGAAGAACTCGGTATGGAAATCTGGGTTCAGAGAAAAGAAATTTTTGACAATATGCATAACATATAAAAAAACTATGTCACCCTGAATTCGTTTGACTGCTTTTGCCGAAATCTATGATTTAATGCGAGCAGGGTCTAATTAATTATATGCAGGCCGGCTTTACCAAGCCGGCAGAAATTTATTTTTTGTGTATAATAAAAAATATGTTAATAATTAAAGGGGGTAATATGACAGTATTAAAAATAGAACGCTTGCCGCATAACAAATTTTTGCCGGAATACAAAACCGAAGGTGCTGCAGGGATGGATTTATGCGCGGCAATTTCAGAACCTGTAACTTTAAAACCTCTTGAAAGAGCCTTAATTCCTACAGGATTAAAAATTGAACTGGAACACGGATATGAAGCTCAGGTACGCCCGCGCTCAGGTTTGTCAATAAAACACGGAATTACTTTAATAAATTGTGTCGGAACAATTGATGAAGATTACAGAGGAGAAGTCTGCGTACCTGTTGTAAATATTTCAAATGAAACTTATACAATTCAGCCTGATGAAAGAATTGCACAGATGATTATTGCCAAAGTTGAACAGGCAGAAATCAAGGTGGCGGTTGAACTGACATCAACCTCCCGTGGCGAAGGCGGTTTCGGCTCGACAGGGAAATAACTAAAAAAAGAACCTTTCAAAAGGTTCTTTTTTTATACTTTACACGAAGAAATTTGAGGAAATAAATCTTTATTTTTTACCGCCATTAAAAATAGATATTTCGCCTAATGCACGGTCTGTATTAAATTCTGATAAAGGAAAGTTCTGAGAATCTGTCTTATTAAATGTTTCCCAGTATTTCGGGTCTAATTTTGGAGTTCCTTTCGGTATGTCACTATTGAAATCAACCATTTGAATTTCCCTTTGCTTATTTTTGTTAACGACACTAAATAAAAAATCTTGAGTTTTTCTTTTGAATTGTTAAAAATCTGTTACATACGCTTTATAGTAAGCAGCATTTCATTAGGGATATAAAAATCCTTAACACCGTAATTAGCATTTATAAATACAAATTCAAGCGTATCACCTTTTTCAATCCCGATATCATCAAACGGAATGCTTATGTCAGCAACTTTGTCATAAACCGCTTTTATATTCTTAGAATTTGCTATAGCCCAGAGATTGTTAGGGATTGCCTGAACCAGTCTGACTAAATTGATTTCTCCGTCATAGATAGAAATTTGCACTTCATTGTGGAATTTTTCTTTAGAAATCGGCAGAAGGCTTTCTGTTTTTTGAATAATTCTTATCGGCGACAGCGCCTGCTTTTTACTTTGATTTCTCATATAAACATACATTTGATTAACCCGTTTTGAAACTGCAGGGATGTTTTTTGTGTATTCATTTATATAAAATCTCAGATATAAGTTGTCTTTATCATAACCGAAGCAAATTTTGTCATAAAACTTATCTTCTTTGAGCACCGGCCCGTCCGGAATACTTATACATCCGGCATTCAGCCAGGTTTCATCATCTTTTTCTTTCCCGTCAATAACAGGCGTAAACTCGCCTCTCGGATATCTTGAAGGTTTGGTAATTGCAGATAATAACGGGGTATCAAGATACCCTGGCGGTTCTAGTCCGAGATATAGATAGATATTTTTTAAATGCTCTCTAAAAATATAGTCAAAAATATTGTCACGGCCTGAGTTGTTCGGCTCCCCGTACCACCAGAACCAATCGCTGCCTTCACAGATAAACAGTTCTTTTCTGGCAGCTTCAATATTCGGATTTATCGGGTTTTTCTTTACGAAATTTGAAAAATCATCCCTTACCTGTTTCAAATATGTCCAGGCAAGATTTTTTAACGGTTCATCAATCCATAATTTAAAATTTCTGTTAACCCAGGAGCCTGAACTTATCTTGTTAAGAGGTTTTGGAGTATCCTTCTCTAAATAATCGCTTATTAAAACAGTTTCCAGAGTCGGGTCATTTTCTATAAGACCATAAATTGTTTCTAAAAATGTTGCGCCGTCGTGTGTGTAATTTTCCCAACAATTTTCACCATCCATAGCAATTGTTAAAAGATGATTTTCGTCAGGAGAAGATAAAAGTTTGCTCTGTGCTGATTTTATCCTGTCATACAAGTCATTCGCAGCATTTTCAGGGTCATGATTAGGGTATTCAAAACCTATTAAGTTCGGGATAACAGAATCTCTAAATATTATATCAAGGCCGTTTTTGTACCTGTATGATTTTAAAAGATGATACGGATCTTCCAAATATCCTCTAAAATCCCGTACAAATTCAAAGTTTATAGAATTAGAAAGAATTCCCTCATCAGAAATTGTCCATTTTAAGCCGAGATCTTTAAACAAATCCAGTTCTTTCGGACTTACACAATGCTCAGAAGGCCAAATCCCATTAGGCCGCTTCCCAAATATCTCTTCAAGTCTATCAAGCGCCATTTCTGTCTGCATTTTTGCGTCCAATTCCATTTTTAAATTAACCGGCAAATCAGTGCTTGAAGTCTTTTTCACCTCTTTAATATCAAGCATAATCGGAACAATCGGATGATAATACGGACTTGTTGTAATTTCGATTTTGCCTTCATCTGCAAATTTTTTATATGCGGGAATAATTCTTCTTATTATATCTCTTTGAATATCAATGATTTTAACCCTGTCAGAAAGCGAATAGTTTTTACCTTTTTTAACAAGTTTTTTTAGTTCAGGATAGTCATGTTTAAAAGTCGGATCAATCCATACAAGGTTGAAAAGCGCCATCAAATCTGAATACTCCTGAGCAGAAAAAATATTAATATCATTTTCTTCGCTCATCTGATATTTTTGAAAAAGTCTATTATATTCTTCGTTCGGCAAAATCATAGAATGAAAATTTGCATCAAAAAAATTATTTATAATAAACTCTTTATCATCATCAGTCAAATCATCAATATCAGTCACTGTAAGCCGGGAATGAATATCGTGCAGGTCATTTTGTCCGTAATCAATCAAAGCATCTAGCAAAACAGGTACAAGGTTAAAGTTCAATTTAAGATTTTTAAATTTGTCTATAATAAGAAGCATATCAAGATAATCCTTGACAGCATGCAGCCTTACCCAGGGCATCAAATAATCACCTGCAGGCGATAGTTGGTATACAGGCTGATGCATATGCCAGTAGAATGCTATAGACAACTTTTTTGTTTGGCTCATCATAAAATTTTACCGATGCTATTCTTTGAAAATATTATAGCATTCAAAAACAAAAAAAGGAACAGATATAAAAAATTTAAATAATACAAGAACCGGCAGGTATTAACTAAGAATACTTGCCGGTTCTTAATTTCTTATTTTATTAAACTTTAACTGACTTCAATTCATCTTCAATTTTAGCAAGAATTTCATCAAGTTTTGAGGAGTCTTTTACCCCTCCCTGTGCAAAATTAGGGCGTCCGCCGCCGTTTGCGCCTGTTGCTCTTGCTATTTCGCCGACAATTTTTCCGGCATTAACACCTTTTTTTACAAAGCTGTCAGAAACTTTTGCAGCAACAGTTCTTTCAGAAGCAAGTACAATTATACTTTCACCGAATTTATTAGCCATAAATTCAATACCTGTTTTGATTGCATTGCCGTCAAAGTTTTCAACTTTTGAAATAAAGAGTTTTCCGCCCTCAATATCCTGAGCTTTTGACAGGAAGCTTGCAAATTTTGCTCTTGCATTTTCTTCCTTTGCGTGCGTAAGTTCTTTTTGAAGTTCTTTATTTTCATCTAAAAGCTTTTCTATACGTTCAACAATACCGTCATAATGCGTTTTGAACATAAGAGAAAGTTTGTCGATTTCTTTAACTTTAGCATTCATAAAGTCAAAAGCCGAACGTCCGACACAGAGTTCAATACGTCTTGAGCCTGCTGCAATTGCACCTTCTGTAACTATTTTTACAAGGCGTAAATCACGGATGTTTCTTGCATGGGTTCCGGCACAAAATTCTTTAGAAATACAGGTTTTGCCGTCGGTTATTGAAACAACTCTTACGATATCATCATATTTCTCACCGAAAAGCGCTGTAGCGCCCGTCAGTTTTGCTTGTTCAATATCCATAATATCCGTTACTACATCATAGCCTTTTGAAATCCAGTTGTTCATAATTTCTTCAACTTTGAAAATTTCTTCAGGCGTCATAGCACGCGAGAATGTAAAGTCAAAACGCATTCTGTTTTCTTCTACCTGCGAACCTGCCTGATGAACTTCATCACCTAAGACTTTAATCAAGGCAGCCTGCAATAAATGCGCTGATGTATGATGTATTCTGATATTTTCGCGGCGCTGTACATCAATTTTTGCGTGAACTTCAACACCGGTCAAGTCATCACCGTTTATAACTTTACATCTGTGCACAAAAAGCTTGTTGACTTTGAAAGTTGTAAGTACCTCAAGCTTAACTTCCTGCCCTCCTGTTTTCCTATCCTCAATTACGCCGCTGTCACCGACCTGACCGCCGCATTCAGCATAGAAAGGAGTCTTATCAAGAACAACATCTACATAGCCGTCGCCGTCTATAGTTTCAAGAATTTTTGCATCACATTCGTTTTCTGTGTAGCCTGTAAATTCTGTTGAACCTACTCTTTCTTCAACTTTTGCATATTTAATATCACCTGTAACGCTGATTTTTTCTGCGGCAGCTTTTGCACGGTCTTTTTGTTCCTGCATTGCTTCTTTGTAACCTGCTTCATCAACATTCAAGCCGTTTTCAGAAGCTATTTCCTTTGTCAATTCAAACGGGAAACCGTAAGTATCATACAATTTAAAAGCACTTTCGCCGTCAATGTCTTTTTTAGCTGAGATAAATTCATCAAGCATTTTATATCCGCGGTCAAGTGTTTTTGCAAAACGTTCTTCTTCCTTTTTAATTGTGTCAATAATTTTTGCTTTGTTCTTGACTAAATCAGGATAAGCTTCGCCGTAATTATCAACAACAACGTCAACAAGTTTGTATAAGAACGGCAAATCCATTCCGAGAATTTTTCCGTGGCGCAGCGCGCGGCGCAAAATCATTCTCAACACATAGCTTCTTCCTTCGTTACCCGGAATTACACCGTCAGAAATCAAGAATGTAACGCACCTTGCATGATCTGTAATAATTCTCAAAGAAATATCAGTTTTTTCGGATTTTTTGTAAGGTACACCGCTCATCTCGGAAACCTTGTCCATAATAGGTCTTAAAAGGTCGGTTTCAAAGGTTGAAGCCACTCCCTGACAAACCATTGTAATACGTTCCAAACCCATGCCTGTATCAACGTTTTTACTTTCAAGAGGCGACTGGTTGCCTTCTTCATCCTGATAAAGTTCTGTAAACACAAGGTTCCAAATTTCAACCCATCTATCGCATTCGCAAGTGTCGATACCGCAGCCTCTCGGGTCATTACATTTATACTGTTCGCCTAAGTCGTAGTGGATTTCAGAACACGGTCCGCAAGACCCTGATGCTCCCGGAGGCCCCCAGAAGTTATCTTTTTTACCTTTGCGTTTAATACGTTCAGCCGGAACTCCGACACTTCTCCAGATTTCATAAGCTTCATCATCAGTTTCGAAAATCGTAATCCATAACCTGTCTTTATCAAGCTTCAAAACTTCTGTAACAAATTCCCACGCCCAGGGAATAACTTCTTTTTTGTAATAGTCGCCAAAAGAAAAATTCCCGAGCATTTCAAAAAAAGTATGATGGCGCGGAGTTCTTCCGACATTTTCAATATCTGAATCTTTTCCGCCTGCTCTTGCACATTTCTGACACGATGTAGCTCTTGGAGGATTATAAGGTGACTTCACAATCCCCAAAAATATCGGCAAAAATTGCAACATGCCGGCAGTAGTCAACAAAACCGTCGGATTATCAGGCACAAGGCTAGAACTTTCAACAACTGTATGCTGATGTTTATCTTTAAAATAATCTAAGTATAATTTTCTAATTTGATTTCCGGTTAGCATAATCTTAACTTCCTTATAAATTACTACATTATGAGAAAATTATACTCTAAACAAAAAACAGTTGCAAAAAACAAAAAAAGACCGGATATAAATCCGGTCTTTTATATATTTATAATTTATTTTATTCAAACAGTTTAGCTGCAAGCCCAACTGGAACCGCTAATCCACCAACTACAAGAGTTGATGCAGCATTGAGAGCGACATATTCACCAACAGACATCCCTGCTTCTTTAGCTAAATTATTAATTTTTTGTTTTAAAGTTTCTTTTTCGTTCTGAGGCAATTTCCCAATTTCGACTGCATTGCCTATTTCTTTTTTATTACCTTTACCAATTTCTGGATTATTAGAAGGAGGGTTATACTTTGGCTTTTCGCTTGTGACTGGCTGCTCAGCAGAAGATCCATCCTGATTATCTTGTTTAATAGTATCTATAATTCGCTCATTATCAAGCCGCATAATCTTTCTGTTGTCACGACCGACTTTTCTAGTATCAGCACCTTCCTGATCAACATTTGCATTAATTTCTGCAGCATTCCTATTATCATTGCGAATTATTTCGTTTTTATTTTCTTCAGCATCTTGAAGTATTGCATCTCCGACTGCTATAGTGGCACTGGCATTCATTGCAGCATTAGCATTATCGTTCGCTATGATTTGTCCTGTCATACCTTGTACCAATTCCTGCGTACTTCTTTCTCTTTCATTTTCAATTTGTGTTAATGCCATATCTTTCCAATCATCCAATTGCTGTTGATAGTTTAAAAAGCCTTCTCTTTTTTTACCGCATGTTGTCGGATCAGGCATTGGTTCAAATGTAAGCTCAACATCCGGGAATTCATGCTTTAATTGCATATATTGTCTTTTTACATCATTTGCCACCGCATTTGTCATACGCATAGCGTCATGTTTGTCATTTCCTTTAAATTTGTCAAAGTTTGCAATATCTTTGCCGTAAACATTAAAATCTTGCGGTTTGTCTACTTGCTCAGATTGCCCCCCCCCCGAAGTCATAGGTATTGCACCCATTTTTTTAGCATCTTCTTGTTTCTTCACTTCATAGCTTGCTCCGGCATTAGGTGTTCCAGACACGCCAGATACGTTAAAATTTTCCATGTTCTAATCTCCTTTAACTTAAAGTAACACACTGTATGTTCCTTATTACGGTTAATGGAATTAAAAACTTTAACAAAATTGAGAATTAAATTTATATAAAAAAATAAAAGTATTGATTTCAGAGGATTTTTAGAGAAAACATACATTCACAATTCTTAACAATCACAAAAAAAATAATTTATCTTGCAAAGAAAAATGTTTGTGATAACATAAATTTTATGAGGGATTATACAGGTACCCCACGAAACCAAACACTTGTCTAAGCCCTCTGGATCCAAGCCCTGGTAGCTCAGCTGGATAGAGCAACCGCCTTCTAAGCGGTAGGTCATGCGTTCGAATC
>CALUYN010000022.1 GCA_944325025.1 Candidatus Gastranaerophilales bacterium | reverse complement strand
TTAGCAGAAGTTTCCCTCTGTTGTCCCCCACTCAAGGGCAGATTCTCTACATATTACTCACCCGTCCGCCACTTTCCTCTCTAGCAAGCTAGAGATTCTCGTTCGACTTGCATGTATGAGGCACGCCGCCAGCGTTCGTCCTGAGCCAGGATCAAACTCTCCATTGTCAGAAAGTTATTAGTATCTGTTTCAAAAGAAACAGTTTCTAGCTCATTACATATCGCTAAGCGTTACGCTTAACGTGTCCTTATCATTTTGTTTTTTAGAATTAACAAAGTATTGTTTTATTTCAGCTATTCTGTTGTCAAGGTACAAGTTGTTTCGACCGCTTTTTTATATAAGCCCTGTAATCACAGGCACAATCTTATTGATTGGGGGTTTACTTCCTTTTATATTTATATCAGATGCATTTATTTAATTGCTAGTGTCATCTGCATTTCTTATCTTATATCATCAAATTTTTTTGTCAAGTGATTTATTTTAAAATCTTTAAATTTCTTAACTTAGTCTGATATTTTGAAAGTTCGTTGTGCTTTGTTTTCATTTGGAGCACGTCTTTGATTGTATGCAAAAGAAATTTTAAAGTCAAGCACTTTTTTTCATGTTTTTTGTATTTATTTTTAGAATATTTCTATAAACATAAGCAGTGCAAAGGTTTTAGCCGTTTACAAAAGTTAATAATCCCTCCTGCACATGGTTTTAGACGCTTATTTATATAAAAAGTTCCAAGATTTTTTCATTTTTTTGAATGAGTTTTTTTGAACCTTAATAATATATACTCGTTTATAAATAAAAAGATTAATAATATATAATAAGGAGAAATTGTCATGACAAAAACGTTTAAAAATTTAGTATTAACTCTTGGTTTAGTATTAGCATGCTCTGCAGCTGCTTATGCTGACGGCAATGCTTTCACCCCTTTAAATTTTGATGACACTGTTTACGGAAATCCTGCACCTGTAAGAACATCTTCTACAACAAATACAATTCAGGCTCCTGTTTCTAGTGTATCTACAAATGCTGTTGAAGAACCTGCAGGAAACACAAAAATGCAAAATGCTATCATCCAACTTGACAACGCTCAGGTTGATGTAAGAAATGAATTATTAAATTACAAATCAAAATACGCAGATGTTGACGCTCAATATAAAGCTGTAAAAGCTGAGAGAAAAGCTCTAGATAAACAAATTAAATCAATCGAAAAAAGAATTAAAAAAATTGATAAGCAAAAAGAAAACATCAGAAAAAACATGATGTAGGCATGCTTCAATAAAAAAATAAGACCTGATATAAAATCAGGTCTTGTTTTTTTATATTTTATTAATAATAATTGGCGGGAATACTTTGCTTATCCCACCCTACTATTCTGTTTAAGTGAAGGGTGAAGGGTGAAGCGTGAAGAGAATTTGTCATTACGATACCGCGGCAACCAACACATTTCCCTGCCAACTTTGCCATTAATTATTTCCGTTATATATTCTTATATAGTTCCAGTAGCTTCTAAAAACTTTTTTCACGTAATTTTGTGTTTCTGGATATGGTATTTGTTCTACAAACTCATCAGTATCATTATAATGAAGGGTGGTTTTCCAACGCTGAATAGAACCTATGCCGCCGTTATAGGCTGCAACTGAGGAAATGTCATAACCTTCAAGATTATTTCTCAAAAATTCATAGTAATAATTTCCTATCTTGAGATTTTTTTCAGGATTAAACAGTGATGACGGAATGAGCATGCCGAGGTTAAATTTATTATTTATTTCGGCAGCAGTTGATGGCATTAACTGCATAAGCCCGCTTGCTCCGGCTATACTTTGAGCAAGAGGGTCAAAATAACTTTCTTCACGAGTCAATGCAAGCATTAAAGGCGGATTATTGCCCGTTTCATCCGCATATTTTTTTATTTCATCATAATAAATAACAGGATACACAAGACGCCAACGAAGGTCATATTTATCAGGCTTATCTGCAATTTTTTCCATTGCTTCCCTTGCAACCACCATTGAATGAGGATAGTCACCTTTTTTGTATAAAACCCAGCTTTTTATAAATTCATCATCACCGGCAAGTTCGTTTACAACATCATAATCCTGCAAGTCCACAAGCTTTACTATTATGTTGTTATGTGTGTATTTATAAGGATAAACAACCGGCTTAGGGTCAATATAGCTTGTAATCAAAGGTTCAGCACTACGGCTCAATCTTAAATATGCTCTGTAGGCGTAATACGTATCTGGATATTTATCTATTAAACTTCTGTAAAAGCTTGTATATTCATCATAATTGTTAGTTTTTTCTGCAATTTTACCTAGCCAGAACATAACCATGGGTGCAGAGTTTGAATTCGGGTATTTGTTTAGATGATCCATGCCAATTTTTTTTGCTGCATCATAATCTTTTGCTTTTATCTTTGCAAAAAATATATTTGATAATGCGTCTGCTGCAAATCTTCCTTGAGGATATTTTACATAAAGGTCAGTATAGCATTTACCTTTATCAGCCTGAGGAGAATTTGCGCATTTTAAACTCAAAAGATAGTCCCTGCCTTTGCCATTTGAAAGAGAAAGTAATCTTTCAACTGCTTTGCTTTTTGAAGGAACAAGTTGATTATAAATATCAATAGCACTAATTACTTCATCCTCAGTAACATACTGTGCACGCTTTTGCAGTCCGTTTTCAGTTAAATACTTAGCCCTTTGATAATTTTTCATGGCAAAAGAAGTTTTAACATCCAACGCCCAACCTTCTGTTATATCAACTTTGCCGAGAAGTTCACGTGCTTTTTCATATTCGCCGAAAAGATAACATGAATTTGCCATAAGCAGGTAATCATCTTTGGAAATATCATCCCCGAGTTCAAGCCAGTTATTTATAACCTCTAAAGCCAAAACTCCTGACGGTGCTTGTTTCAGATAATGTCTAAAGTGGTTTTGGATATCATCTTTTTTTGATGTTGGAAAAATTTTAGAATTTTTATATTTATCTTTCAAAATTACACCGAGATAATACTCAGATGCTATTGCATAATCGGAATCTTCAGCGTTATGGATAATGTATTCAAAATATTTTTTTGCTAACTGAGGTCTTTCTTTGACAAGTTTTTGGCCTGCAAGGTAGCGGGTTCTCAGGCTGAGTTTATGATTTGGATAATTATTAAAAAGAAGCTGATACTGTTTTAATTCGGACTTATCATCCCCGAGCATTTTTGCGCATTCCCCGCGATGATAAATAGCAATCGGTTTAAGATTTGAGAATAATGAAATTTTAGAAAAAAGATAATATGCATTCTGGTAATCACCCTCTTTAAAATCCTGCATAGCAGCCTTGTATATCTCATCAGTCTTTTCAGACGGCTGATAAAAAGCAGTAAAAATACCGGCGCCAACCAGTATTATTCCGGTTAAAACACCTGCAGCTACTCTCTTTTTCATATCCCACTCAAACATTACAACAACAGCATAACAAAAATACGTTTATTATTCAAGAAATTTTTGCTTAATGATAAATACTTAATTTATAAAGAAAAGTAACATTAAAAAGCAACTAATCAGTTCTCATACTATTTTATAATATAATATTTCTTGTAAACAGGAGGAATAAATGTACGGAATTATATTAGCAGGGGGTTCAGGCAGCAGACTTTGGCCGTTATCAAGAGAACTTTACCCAAAGCAGCTTTTAAATCTTAATTCTGATAAAAGTCTTTTACAGGCGACTTTTGAAAGACTTAAAACCTGCATGAGCGAAGATAAAATTATAAGTATTACGAACACAAAACATTCATCTAATGTCAGAATGCAGCTTTCAGAATTAACTGAAAATCCTGTTGTTTTATCAGAACCTGTTGCAAAAAATACAGCTCCGGCAATTGTTCTTGCAGCTAAATATATTATGCAAAAATCAAATTCCGACCCTGTAATAATTGTTGTTCCTTCTGACCATTTAATACAGGATAAAGATAAATTTTTATCTACCGTAAAAAAAGGAGAAAAACTCGCCGAAAAAGGCTACATTGTAACTTTTGGAATAACTCCTGACTATCCGGAAACCGGTTACGGTTATATAAATACATCAGAAAAACTTGATGACGGATTTAAAGTAAAAGAGTTTGTAGAAAAACCTGACATAGAAACCGCAAAAAAATATCTGCATGCCGGAACATATTTCTGGAACAGCGGAATATTTATGTTCAAAGCATCAACGCTTTTTGAAGAAACAACAAAGCATGCTCCTGAGATTGCAAAACTTGCAGAAAAATTTGACTTTTCGAACAGCAGTGAAATTCCGTTTATTGAATTTGATAAAATGCCAAGCATCTCAATAGACTATGCAATTATGGAAAAATCAGATAAAATTGCGCTTGTAAAACTTGAAAGCGACTGGAATGATTTAGGCTCCTGGCAGTCAATATACGATGTCAGCCAAAAAGATGAGCATGGCAATGTTTTTATAGGACATGTTCTGGATAAAGAGTCAAAAAATTCTTTTGTATATGCTTCATCAAAACTTGTTGCAACTATCGGACTTGAAGATACTGTGATTGTTGAAACAGAAGATGCAATTCTTGCCTGCAAAAAAGATAGAACTCAGGATGTTAAATATATATTTGACACTTTAAAGAAACAAAATGACAACACCCATCTCGTTCACAAGACAGTTTACAGGCCATGGGGATTTTATACTGTTATAGCACAGGGTGACGGTTTCTTAACAAAAATTATACACGTTAATCCAGGCCAGAAACTCTCTGTACAATCACACAACTTTAGAAGCGAACACTGGGTTATCCTATCCGGCACAGCAAAAGTTGTTCTTGAAGGCAAAGAACTAATTTTATCTTCAGGACATAGCGTAGATATCCCGTTAAAAGCTATTCATTCACTTCAAAACCCGTACAGTGAGGATGTTGAAGTTATTGAGGTTCAAAAAGGCGACCCGCTAATTGAAGAAGATATCATAAGATACGAAGATATGTACGGGCGAGTGTAATTTACAGTAAAATATTTTCCAATTCCATATAATAACCGTCTTTTAACAGTCTGTAAAAATGCCTTGCAGCCGTAGGCGCAATAGCTTCAACCCATTCCTTATCAATGTAGAGGCCTTCAACCAGTCTTGCAAAAAGTTCTGCGGGTTTTTCATAGTATTTTTTATATTTATTTATACGGGAAGAAATCCTCGCAAGCTTTCTTGTGCATGATTTAAGCCTGATATATGCAGCAAAAGCCTGCGGCATGTCAAAATCTTTTTCAATGTTATCTATTGTGTAAATTTTTATATTCCGTTTGAAAAATCCTCTTTCAATAACCTTTACCCTATCATATTTCAACAGGTAACGCGCATTTGATTTCTTTATAAACTTATCAAATTCTTTAAACTTTTTTGAGCGCTGAAATTTCGGGTAATAAAGTTTTATAAATTTGTCATATTCTTTAATTTTATCCTTTACACGTGATTTATGCTCATAAAGTCTTACGCATAAAGAATTTTCGTCAACGAAATTTGTAACTCTGATAAGCTCATCTAAAAGCATTTTTTCATCAGTTTGGAAAAGAACTTTCAAAGTTCCGCCTGTTTTTGCCATATCAGGTTCTATTTTAGAATGAATATAATGTGCAAATTCATGCAGCAGAGTGGGTACAATCCTGTTTTCAGGAATATTTTTTGAAATATCAATTCTGTTTTTCAGAAAAAATCCCTGATGCCCGCGGGCTTTTGTTGATGTATAAACAGAAATACCGAGTGACTTAAAATATTTAACAAGTTCTTTTTTTTCGGGCTTTATGCGTTCTTGTACAAAGGTTTCCATAACAAAATTATACAACAAGTACGCTTAAAATATCTTATAAGGATTTAAAATATTATTCGGGTCAAAAATTCTTTTAACCTTACGCATATAATCAAGAGCTGTTGAATTTATAACTTTGTGAATATGCGCACGTTTTTCAGAACCTATACCATGTTCGCCTGACAAAATCCCGCCCAGTTTAGCCGTTAAATCATAAATCTCGCTCTTTGCAAGTTTATAACGTCTATATTCATCTTCATCTTTATAATTTATAGGAATTTGCGGATGAACGCTGCCATCGCCGACATGACCAACCATGCAAACATCAAGTCTGTATTTTTCACAAATTTCACGAATACCTAAAACCAGTTTTTCCAAATTTTCACGAGGCACAATAACATCGTCTGTTGTAACATTAGGCTTTAATTTTGCGCAGGCGCCCATTGATGAACGGCGTGCAGTCCAAATTTTTTCGTATTCCTGCTCGTTATGCGACACCTGAATTGCAGAAGCATTTGAAATATCCAGAATTTTTGTAATAACTTTTTCCTGATATTTTATAGCAGATTTAAAACCGTCAATTTCAATTACAAGGGCAGCATCTTTATCAGTTAAGAGTCCTGCAGGATAAAATTTTTCAACAGTTTGAATAGCATTTCTGTCCATAAAATCTATCGTTGCAGGAGATATTTTCTGATCAATGATAGAATTAACTGCATGCACTGCATCTTTTATAGTATCAAAATATGCCATTATAACTTTTTTGCTTTCAGGTTTAGGAATAAGTTTCAAAGTAGCTTCAACAACAATACCAAGCGTACCTTCAGAGCCGACAAATAAACTGCCTAAGTTATACCCTGTTGCATTTTTTATAGTATTTGCTCCTGTCTGTAAAACTTCACCATCTGCCATAACAACTTTTAAATCAATAATATAATCTTTTGTAGTTCCGTATTTAAAAGATTTTGCACCGCCTGAAGACTGCGCAATGCTTCCGCCTATAGTTGAAACAGCAAGATTTGAAGGATCAGGCGGATAAAAAAGTCCTAATTTTTCAACTTCTCTCTGCAAATCTCCAAGAACTACACCAGGCTCCACAACAGCAGTCATGTTTTCTTTATTAATCTCTATAATCTTATTCATTTTAGAAAAATTCAAAATTATCCCGCCGTGCTGAACAACGCATGCTCCGACAACATTTGTGCCTGCACCGCGGCAGATAACCGGAATTCTGTACTTATTCGCAATTTTAATTACAGATTGAACCTCTTGTGTTGTCTGAACAAAAACAACAGCATCAGGCAGACTTTCTATCTTGCGGACATTTGTAGCGTCCTGCGCATAGGCGTATCTTTCCTCTAATGTCCCAAGAACGTTAGATGAGGGTAAACTTTTTTTCAAATCAGAGATTAATCTATTCTTCATCAACATAAGATGTCAACTTTTCTATGTTACTGCCAAGTCTGGACAACATTTTTTCAATTTTATCCACTTTTCTATTTAACACCATATAATCTTTTTCTTCAAGTGTTGATAAAATTTTATCAAGTTTTGTTTCAAGTTCCGAGATACGTTCTTCCTGTTTTTCAAATCTTGACTCTAACTCATCCAGAAGCTGCGACTTTTCCGGAATAACATTTCTAAGTTCATCTATATTTTCTTTTATTGTTAAAATTTCAGAAGCTTTATCAGATATGCTTGAAATATTTTCGGTAGTTGAGTCAATCCACTCTCCAAGATACATCATCACCTGATGAAATACCTTGTCAGCATTTGCAGAAGCAACAGCCATAGAATGAACACTGTCCAATTTCTTTTCAAGCCTTTCAGAAAGCTGCGTTCTGTCAAGTTCATTAATTCTGTCTTCAAGCCTGTAAACAAGACCGCTGAAATTATTTAAGCCATCATTTAAAGCCTTATAAGACTCATCAGAAGTCAACAGTAATTTGTTTGTTCTGGAGCTTATACTTAAAATATCATCATTAAGTTTTTCAATATCACCTTTCAAATCAACAATCTGATCCTGTGTAAGCGACGATTCAAGCCCTTCAACAGAACTTACTATTTTTTTAATACCGTCTGACAGCCCTTCAAAATCAGCACCTGCAGATATTTGATTTAACGCAAGCCTTAATTTTGCGATATCTGATTCAACATCCTGTAACGTATAAGAATATTCAAAATCATCATTTGAACTTGCTATTTGATGAAGCTGTGTTTGAACCTGCAAAAGATTTTGTTTAATTTCATCAGTTTTTTCTTCAACAAAATCTTTAATCTCTTCTGTTTCCTCGACAAAAGAAACCTGATCAAACAAAGATACAAGAGCATTCATTATTGACTCTTTCAAATCCTCGGAATTCTTTTCCAAATCAAGATTGTCAAGTTTCAATAGTACATCTCTCAAATATTTATCAATAGCCGCAGATTTTTCATCTGATGATGCCTCAAAATATTTTCTCTGTTCAAAAATTAGATCTTTTATATCATCAATTTCATCAAGCAAATCCGAGTCGCTATTGCCCATTGCAAGGACATCAACTTTTTCATGTAAAGCTGTAAGCATATCTGAAAGCTTGTTTTCCGTATCCGCGACACTTTCAAGAGAATTTAGTATCTCATCGTCGTTTGTATTAGAAAGAGCAAAAATATCAACTTTTTCATGCAAAGCTGAAAGCATATCAGAAACTTTACTTTCTGTCTGAGCAAAGCCGCTCAATTTTTCGTGAACCGACTGAATATCAGATATCAAAGCACTGTTTCTTTTTTCTGCTTTTTCATCAATTGCACCAATAGAGCTTAATACTTCATCAGTTCCGTCAGACAATGAAAGAATGTCAACTTTATCATGAAGCCCCTGCAGCAATTCTTTTTCTTCGCTATTTGAAGCAAGCGATTGGACATAATTTTTTATATTATTATCCATAACAGAAATTGCTGCGGTCTGTTCTTCTATAGAATTTTGAATATCGTCAATTTTATCAAGCTTAAAAGACATTTCCTTAATTGCCTGTTCGCCTGAATTATTTGATATTACATCAAGGTGCGCTTTTAAATCGCTGACATATTCATCTAATTTTTCATCCAGAGAGTGAGTAAAGGCAGCAGCACTTTTTTCCAGTGTATTATTAAGAAGCTCAATATCATCCTGAATTTTGCAGCAAACCGTATCCTCTATAGAACTTATTTTTTCAAAAGTTTCTTTATATGCCTGTTCCAATTTTGTCACAGATTCAGAAGCAGAAACAATTTCACCGTTAACATCAACACTGAAGTTCATAAAAGAAGTTTCTAACTGGGATTTCAACTCTTGAATTAATTTTTCAAAATCAAATCCATGAAACTCTTCAATGCCGGTTTTGACAGGTTCAAAAGCGCGCAATATTTCTTCGGCTTTACACTGCAGTGCATCAGAGATATCAGTGTTAACTAACCCTATTTCATCTCGTAAACCTGATATTTTGTCTTCTATATTTGTTATTAAATCATTACTATACGCAGAATTATCATCAGATTTTAAATCCTCTATAGTATTAAGAAGTTTTGAAAATTGTTCATCTAGCGGAGTCAAAGAATTTTTTATCAAATCTTCAACATTATGAACAACTTCATTATCAGATGTTTTAATATTATTGATAATGTTTTCTATACCTGTATCTATAACAGACATAGATTCAGAAAATTTTTCATCAGCAGATATTTTTACTGACTTTAACGCATTGCTCAATAAAGAAAGCTCGCTTTTAACATCTGTTATTTCTTCAAGAGAGTTTGCGATTTTAGCTTCCGTGTCAGATGTGCTGTTTTCAACAATTTGAACAAATTCAGACAACTTGCCCTGAAGGATTTCCATTTTTTGTTCATATTCTTCGCTGACACGTGAAAGAGCAGTTTCCAAATCCAGAAGTTTTCCGGTAACTTTATTATCAATTGCTGTTTGTGAACTGTTTGCATTTGCATCTAATTCGCTTATATATAGTTTTAAACTTTCTAAAGCATCATTTACCTGATTTTTAAAACTGTCTAAGCTGCCGGATAATGTTTTAATCTCGGCAATCTGCAACTCATTATCATCTTTAATTTGCTGAACAGATTCTTCATGGACAACTTTTAAATCATTAGACAATCTCTCAAACATATCTTTCAAAGAAGTAAGATTGTTAACAATTTCCCCTGAAAAACCTTCAGACATAACATCAAGTTTATCAGATACAACATTAACAGCCTCATACACTCTGTCAAGATAACTTTCCGAAATATGTTGAATTTCACTTTTCAAATCGTCAACTTTAGAAGAAACATTAACAATATCTGATAAGATATTTTGAGAATTTTCTAACTGCGAATTTTTTAAATCATCATTTAATGATGTAAAGCCAGATAAAATATTTTCAAGAGATGCTTTAACACTGTCAAAGCCTAAAGTAATATTAAATGTATCAGCATCATTTTTCTTTGCAAAATCATCCTTTATAAGATTTATCTCACTGATAATATCATTTATTGAAAGTTTTAAATCTTCAGAACTTAATTTTATATTATTCTGAATTTTTTGCCCGGTTTCATCTGCAATAATATGAAGTTCTGCAGAAATTCTATCCAAAATATCAACTGAATTTTTAGAAGAGAAATCTTTCAATAATTCAAAATTAGCTGTTAAATTTTCCAACTCTGAACTAAGTTTATCAAAATTTTCAGCATTTAAGTTATTTCTGTCATTCAGGCTATCATTCAATTGAGCCTTCAAATTATTAATTTCATTGATAATACTTTCATAATTCATTTTTGAATTATTTTCAAAAGACAGCTTTATTTCATCTATTCTACCGGCTATATTTTCAAAATCAGCAGAATAGTTAAAGGTATCAATTTTATTTAAAATCGCTTCAATTTGTTCCTTGTTTTCTTCTGAATTTATGTGTAAAACACTGGAGTTATCAAGAATTTTTTGGATAAATTCAGCAAAGTCTTTTCTAAAACTGCGAAAATCTTCTTCTGTTACGACTTTTGCAAACATTTCTTCAAATCCGGCAAGCTTTTCAGATATAGCAGTTTTATTTTCATCTGCCATGCCGGAAATCATATCTTTTACGGAGTTGATTACCTCGGTAAAATCATTAATCTTTTGCAAAACCATATCAGAGCTGTCATTTTTAAGTAAATTTTCATTGATTAAATCTATCTTTTCACAGAGCCCTGTATAATTATTATTTGAAGAAGCTTCAAACAAAGTTGATAAATCATCAATCTTGGAAGATAACTGCTCAATATCATAAGAATAATCCTGTTTTTCTATAATATCTAACTTATCAGATATTTGAGCTATATCTTCCTTGGAAGCAAGAATTTCAGATAGATTTGAAAATAATGTTGTTAATTCGGAATTCTTTGAGCTGATATCATTTATAGATGACAAGATAAAATTAGAAGTTGATACGATGTTTGAAATCTGGACTTTTATTTCATTATTTTCTTCCGAAAAATCAAGATTTTTAATTTGTTCCAACACATTTTTTACTTCATTATGAACTGATGAAATAGAAGCCTCAAAAGCATGCGATAAAACTTCTATAGCTTCAAGCTTTGCACCTAGTTTAGTTTCGCTGTCAGCCTGTGCAGCAGATATAGAGCCGTTGATTTCGCCTATATAATCTTTTATTGCTGAAATATTCTCCTGTACATTAGACTTAAATGTTTCAATATTGGAAGAAAGAGCATTTTCCACAGATTTAATATCATCCGACAGCTTATTAAGTGTTTCTAATTTTTGCTGATCCCCCATAAAATTAGACTGTACAAAAACATCCTGCTGTTTTTGCAAATCATCAGCCATCCGTTGAGAAAGCTCATCAAGAGCAGATTTTAAAGTTTCAAAATTAACTCTTGCACTGCCTGATAAACTCTGTTCAACAGAATCAATTTTTGAAGATACTGTTTCAACAGAATCTAAAATTTTTGAAGAATTTTCCAGACCGGAAAAAGCTGATTGCTTAAACTCATCTCTGAATGCTCCAACTGCTTCAGAAACATCAGCTATTCTGGAAATTATTTTATCGGCATTTTGTTCTGCTGTAGTAAGAAAATCGCTTTGAAGATTGGCAGTATTTTGCGAAAGTTCTTCTATATACCCCTTTACAGCTTCATAATTTGAATTTGCTTCATCTTTCAATTCTGTGACTAAAAGCGATATATTATCATAGGCTTTATCAACAGCATCAGTAATTTGAGAGGGTTCCAGTTTATTACTTTCAGATATCAAACTTTTTATTGCAGAAAGTTCTGTAATCTGTTCATTTATTCTGTTTTCAAGCCGTTGAATATTTTGGGCTGAAGAATTTAATGCAGATTCGCTATTAGACAAAACTTCATTCTTTAATGCTTGAAGTTCTGTTATAACATTGCCAAGACCTGCTTTCAAATCACCATAGTCATCTTGGAAGTCAGAAGATATTCCTCCCCTCAAAGACATAACGTCATTTGAAATATTAATTATACTGCGCGATATTTCATCCAGTTTTTCTTGAGAATTGTTATTAAACAAATTCGATAAATTGCCAAGAATATCATCAAGACTGCCTTTTAAAGATGAATAAATTTCCTGTCTTCTATCATCCAAATTCACAAAACTTCTGTCCAAACTTTGCGAAAGATTGCTAATTTCTTCTGATAAATTTGAATAATTAAGCTTTGAGCCTTCTTCAAAAGACTCTTTTAAATCATTAATTCTGCTTACGATATTTTCAAAATCATCTCTAAAATCAAGTGATTTTACAGTAGTTAAAATATTTTCAATTCTCTCTGTGCTATATGAAAGTTCAGAATTTAAGACCGATGAATTATCAATGATTTTCTGGACAAAATCAGCCAAATCGCTTTTGAAACCTTTAAAATCAGACTCTGTTACAATATTTTGAAAAGAATTTTCAAGGCTTTCAAATTTTTCTTTCAACTCATCTGATGCCTGTGCAGAAGATTGTGAAATTACTTCTTTTAAAGACTCAAAAACATCTTGAAATCTGGACATAGATGATGGCAAAGCTTGAATGCCGGATGAAATACCATCAATACCATTTTTAATTTCTATAAGCTGAGAAGAGTTGTCCATACTGCTAATTACAGCTGCAGTATCCGACAACTTATCTTCAATATTTTTAAACAAGTTATCCAGATTAGAACTTACAGCCGAAATATCAAGCGATACCTCACTAATTAATGAAGCCAGTTCATCTTTTCCATAAATATTATCACCTATTTGTGAAAGCTTTCCGTCCAAATTGGTAAGGATATCTTTTTGTTCAACAATACTGCTTGAAAAATTGCTGATATTTGAGCCGAGTGCATTAAACAAATCTTTGAGTTCAGATGTTTTTGCAAGCTTTTCATTACCTGAAGCAAGATTATTAAAATAATTTTCAATTTCGTTGAATTTTTCAACTGTAATAGTGTGTTTTTCATCAACGGATTTTTTCAACTCCGATATGTAAACTCTTATTAAATCAGTAGCTTCGCTATCTTCAGCCATCATATCAAGTTTATTATTTATCCCTGTTAAAACTCTCTCAACACTATGCACGTTATTTTCATTTTCTTCACGCATTGTGTTTATAATTTCAGCAATTTCATCAACTGTTAAAGCCATTCGTCTTCACTTTCTTAAAAAAAATATCCCACTGCATTATATTTTACCAGAACCATAATAAACTATGCAAACTGTTAACTTTTAATATTACAATTGTAAAGATATAATGTCTCTTTTTTGATTAAGTGGTATAATACTGCTTAGACAAAAAAAATATAAGAGGTGTGGATGAGCTACATAGTGATTAATAAAGAAAAATGTAAAGCATGCTACTTGTGTGTTGATGAATGCCCCAAAAAGCTGCTAAAAGTCAGCAAAGAAACAAACAGTTTGGGAAATCATGTCGTAGAATTTAATGATCCAAATAATGAATGCCTGGGATGTGCAATGTGTGCTACAAGATGCCCGGATTTAGCAATTACGGAAGTCTATAAAGGATAACAAAAATGACAACAGAATGTTTAACCAATAAAAAAGTTTTAACAAAAGGTAATTATGCAATAGCACAGGCAGCTATCCTTGCAGGATGTCAGTGTTATTTCGGCTACCCTATTACCCCGCAGAGCGAAATAGGAGAATTCATGAGCGGGAAAATGCAGGAGCTGAAAAGAGGATATGTTTCTGCAGAAAGCGAGCTTGCCGCAATTAATATGACTATAGGCGCTGTATCAACAGGCGTTAAGGCCATGACATCATCTTCTTCATGCGCTGTTTCTTTAATGCAGGAAGGTTTGTCTTACGCAACAGCAGATGAATTGCCTGTTGTTCTCGTAAGCGTAATGAGAGGCGGCCCGGGTCTTGGCAATATTTATCCGTCGCAGGGTGATTATTATCAGGCTACAAAAGGCGGCGGAAACGGTGATTATCATCTTATAGTACTTGCACCGTCAACAGTTCAGGAATGTGTAGATTTGACATACAAAGCATTTTACCTTGCACAAAAATACAGAAATCCAACCGTTTTGCTTGCAGACGGCCTTTTAGGACAGATGATGGAGCCGGTTGAATTTCATGATTACCCTTATCCTGAAATAGATACATCAGAATGGGCTTTGACAGGAGCTAAAGACAGGAATGCAAGAATTATACGTTCTTATGCTCCGCTTGCGGATAATCAATGCGTATTCCTGGAAAAACTTTTCCAAAAATATAAGGCAATTGAAGAAAACGAAGTTCAATGGGAAGAAATTAATACCGGTGATGCCGATGTAATTCTTGTAAGTTTCGGCAGCACATCGAGAAATGTTAAAACGGCAATGAAACAACTTAGAGAAAAAGGGATTAAAGCGGGATTTTTCAGACCCATTACCTTATATCCTTTCCCGAATAAGAGATTGCAGGAACTTTCAAAAACTGCAAAAAAATTCATAACGGTTGAAGTAAATATGGGGCAGATGGTCAATGATGTAAAACTTGCCGTTAACGGAGCATGCCCTGTTGAACTTATACACAAAGGAGTGGGCGCTCCGCCTTCCGCAGCTGAAATTGTAGAAAAAATTGAGGAATTATTATAATGGCAACACAAGTTTTTAAATTACCAGACTCTCTGAAAGGAGATGTAAAATATTCATTCTGTCCAGGCTGCGACCACGGCGTGGCAGTAAGACTTGTTGCTGAAGTTTTAGACGACCTCGGCATAAGAGAAAATACAATTCTTGCAGCATCAATCGGATGTTCTGTAACTGCATACGACTTTTTAAATGTTGATTCTTTAGAGGCTCCGCACGGAAGAGCTCTTGCAGAAGCAACAGGGATAAAAAGAGCCAGACCCGATAAAATTGTTTTCACTTATCAGGGCGACGGCGACTTTGCATCAATCGGACTTGCAGAAAGTATGCACGCTGCTTTAAGAGGTGAAAATCTGACAGCTATTTGTATTAACAATACAACTTACGGCATGACAGGCGGACAATTAGGCCCTACAACTCTTTTAGGACAGGTCACAACTACATCTCCAACCGGAAGAAATGTTGATTACTATGGATATCCGATAAAAATTGCAGAACATATTGCGCTTTGCGACGGGACAGCATTTTCTGCAAGAGTATCTCTCGATACTGTTGCAAATATAAGAAAAGCAAAGCAGGCTATCAAAAAAGCCTTTGAAGTTCAAATAAAAGGAATAGGTTTTGGCTTTGTTGAAATCCTGTCAACCTGCCCGACAAACTGGAAAATGTCGCCGCAAAAGGCTCATGAAAGAGTTAGAAACGAAATGATGCCGGTATTTAAACCCGGAATTTATAAAGATATTACCGCAGGTAAAACAGAAATATTGAACTAAATATAAGCATGACTGATTGAATACAAAACCCACAAAGAGGAAAACATGAGTGAGAAAAATTTTATAATAGCTGGATTTGGCGGACAAGGCGTATTATTAGCAGGTGAAGTACTGGCTAATGCATTTATGCTCGCCGGAAAACACGTAACCTGGTATCCTTCATACGGAGCAGAAATGCGCGGAGGTACTGTAAATTGTGAAGTAGTTATGAGTGATGAAGAAGTCAGCGAAGTTAATAAAGCTGATACTGATTTTGTCGTTGCTTTAAATCAGGCATCATTTGACAGATTTTTATCAAAAATTAAAAAAGGCGGATGGATGATAGCAAATTCCACACTTGCAAAAGAAATTAGAACCAGAACAGATATTAACTATCTTTTTGCGCCTATTACAAAGCTTGCTGACGAGTTGGGCAATACAAAAATGGCAAATATACTTGCTCTCGGACTTCTTGCAAAAGCTGGCAAAATTGTAAGCCTTGAATCTTTAAATCAGGCCTTAGATATTGTCATACCGCCACACAGAAAGAACCTTTTACCATTAAATCTAAAAGCTCTAAAAATCGGTTATGAGTATGATTTATTACCTGCATAGGTTTAAATCAACTAAAAAAATGATTTAAAAAAAACGGATTGGCTTTATTCTAATATGGTACAGTTCAAGAGGTCTTTCAAAGTGGAAAAAGAACTAACCCGATTAATAAAAGAAAAAGAAATTCAACTGGCTAAATTAAAAGAACATATTGACAAAAGTTCAATATGCTCTGATTTATACAACAAAGTCGTTTTAGAAAAAGCCATCCTGAAAAAAGAATTAGAAGAATCAAAGAAAAACAAAATTGTAATAAATTTGAGAAATTTTCTTCCGCACAAAAAAACTTTAATCTGCGATTATTTCAAAAAATAAAGGACTTTATATCGCTGTTTACACCAATAATGGACAAAATGTCATGCTGAACTTGTTTCAGCATCTCATCCAATTAGACCCTGAAACGAGTTCAGGGTGACATTTTAGATATTGTTTTCTGTAAACTGCGATATTAAGTCCCAAAATAAAAAACTGTTGCATTTGCTATTTTCATGTTATAGTTATATCAAGATATTAAGTGTTTATTATACAATAAGAAAGGAGATAAACTATGACTGAAAAACGTGTATGGTTGTTCAAAGAAGGCAACGCAGACATGCGCAATCTTCTTGGCGGTAAAGGTGCAAACCTTGCTGAAATGACCAATTTGGGACTGCCAGTTCCTCCGGGGTTAACTATCACTACAGAAACCTGTATGGATTACATTAACCACGGCAACAAAATGCCGTCAGGGCTTATGGATGAAGTAAAATACTATCTGAAAGAAGTTGAAGATCAGGCAGGTAAAAAATTCGGCGATGCTGAAAATCCGCTTTTAGTTTCCGTTAGATCAGGCGCAAGACTTTCAATGCCGGGTATGATGGAAACTATTTTGAATTTGGGGTTAAATGACAAAACTGTTGAAGGCATGATTAAGCTTACTAACAACCCTAGATTTTGTTACGATTCTTACAGAAGATTTTTAACAATGTTCGGCTCAGTTGCCTGGGAAATCGACAGACAAAAATTTGAAGACTATTTAGATAAAATTAAAGAAGAAAAAGGTTACAAATCAGATACTGATTTGACAGCAGAAGATTGGAAATCTTTAATTGAACCTTATAAAGAATTAATCAAAAGAGAAACAGGCAAAGAATTCCCGCAAGATCCATACGTTCAATTGGAAGAAGCAATTGAAGCAGTATTCAGGTCATGGAATATTCCGCGTGCTGTTGCATACAGAAACCATTATAAAATCGACCACAACTACGGTACTGCAGTAAACGTTCAAACAATGGTATTCGGAAATATGGGCGACGACTGTGCAACAGGTGTTTCCTTCACAAGAAACCCGTCTACAGGTGAAAACAAATTCTACGGCGAATACTTAACAAATGCTCAGGGTGAAGACGTTGTTGCAGGTATCAGAACTCCAAAACCGATTGCAGAACTTGAACATGAAATGCCGGATTTATACAGACAATATGTTGATATTGCAAAAAAACTTGAAAAAGGCTACAAAGATGTTCAGGATATGGAATTTACAATCGAAAGAGGTAAATTATATATCCTTCAAACCCGTAACGGTAAAAGAACAGCTAAAGCATCTGTAAGAATTGCAGTTGAAATGTGCGAAGAAGGCATTATTGACAAGGAAAGAGCAATTGAACTTGTAGATGCAAATCAGCTTTATCAGGTATTGCTTCCTGACTTTGACCCTGCAGCTAAAAAAGAAGCTCATAAAATTGCTCAAGGTCTTGCAGCTTCTCCGGGTGCAGCTGTAGGTAAAATCGTATTTGATACAGAAGAAGCAGCTGAACGCGGTAAAGCAGGTGAAAAAGTTATCTTAGTCAGAATTGAAACTTGCCCTGATGATATTCACGGTATGATTCAATCTCAGGGTGTTTTGACACTCAGAGGCGGTATGACATCACACGCTGCTGTTGTTGCAAAAGGTATGGGAAAACCATGCGTTGCAGGCTGCGAAGATTTATCAATCGATCTGAAAAACGAAACATTGACGGCTTCTGATGGAACTGTTTACCACAAAGATGATGTTATATCACTTGACGGCGGTACCGGCGAAGTTATGGCAGGCGCAGTACATTTAATTCCGCCTAAAATGGATGAAAACTTCCAGAAACTCTTTAAATGGGTTGATGAAACTAAATTGTTAAGCGTAAGAGCTAACGCAGATACACCTGCAGACGTTGCAAAAGCGCTTGAACTTGGTGCAGAAGGCGTTGGTCTTTGCAGAACAGAACACATGTTCATGGATCCTGACAGACTTCCATGGGTACAGAAAATGATTATTGCAGGAACACCGGAAGCAAGAAAAGAAGCTCTTGATCATCTTTTGCCAATGCAATACAGCGATTTCTACGCAATGTTCAAAGCATTAGGCGAAAAATCAATGACAATCAGACTTCTTGACCCGCCGCTTCACGAATTTTTGCCTGACAAAGAAGAATTAATTGCAAAAGTTGCAACTAAAAAAGCTAAAGGCGAAGATTACAAAGAAGACGAAAAACTTCTCAACATCGTTGAAGCAATGTCTGAATCTAACCCGATGATGGGCTTAAGAGGATGCCGTTTAGGTTTAACATATCCTGAAATCAACGAAATGCAAGTTAGAGCAATCTTTACTGCAGCTTGTGATTTGAAAAAAGAAGGATTAGACGTTAAACCTGAAGTAATGATTCCGCTTGTAGGACACGTTAACGAACTTAAAACCGTAAAAGAAGTTCTTGAACGTGTAGCTAAAGAAGTAATGAATGAAAAAGGCGTTACAGTTGACTATATGTTCGGAACAATGATTGAAATACCGCGTGCAGCACTAACTGCTGATCAGATTGCTGAATACGCAGAATTCTTCTCATTCGGAACAAACGACTTAACCCAGATGACATTTGGTTACTCAAGAGATGATGCAGAAGGCAAGTTCTTACAAAACTATGTAGAACAAAAAATTCTTCCTGCAAACCCGTTTGCAACACTTGATCAGGAAGGCGTCGGACAATTAATGAAAATCGCTCTTGATAAAGCATTAAAAGTCAGACCGCACCTGAAACGCGGTATCTGCGGAGAACACGGCGGAGATCCGGCATCAGTTAAGTTCTGCCATAGAATTGGCTTGAACTACGTATCCTGCTCACCGTTCAGAGTCCCGCAGGCAAGACTTGCAGCAGCTCAAGCGGTTATCGAGTTCAAACACAGCAAAGAGGAAGAAGGTCCTCTCGGCTGCAAATAGGGACAAAGTCCCTTTCCCAATCAGTGGGTTGTATGAACTTACAAAACTTACTGAGGAGAGGTGCCGCTTAGCCCACCACATTAGGCTTTACGTTAATCTGTAAAATGAACGTGGAAAGCAAAAAACAACAGAGAGTTGAAATTTCAACTCTCTGTTTTATTGCCTTACAATTAAAAGAATGATATAATCGTTTTATGAGCGATAACTATTTGAGAGAAAAAGCAAACTGTTTAAGAAACGAAATGAACCACCTATGGGGTGCAATGTTCATAACCGGCGGCGGAGCTATAGGGTTTAGCATTGTTGAAGAAAAAACTTTTTAATTTATTTTTATCTTATACTTGGATTTTTCTGGACAATCGTATTTTTTAATGCATACTTTGTAAAACGGACAGAACTATCTAAAGTACTCGGGAAATTAAAAGAAGGAGAAATATAATGGATTGGTCGCAATATTTATCAATGGCTTTTGTAATTTTAGCACCTGCTTATTTTTTATACAGAATGCATAAGCAAGATAAAGAATTTGCAGAATATGAAAAGAAATTAGAGTCGAAATAATTACTGCTTAAACTCTTTACCGCCAACTATTCTCAAATGTCTGTTATCGCCTTCTCCTACAGAAGTACTTTTCATATTGTGCTGTTCGACAAGTTCATGCTGCAGCTTTCTTATATGCTGATTTTGCGGCGTAAGTTCAACATGCTCGGCTCCGGCAAGAATTTTATTAATAGCAGCTTTAGCTTCATCAAGCGCACGCTCAGCATCATCATAATAACCGCATAAAGTTTCAGAGGCTTCTGTGATTTGCAAAGCTTCTTTTAAGACCTTTTGAATTTGCGCCATTGAATTTGTTTTTACATAAAAAATCTGCAGCCTGTAATCATTTGCAATACTCAAAACCTTTGCTCCGCCTTTTATAAAGTTTTTATGAGCAATAACAATATCTGCTTCATCAAGGTTGCGTGTGATTTCTGCGTTCAAGTTCAAACGTTCAATAACTTTTTCAACAATCGTTCTTGAAACCGCATATAAATATATTTTTTTAAAGCCTTTAACTTCATCAACATATTTCTGGCGTGAAAAGCTGAATTTTAAACTATCTGTATTATGCTCTGCGATATTTTTATCAATTCTGTTTATCTCCTGAGGCAAATCCTTTAAAGTCGGTTCTGTTTTTGGGGAAGTTTCCTGAGGCGGCAGTTCATTTTCATAAGATTTGTCTACTTTTCGGATTTCCGGTCTTATAGGCCAGCCGCGAAGTATATAATCAACAGCTTCTGCTGTATTTTTATAGACAGCAAGGGTGTTTCTGTCGAGAATTTCAATAACAACATCAAAAGTCGGCTGTTTTTCCCTTTCAAGAACAGTTTTTTGAGAAGCTCTTCGTTTAGCTTCGTCATCACCAAGAGTTACAGACTGAATACCGCCGACCAAATCTGACAGCGTCGGGTTTTTGATTAAATTTTCAAGGCTGTTTCCGTGTGCTGTTGCAATAAGCATAACCCCTCGTTCCGCAATTGTTCTTGCAGCCTGCGCTTCTTCTTCCGTTCCGATTTCATCAACAACAATAACTTCAGGGGTATGATTTTCAACCGCTTCAATCATAATATCTTTTTGATACTGCGGCTGAGTAACCTGCATTCTTCTTGCATGCCCGATAGCCGGATGCGGGGTATCTCCGTCGCCTGCAATTTCGTTTGAAGTATCGACAATTACAACGCGTTTTCCTAGTTCATCTGCGACAAGTCGGGAGATTTCACGAAGTTTCGTAGTTTTGCCAACCCCAGGACGCCCGAGAAACAGAATACTTTTGTTCATCATACAGATATCTTTAATACAGGCAATTGTACCTGTAACGACTCTTCCGATACGACAGGTCAGACCGATAATTTTCCCCTGACGGTTTCTTATTGCACTAATCCTGTGGAGAGTTCCGGGAATTCCTGAACGATTATCAGAAGTGAATTCTTGAATACGACTTGTTATATAATTAATGTCGTCTTCTGTGACAAATTCATCTCCCAAATACTCAATTTTACCGCCGGCGTGACGAATTTCAGGGGTTCTGCCGATATCCAAAACAATTTCTATAACATCTTCCATTTTTTCATAAGTAATATGTTTTTTTACTTTTTCAGGAAGAACCTCTGTCAGTCTGTCTAAATCGTTTTGAAATTGTAAATTACTCATTTTATGCCTTTCTGCTATCTTGTTATATAAATTTATAGCAAGATATGTCACCGGCTGATAACATTTTCCGCACCCGCAGCAGAAAAACTCTAAATCTTTAATCAACTTACCTTTCTACATATATTATACCACTTTTTAGAAAAATCTCATCAATCAAAGATATTACAAAAATATCAATTTTACATAACTTAATAGATATGGAGCACCTACTATAATAGCGAAATCTTCATGAGCTTGGCAGGAAGGTTAGGATGGATGGTAACTTTTTCCCTCTCTTGGAAGAGGGATTGAGGGAGAGGGTAAAAAAGAAACCTCACCCCTCCCCTCTCCTTGTAAAGGAGAGGGGGCTACGATTTTCGTCATTGCGGACAGCAAAGCTGATCCGCAATCGCATAATAGTAAGAATTTAGCGAAAAAGAGAAACACCGAAAGTATTTTTCTAAATATTACAATTTGTAACGAAATAACTTATTTATATTAAAGTTTTCTTCTAAAAATGTCGTAGTAAGACATGAACGTTACTAAGTTTGAAAGGAAAATCTTAAAAAATGGGATTAGCAGCGGGACAAGCGAGATTGTTAAGCATCACAAGCAGAAAATCTGATTGTGAATTCCAGTCAATGCGTCTATCTCACCAGAAGATAGCATTGTCCAGAGAGCTTGCTGACCTTTCAAATGAATACCAGAATTCTCTAGACCAAACAAAATTAGTATATGACTATTATGGAACTGGTGATACAAATACACCTTTAACTTATGATATTTTAATGACTCCTTCAACATTAAACGATTATATGCCTATAACTTTGACAGATACTTCAGGCAGAGTAACCTTAAACAGCAAATATGCAGCCGCAGCGCGTGCAGCCGGTATTCCACAGGAAGGTTTGGGGACATTGCCGTCTGAAACAATGCGCAATGCGTTTGTAAACGGTTTAGCGCAAGCAGGTTTGATAACAGATAAGACAGCAAGTACAATACTTGGTCTGCCATATAATCAGGCAGCAGGTTTTGGCGGCGGTACGACTGTTGCTATTACAACTGATAGCGGTAATATTAATGAACTGGCAGATTTATTAAATAATACTGGCAGTGCATATACAATAAATCAAGGAGATTTGCCTTGGCAAGACCGTCACAATGCTAAAGGAGATAGGGATCCATCCTACCTTAAACTTGTAGTAGACAGCAATCATAGTGCTGCAAATGCTTCCTTTACCCTTGGAGATTTGTTAACCGGTAATAAACAATACTATTTAGGTTATGAAGGTATTAGAGGTGAACAGAGCCCTGTGTATGGTGTTGCGCTAATGCAAATGTTTCTAACAGGCGGCACAGATAATAGTGCAAGCATCCTTGATTGGATGTATGATGAATTTTCAGCATTATTAGACCTTGGAGATGGTTATACAGGTGCGGCACTTGCATACGCAAAACAGCAGATAGAACAACTAATTATACCTGACTCGACAAGATCAGAGTATGAGTACTGGCTGACGAAAGACTGGGGTGAGGATACCGACGATGCAACAGATTACGATTCAGCTCATGAAGGTCATTCCGTAAGAGATTATTTATCATCAGTAGGTAATAAGGTCGCAGGTCAGGGCTCTTGGGACGAATACTATCAGCCTCAATATGTAGAAGCTTCAAAAGATTATATAGGTTTTACTTTTGTCGGTTCAGGTAAGGGCGGCGGAGATGATGGTAATGACCATACTACAGGTGGTATTAACCTGAATAATTTAGCCAAAGCATTTATTACATATTTTGCAGACTATATGAACGGCGTGGATAAAGTAGATTATAATGGAAATGACAAGTATAAAGTCCAAATAGGAGCTTGCTCCACTGCAAATAAACTTGTAACCTCAGATTATACATACACGTACACATGGGCAACAGGTTCAACTGTTTCAAGCGACGATACGGGGCAGGCAGTATTCTTTGACACATTATTCAACCAACTCTGCGCAAACGGATGGACTGAAAATAACAAAATAGAAGATAAAGAATACCTGCAGCAAATGCTTCAAAGCGGTATGTTGTATATATCCAAAGTAAAAGAAGACGGATATTACTACCAGGCCAACTATGCAACAGATTCTTACATAAAAGAAATTGCTGATGAAACATATATTGCTCAAGCAGAAGCCAAGTATAATACTGAAAAACAAAAATTAAACGCTAAAGAAGAAACATTAGATTTGAAAATGAAAAATCTTGATACAGAAATATCTTCTCTAACAACAGAATATGATACAGTTAAAAACACAATATCCAAAAACATAGAAAAATCGTTCAAACGTTATAATGCATAAATTAAACCCCTTCTCCCATAGTAGAAGGGGTTGATTTATGTTCTCTCGCCCCAAAGGGGGAAGAGGGGATAATTTTTGCGTAAATAGCCTGCCTTCCTGACCTCTTGCCCTCCGTCTGCTATAACAATTATGCGATTGCGGATCAAGTCCGCAATGACGGATACAGGTGCTAAGTCATTCTGAGGGCTTGTCCCGAAGAATCGCATTATCGCCACGATTATGCGATTGCGACGTCGGACTTACGTCCTCCTCGCAATGACATGATGCTCCCTCCCTGATTAGGGAGGGCAGGGGTGGGTAACAATTTTAACAAAATGAATGACCGATACCCATCCCAACCTTCCCTGAAAAGGGAAGGAGTTTATTTCTCTGTGCTATTTGCTCTTTGTAATTCAGATCCTGAAATAAATTCAGGATGACGGAAATAGCCTGCCTTCCTGACCTCTTGCCCTCCGTCTTCTGCTATAACAATTATGCGATTGCGGATCAAGTCCGCAATGACGAAAATTCTTAGTACCTTAGTGCCCTGGTTCTTACTATCTTTAAACAGGCTTGGCTTCTTCGCCTCAAATCTGCCTACACACCTGAAACCGGCGGCAAGTCAATACTTTTTAACCTCTGTTCAATTCGTCTATACCATTTTAGATGCTGTTTGAATAAAATATTATACTTTGTAATATCACCGTGTGAAATCTCATAAGCCTGATTATCACAAACTTCTTCCAGTGCTCTTTCAAACTTATGGGTTAATTCTTTTCTATCCTTTGGCAAATTGTCTTTTGAAAGTTCTATTCTTTTTCCGAATTCTACAATAACTTCAGGTCTGTTATCTCTAAAAAATGTATAATCAACGGCAAGCGGTATAAGATTAACCTTTCCATATCTTTTAACGGCATTTTGCGCAATATATGCAAGCCCTGTTTGAAACTCTATCGGTCTGTAATGCGGCGGTCTTATAATGCCCTGCGGGAAAATACAAAGTATATTTCTTAAATCGCCGACAACATCAACTGAATATTGCAAAGCTTTCATAGCAGACTGAGGAGATTTTTTGTTGACTGAATATGCTCCTCCGCGCCTTAACAGCGGGAATCTGTTCAATTCTTCAACCATAAGGCGGATTTCTTTATGAAAAATTCTGTGTGTTATGTTATAGAAAACAATTCCATCCCACCAGTTGCTGTGAGGAGCAAAAAGGATTACCGGCACATTAGGATCACCTTCAAAATAGTTTTCCGCTCCTTTGTATCTAAAAGCATAAAAACGGTTTTGAAGCATGTTAAAGAAAAACATACTTGCAACCCACAGCCAAAACTTACTTGTCTTAGCCGGTTTGAATTTTTCCTCCTTATTTCTCAGCTTTGTCGGGGGGATGTCAGAATATAATTGTTCCTCTGTTACTACCATAATATATTAATTGTACTCTACTTAATAAAAATACGCAAATAAGAAAGTAATTTATTTTAATAAAATTTAACGTCTATAAAATACATTTTTATTTTTTGATGTAATTATTTATATTTTATAGTCTATACCGTGTTTTGCAAAAAGTGAATCCAGATAGTCTTTGTTTTCTCTGACTATTTTGTCTGTCAGTTTCATATCCACAGGCCATTTAAGTTTATGCTGTTTTGTTGAATTATCTGCCAGTGCACGTGATATGTATTCTTTTAAAACAGCACTTGCATTTACGCACATGCGTCTTTTTTCATCATCCTGCAAGGGTGTTTTAATTCTTTCAATCAATTCTTTGGCTTGCAATGCTAAATCTTTAAAATTAGGATCTGTATCATCTGCTACATTTTTTAACAATCTGTCCCTTTCGTCAAAAGAGGTAATTGACGGTTCAAATTTGTATTTTGAGTGAAAATAAATTGCTGTTTCTTTAGATTTTATTGAAAAAGTTTTGATTTTATTTTCGAGCATTTGAATTATGCTTGCAAGACGAAGAATTTCACCCAAAAAATAATGTCTTTGCCTGTATTCGTCCAAAACGTTTATATATAAACCGGTCATTTTGTCAGAACCTTCAAAATGTGAATAAATCTCATATCCCAAAAGTTTTCCAAGCCTATTTTTTAACTCTATAATAAATCTAAAATTATTCAGCGGAGATTCAGGCTTAATATCGACAAAAAGTTCACCGGCTTTGTTTTGAGGCACTTTAAACGAACACAGCTTTCTTGTTTCATCAGGTTTATACAGCCTTATGACTGGTTTAAAAAGTTCAACTTTGTTCATAGGGGCTTAAAAACATAAAAATATAAATTTTTGTTATATATAATAAAATTTGTTTAATATTTAAACATAATAAATTGACTTAGAATTTTGCTTATTTTACTCTTTTAGTTAAGAGGAAATAGAGTGAATATCTCTAGCTGCTGCCGCAGCCGTAAAAGCCGGAACACTCAAAGAATACAATGACCTGCGTGCAGTTTGGGTTTTTGTAAAATATATTTCTTTGAGTCCTCTAATAGCTAGAGGATTTTTTAATGTCAGTTACATCTTTACAAACAAACAGCTCAAGAGTTGGAACATGCCCGCATGGCATGCCTCTAGGTGCATGTCCGATATGCAACGGGATGGGCGGCGGAGGCGGGATGAAAAAGGCCGACTTTTCAGCAAAACCCGGAGAAATGAGCTGGAACGAATGCGCAGCAATAGGAGCCTTTCTAAAGGCTCAGCAGCAGGCAAAACTACAGCGGGAACAGGACGCCCAAAATTTTGCTCTAAGGGTTCAGGCATTTCAGAATGCTTTAATGAATTCAAGCCAGAAGTTAGCTAATATAAGCCAGTTTTTTTCAAACAACACTCCCGCAATAATTGCAAAACCTGTAAACTTTGTATTAAATACAGTCATCGGCGGAATTGTAAGAACAATTGCAAATATTCCTTCAGCTATCTCAAATACAATACAGACAATTCAGCAAAAATTAGCTGATATATCTGATAAATTAACGGCAATGATGGGTGAATTAAAAGCCTCAATTGAAAAGAAAATATCAGATGCTTTCAAAGATTTAAAAAAGAAAGTAAAATCTCTGTTTTCAATCTTTCAGCCAATGGACGCCGATAACGATGACAAACAAATTGATGAAACAAAAAAAGCTTTTGAACTAAGAACATTTATACATGAACTTTACAAAAAGCTGACAGAAAATGAAAAGGATTTAAAAGAAAATGACGATTAGCCCGCTTCGTGACAGCGAAACATTAAGACAGCAGAGAAATTTAACCAATTCTCAAAGGCGCGCAAACTCTGAAACAAAAGAAGGCGTTCTTGTTAACAATTTTATCAAGGATTGTCCTGACTGTACAACAAATCTTGACAGTACCTGCGATACCCTTGTGATATCGGATAATGTTAAGATGCCTTCAAGACTTTATGAAAAAAATAATGATACGAACAAAAGTATTTTGCCGATAAGTGCTGTATCAATAGGTGTTATGGGCGCAGTTGCATTAATGTCTGCTTTTGTAAGACGCAATACAAGAATTAATTTGAAAATTTCAAATGAAAAACGGCTTCCCGCAACAACAAGAAATGTTGCCTTGAATGAAGAAACACATCAGGCTTTATACCAGATGATTCAAAGCCCGACAAGAAAAACAATTCATGCAGGCATTGGGGTTTTAACTCTAACTGCCATGGCATTTATGGGCAAAACCTTCTTCGATGGATTTAAAGAAGTGTGGGTGAAAAAGCGCGAAGCAGATATTCAAAAAAATATGCAGGAACAGCTTATTAATATAGAAACCCAGTCTTTTGCCGGCAAAATTCAAATAACACGGAGCATGCTTTCAGAAAAAGCCCGCGAATTCGGAAGATATCTCTCTGATGACAAAGATAAAATCCTTCCAAACTTTGGTAAACACCTGCAATTTACAGGCGGAATACCGCACAAAAAAGACAATCAAAATAATTTTAATTACTTTTTGCTAGGGGCTGCGACAGTTGCAGGAATAGTCGGACTCGGCTACTTATCCCTGAGGAATTTAAGCAAAAGTAAAAACTACCTTGAAAAAGCCGTAAAAGATACCGAAACCAAAATTTCTGATATTATAAAAAATTCATCAGCTTTGAGCAAAGATAACGATAAAAAACTACTTGAAGCATATTTACAATCAATTGATGCTAAAGAAGATACAATAAAAAAATATCTTAAAAATCTTAACTGGGACAAAAACGAACTCAACGAGTTTATACAAAAACTGATAAAAAAATCAAAAACATCAACAACAAAAGTAAACGAAACAATAGGCGGCGACGGAACGCCAAAACCGACATTCTATTCCCATGTAGACGATTACAGAGCATTTTTCTATAACTGGCTTTTAGATACGGATAACAAGCAGTTTAAACAATTGTTTTTCGGAATAACAGGGCTTACGGCACTCAGTTATGGCGGCAAACTTACAGGAGAGGCCATAAAAGAAGTTCAGGTGAAAAAACTAAACGCGCAAACTGAAGTTGACTTGCAAAATAGACTTGTATCAACAGAATTGCGTAATTTTAAGTCAAAAAAAGACGCAGCAATTCAGCCGCTCGTGGATGAATTCTACAAACAGGCAGATAACGGAAAACCCAAAGAAGAACTAAAAGTTATGGCTGATAATATATTATTAGAAATCAAAAACGGCCCGCCGTTTGTGTATTCATAAAAGGAGTAATAAATGACTTTAAGATGCATAGATTCAAAGATGCAAAGTCCTTATATATATAATAATAGTAATAATATACCTTGTTACTCATCTTGCCGTCTTCCACAAGGCAGCAGAAATTATACACTCTTTGACCAGAATAAAGTAGACTGCTTTGTTTCCCAAAAAGAAACTGCACTGCCTTACCTTGCAGATATTTTAATTCATTCAAACAACGAGGCACAGATTACCGAAACTTTGTACATTATAGACAGAATGGCAGATGAAGGCGTAAAAGGGATAGATAAAATGTATCCCGTTCTATCACGTTTTAACAATACAACATCCCCTAACATTCAGACATTTTTAGCAGGGATTTATAGAAAAACACAGGTTCCTGACGCCTTCGGCCCGCTTGTAAAAATGTTAATTCAAAATTCACTGCGTCCGCAAACCTCAAATTTCGATCCAAATGAAGAAATCGGAGGAGCAATACTGGCCTATATTTCAGACCGATTTAGGAATAATCCTAAAACCTCAAATGTTACAATATCTTAACATGATTACAAACATGATTAAAGTTTTTAACCCCATGTGTCGATAACATGATTACGAGTACTAAACTAAACGAAAGGAAGATCGACAAAAATGGGAATGGCAGCGTCACAAGCTAGATTTTTAGGTCTGACAGCCAGAAAAACCAA
>CALUYN010000021.1 GCA_944325025.1 Candidatus Gastranaerophilales bacterium | reverse complement strand
TCTCCTCTTTCAAAAACCTATTAAGCGGAAATTTCTTATACTTATTCGTCTTTTTCTCTCTAATTTCAATATAATTTCTGCCTTTTACATCCCCAACATCAAGCGATAATATATCAGATATTCTAAGTCCTGTATTTATCCCAAAACTAAAAAGCAGAGCATCTCTTGGCTTTTTTGCCAAATATTTTTTAATCTTTTGTATATCTTCTATCTTTTTTATAGGTTGTACTACATTCATTTTTAAACTCGCTTAATCACTCACAATGAGTGCTTCTTTCCTGTAAAAAGTAAAGTCGAATGACACAAAATTTAAACACCATTTAAACAGTGTTTAAATATCGTTTAAATAGCATTCAAAAACTTCCGCCTGCAAAAAATCTATTTACACTACCCTTATACATTTACCCCCAAAATACAACACAACTTCATTTTGTTGTATTTTACTTGCAATAAAATAGATAATATATTATCTAATCATTGACTTTTTAACAAAATTAGTATAATATATTATCTATGAATGATTTTTTATTTAATCCTAAAACTCCGAATGATATCGCAAAAGAATTGGTTGAGAAAATTAAGCAGCACAGGAAAAAGCTTAAAATTTCTCAGGCTCAACTTGCGTCTAAATCAGGTGTTAGTCTTGGTTCTATCAAAAGATTTGAATCCAAGTATGAAATTTCTTTGAATTCTTTTATAAAAATCCTAATCGCTCTTAATTTAGAGCGGGTTTTAGAAAATTTATTCACACAAAGAAGCTACAATTCCATTGATGAGGTTATAAATGGATAACTATAAATATTTAAAAGTTTTTTATAACGATATTTTAGTTGGAACTCTTGCCAAAACACCTGAAAGAGTTGTTGCTTTTGAATATGACTCAGATTGGTTAAATAATGGATTTAGCATTTCACCTTTTAGTTTGCCGCTCATAAAGAAAGTTTTTATTCCAAAATATGACCCATTTGGCGGTTTATTTGGAGTCTTTAACGACAGTTTGCCTGACGGTTGGGGAAGATTACTTGTTGACAGGTTATTTTTGAAAAACAAAATTTACCCTGAGGGAATTGATAATCTCAATCGGCTTGCTGTTGTTCAGGAAAGCGGTATGGGGGCTTTAACTTATAAGCCGGAACATAGATTTGAATCAGAAAATAACATTAGTGATTACGATATTCTTGCACAAGAGTGTTCAAAAATATTAGAATCACAAGATTCGGACAACTTAGATGAACTTTTTCAACTGGGCGGTTCATCCGGCGGAGCAAGACCCAAAATTTTAACTTCTATAGATAACGAAGATTGGATAATTAAATTTCCGTCATCAGTTGACCCTAAAAATATTGGCGAAAAAGAGTATCAATATTCATTATGTGCAAAAGATTGCGGCATAAATATGCCTGAAACAAGGCTTTTTCCATCAAAAATTTGTTCGGGGTATTTTGGAGTCCAAAGGTTTGACCGCAAAAACTGTAAAAAAGTCCATATGGTATCGGCAAGCGGGCTATTAGAAACAAGCCACAGGCTTCCTAATCTTGATTACAATACATTGATGAAGCTAACACTTGAATTAACAAGAAATTATCAAGATGTTGAACAATTATTCAGGCTAATGTGTTTTAATGTATTTGCACACAACAGAGATGACCATTCAAAGAATTTTTCTTTTCTTTTTGATGATACAAAAAAAGAATGGCATTTATCTCCTGCGTATGATTTGACTTATAGTTTTTCATTTAATGGCGAACACGCAACAACAATCAACGGAGAAGGCAAAAATCCAACTTTAGATGATATATTGGCGGTTGCCCAAAATATAGGACTCAAGGAAAAATTTGCAAAAGATGTTGCATTAAATATTCAAGAAAAATGTTCTAAATTATTTAATTAATCTCATATTTTTGTGCATTTAATCTTTAAACAAAAGTTTCTTTATACCTATCTTGCTTGTTTTACTGGAAAAGGTAATATGATTGGGATAAAAAACGAAAAGAATCAATGTATGATAAATCACAGTTCAAAGGTTATACGGGTTTATGCTATTATAATTGTGTTATGACAAAAAATTTTCGTATATTTTTAAAAGGTGAAGAATGTACTAATAAAATTATTAGATATCAAAAAGTTGGGAATAAATATAACATTATATTTAATAATGGAAAACAATATACTTATGCAGGATATAATGTTAAAATAATTGAATCGGAACTAAAGGATCAAAAAGCAAAAAATTGTTTTGAATATTTAAAAGATATAGCTAATGCCATCGGCTTAACAAAAAATGGTGAAAATATTTTATTATCTAATTATAACAAAATAGATTTTATCGACAGCAATAGTATGTTGGCCAAATTTATAAGTCAAAAACATCCTAACAATGATGATAAATTAAAACAAAATATTGTTTATCCGTTCGGGTTTAATAATAGTCAGGCTTTAGCTGTTAATAGAGCATTATCAAATGAATTAAGTATAATTCAAGGCCCTCCAGGTACTGGAAAAACTCAAACTATTTTGAATATTATTGCAAACATCATAATGTCAGGACAAAGCGTTGCAGTTGTTTCAAGTAACAACTCTGCTACTAAAAATGTACTAGATAAACTGAAAAAATATGAGGTTGATTTTATTGCTGCATTTTTAGGCAATCTGGAAAACAGACAAGAATTTATTAAATCTCAATCTGAAATACCTGATATTTCAAACTGGAGAATAGAACCAGAACTGTTTGCTGAATTAGATAATAAATTAAATATGGATTATAAAGAATTACAAGAAAAGCTCGATGTACAAAATAAATTAGCCTTATTAAGACAAGAACTCTCTAATGTGGAATTAGAACAAAAGCATTTCATAGAGTACTATAAAACTCTTGAAGTAAAACCAGAACCTAAATGTATTAGAACTGTTAACTCTTCTTTAAAGACGTTAGATATGATTTTTGCTTGTGATAATTATGAAGAAATAACCAATGATAACAGCTTAATTAAATTTATTTTAATTATTTTAGAATACCTAAAATTGTGGGATAGAAAACGACTAACATTACATAATTTAATTAGGAAAAATAAATACACTTTAGATTTTTTAAAAGCTCAATTTCAACATAAATTTTATGAACTAAAAATAGAAGAATTAAAAACTGATATAAAAAAACTAAATAATAATTTATTAAATTATGATTTTGCCTCGAAAATGAAAGCATATTCAGAACTTTCTGCAAGGATTTTTAAACATGCATTAAATAAAAAATATAATACTCTTGCCAGAGAACCGTATAAATTAGAAGATTTAAAACGAAAAGCTAATATGTTCATAGAAGATTATCCAGTCGTATTGAGTACAACATATTCTTTGAAAAATTGTCTATCAAACGATGTTATGTATGATTATGTCATTATTGATGAGGCTTCACAGGTTGACTTATGTACTGGCGCATTAGCATTAGCTTGTGCAAGAAAAGCAGTTGTAGTAGGAGATTTAAAACAGCTACCTAATGTTGTAAATAAAGAAACGGCGCAATTAACAGACAACATTTTTAGACAGTACCAGCTAAATGAAGCATATAGGTATAAAAATCACTGTTTGCTATCGTCCATTTCTGAATTGTTTAAAAACGCTCCCAAAACATTACTAAAAGAACACTATCGTTGTCATCCTAAAATTATCGAATTTTGCAACCGGAAGTTTTATAACAACGAATTAATTATTTTAAGCGATGTAAAGAGTGATAGAACACCTTTAGTCTTATGTTATACAACAGAAGGTAACCATGCTCGTAATCATTATAACCAAAGACAGATAGATATGATTGTAAATGAAATTATACCTAAATATAATATATGCCTTGAAGATAATTCATTAGGAATTGTTACGCCTTATCGGAATCAAACAATTGCATTGCAAAAAGTTTTTAGAGGTACAACCGTAAAAGCTGACACCGTTGATAAATTTCAAGGGCAAGAAAACAAAGTAATTATTATTTCAACGGTGGACAATCAAATAAGTGATTTTACTGATAATCCTAATCGTCTTAACGTTGCGATATCAAGAGCTATTGAACAGTTAATATTAGTGATTAATTCTGATGAAATAAGCCAAGATAAAAATATAAGCGATCTTATAAATTATATAAAATACAATAATTTAGAAGTCTATGATAGTAAGCTCTATTCCATTTTTGATTATCTTTATAAATGTTATGAACAAAGGAAAAAAGAACTTTTAAGAAAACATAAAAAAATATCCAAGTATGATAGTGAAAACTTAATGTATATTTTTATTAATAAAATTTTAAACCAATATTACAAAAAGCAATTTGATATAGCGGCACATGTTCAATTAAGAACTATCATAAAAGACTTATCATTATTAACTTCGGACAGAGAAAAGCAATATTTACTTAATGATTTAACACATATTGATTTTGTTATTTATAAAACTATGGACAATTCACCGTTCTTGGCTATAGAAGTAGATGGTTATGAATATCATAAAGAATGGACAAAGCAAGCGGAGCGAGATCAATTAAAAGATGAAATTCTGCAAAAATATGGCATTCCTTTGTTAAGATTTAAAACTAACGGCAGTAATGAAAAGGAAATTTTAATTAAGACTATTAATGATATGATTTCCTAATAGTAATTCTTGAGCTATTTTACACTTGAATTTCATAAACATAGTATAACATGAAATATATATGAATGATGATTTAAATTATTATTTTTCTGCACATAATATTAGATAATATATTATCTAAATCTCTACATCTGAGCAAAAAATATACAATATATTAGCTATAAGTAATAAAGTATCTAGCAAATATCATCTTTTTGTATTTTTAATCTTTAATCAGATATTTCTTTATAGCGTCCTCGCTTACAAAACCGGACATTTAGTCAGGTTTTGTTCTGTAGAGTGGAAATCCGCTCGAACGCAAAAAGCGTTCTCATTGCTATTCAAAGTAAATAAAAAGGACGAGATAAACCCGTCCTTTTTATTTACCCTGGATGCGATTAATCGGATTATTGGCAATTCGAAAGTCTAGTACTCAACTCCAAAATTGCAAAGCAATTTTATCGTTTCGTAGACTTTCTCATTAGGACGTGCTGGGTTCGCTGTGCTCACACGGCGCACTTGCCAAAATCCTCCGAACGCACAAACGCATTTAAATCTATACCAAAGTAAATAATAATAGGACAAGAATAAATCCTGTCCTATTATTATTTACCCTGGATGCGATTCGAACGCATGACCTACCGCTTAGAAGTTGTATAACGCAGTATTGCCGCTATTTTTCAGAAATTATCAGAATTTATCTCTGTTTATTGCGGTGCATGAATTAGAAGCTGATTTTATTCTCATATTTTATCAGATTTGATTTTAATTTATCATAATTTTTGCAACTATTATGCAACTTGGGGTAAATGTATTTGATTGGATTTATAACTACCAACTTAAAATAACTATTAAGGAAAGATTGAAAATTGAAGAATTTTGATTTTACGCAAGGGCGAGGGAGGGGTAAATCTCCCATTTAGCCTCCTTTAATCGGAGCCATAGAAAAATTCTATATTTTTTAACAAATAAATCACAACAATTCGCAAACTTTGTGGTATAATAAGCCGCTAACATTTATTTTTATGATATGCTTATAATTATGAAGAAGTCTAAATCAAAAAATGTTACAGTTGTAGATTTATTCTGTGGAGTTGGGGGCTTAACTTGTGGGCTACAAAAAGCAGGATTGAATGTTATTGCGGGTTTTGACAGTGATAGTACTTGCAAATTTGCTTATGAATATAATAATAATGCTAAATTTATAAATTGTGATATATCAGAAATAGATAGTTCATTAATTGCGAAATATTATAAAAAAGATGATATAAAAATTTTAGTTGGTTGTGCACCATGTCAAACTTTTTCAAGGCAAACAAATAAATATAAAGATAGAACAAAAGACAAGAAATGGAATCTTTTAAAATTTTATGCTAAACACATTGAAAACATTAAACCAGATATAGTTTCAATGGAAAATGTTCCAGAATTAGTTAAGTTTGATATTTTTCAATATTTTTTGGATATTTTAGAAAAAAATAATTATAAGGTATCATATAAAATTGTTGATTGTAGTAAATATGGATTGCCCCAAAAAAGAAGAAGATTGGTTTTATTAGCTTCTAAATTAGGAGAAATAGAGTTAATTCCTCCAAGCAAAAATCAAATTTACAGAACTGTAGAAACAGCAATAAAAGATTTACCAAAATTGAAAAATGGTCAACAAGATAAAGCAGACCCATTGCATCGATGTGCAAAATTAACGAATATAAATTTGGAAAGAATTAAACAATCAACACCTGGTGGTACATGGCAAGAGTGGGATAAGGAGTTATTACCAGATTGTTATAAAAAATCAACGGGAAAATCTTATAGTGCTGTTTATGGAAGAATGAAATGGGATAGCCCGTCACCAACAATGACAACGCAATTTTATATATATGGAACAGGTAGATTTGGACATCCAACCCAAAATAGGGCTTTGTCTCTTAGAGAAGGAGCTTTGTTACAAACCTTTCCAAAAGATTATAAATTCGTAGAAAGCTCAGAATATTCTTTAAAAGTTATAGGTCGGCACATAGGCAATGCTGTACCTGTTGATTTAGGTAAAATTATTGGAGAATCTATATTGCAACATATAAAAAAACATTGTGTAATAGTTAAATAGCTTTATATTGTTTCTTTTCTAAATATTTTTTTATGGAATTTAGGAATTTATTTAAAATTTTATAGGTGTCATTTTTGTATTTTGTTAAATCCTCTAAAGTACTATCTTGTCCACAAGACGAAAAAGTAATATTGCCATGTGCCAAGAAATTTCTTTTATCTTTGATTTCTGCGATTCTATAACCGCCTTTTAAAGAATCTGCAAATTTCAACTTAAATCCAAAGTCTCTTGCTACTTTACGCATTGTTTCTGCATCTATATTATTTTGATACTCAATCTTGTATTTATCATCAAATCGAATAAAATCTTCAAGGGTCTTATCTATAATAAATTTAACACCTTCTCTTAGTTTTAAATCATTTGGGGATTGTAAATGTTGTCTTGTGTGTACATTTACCCATTGTTTTTTTAGACCCTCAACCAATGTTTCATATTGAATATTTTCTTTGGCTATTTGTTGGCATGCATATTGTATAGAATTTTTGACGGTTGACTCAATTAGATTATATAAAAGCAAAAAAGTATTTGCTTTTAATATTTTTTGTATTCTAACATCTAGACAATTATCTTGTTTTTTACGAATATTTTTAAGAATATAGGTCTGAGAGGTTATCTGTCTTAAAAATTTGTAATAGCAGTCTATTTCCTCTTTTTTTTCATTGAATTCATCAAATAATTGTTGCATTGCTAATTTCCTAAAAGTTTATTTCTTACAAATTCAATACGTGCATTAACCCGTTTTTTTGTATTACTGCCATCTGTTGTAACTAATTTTAAGAAATCATTTGAGTTTACCCAGCTAACATCAATATTTTGGTTTAATAAATTAGGACTTTGTCTTAATGCTAAATTCGTACCAACAGATAATGCTTCAAATCTCACTCTGGAATTTTGTTTTGTTTTTTCATTTTTATAAAAGTTATTTACAAAATGTTGTTGTGCAAAAGTTAAAACATCCATAATTTCTTTTGTTTTGGCATCTTTTTCTTGTTTTAAATCATTATCGCTTAACTGTGCCCACTGAGCATTTTTCTCAATAAGATAATCATCTAAAAATCCTTGAACACTTTTGGTAAAGTTTAAATAATTATCCGAATATGCATAGAATCTTAATGCAAGTTCTTCATCTTCTCGTCTTTTCTTTTTAGTGTCAGTTATATTTAATGTAGACATAAACATGGCATTAGTGGCAATTTCTTTAATGAAATCAGTAAATTTACCTTGAAATGCACCACGTCTTTTTTCCATGCCTTTAAGAGTATCGCTACCTGTATTTATTCTTTCAAATAAATCAAATCTTACATCTTCATCTGCTTTTTCAGTTAAAACTATGGCACGAATTGTTTTATTTAAAAACCTTTTTCGCCTTGACTCTAATAAATCTGTAAAATATTTACCATTTAATTGGGATAATTTTTCCAAATTTTGCAATTTTAATTCATCTTTACAATAATCTAAATCCGGTAAATCCAATTTAGAATCATTTTTGCAGAAAGAATAAATGGTTAATAATCTTTGTACACCATCAACTATTTCTAAATCACCACTTTCAGTATCAGCTAAAAATAAATATGGAATAGGAATGTTAATTAGTAATGACTCTATGAGTTTAGACTTTTTATTTTCATCCCAAACAAATTTTCTCTGATATTGAGGAATAAAAATTTCACTCTTTTTTAATTTAGATAAAATAACTTCAATAGTAAATTCATGTGTATCATAGTCAACAGTTTTTAATTGATTTACAATTTCTTCTTCAATTTGTTCTGCAATATTAGACATGCATTGCTCCTCATAATTTTTCATGCATATATTCTACCATAAATATTCTTATATTTGTTTTAGTTAATAGTTGTTATATTAAGCCTAAAATATTTAAATACCTAATGCTTTAAAACTTTGCCATAAATCAATTTTTCAAGATTTTCATGTGCTTGTTTCATATCTAATAAATACAGTTTTGATGCTTCTGTATTAAAATTAATAGTTCCTTTTAGCAATACTTTTAAAAACAAAGTTGCTTTAATAAAGAAATGGAATAAATATTCGGCTTCTTTTTGATTTAATTCTATTTTATGATGCCAATCTAAAAAACAACCATGAGCAATTTGTGAGCTATCGTTGTAAAATCCATAAACAATATCTCTTAATGAATATTCAAAAACATCTTTAAGTTTAAAACCAACCCTATCAAGTTCTTTATACATCTTTTCATATTTCATAAATTCAGGTTTAAAATTTTTAAAATATTTATTAAATTTTTCACAATTATCTTCTGTTATTTTAAAATCTTTAATTCCAATTCCTTTTAAAATTTTAGCTTTTGCAGATTCTTGTATGGTTTCAAAACATCGCTTGTTTTGTTGAGATAATTGTTCTTTAGTACAAGTATTGCCTTCTATATCAATTGGTTCCCCCTCTTTTGTGCTATTAAAAACAATAAAGTTATTTTTTATTTTTATGATTTGAGCCTCGTCTAAATAATCATTAATTTTTTCTGGAAATTGTGTCAAATATGTAATAAGAATAACTGTTTCAACAGCACTTCTTAAAACCATTTTAGATTCATTTATATAACTTTCATAAATCAAAATATTCGCAGACGTCGCATTAGAAATAATTTTCTTAATAAGGACATAATAAACTAACAATTCTTTTGTATTATATTTAACAGTTTCAACTATTTGGTTAAAACTAAATATTAGTTTACCCATTTCTTGATGAAAAATTTCTGTATCAATAATTTTATTCCTGTTAATCATAATTAAAATAATTATACATAAAAATAAATGCTAACTTATGCAAAAATTACTATAATATTACTTACATCTATTTCCTTTCTTGTCATAATAATTTCAAAAGGGGGAAGAATGGTTAATATTGAGTAAGATAAATTGAATGAGGCGGGGCACCTATTATTAGAGGTTAAGTGTCTTGCAAGATTGGGAGCATTAGCGCCTGAGTCTTGTATTGATTATAATGAATTACAGCTACAGGATAATTTAGAGTATTATTTTGCACCAAATTACCCATCAAGTAAATAAAATAGAAAACTTGATTCAAGATTAAGTTCTAAGATTTGCAACTCGCATAAATTAACATGGTGCACAGAAATTTACTCTTGCGTTAATATGCGATTATGACAGTATTGCTCATTGTTAGAATGGGACACTTGTTATAAACACCATAAAACAGCTAGATATACGCATACAAATACAAAGGAGTTAATTTTTATGTGCGATAAAAATGTATTAAATAATTTAGAAAACAAAATTTCGGACGCAAGAATGATTTTATACGATTTGCAAGTGTTCATTAAGCTAGGCGCCCTCGCTAGTGATTCCGGGATTATTGATGAAGATTTACAACTCAATAAAGATAAAGATGACTATTATATACTTTTTAGAACATTAAACAAAAAGTTGCAAAAGGCAATAGACATTTTACAGACCTAAAGTTCTTCAAATAAATTAGAAGGCTTAACTCCTAAGGCCCTTGCGATTTTAAACACATTTTCAACGGTTGTGTTTCTTTCGCCTCTTTCAATCATTCCGATAAAATTAGGGGACATATCAAGGATTTCAGCTAGTTCAAGCTGGGTTAATTCTTTATCAAGTCTTAGAAATTTTAATCTCTTGCCAAACTTTTGTAAATCTTTTTTACTCATATTGTAATTTTCGTGGTAATATAAAATCAATGGAACAAACTGACCGTGCGTTTATATGTGTTAATCTTTTGTGTATCAAGAATTTAAAGACTAATACTATGCGTGGTTAAGAAAGGTAAATTATGAAAAAGTTATTTATTTTGTTTTGTATCCTAACGGCTATCACAGGAAAATGTTTCGCTTATTACACCGTTGAGCAAATCAAGTATGAACAGAGTGTAGGCAAAACTGATACCTTGAATCGTGCAATGGAAAATCCTAGGCAGTTTGAAAAAATGTACAGCGATTATTACAACAAGCAAAATTATGAGAATAATCGAAATAATTACAATAGACCTGATTACACACGGGAAAGGCCTTTGTATAAGTTCGGTAATTCATACGAATTATAAGTATAAATTTAAGAAAGGATGGTTTTATGAAAAAGTTTTTAGTTTTGTTCGCAGTATTAATGCTCTTTGCTTCAACTCCTATGGCAGAAGCTAAAAAGCCAACTCCAGATGATATTGCACCTGTTGGATTCAAGATTTTAGAATCTAACAATATCCAAAAAAGAATGGTTTTTAAATATACATTTTCTATCAAAAATCCCAGAGCGACATTAGATTACAAGCCGGAAAATATTGGTCTAGATTATACCGGACGAGTGTTGTGGGTTTATGGTGATGTTTTGAATTTAACTGATAATGAAGATGAATTAGCAGGACTTTTAAGCCATGCAATAGCTATGGGTGAAAATTCTTACAGAGGTTTATTTAGAGGTTTCTTCTCTCATGCTGCTTATTCCTTTAATCCTCGACCAAAAGAAAACAAAGCAGATTTAAAAGCAGTAGATTATATGGTAAATGCCGGTTACAATCCTCTTGCATTGATTACAGTTTACAGCAAAACTCTTGCCCAGACCCGCTATGAGTGGTGTCATTATTATCCGTTAGCCACTAAAAGAATGGTAAATATCTATGAGCATATCTATAAAAATTATCCTCAATATTTGAGAAACAACGCTTATGCAAACAATATTTATTATCAAAATTTCTTGCACAATACTACTAAAGAGATGAAGAAATTGGAAAAGAAGTTAAACAAATAGGTGATATATGCAAAAAATCTTATATTTATTACTTTTAATTTGTTTTACTTTTTTGCCTTCGATTGCCGCAGATTGGGTACAAATTCCAGATACTACAACTTATTTTGATAAGGAAAGTATAAAAAAAGAAGGTCACAATATTTATTCTATAGAAACAAAATCACCTGCGGATAACGGACTAGAATACAGAAATATTTTTGTTATAAATGGTAATACACAAAAATTTAATCTTAGTGAAGTTAAATTATTTGACCCTAAAAATCAAAAGGTTATAAAGAGAAAAAAATATTATGATTGGTATGATATCAAAAGTGGCTCAAATATTTCTGATTTATATCAAGTAATTTTGATTCTTACCACTCCGCAAGCAAAAACTAAGGACACCGTTATACATACAACATTAGAAATTAATCCTAATATTGAAATGTTAATGTCGCATGAATACTACAAGGGCATTAAGGTTAAAAGCATAAAAATCAAGCAAGTTGAAATTAAAAAAGATAGTTATATAAAGAATAGTGAAGTTATTGAGGGCGAGCCTAATTGTATATCAGTAATTGTTGAAATAACTGATATGAAAGGAAATACCACAGAAATATTTGGTATGTGCACATTATCCTATGGTGATTATGTTTATGAAATTAAAGAGGACTAAATAGAATGGCAGAATTTATTTTTTTTATAATGTGTTGCGCCCTGCTCTATTTTTTTATGTACTTTGCCACACGAGAAAAACTGAGTAATAAGACCGTTGGCATTTTATTTTTTGTGCTCGTTGTAATGTTAATAGTAATAAAAAATGCTCTTGGAATAGATTAAGTATTTTAACGACAAAACATTGATTATTTCATATTTTAATATCGGCGCCCCTAAATTTATTGATTCTGCTATACATAAGCAGAAAGACCGTAAACTTTATGACAATTATTAAATCCATATTACTTGTATTATTGGCAAATCTACAGGAATGCAAGGTAAATTCAGTAAAAATTTAGTTTTAAATTAACCATACTAACCAAAGTAACCGGTTAATATAGTTAATTAGGTTAGTTTGATTTGCCAAAGTTTATTTAACATAATAACTCACTGTAATGCAGGGCTTTTATAAACTGTCTTGTTTCGGGATAGCCTGGCATTTCAGCCCAATATTGAATAGTGTATTCAATTTTTAAATTTTCTTTGTATTGATTCTCACAAAAATCTAAAAATACCCTGATTAGTTTATTATCAACATTTATGTCATGAGCCATTTCGCCATTGTAATATTTTGCATTTCTTGAAAGATTTTGGTTTAAATTCTTTTTAGTTTGTCTCCATTTTTTATAGTGGCATTCATTATCATGACTGCTTAAATCAGCTTCACTAATAATACATTTATCTTTATGGCAAAAATGATTTTTGTTATTAAACAGGATTCTTTGATTTTTCTTTATGTAATAATCCGGTTTACCACAATATAGACATTGATTATGTGATTCTTTGTAATATTTTAAAACATTGTTAGGTAATTCAAATAAATCCAAATCTTTAATTTGCACCAATAGCCATTGAAGTGCATTTAATTGACGTCCAGTTCTTGGTTGTTTATAAAGCATATAAAAATAATCAGGTGATGATATTTCTTCTTTTAAATTTGCACATAATGATTTTAAAACAAGCTCTAAATGTCTTTCATTTAATTCTCTAAAAGGCTTTATGTATATTTCATCAAATTTTTTCTGAGATATATTAAGAGCGGTTAATAAATCTACTGGATAATTTTCATACCTAAGTTCATTGAGAAATTTTGTGTACCTTTCTAAAAACCAGTTTTCAAAAGGCTTTTTTAAAATTTGATATTTTTCTTTCTTTTGCTTATTTTCTTTTGCCAAAATACTGACCTCATATTATTAGCTTAATAGTTTTATTTTCTTATCATATATCATTATTACTACAAGGTCAATACTGACCTTGAGTAGTAGAAAATATAGGAGGAATTAACTTATGTTTAAAAACCTAAGTGAAGCAACAAAAGCCATGTATGGCAAAGAACTTGAAGAAAGAAAAGGTGCTCAAGAATGTGTAGATTGTGGAAAAATACACTTGCACAGGTATGGAGACAATTTAGAAAAAGCAAAATGCTTTAGTTGTGGTTTACATCTCAATCTTAATGTAATAAATCACGGTGTAGATAATAAATCGGCTGCGGCAGACAGATTTTTTAAAGCAGTTCACAAAGCTTTATTTGAAAACAAGCAGGATGGCAAACCATGTCAAGCATTTGTTTATGCAAATCAAATGAGAAAAATCCCGGAGCATATTTTAAGACGCTCTGATGTCGGTGCTATTCCTGCAAATTATGATGTTAGAAAAGAAAATGAAGATTTAATTGCTGATTTTAACAAAAGAATTGAGGAAGAAACAGATGCCGAGAAAAAAGAAAAGCTGCAAACAGAATTAAAAAATCTTGAAGATTTTATTGAAAAATTACAGAAATTCATACGTGATAACTGGGATAGGCTTATTTTCTTTTATCGTGACGAGAATGGACTTATTACACAAATTAAAACAAGAAAACCTTACACCGATACAAAAACATTTCAAATATTAAAGGTGCAAAATAAAGCGGGTATCTTTAATCAAGGTGTATTTTCTGCTGATGAACTTTCAAAAGTTAAAAGTTATAAGAAAATGCGCAAAGGTCTTATTGTCGTTGAGGGAGAGTTTGACCAACTTACTCTGGTGGCACAACTATATAGAATGAATAAACCTATTGATGTTTGTGCTTTAGGCGGTGCAAATGGTGATATAAATACAGCCATGAAAATATCCGCTGAAAGAGTTTGTATACTTCATGATAATGACGAAGCGGGCAGGAAAGTATTAGAAAAAGCAAAAGAAATTCGTACTGTTTTTGGATTAACAACACCCGAAGGCATAAAAGATATTGACGAATTTATAAATGGTTTTGAAGATGAAAAGCAATGTAGTGAAGCTGTTTGGGAATTACTAAAAGGTATGAAACACTATCATAGAGAGCTTAGCGGCATTGAGACAGAAGTTAGAAGTATTATGAATAATACTAAAATAACACAGCTCAATAGGCAGCAGCTCGTTTCGTTACTAATTGAAAAAGAAATTCTGCAGCGCGGTAAATTCTTCAAAGACAGCAATTACCAGTACATCTTCCTTGATGATGATAAGAAAATTATACCTATAATAGCTTCTGACGAATGGTTAAAAAGGTTGTTAAATCGTATGGGTGTAAATCCGTCGAGAGAATACTATAACTATACTGTTAACGATTTATCAACTTTTGCATTTGACCATGGCACCACGATAGAAACACACAATTTCTGCCACTATGATAAAGATAAAAATGCAATTTATATTTCTAACAACGATACCACGGTTTATAAAATCACAACCGAAAGCATTGAAGAATTAGAAAACGGTGATGAAGGTATTATGTTCAATTACAGACCTGATTTCGAGCCATTTAAATTAGTGAAGCCTGATGATTCGGTAAATTATTTTAACAAATATATTGCTGATTCGATGAATATCGACACAGATACAGGAACTTTGACGGCAGAAGAATTTAAAACACTTGTGCGGGTGTGGTTTTTAAGTACATTCTTTGAGTCAATTATGCCAACAAAGGTTTTACTTGTTGCGGTCGGTGAAAAAGGAAGCGGTAAAACTTCAACATTGAGACGTATAGGAATAATCCTATTTGGTTCAAAATATAATGTAACACCTTTGCCGAGCAAACCTGAGGACTTTGATACACTTGTAACAAATAACCATTTGGTTATTCTTGATAATGTTGATACGGGTAAATCTTGGCTTAATGATAAACTTGCTTCTGTTGCAACGGGACAAAATATCGGTAAACGCAAATTATATACCGATAATGAAGAAATTAAGCTGCCTACAAAGACTTACCTTGCATTAACTTCTAGAACACCGCAATTTACTCGTGATGATGTGGCAGACCGGCTCATAGGTATACCATTCAAGAGAATATCTGAATTTGTACCAGAGGGCGAACTGATAAAGGATATTTTAGACCACAGGGACGAAATAATGTCTTATATCATGTATGAACTTCAAAAGGTACTGAAAGCCCTTGATACAACTAAAGAACGCACTTATAAGACTAATTTAAGAAGTGCTGATTTTGCAACCTTTGGCTTGCGTATATTTGACGCACTGGGCAGAAAAGAAGAATTTGAAAGCATTTTAGACAAGATTGTTGAAGCACAAAAAGCCTTTGCGGTTGAAGAAGATAGTCTTGTGTATGCACTCAAAATCTTTGCCAAAAAGCAGATTAAGCTTCATAAGATGTCCGGCTTTGAACTGCACAAAAACCTTCTTCAAATTGCAAATGAAGATAACTTTGATATTCCTGAATTTAGAGCAAAATATAAGAGTGTAAAGTCGCTTACACGCAGAATTGCTAACATTAAGGGCAATATCTCAAATGATGTCAAGATAACGATTTACAAGGAACGAGCAAACCAGAAGTCATATAAAATTGAGCTTATGGACAAAGATTTTGAGCTGCCGCCTACTAATGACAGCCTTTTTGATTCTGCTATGGATAAGGCTCAAAATATGACTTCCACTGACGACAAAGGGGGTAAAGATGAATAATACTCTCTTAAATGTTCAAGAAGCGGCTAGTTATTTACATATTTCTATAAGCACACTTTACAGGTGGGTACATCAAAAGAAGATTAAACATGCCAAAATAGGCTCAAGGGTGTTATTTTCTAATGACTACCTCAAAGAATTTGTTAATAACAATACAGTTAATAACGAATAATATCAACACTTTCGCACAGCACTGCCGGCACTATGCCGGCACGGTGCTCGCGGTGCCAGGGTTATTTTAAAAATTCAGGTTTGCAAAAATTAGCGAAGGGGCTTACAAATCACACAAAACACGCCATTATAAAAATATAAAGGAAATTTTAAAAATATGATTGCAGCGATAAGAAAAAATCCAAAAACTGGCAACTGGGAATTTGATTACAAAGACCTACAAGGCAAGCGCAAGACTAAAAAAGGCTTTAAAACAAAAGAAGAAGCCTTGAAAGCCCAAAGCAAATTGACAGAAGAATTAAACAACGGTATTTGTACTATTGATTCAAAAATCACTTTCAGAGAAGCAGCACAAACATTTATGCGCCTTCATGTTGAGGTTAATTGCAAACCTTCAACGCGTGATGGATATGAAGGCTATTTAAAAAATCACTTAAACCCATTCTTTGGTGATATGAAACTTGTTGATATTACTCCAATTATGGTTAAAGAATTTATTAAACAAAAACTTGAAACGGACAGAGTTAATTCTACTGTAAACAAATACACAAAGCTCATGAGTGAGATTTATAGCTTTATGATAGATAATGACGTAGTAAATAAAAATCCTCTTGCCCGCATTAAAGCACTCAAAGAAACTAAAAACGATAAAATTAGGGCATTATCAACAGAAGAAGTGCAAGCATTGTTATCTAAGACAAAACAAGTATACCCTGATTTTTATCCGCTTTTATTCACTGCATTATTTACAGGTATGAGACAGGGTGAGATTTTGGGACTAACCTGGAGCTCAATAAATTGGGTAAAAAGTAAAATCAAGATTGATAAAAATTATACTCATGGCCGCGTTGGAACGCCAAAGACAAATAAAATTAGATATGTAGATATGTCTAACGAATTAGCGAAAGTCCTTAAAGAATGGCGTTTAGCCTGTCCTCATAGCGATTTAGATTTAGTTTTTCCTAATAGCGAAGGCTTGCACTTTGACGCTAATAATATGCTAAAAAGAAGATTTAAACCTGCTTTACGTCGTGCGGGTATTGAAGAAATTAGATTTCATGACCTCAGGCACACATACGCGAGTTTGCTTCTTGCTAACGGGGCACCGATGAAATATGTGCAAAGTCAATTAGGACATGCCTCTATAACAATGACAATGGATTTATACACTCACTTATTGCCTGAGGTTAATGACAAGTGTGTCAATCTCTTGAATAACATAGTAAATACAACTGTTGAAGTACAAGAAAAAATTGTAAGATTTGGGACATAATAAAATTATTGCAAATTGCAATCATATTTATACTCGCTTTATTCAAGCGGGCATTTTTATTTTAAAGCCTTTCCACATCATTTCTTTATGGCGTGAAATGAAGTAGCTACGGCGTCCGCTGTCGCATTTTTCAACTTGTCAAGTATAAATACATACAAAAACAATTTCACAAACCTTAAAACTCGCTACACAAAAGAGGTTACGACTTAAATGTCATTCAAAAATAATTTGCAACTTTTTTGCGACTCTGACGATTTTTTGCACAAAAAAATACGCCTGCCGCGATTCGAACGCGGGACCCTCTGCTTAGAAGGCAGATGCTCTATCCAGCTGAGCTACAGACGCATAAGTTGTGTTCTATTTAATTGTCAAATTTTTGTTTTTATCGCCCGTTGACCTACCGCTTAGAAGGCGGTTGCTCTATCCAGCTGAGCTACCAGGGCTTACGTTTTTTATATTATCATGTAAATTTTTTCTTGCAAGAGTTTTATTTCGTGATATGTATCGCAAATTCTACAGATGTTATAAAAAGTCTGTCATTCTGCGGGCTTTAGCCCGAAGAATCTTTTTTATTTGGATACTTCAACCTCTCACAAAATGATACTTAATCGTTTTGTTCGGCAGAGTGCTCAGTATGACGCAGTTTTGAAAATTCTTGGTGAAATTTGCTATATGAGTCTGTTATTTCATTTTAGTTCTGCTTTAAAAAAGCAAGGCAGAACAACCAGTTCTTACGCAAAATATTTTCTAAATTTTCAATAAGCTCCCAATACTGTATACAACCAATGATACCAGCCATGCTATTAAACATTGCAGTAATATAACTATCACAGCATATCTTCTTCCCAGTTCACGTTTAACCGTTGCTATCGCTGCAACACACGGAGTGTACAACAGTGAAAATACAAGAAATACAAATGCTGTTAACGGTGTAAATAAATCAGGCAGCTTTGAGGTATCTCCTCCTAATAATACGCTTAATGTGCTGACTACACTTTCCTTTGCCATAAATCCTGTGATAAATGCGGTTGAAACCCGCCAGTCACTTATCCCTAAAGGTTCAAACACCGGTACAATTAAATTCCCCAATCCCGCAAGCAGGCTGTCCGCTGAGTTTGCAACAAGATTCAGCCTTGAATCAAAGGTCTGTAAAAACCAGATAACTATTGTTGCCCAGAAAATTATTGTGAATGCACGGGTAACAAAATCTTTTGACTTCATATAAATCAGCCGGTATACGTTCATCGCACTAGGCATTCTGTAGTTTGGAAGCTCCATTACAAACGGTACAGGTTCGCCTTTGAATACAAAATATTTCATAAAATATGCAAAAATTATCCCGACAATAATTCCGATTAAATAAAGACTTATCACGACAAGTACTTGAGATTCTCTAAAGAAAGCCGCAGTGAATAGAGCGTATATAGGCAATTTGGCAGAACAACTCATAAACGGAGTCAGAAATATTGTCATTTTTCTGTCGCGTTCAGATGGCAATGTCCTTGTTGCCATTATTGCAGGTACGGAACATCCAAACCCTATAAGCATAGGAACAAAACTTCTGCCCGACAACCCGATTTTTCTCAAAATTTTGTCCATAAAAAACGCAACCCGCGCCATATAACCCGTGTCCTCAAGAATTGACAGGAAGAAAAATAATACCACAATCACCGGTAAAAAGCTTAATACACTCCCAACCCCGGCAAAAATACCGTCTATAATAAGTGAATGCACAATCGGATTTAATCCGTAAGCACTTAATGCACTATCGGTTAATCCCGTAATCCAACCTATTCCAACCTCCATCAAATCAGAAAGCCAAGTTCCCAAAGGTCCGAATGTCAGGTAAAATATAAACGCCATAATACATAAAAATGCAATTATTGCTGTGTATTTTCCTGTCAAAATTTTGTCGGCACCCTCTGATAACTTATATCCCGTGGTTTCTTCTATCCCTTTTACGTACTGTGAACAGAGTTTTTCAATAAAAGTAAACCGCATATCAGCAAGCGCAGCCTCTTTATCCAAACCGGATTCCGCTTCCATCTGGCAAATAATCTGCTGGCAGGCCTCTATTTCGTTCCCGTCTAAACTCAAAGCATCTGTTATTAACTCATCCCCCTCAGAAAGCTTTGTTGCCGCAAATCTTACCGGAATGCCTGCTTCCTTTGCATGATCTTCTATCAGGTGGATGATTGAGTGAATACATCTATGAACAGCACCCTCCGGACTGTCGTCAGCTTCACAAAAATCTAACCGCCCCGGATGCTCATCATATTTTGCAACGTTAATAGCGTGGTCAACAAGCTCTTCTATACCCTGATTTTTGGAAGCGGAAATAGGGATTACCGGCACGCCAAGCGCAGCTTCCAATCCGTTTACGTCAATACTGCCGCCGCTTTCATATACTTCATCCATCATATTTAGTGCAATAACCATCGGAACATCCAGTTCTATCAGCTGTAATGTAAGCAGCAAATTTCTTTCAATGTTTGTTGCATCAATAATATTGATTATCCCGTCAGGTTTTTCGTTCAGAATAAAGTTTCTGGTGACAATTTCTTCGTTAGTGTAAGGAGAAAGAGAATAAATTCCCGGCAGGTCGGTTATAGTAGCCTCCTCGTGATGTCTTATGACCCCGTCCGTTCTGTCAACGGTTACCCCTGGGAAATTCCCTACGTGCTGGTTTGAACCTGTTAACTGATTAAACAGTGTTGTTTTACCGCAGTTTTGATTGCCGGCAAGAGCAAGGAATATTTTTTCTTTAGGCTTAACTTTATTATTTTTACGGGTTGTGTAGGTAATAGCCTCGCCAATTTGTGAGTGGGCAATATCTTTAAACTCAATATTTTTTCTCGGACAATCGTGGGCATCGTGAATATCTTTTATAACAATTTTAGCTGCATCGCTTTTGCGTAGTGTTAACACATATCCGCGGAGTCTTATCTCCAGAGGATCGCCAAGAGGAGCAGTTTTGATAAGAGTAACCTCCGTATTCGGAGTAAGCCCCATATCAAGAATATGATGCCTGAGAGTTTTATCTTCACAATTGATTGCCGAAATTATAGCATCTTTGCCGATTTGTAATTTGTCTAAAGTTGTTTGGGCAGACACATTTGTCATATAATCTATCTCCGGAAAAGATTATATTACATGGTGCCTCAACTTTGCAATATTGTCGTGAAAATAAACTGAATACCAAATTACTCACACTGTTTGGCAATTCCGAGGTTATCACACAAAATTATTGATATTTCTTCTCCGGCTTTTGCGTGATAATTTAACCCGGGAGTTATCAATCCCGTAATCAAACCTACGGTTGCACCCACAGGAATGCCTATTGCATAACCTACGCCGAGTTTTGCGGGATTCGGGATAAATGCAAAACCGGTACCGGCCCCTGCGCCGACGACACCAAGCCCGAGAGTCCAGGCAGCAAGTTTTCCTGCAGTATGCCACGGCCCCTCTTTTAAAGAACCGTCTTTTGTACATGGTTTTGCGGACATTGTAACCGCTGTCCCGTCAGGAAGAACAAGACATTCAAAATTCAGATACACCCTGGTATTTTTATTAGGAATGCGTTTTTGTTCGATTTTAATAACGGTTGCAACAACCTTTGAACAAGCCGGGATTAACAGTGTTCCCTCCTGCGTATAGATACTTTCAGGAATTGAAAAGTTAACTCTCTCGCCGGCTTTTGCGCACTCTGACCAGAATTTACAATCAAATACAACCTTAAAGGCGTTTCCTTTGCAGATAATATTTCTCAAATTTGTAATCACAACCTGATTATTAACAGCGCCTTTTTCACAAAACATATGCTCATACGCCATAGCGCATTCGTTTTCCTGCATCTGGCAAGGTTCTGCAAACACCTGTATTCCGATTATAAACAAACATAATAATGATATTATTCTTTTCATACAGGCAGTATCTGAAAAAATTATAAAAAATACATTAGCCGCTCAGGCTAAATACTGTTGAGAGAATTTTTACGGGACAATTGCAATTTTAAGGCAGTTATCCTCTTTGTTTTCAAAAAACTTGTAAGCCTCAACAATATTTTCAAGAGAAAACGTATGCGTTATCAAAAAATCGGTAGAGATTTTGCCGTCAGCAATCAGTTTAAGAATTTTGTCACTATGTATAGCATCAACTCCGCCTGTTTTAAAGATAAGATTTTTACCGTACATATCAGGGAGCGGGAGAATCTGAGGTTTTTCATACATTGCAACAACTGAAACAACAGAATTGGGGCGGGCGATTTTCCACGCAATTTCAAAAGTATTATCCCCTCCTGCCGCTTCTATAACGCCGTCAGCACCGCGATTTTCGGTAATCTTTTTAATCTCTTTTTCCACATCGCACTTTTCAGGGTTAAAGAAGTAATCCGCAAGCTTGTTATCCCGCGCAACCTGCAGACGTTTTTCATTAATATCGACAGCTATAACTCTTTCAGCTCCCAGAACTTTTGCGCATTCCATAGCACACATTCCTACAGGTCCGGAGCCGATAACAGCAATTGTATCCCCCTGCTTTATTTCGCAAAGTTCCGCTCCAAAATATCCGCTTGCAAGTATGTCGCCAACAAACAATGCACTTCTGTCGCTTACGCTGTCAGGGATTTTGCTCAAACTGCAATCGGCAAACGGAATCCTTGAATATTCCGCATGTCCGCCGTCAATTCGACAGCCGACTTCCCAGCCGCCATTTTTACAGTTATTTATGAATCCCTTTTTACAAAAATAGCATTCCCCGCAAAAAGTTATACAGTTTACTGAAACTCTGTCGCCTATTTTTAAATTTTTAACACTATCTCCAAGTTCCACAACTGCTCCGACATATTCGTGCCCGAGGACTGTCTCAGGAATTGCTCTAGGTACAGCTCCGTGCATAATATGCAAATCGCTGGTGCAAATTGATGCCATTGTAACTTTTATAACCGCGTCACGGCTGTCACGTATATGTGGAATTTCTTTTTCAACAAGTTCAATATTTCCGTCTTTATGACATACAAGAGCTTTCATTCCCAAATCCTCCCCTGTGTTCATTATACAATAAATCCGTAAAGTTGAAACAGGAATTTGCTATATAAATCCGGTTTGTAATCTCTTTGGTTGATTGTAATTTGCGCGATTTATAATATAATGATTGTATGGATTTTTGGAATTTAGAAAGAATTAAAGAAGCCGCAGGAGAGCTAAAGACATATAATTTCCCCGAAAATTGGTCAGCAACGGGATTGAGAATATGGCACGAAGCTTTCCGCGACCGGAATATGATTGTGATGAGAGAAGAGGGCGAAGAACGCGGAGCTTTCAAAAAAAATATCGACTCTATTCTGCCTCAAATTTCAGCATTTGTAACTTCTAATGCTGAAAATTATCTTTCGTACGGCAAACCTGTGATAGAAGTAAAAGATACCAACAAATTCATTGTAGATTTAGGGAAATATATAAGAAGTCATTTCAACGGTAAAATCATCGCAATTACGGGTAGTTCCGGAAAATCCACCACCACCAGAATGCTTTATGATGCACTTTATGAATACGGTGCCTGCGCAAACCTTACACAGGAAAACACCGTCCACGGTATATCATGGCATATGACAAATTTTTCTACAGAAGTTAAATACTGGGTGATAGAATCCTCCATAGGAAGAGGTGCAATGACTATCCCTGATATTGCCATTGTAACAAATGTTGCACCTGTACACCTTGCCAAAAATCAAACAATAGAAGATATCGCAAGAGCAAAAGCCAGAACTTTTGATACGATGACAGAGGGCAAAACAGCTATTTTGTGTAAGGAGACAGAGTGTTTTAATATTTTTGAAAACGCTGCAAAAGCTAAAAATCTGAACATTATAACCGTGGGTTTGACCGACGATTGCGATGTTAGAGTTACCGGGAATACCATAAAAATTTATGACAGAGAATATTCCCTCGGGGAAGAATTCATCCCGAAACATCTTAAGATAGATATGGCGCTTGCGCTTGCAGCGGTTTACACACTTAAAGAAGATGTCGGGGCTGCCGTTGAAGTGTTGACAAAATTTCAATCGCTCACAGGACGCGGTGAAACTTTTACGGGTAAAATCCAACCGAATAGAACCATTACACTGGTGGATGAGTCTTATAACGCAAATCCGCTTTCAATGAAAGCTACCCTTGAAGCGTTCGGCGAAAAGTACAAAGATAAAAACAAAGTTCTAATCCTCGGCGATATGGCAGAGGGCGGACAAAATACTCTAAAACAGCACCTTGAACTTATTCCTGTTATCCAAAATGTCAAGCCTGAAAAAATTCTTTTGACAGGCGAAACAATGAAAGAAGTCTGGGATATGATTAAACCGGAATTTAAGGGTGAATATTTCAGTAATGTTATGGATTTAAACAAGAGTCTGCTTCAATGGATAGCTGACGGGGATTGCGTATTTGTAAAATCTTCGCACTCCGGCGGGTTGTACAAGACAGTTAATGTCATAAAGAATTTTATGAAAAACTTTACGTAGGAAGCCGGTGACAGGATGATTATAGCAATATTTATACTGCTGATAGTTATTTTCGCGATAGTGACCGCAATTGATGCAAGAAATTTTACCCACACCAAAAATCACCAGCGAAAAGTAAACAATTCTATTGACTTCGGGATAGAATACCTTAGTTCCTGCATTCTCTCAAGCGGACGCGTAGTGTGCTACAAAAACATAAAAAAAGACATCAACTACGGCAGCCAGTTGTTCAGCCCTATAGAACAATGCTGTATGATATATTCTCTGCTTTTGCTTGAACAGCTTTTAGGGATAGATGATTTAAAAGAAAAACGTATTCTTGCGTCAAAATATTTGATAAAAGATTATATAAAGAAATTTGAGAAGAGAAAATTTGCAGTAGTTTCGCGCTCAAATGAAGATGGCGACGGCAGCAGACTGGCACGGGTCGGCGCCTCCGGAATGGCACTGGTTACACTGTCTGATTTGTGCGGAAAAGAAATTTCTCTTGATAAGCTGACTAAAATAGCTGATTTTATAATCTCAATGCAGCTTCCTGGCGGCTGGTTTAATTCTGTGTATGATTTAAACTCTAAATCAGTTGTTCAAAATATGGAGGAAATGAATTATCAAGGACAGGCAGCACTAGGTCTTTTGACATTGTATGAAAAATATCCGCACCCGAAATATATAAAAGCAGCAAGAAAAGCTCTTCTTTGCCTTGCATATTCAATGAAAGAAAAACAAGAAGTGCCGTATGATTACTGGGCAATGATAGCTTCAGAAAAGCTTTTCCATCATACAAAAGGTCGTTTGACACCGGATGAAATTGAACTTTTACAAAATTATCTGATTCGTATGGCCCGTGAGGTTGTGAATAATCAGATAAAAGATTCTGATAACCCGTTATGCGGCGGCTTGAGATATGATACCCGTCCTGCCGTTATAGCGCCTATGGTAGAGGGATTAATCTCCGTACTCAACTGCATAGAGATAGAAAATGTAGATGCAAGAATGCCGATAATGCGTGCGATATATTTAGGCACAAATTTTCTGCGCCATCAGCAGATGCAAACCGGCAGAATGAAAGGCGGTCTGCCTTACGCAAGCGACTGGCGCCAGACAGGGGTGCCTGATGACGCATCCATGATTAAAACAGAAGCTGTCTGCCACGCTTTTAACGTCTGGGTCAAATTTCAGGCGTTATTCAAATAAAATTACGTTGATTTCCGGCTTGCAGTTAAAACGGATAGGGAGGATGCTTGTCCCGAGACCTTTTGTAACTATCATTTTCTTATTATTCTCTTCAATGTATCCGGAGCGGAATTTTTGTCCGTAAGCAGACGGCACAAGAAGTGCTCCGATTATCGGAAAAACCACCTGACCGCCGTGAGTATGACCTGCAAGAATTATATTTGCATCTTCCCAGGCTTTCGGGAATATATCAGGCTGGTGGCTTAATAAAATCACAGGTTTTTCAGTGTTTTCAAAGGCTTTATTCTGATTTGGAAATCCTGTTGTTAAATCCTCTATCCCTGCTATATAAATTTTTTTGTCTTTCACATTTACAAAATCATTTGAATTTCGGAGAACTTTTATACCGTTCTTTTCAAGAACTTTTTGGATTTTATCCCCGCCAACCCACATATCGTGGTTGCCTAAAACTGTATAGACAGGATAATCCGATTTTATATGAGAAAGTTCATAGGCTATAAGTTCTATTGGCAGAGTGGATTTTTCTTTGTGTCCTTTTACAAAATCTCCGCCAAGCAAAACGATATCGGCTTTTTGAGCATTGATTAAATCTACAACTCTGGCAAGTCTCGCAGTATGTTTTTTCCCGACATGAAAATCTGCCGCATAAACTATTTTTATTCCGGCAAGGTCTTTGTCCTTTACTCTGTATTCTCGAACTGTAAGCATTGACGGCTCAATTTTAATCGTCCATATTAAAAACGCTATTAAAATTAATGCAAATATAATCTTTATCATAATGAATATTATAACAGAAGATTATTTGTCAGGGAGTATAATTTTGGGGTTAAACTTATATCTAAATTTCAACAGGTGTACGACAGATAAGCTCCAACGCGTCATCTATGTTGTGCGAAAGTGTGTTGTAATACTGAAAATCTTTTTTGTCATCTGAAATTTCCATACCGGTTTTTGCAATTAATTTCATTTGTTTTAAAAGGTCTGCGGTCATTGTTATTTCTTTGAATACGCTGCCCTCATTTTTAATAGTTGAACTTAAATCACCGTGGTAAAGTTTCTTCCAGTTTTCAACAGAATCCTTATCTTTGGAATTCAAATCAGCCCATTCGTAAATGTGTTTTGTAGCTTTTGTATCAAGCTGAACCTGCCTGTATTCAGGTTCATATTGGGCTATGTCATAATTGAATTTTTTCAAATCTTTGTTAAAATCTTCGACAAAATCAACAATCACGTCATCTCTATGCTCAAAAGCTGCAATTTGAGCCTGTTCTTTTTTTGCATAAGGGCTTTCATATTTCGGTTGAATATTTGCCATTGTTCCTACAGCTGCTGCCAGCTCAACCGGCGACATATAAGCCAGCTTTTTATTATAAATTGCGTTGATAATCGGAAGCTGTTCATAACCGTTCAACTTGGCAAGCAGTTCCCCTTTTGGAGTTAACTCGTGGTTTGATTTCATAAAATCCATTTTTCTCATAATTTGTCTGCGAGTAGAGAATATTTTCATCATATCCGCACTTTTCTTTTCACTTATTTGCGGATTGCTGTCATAGGCATAGAAAGATTTGTCCATAAGTTCTTTTATCAATTTGTCATCCTGAACAGTTTCATAGTATCCGGCGACAAAAGAAAAATCCGGTCTGAATGCACTTTCTAAATCATTTGGTTCAGAATGGATAAGGTCATTAAATTTTTCAGTCTGCTCTTTTGTAACCGCCATAGATATGCAGTAGCCGATATTATCTATCCCGCGGCGGCCGGCACGCCCTGCCATCTGGTGGAATTTGTTCGGGGTTAAATCTCCTGCGGGAGTTCTTGTGGAAGATATTACGGTTGTTCTTGCCGGCATATTGATACCGGCTGAAAGTGTTTCTGTTGCTATCACAACTTTTATTAACTTTTTATTAAAGAGTTCTTCTATCAACTCTTTCTGCGCGGGCAAAAGTCCGGCATTATGAATTGCATAACCTTTCAGGAGAGCTTTTTCATCCAGAGATTCCCCGAGATATTTTCCATTTTCTCTGTAGGATTTGAGGATAGCTTGGATTTCATTTTGTTCTTCCGGAGTATTCAATTTCTCCCCAAATCTTGAAAGGTGGTTAAGAATTGCGTTGCTGCCGCGTTTGCTGAATACAAAGAATATGGCAGGCAGCTTGTCCTCTGCTTTTAATTTTATGATTAACCGCTGATAACTCTGCAGGTTAGGTATCGGTTCACGCTTGGAGATTGTTTGTCCGGCATCTTCTGAGGCTTTAGCTTTTTTCTTATCTTTTTTATCTTTCTTTTCACTTTTCGCCTTTGAAAGCACTCCCTGTTCCCCTTGAACCTGCAGCACCTCAAATTTAAGCGGCACATGTCTGTTTTCTGATGGGACGTCAATCAAAACAGTATGAGCTGGAGCATTTTCTCTTGCTCTGTATGCAGTCATATCTCTATCTTTTGAAGAAACTATTTCGGCTTTCGGAAAATCTTTTGTAACAGCCATCCAGTTGGCAACATCTTTGTTGTTACCAACAGTTGCGGAAAGCGAAAGCAACTGGACTGACGGGTCGCTTAAAATTATTGATTGTTCCCAGATTCCGCCCCTATCTGCGTCGCCAAGGTAATGTAATTCGTCAAAAATGACCGTCTTAAGATTATCAAGCATAGAATTTATATGACTAAAACGGTCGGAGAGCACCATATTTCTGTAAACTTCGGTTGTCATAACAACTATAGGCGCTTCGGGGTTAATTTTGTTATCACCGGTGAGGAGTCCGACATTTTCTTCCCCGTAGATTTTTTGGAAACTTCTGAACTTTTCATTGCTGAGAGCTTTAAGAGGAGTTGTATAGAATGTTTTTTCGCCGTTTTCCATATTATTTGTTATGGCATACAGGGCATTAGCAGTTTTTCCTGTACCGGTCGGGGCGGTAACTATAACATCGTTGCCTTTGAGAATATTCATGGCGGAGGCTTTTTGAAAAACGTCAGGGGTTGCAGTTTCGGGGAGTTTGAAATAATTTTCCTCCAGAGTTTTGTAGTATTCTTTGCCTGTAAAGTTAATCAGGCTAAAATCTGCAGCATTTGTATGAAGCTGCTGTATATGATAATCGTGTTTATTTTTTGCTGCCTCATTGTTCGATGTCATTCTTGAAAGAATATTTGTTCCAAACGTTATTCCCGAAATTTTATTAATCATTTTTACCCCTTTTTAATTTGAATAGTCATACAAAACACTGAAAAAAATTTTTTTGCCCGTTAAATGTGTTGTATGTTAAGTATTTTTTACAATTTTGATTTACGGCATGGCACGTGCTACACTTCAAGTATAAAGGGTAGGATAAGGATTTTTATATGAAAAATATTATTGTATATACCAGTCAAAAAGTATCAACACTTGCCGACATTTTAGCAAAAATTGATGATACAAACGTCAGAATTGAAAACGCAGAAAACCTCAGGGATTATGAAACCCTGAATGCGGCGCTGCTTGTAATAGAAGATGTCCCGGACATCAAAGATGTTTTGATGGTGACAAAATTCAAAGCGCCGGTACTGTTTATTGGAGAAACCTTTAAAGGAACAACAGTCCGTGCGGTGACCTATGATTATATCAAGGCACCTGTTGACGAATTTGAATTAACAATCAGAGCAAATGCCCTTTTAAAAGTTAAAGAATTGAGAGACAAATTAAAACTTGTTTCAACAACGGATGAGCTAACCGGATTACACAACAGAAAATACTTGCACGAACGTCTTGAACAGGAAATTTCCAGAGCGAAACGTTACGGCACACAGTTATCCTGTCTTTTGTTTGACTTAGATTTCTTCAAAGTAGTCAATGACATATACGGATATGACTGGGGGGATGTTCTTTTGCGTTCAATTGCAGACAAACTTAAGCAGTTAATCCGTAAGGAAGATATTTTGACCCGTTACGGCGATGAAGAATTTTTGTTAATATTACCGAACACATCAGAGGACAACGCATTTTTGTTTGCGGAAAGATTCAGACGAGATATTGAAAAGATGGAATTTATTCCGGCAGGGGAAGAAGAAAGACATCCTATAACGATATCAGGCGGAATTTCAACATATCCTTGTCTTGAAAACACAGAAGAAGACGTAAACACAATTATCCGTTACGCCGAACACGCATTGTATAATGCGAAAAAACGCGGTAAGAACAAAATAGTACAATTCTCCCAAATTAATTTAGGGGAATAAAACAAAGATCCTTTCTGAACACTTAAAATATAGTGTAAATCTGGTTAATTAGGCGGTTACATACCGCCTTTTTCATTACAGTCTTACCCTGGTTTTGCCACTTTATTAAAACCAGTAGATTCTTCGCTTCGCTCAGAATGACAGACGGCAAACGTTACGTTTGCTACAATGATTTGATTTCTTTTTTAACTTTCGGCGTGTTGTCATCGTCGGAGCCGAGCATGAAACGGAAGCCGCCGGTGAGGGAAACACCGTTACGCCCGCCGTTACGTATCATTGCCTGCAAGAACGCTGTGAACTTGTCAGCCCAGTTTCTCTGTACACCAACCCCGTATTCAACATACGGTTTAACACTCATTTCCGGAAGTCTAACATTGTTGGCAGTAACTTTGCTTTCGTTCATTAAGTTCCATACCATACCGACAGACGCATAAGGCTGCCAGCCGCCCTTGAGGTTTGCGATGAAACGGACACTCGGGTTTAATTGAATAGTATGCAGCGGATCGGATTCTATGTTAACCCCTGCCGCATTCTTGTAGTCGAAAGTGTTGACAAAGGTATAGCTTAAGAACATAATAGGCTGGATGATAAATTTTCCGTCTTTGAATTCAAAGTTGTAACCTGTTTTAGAACCAACACCGGCAAGCAAGCTTGTATAATCTTCTTTACCGTACATAGAATGCGATTCACCGACAGAGGCTCCTGCAGAAGCTGTGATAGCAGTCCAGAAGTTACCTTTATAGAAAGTTTCGGTGAAACCGAGCAAGCCGCCGTTCATGGTAGTGTCAACGCCTGAGTAGTTTAGACTAGAGCCCATATAGCCGGCGTAGCCTGTGAATACTCTGTGCCATCCGTTTTTCATTTCTTTGAAATCACCGTCAAAGCCGACTAAAGAACCATAAGTAATCGCATCGACATCAGGGCCGTTTTTGATGTTCATAGATTCAAAAGTAGTATACGGTCTGAACCAGATGCCTTTGTTAGGATATACGCTGTAGTCAGGCATATTGTCGTTGAAGTCAGTGCTAAGAGCATATTTGTTGGCATTAATTTTAGCATATCTTTCCATAGCAGGTAATTGAGTGAACGAGTCAGCGTGTTCAAATACGTATTTGAACGCTTCGTTCATTGCAGCTTGTCCTGCAGCGAGGTTAGCGACCGGTGTAGATAATACAGCAGGGTTGAACGCATCGGACGGGTTGCCTGTTGAGCCGCCAATATCTCCTCCAGGAGTAAGAATTTTGTCACCTCTTGTGAACAGGAAGTAACCGCCATCGCCTTTGCCGTCATACTGATTTTCGTTGTCGTAAGTTACGTTATATTTGTAGATAGGTGTATAGGCTGTCTGGAAGTTGCTGTCCGGCAGTTCGCCTGTACCGTTTACGACGTTATCTTTCAAGCCCGGTTCAGCGAAGTATATTGCAGTGACATCTTCATCCATATTAGCGTCAGACAACAAATTCATTCCGATGACATTCAGACTACCCTGATGCTCATCGTAAGAGTATGCGGTCAATCTATCCATTTCTTTCGCTGCTAAATCTACATCAGCTACAAAGTTTGTATCTCCGGTCAATTGATATCCGCCGAAATTATATACTCTGACATTGTTGTCTATTGTATTCAATGTGGTATTTTCAGTTGTAACATGAGAATAAGGAATATCATTAAACAGGTAGAATGTCGTATCTTTAGCGCTATCACCTTTTATTTGTACATTGCTAAGCGGACCAACAACATTCATTACAAATTCTTGAGCTGAAGAACAGCCTTGTTGAAATACAAATTGTTCTGTCGCGGAATTACCTTTTAATTTAGGACCATTTTCTAAGAATTCTTCTATTGTTTCAGCATTATTACTTTTCAAAAATTCTTCAACACTAGGGCAGTTTAAATTTGCAACATATTCTTCAAATGTTTTAGCTCCATTTCCATATTTTGATAAGAACGTTTCTAATGGTGTATCTTTAAATCCTTGAGCCTGAGCAAATTCTTCAAAGTTATTATAGTTATTACTAGCTAAAAATACCTCCATTGGATTGCTGCTATCTATTTTGTCGCCGAGGTAGAAAGAGCCACCATTATTCATTTCAAGTTTTAGTGTAACACCTTTATCCAGGTATATAGCACTATCGTTTTTCACATCCTGAGATTTTGTGTAGTTATCTTTAATTACTGACATATACCCATCATTTGCAAAGATGTTTAAATTAGTTGTAGTATAAATAGCGCCGCCATAGGCTTCACCTGTTTGTGATTCAGCATAGTTGCCAATAAAAGAACTATTGTATATATTTCCTAAATTTCCATTTTTAGCGTTGTAAATAGCTCCGCCGTAGGCTTCACCTGTTTCGGATTTTACATGATTGTTAACAAAACTGCTATTAGTTATGTCACCAATCCTATG
>CALUYN010000020.1 GCA_944325025.1 Candidatus Gastranaerophilales bacterium | reverse complement strand
ACAGAATTGCGCAGCTCCCTCTCCTATGGGAGGGAAAAGTTTTTCGATACTAGCTTTGCGTCTCCGCCTCTTAGCATTTTTGCATCTAAACACGAGATTCTGAAATAAATTCAGAATGACGTAAATAGCTTGACATCTTGACCTCCTGCCTTCCTGACCTCCGGTTAGCCGAGATGTGCCCCCCCCCCGAAGCTCTGCAATAATTTAAATCTTTTCATAATTACTCCTTTCATTTTTATATATTCATTATACTATTACATAATATAAAACACAAGCATCATACATCTTTTTTTATAAAACCTGTTTGAATAATATCCTTGCCAAAACGTTGTTCTAAATTATCAAAACACTTTGCAAGTTTTGATTTCTTATCATCAATATTTGCATCTGCAAACAGCGACATTTGTGCCTCATGATTGAAAACAAAAGTATCCAAAATAACCCCTGTACTGCGATAAAGGATATTAGGATTATACATTTTATCAAGAAGTTCAAAAATAACTGAAGAAATTTCAAGTTCAAAATCTGTTGCAATATTTAAAACTTTCTTTTCGCAATAAACTTTAAAATCTTTTGTTCTCAAAAAAATGCTTATTCCATGGCATTTTGCATTAATTTTTCTGAGTTTTACGCAGGCACGGTGAATATGATAATTTAGAGAATTTTTTAAATAGTTTTTGTCCGAAGTAAATTTTGCAAGAGCACTTGTTTTTTGGATTGATTTAGGCAGTTTTACCTCATCGGAAACAGGTGATACCATCTCTCCAAGAAGTTCGTGCTTCATTTCCAAACCTCTTATCCCTATTTGTTTATTAAGCCATATATCATCTTGCTGCACAAGCTCATAAGCCGTTAAAATCCCGTTTTTTCGAAATAAAGAAGAAAAATTTTTCCCTATTCCCCAAATTTCATCAATACCTGTTTTCTCAAGCACCGGAATAATTTTTCTTGAACCGATAAGGAACACTCCCTCCTCAAGTTTTTTAGCTTTATCTGAAGCCAGTTTTGCAAGCGACTTTGAAGAACTTAAACCGATTGAAACAGGAATATCAACTTTATCTTTAATTTCCTGCCTTATCATCTGAGCAATTTCAAGGTAGTTCTTTTTATAAAGTCTTTCAAGTCCTGTTAAATCGACAAAAGCCTCATCAATTGAATAAACTTCAACTTTCGGGCTGAATTCCCTCAACACTGCCATCACTTTATCAGATATTTCAGAATAAAGATCATGACGTGCATTTATATATACAGCCTTTTTCATCTGTCCTTCAATTTGAAAATACGGCATCCCCATTCTTATTCCGAGTTTTTTTGCCTCTTTAGAACGGGAAATAACACACTGTCCCCGTCCTGACATAACACAGACAGGTTTATTCTTAAGTTCGGGATTAACTGCCTGTTCACAGGAAACAAAAAAAGAATCACAGTCAACAAGAGCTATAATATGTTTACGAGCCATATCAACATTATCAGATATGTTTTGATTTTCTTCCAACATCAGACAATGATTTCCTGTTCACATTTATAAGTTACATAACCGAGATTAGCACCCGGCGGCTTCTTTAAAAACTTGCGTTTCGTATAAATGACACCGACCTTTGACGACTCTTTTCCTTTAGAGTATTCTTTAGCGAGTTTTGCACACTCAAAAATTTGCTTGTCAGACGGCTCAGAACAGCGCAAAAGCACATGAGAACCCGCACAGTCTTTTGTATGAAACCAAAAATCCTCATCACGCGACAATTTTGACACGATATAATCATTTTGTCTGTTGTTGCGCCCAACATAAACTTTACATCCGTCAATATCAAATTCCAGAGGCTCAATTGCAGATTTTTTTTCAGATTTAATTTTATTCTCAGGTTCAAGCTCATGCTCAATTTCAAGAAAATCGCTTATGCAATCTGCAATCTCTATAGAATATAAAATTTGTTCATAGTATTGGATATTTGCATTCAAATGTTCTGAAAACTCTGAAAGCTTAGCAGTTGACGTTTTTGCTTTGTTATAGAGTTTATAAAAATTATTGGCGTTTTCTTTAACTGTTTTGGTTTCATCTAATTCAATTTTTATTTCTTTATTGCTTTCATAATCATAAACATCAGCATATTTTTGATAATCTTTTAAGTTATAAAGATTTGCCATAAGCAAATCACCGTAAAGTCTGTATTTATCAGAATTTACGTCCTTTTTTAGCCTTATTTCTATTTTTTTCAGAGAATTTTTATCCTTTTTTAATTTAGCAGAAGCAGTTTGGCGGCATTTCTCTTTTATTCGCTCCAGTTTATCTTTGTAAATACAGTTTGAATAATAATCATCAATCAGCGTATTAATGTCATTCACGTTATTATTAGCTAAAGAATTTTCACCTTCATACCAACTATTTGGACGTCCTGCAGGATAAACATAAGGCAGACCACCTGCCATTTCACGTTCGCGGCTCTTTTCTGCTCCCACGTTATGAGCACAACCAAGAATTACATTTGTATCATAATTGTATAAAATGACATTTGAATGCTTACCCATCAATTCAATTGCTAGACAGAGATAGATTTTTTCTGATAGTTCGTTATATGTTTCAAAATAAAATTCTAAAATTCTTTCAAACTCAGGCTGATTAATATGTGTAATTCTTGCATTTTCAAGGTATTTACGAAGCAGCATGCAAAACATAGGAGGTTTTGCAGGTATTTCAATCAGGCGTTTTGCTTCATTTTCTTTGGACATGAAACAAATATGATGATACAAAGGATTTATATTTATGTATAATTTTTTAGTTTCACCTTTATTTCTCAGGATAAAAACAAAATCACGCCTTGTAGGCTGCTGAATTTTCTGCACCCTTGCATCGGTTAAAAATTCTTTATTTTGTTCTGTCCATTTTTTTAATGTCAAACTGTCATATGAAATCATAATTAAATTTTACAACAATATTACACAATAATAAAGAATTGACGGTTATAAAAAAATATGCTAATATTTATTCAATATAAAGGAGTCACAAATTATGGTTTTATGGGAAATTTTTGCAATTGTCGGCTTGATTTCAGTCATCCTTGAGATGATAGTGCCCTCAATGTTCTTTCTTAACCTTGCATTGTCAGGTTTTGTAACAGCTGTTTTAGCTTTATTTATTGATAGTTGGATATACCTTACAGTAATATTTGTGGTTTTATCCATCATATCAATACTTTTCTTACGTCCTATACTTTTAAAACACAAAGAAAGTAAGGAACAAGAAACAGGCATGCAAGGCAAATACATAGGTAAAATTGTTAAGGTAATTGAACCTGTTACAAAATACTCAGGCGCAATAACAATTTACGATGAAAGATGGGAAGCCAGAACAGATGGTGATGAAACCATTGAGGTTGGCGCTGAGGTCAAAATTGTAAAGAATGAAAGTCTTGTTTTAACGGTAGAAAGAGTATAGGAGAGAATTATGAGCTTAGTTTTATTAATTTTACTTGTTGCACTATTAATTTATGTATTTAAAGGCATCATTATAGTACAGCAACAGGAAGAAGTAATTATTGAAAGAATGGGACGTTATGAAAAAACACTTACTGCAGGCCCGAACTTTATCTTCCCGATTTTGGAAGCACCGAGAGGTATTCTAGAAAAAGTTTCACAGCGCGGACTTGATGGTACAAGTTATTTTTACCTAAAACCAACAAACAGAATTGATTTAAGAGAACAAATGTATGATTTCCCGCGTCAGAACGTAATTACGCGCGATAACGTTTCTATTACTATAAATGCGCTTATATACTTCCAAATTGTTGATGCAAAAAGCGCAGTTTATGAAATTAAAAACCTTCCAGACGCAATTGAAAAATTAACTCAAACGACATTAAGAAACCTTGTCGGTCAGATGGATTTGCAAGAAACCCTAACTTCCCGCGGAAAAATCAATGATGAATTGAGAACAACACTAGATGAAGCCACAAATAAATGGGGTGTAAAAGTTAACCGTGTTGAAATTCAGGATATTTTCCCGCCTGCTGACATTCAGGCTTCAATGGACAAATTGATGAAAGCAGACAGAGAAAAGAAAGCAACAATCACAGAAGCAGAAGGATTGAAAGAAGCAGCAATCAGAAAAGCTGAAGGTGAAAAAGAAGCTGCAATCCGTTCAGCTGAAGGTGAAAAACAGGCAGAAATCTTAAGGGCAGAAGGTATTGCTCAGGCTCGTATTATAGAAGCTGATGCTGAAAAAGAAGCTATCAACAGAATTATTACAGCTCTTGCTGATAAAGGACAGCCTGACAAATACTTAATTGCAATGAAATATCTTGAAACAATGACCGCAATCACAAGCGGAGAAAATAACAAAGTTGTTTACATGCCTTATGAAGCTACAGGAATTTTATCTTCTGTTGACGGCATTAAAGAAATGTTCAAAGGAACAGCAAAATAGAATTTAGCGGCAGATTTTCTGCCGCTTTTACCAATAAAAAGGATAGCAAAAAGATGATGATTAATGACCTACCCAGAATGCAGGTGCTAATAACTACAAACGAACAGCATATAGAAGGAGAACTTTTACTGCCGGAAAACATGCGTTTCAGCAACTCTATACCTGATAACATGCTATTTTATATATTAAACGGCGGTTTTCAGTTTATTACATTGAAAAACTGTGAAGTCAAAGACAGAAAAAATCTCGCGTTCCGTCCTGACAAATCATCTCAGCTGCATGTAAATATTTCTTGCATAATGACTATTCAAATAATAGAAATTCTCCCGGAAGATTATGAATACGATGATAGTTATTATGACGAAGAAGACGAAAATGAAGAAGAAAATATGCGCCCTGCACAGCAAATGCGCCCAAAAAATCGCCAGATACGCAGAAGATAATTAAAATATTCTTCACATTTTATGTTCTTTTTTTATGTTTTTGATAAAATTTAATTAAGTCTGTAAAGAGAAAGAGAAAAGGAACATAAGATGATTACAACAAAGATGAAAGATCATAACTGTGGAGAGCTTAACCTTTCAAATATTAATGAAGAAATAACTCTCTCCGGTTGGGTTTCTACCGTAAGAGATTTAGGCGGTATTTTATTTATTGAATTAAGAGATAGAAGCGGATTTTTTCAGCTTGTTGCAAACCCGCAAATTAATCCTGATGTACACAAAGTTTTTGAAAAAGTACGTTCAGAATACGTAATTACAGTAAAAGGCAAAGTTACACGACGCCCTGAAGAAACTTACAATGAAAAATACGCAACAGGACAGGTTGAAATGTATCCTGAATTTGTTGAAATTTTGTCTGAAGCAAAAACTTTGCCATTTGTTCTGGATGATGAAAACGTATCAGAAGATGTACGTTTAAAATACAGATATCTAGATATTAGACGCGAAAAAATGCTTCACAACCTTACATTGCGTCACAAAATCTGTCAGGCTGCAAGAAATTATTTAAACAACCTTGACTTTTTAGAAGTTGAAACACCTATTTTAATTAAAACAACTCCGGAAGGCGCAAGAGATTATCTGGTACCTTCTCGTGTTCAAGAAGGTAAATTCTACGCATTGCCGCAGTCCCCGCAAATCTTTAAACAGCTATTAATGGTAGGCGGTATTGAAAAGTATTACCAGATAGCAAAATGCTTCCGTGACGAAGATTTACGTGCTGACAGACAACCTGAATTCACTCAAATCGACCTTGAAATGTCATTTGTTGAACAGCAGGACGTTATAAAAGTTGTTGAAGGTTTGATTGTAGATACTTTCAAGGCTGCAGGAGTCGAGGTTAAACCTCCGTTTATCCAGATGCCATGGCAGGAAGCTATGGATAGATTTGGTTCAGATAAGCCAGATACACGTTTTGGATTAGAATTATTTGATATCGGCGATATTATTCTTCAATCTGAATTTCAAATTGTTAAAAATACCCTTGAAAACGGCGGTATCGTTAGAGGGATAAGAATTCCGGGCGGAGCAAAATTCTCAAGAAAAGATATAGATGATATTACAAAACTCGCTGTATCATTCGGGGCAAAAGCTCTTGCAAACATAATTTACAATGAAGACGGCACAGCAAAATCACCTGTTTTGAAGTTTGTAACTGAAGAACAGGCAAAACAAATTCAAGAACGTGCTCAAGCTCAAGCCGGCGATATAATCTTCTTTGTTGCCGATAAACCAAAACTTGTTTATGACATTATGGGAAGATTAAGACTTTACTTCGGCAAAAGATTAAATCTAATTGATGAAAGCAAACATAATCTTTTATGGGTTGTAGACTTCCCGATGTTTGAATGGAGCGACGAAGAAGGCAGATTTATGGCAATGCACCACCCGTTCACATCTCCTTGTATTGAAGATTTAGACAAACTTAAATCAGGTGATTTAGGCAATGTAAAATCAATTGCTTACGATATTGTATATAACGGAACAGAACTCGGCGGAGGGTCTGTGAGAATTCACTCATCTGAGGTTCAGTCTGCAATATTCAAAGCATTGGGCTTAACAGAAGATGAAGCAAAAGAAAAATTCGGATTTATGGTTAATGCTTTGCAATACGGAACTCCGCCTCATGCAGGGCTTGCAATCGGTTTAGACAGACTTGTTGCACTTCTTTGCAGAACGGATAGTATACGTGATGTTATTGCATTCCCGAAAAATTCAGGGGCTAAAGATCTTATGAGTGATGCTCCTGGAGAAGCTTCTCTGCAACAGCTTAGAGAACTGCATTTGAAAAGTACAGCACATAAATAAATCAAAAAAAGAGTCTTTTTTAAGACTCTTTTTTTGAATAAATTCTTTTCAAAGTGATTTTGATTGCAGTTTACACGGAACAAAATAACGCCTAAATTGTCACCCCTGAAATAAATTCAGGATGACAAAAATTTTTGGTTCGCTTTGTCAAACAAGTTCCCAATGACAGTATTAGTGTTTTTCGGGAATATTTAATCCAAACTTCAATATATGTTCCAAGTGATATTTATTTATCTATTTTACCCCTTGTTATAGCCTTATTAAACTTTTGCATTATTGTTTTACAAAATTCGCCTTTGTATTGTACATGCTCAAACGGAAATCTTAATCCTGCAAATTTGCCGTTAAAAAAATTTGCAATAGCACTCACATTTGTGCCGTCTTTCATTTTTGCTGAAACTTGAATAATATCAGGCACCTCTTCAAACAAATCTCCTTTATATGCAGACTTGTACAATCTTGTCATTACCTCACCGATATTTCTTGCACCATGTCCGGTAAAATTCTGCCGGCTTTGAGTATTTATCTGTATTTGCATCAATTCTCCTTTTTGTAGAGATAAACATCACAAATAAAAATTTTTGCTAATATGTAACACTATGTAAATTTGTAATATAATTAATTTATGCAGATATTTTCAGAACTCAATAAAAATCCAGGTTTATCAATCGCTCTAGGTTTTTTTGACGGTGTGCACTCAGGCCACAGGGCAGTAATACAAAATGCTGTTAACTACGCAAAGAAAAATGATTGTAAATCTGCAGTCATAACCTTCAAAGAACACCCTTGCTGCTTTTTTTACGGCAAAAGCCCCAAATATATTCTTTCCGGGAAAGAACGGGAAAACAAAATTCAAGCCCTGGGGGTTGATTATATGTATGAACTTGATTTTGAAAGTATATCAGGTTTAACTGCCGACGAATATTTAAAAGATGTTTTAGTAAAATATTTCAGTCCTTGCGCAATTTCAACAGGATGGAACCACAATTTCGGGTATAAAAAAAGCGGAAACGCTAAATTTTTACACGATAATTCGAAAAAATTCGGATATGAATACTTTGAACTTGCACCTCAAAAAATAAATAATGAAATAATCAGCAGTTCAACAATCAGAAAATATTTGTCGCGCGGAGAAATTGAAAAAGCAAACGCAATGCTTGGATACCAATTTTATACAGAGGGAACCGTTGTTAAAGGTCAGCAAATCGGACGAACAATAGGCTTCAGGACTGCAAATCTTATTTATCCTGAAGCATTAGTAGAACTTCCGCACGGTGTTTATTCTGTTGAAACAAACTTTGGCAAAGGCATTGCAAATTTCGGTACACGTCCTACGGTAAATGGAGAAGGCACGCTCCTTGAAATTCATATATTAGATTTTGATAAAGATATTTACGGACAAACGTTATCTGTAAAGTTCAATAAAATGATACGCGCCGAGAAAAAGTTTCCTTCTCTCGACGCGCTCAAAAAACAAATTGAAAACGATATCAAACAGCTCTAATAATCCATTGTCCATCCGTCTTCCATAATCACAGTCAAGCAGCCTACACCGTAGCCGCCAATCTCATTACTTGCACATGTCTCTTTTGCATAATCGTAATCTCTTCCGGTATAAGTTTCTGCCACTTTACCGTCACTGTACAACCCCATATAAAATAAATCACGGCCTAGAACATTAGGTCCTTGTGCACCATTTATATCAACCTGCATCTCTAAATTACCATGCCAATCTCTCTCATAAGATAGGCCATTATGATAAACAGAAATAGACGCACCACTTGCAAGTGAAACTGCGCTCAAAGGCGTCTGCAAAGTCATATCAGCACCTTCCAATGTTGTATAGCTATCGCCAAAACACGGAGTCAAATCTGTTCCACAATCCTGGACTACATTAAAATAATCATGCAAAAAGTTTTTTGCTCCATTTGCATTGTTTCGGTTATATTTAGTTTCATCAAGAGATATAGCGTTGTTATCACTTATTGCTCTTTTAGCTGCCTGAGATAGCTCTGTATACACTTTTTGCAATTGTGTTACATAAACTTTTCTCTGATGGTTTGACATAAGTGTAGGCATTGTCATAGCAGCCACTACACCTATAATACCAAGCGTAACCAATACTTCTGCCAAAGTAAATCCGAATTTCTTCATAACAAGTTCCTCTTCAAAATCTCTTCAATACAATTATAACGTATATTGAGAAAATTTTCAATTATCATCTACAATTACGAAAAAAATACGAAATATTTAACATAATAATCTCATTAATATTGTAACTATCTTGCTATTGCGGATCAGCTGAGCTGTCCGCAATGACGGAAACAGGTGCTAAGTCATTCTGAGCGAAGCGAAGAATCGCATTATCTCCACGATTTTGCGATTACCACTGTCGTTTCACTCCCTCGCAATGATAGGGGGGAAATTGACATGAATTGTCTAACATGTCTACGTGCGTAGCACCCTCGCAATGACAGGTTACTCCCTCCCTGATTAGGGAGGGTTGGGGTGGGTTTTGATTGTTACCCATCCTATTATCCTTCCCTAAAAAGGGAAGGATGTGGTGAGTTACAGAAAACAGCCTATATTCATACCATCCTATCTTCCTACCTTCTAAATTTACCCTCTCCCTTAATCCCTCTCCCGAGAGAGGGGAAAATTTTACGATATTAGCTTCACATCTATGGCTCTTGACTTCTGTGCATCTGGACACGAGATCCTGAAGCACGGAGGTCAATCCGACGGGGCGAGGTGAAAAGCTATATCTATTTAATTAATGCCTGTACTTCTTTAAATTTAGGATTTTTAGCGCCTTTAAGCCAATCAAATAATGCTATTTCTACACAGGAAATTTTTACTCCGTTTGCAGCCATTGCATCAATCCCTTGCTTGAATTCATACTTGTTGCGGCTTGCGCAGGCATCTTTTATTACATAAACATCAAATCCTTCTTCAATAAGTGCTGAAGCTGTCTGATAAACACAAATATGAGTTTCTATACCGAATATTACAATCTGTTTTTTCCCGTATGATTTAATTTTATCCAACATGCCATCTTCCAACAGCGCATTGAAATATGTCTTTTCAACAGCATGGCTTCCTTCAGGCAGTACATTGCGCAATGCCTCAACTGTATTTCCCAATCCTTTAGGATACTGCTCTGTCAACAAAACAGGAATTCCGAGCAAGTTTGCTGCTGATGCGACTTTTACGGCATTTGAAACAACAACATCTTTATTCAATGCTGCTACTAATTTTTCCTGAATATCTATAATTAATACTAAACTGTTTTCTGCTGATAAAGTATTCATAACTCTCCTTTTTATTATACTGAAGCATGCTTAAATTCTTTTATAAAATCCTCAACTATTTTTACAAGTTCTTTTTGGGAAATTTTTGTTAATGGTATTTGAATTTCTCTATCTTCCGGACTTTCTAAACCTTCATGGGTAATGTAGATAATAATTTTTGCAAATCCCGGATAGACAATTCTTAACGTACTTTCTTGCTTTTTATTCGAAAGGCTGAAAACACACTGTTCTTCATTTGTGTACTGCTCTATTTCTGTATCAAACAGCTTTTCTTCATAAGACTTTTGTAATCTGTAAAACACAGGGGTGATAACTTTTTCTAACTTTTTATTAAAAATCTGTCTGAATATTTTATAACCTTTTGAATGCAATGCCTCATCATCCAACCATTCATCAAGAGTATCCTGTTTTTCTTCTGTAAAAGAATATTCAAGATTAGTTGTCAGCGCAGATGAAAGAGCCTGCAGCGCATCGTGTTCCATTTGTTCAAAATTTTTACGGGCAATTAAAGAAATTCCCGCACATATATCAAAATTTTCAGAACACTTTTCTTTTATTTTGTTAAATACCACAAGAGCCTGGTTTAAATCAGCTTTTGGGATTAACAGGTAAAACTTTAGACCTTTTCCAAATGTAATAATGTCATCAACTCTTGTAGAATTTTTTAAAGCTTGCGCCATTAAATTAACATCAAATTTTATTTTTGAACTGTCAGAAGGAGATAAAGCAATAAAACAGCCTTGTTCCAACAAATTGTCATCAATATAATTTTCTATAACTTGCTTTGCAAAATTATAATTATAAATTCCGGTTTCCCTATCAACTACATCAAGCTGTTCCAAAAGTTTTACATTTCTCAGGTGGCGCAATTTTATTGAATTATGTTTTATATTATGAACAATTCTCAAAACAAATTCAAAATCATCAGCAGAAGATAGAATGAAATCGTCAGCACCGCAGTCATAAGCAGCAAGTATAAACTCAGCGTCATAAGAATCAGATACTAAAATTATAGACAATTCTTCATTTCTGCGCAATTCCTTTATGAGAGCATAAGTTCTTTCATCAGATCTTCCATGCAATAGAACAATATTCGGAGCATAAATACTTACAGAGTTCAAAGCGTCATCAAAACTAGATATTACAACACTGTCATTAGCTCTCAAAAATATAATCTTTGATGCTAGAATTTTCGAGAAACTTTCATCATCTGATATTAAAAGTATATTATTTTTATTGTTCATTAATTATACCTGTAAATGCTTCTTAATACACAAGAAGCTTCCGCCGGCGCCAAAAAGTATTGCCATAGCAAACATTACTGTAATTACAAAAGTCTGAGCATACAAAGGTGTCGGAACCATAAAGAACTGGTGCATATGATTCAGGCCGTTTTGAACGACATTCAACGGTAACAGAGCAATAACAGCCCCTGAAAATCCGTAAAAAGCTCCTTGCATAATAAGCGGAAATCTGATATACCAGTTTGAAACTCCCATAAGACGCATAATTTCAATTTCTTCTTTCCTTGATTGAATTACAAGCTGAATTGTATTGTTTATAATAGTAATCGTTAAAATACCCATGATTATTACAACAAACACTGTAATCATATTTACAATTCTATTCAGGGCTTCAATTTTTTTAGCTAAATCCTGAGCATAACTCATATCTTCAACTGATTTTAATTGTCTTACATCATTAAAGACCTGTTCTATATTTTCAGGTTTGTCTACCTTGACATGCAAAGTATCAGGCAGAGGATTTTCAATATCCGGCAAATCCATTTCACGCTTTAAATTACTCCAGGAAGATGCTTTAGGAATAATCGTAACATTTTCAACATGCTCAAATTCTTTTATTCTGCTTTTTACGACATTTGCATCAGCATTTTCTTTAAGATAAACGGATATTTCAAGTACATTACCCAGTTCATGCGCGAACGAAGAAATAGAAAGCGCAGATCTGAAAAAAGATCCGAAAATTGTCAAAATTGCAGCCATAGTCGTTATTATAACAAGATTAACAATGCCGGTTCTGGCTATATCATGGACTGTCTGTTTGGTTAGTCTGTACAAAATTCTCAATTCACAGAGCCAGTCTTTTGGAATGTGTTTTTTTACCTGTTTTTTTATTCTTGTTTTAGAACTATTCATACGTACCTGCTTGTATATCCCTTACTATTTCACCTTTGTCTAAAGTAATAACTCTTTTTCTAAAGTAATCAACCATTGCATTGTCATGGGTTGAAACAATTACCGTTATACCTCTCTGGTTAATTTGATCCAGAATCTGCATAATTTCCATAGAATTTTTAGGGTCTAAATTTCCGGTAGGTTCATCCGCTATTAATAATGGTGGGCCATTAACGATAGCTCTTGCAATACCTACTCTTTGTTGTTCTCCACCTGACAATTCAGAAGGATATGCATTCATCTTATCGTATAAGCCAACGATTTTTAATGCACCAGAAACTCTTGCATTAATTTCTTTTGAGCTTATCCCCAACGTTCTTATTACATAAGCAACATTGTCATAAACACTCTGGTTCTGTAAAAGTTTATAATCCTGAAAAACAATTCCCATGCACCTTCTCAAATTCGGAATTTTATCATTAGGCAGGTTTGCAACATTAATCCCGCCGATTGTAACAGTTCCGCTTGAAGGACGTTCTTCATTATAAAGCAGTTTCATTAAAGTAGATTTTCCGGCGCCTGATGCACCTACAATAAATACAAATTCGCCCGACATAATATCAAGGTTTACATTTTTGAGCGCATAATGATCATTTTTGTATTTTTTTGTAACTGATCTGAATTGAATCATAATTTTTCCTTATTTATTTTACCAGACGGTATTTATCAATATACCGCTTAATACTTATTGCTAATTTGTCGGAGCTTAGGCCGTAATAATCAAGAAGATAATCCCATTTTCCGCTCTGCCCGAAATTATCGTTTACACCAATCCGGTGTACAGGGACAGGGTAGTATTCTGCAAGAAGTTCACAAACAGCGCTACCAAGTCCTCCGATAATAGAATGATTTTCTACAGTCATGACAAATTTAGTCTTTTTAACCTGTTCAATTATAGTGGCACCGTCAAGAGGTTTTACAACAGGCACATGAATAATTTGAACTGAATATCCCTGTTTTAATAAATTTTCGCGAGCCTCAATGACTTCAGCAAGGGTTTCGCCGTTTGTAATAACTGTTACGTCCTCACCATCCGTTAAAACTTTTGCATTACAAAAATCAAATGTATAATCCTCATCAAATATATCACATACATTTGTTCTTGGAATTCTTATATACATAGGACCGTAATTCTCTGCGGCAAACTCAATAACCTGCTCGCATTCTCTGCAATCAGCAGGGACAATAACAGACATATTCGGAATTCCACGCATTAAAGAAATATCTTCCAACGCCTGATGGCTTGCACCATCTTCGCCAACAGTAACCCCGCCATGGGTTCCGACAATTTTTACGTTAAACTCGGGATAACAAACAGAGTTTCTTATCTGGTCATAAGTTCTGCCGGTTGCAAACATTGCAAAACTTGCGGCAAAAGGAATTTTTCCGACAGATGCAAGGCCTGCTGCCGTTGCAATCATATCCTGTTCCGCAATTCCGCAGTTAAAAAATCTGTCAGGAAACTCTTTTGCAAAAATTTGAGTCTGCGTCGAGCATGACAAATCAGCGTCTAAAACAACAATATTCGGGTTAGTTTGCCCTAACTTTGCAAGAGTTTTTCCAAAACATGACCTAATAGATTTTCTCTCATTTTTGTTAATAATCATAAGAATGTAATCCCGTTTTATCCAATACATCTATATTATAGCACAAATAAAAATTAAGTGTATTTTGTTACAGATAATAGTTTTTGTTAAGAATTATTAAAAAAAAAAGGAATTTTAGCAATTTTATTTCTTGAGGGATATTTAAACAGTAGAATAAAAATAGAAATTATTTTTGATGAAAGGAAGAAATTAAATGATTCAAGCTCCAAATTTAGTAAATCCTTACATGCAGCCCCAGATGCTGCCGGCTTACGCATGCCAGCAGCCGGTTCCTGCTCCTAATTACAATGCAGTAAAGATTGATGTTCACAACCCTTCAGTTAGTGCTCCGGGCGTTGGTCAGGTTGCAATGAATGTTCCGCAATATGCTCAACCTACAATGCCTTACTATTCATATCCGCAAAACCAATTATATTCATACCCGCAGGCACAAACTCAACCTTATTACATGCCTGTACAACAACCTGTTGTTCCGCAAGCTCCTGTAGCAGCTGAACCTGCTGTTGCTCAAACAGTTATACCGCAAGCAGTTGCTCCTCAGCCTGTAATTCAACAACAGAATATAAATGCTCCGGCTCCTATGGTAAGCCAGCCGACAGCTCCTCAGGAAGCAAAAACAGCAGAACAGCCTAAAGTTGAAATTGAACAGCCTGTTGCTATGACTCCTCAAGTTGATTTAAATTCATTCATTGCAAAATTAACAAACCCTGACTATGAAGTTCAGGCAAACGCAATGGAAGAAATTGCAAACATGGTAAAAGACGACCCGCAAAAAGCAACTGAATTGCTTGATGAAAAAGTTGTTAATGCATTAAACAATATTATCAACGCTGACTCAAGCAAACTTGCAGGCCCGACACAAGAACAAATTGCAGCAAGACAAAAATTAATGAAAGGCGAACAGCTTTCAGATGCTGATAAAAAATTAGCAACAACAATCACTCCGATGGAACAAGCAGAAAGAAACAAAAGCTATGCAATGTTCACAACTTCTATAATGGAAAAATTATACGGTGATGAAGTTGCAAAATTAACAGGTTCAACAGTACCTCTTACAGAACTTCCTGGAGCAGTTACAATTGTTGAACAGTTGAAAAACAACCCGAACCCGATGGTTAGAACATCAGCAATTGAATCATTAAGCTACATCCAACAGCCTGCATACAAACAAGATTTGACAACATTGTTCACAATCGCTAAGAACGATCAGGACAAAAATGTTCAGGAAGCAGCAACAGCAGCTTTAGCAAAACTTGAACAAATGCCGCAGGAACAAAAACCGGTTGAACAGCCTAAAACAGAACCTGCAAAGGCAGCAGCTTAATCTAAAAGATAATTTCTTTCTTCATAAAACAACTCCCTGAATTTCAGGGAGTTTTTCAATTCTGAATTTTTCATGTAATTGTGAGAAGTTCTACGCTATTCGTCATTGCGGGCTTCTGTTCTTCAGACAGTTACCCACCCTGCCCCTCCCTAATCAGGGAGGGAAAACGGCTACCCAAAAACTTCGCTCTCCCGCACGTAGGTCAATCCGACGGGGCGATGGGATAATTTTTTATGATACAGGCCTAGCCTCCGGACTTCTGTTTTTTAAAAATTAAACAGTTTGAGGCTCGCTCTGAGTTTTCGGAACAGGAGCAGTATTTATATAATCGGCATGCTCTGAAATTTGTTTGCACCATTCATAAATTATTTCTTCTTCACTTAATTTATAAGAAATAGGTTTGCCGACATGCAGATGGACTTCGCGTCTTGTAAACGGTTTTAATTTAGGATACCCAGTAAAACCGCCTATTGCAACAGGGACAATATCAGCTTTAGCATTTTTAGCAATCACTATAAAACCTTTTTTCAAATCACCTAGTTCTGAGCCATACGGTCTTATTCCGCCTTGAGGGAAAACTCCTAAAGACCAGCTTGTTGATAAAATATCTTTTACAGTCTTAAATGTAGCTATTTCAGGTTTTGTTCTGTCAACCGCAAATGCGCCTAAACGCTTAACAAGCCATTCAAACTTATCACCTTTTTGAAAAAGTTCTTTTTTAGCCATATAAGCAATCGGGCGCCCGCATGCCATTGTAACCATAGGAGGGTCAAAGTGAGAAACATGGTTTGCGGTATAAATAAATTTTCCGCTTTTTGCTTTAGTCGGAAGATTTTCTCTGCCTGTTATTGTGTAATTATAAAATATTTTCATAAATGGAATTACAACTACATACAGAAAACTCATATAAAACATTGTACGAAAAATGTTATATTCATACGGATATCTGCGGTTATAATTTCTTTCTTTCTTAACCATTATTCTTAACTCCTAAATCTTTATCATCATCCTGCGGAATATATTTAAACCCTGTAAGTTCTTGAATAGCATCAATCCACTTATCAACAACTTCTTCCGGCTTATCGCTATATGGAATAGGTTTACCTATCCGGACAATTATTTTGCCTGAAAACGGAATTCTTTTCACCTCATCTGTACCGACAATTCCAACGGGCAGTACATCGCACTTTGTAATTTTAGCAAGCCCCGCAAATCCTTTTGTAACATTTGAAATTGTCCCCGGCACACCTCTTGTTCCCTGCGGAAATATCCCGAAAACCCATTTGCTTTTTTTGATTTCCATCACGGTTTTTATAGTCGAAGGGCTTAAACTTTCTCTGTTAACCGCAAAAGCCCCAAGCCAGTCAAGCCACCATCTCATAAAAAGATTATTAAAAAGTTCCTGCTTTGCCATAAATGAAATTCTTCTCGGCATTACTGCTGCAAGCATAGGCGGATCAAGAGTTGAAAGATGATTTGCACACACAATATATTTATTATCTTTCGGGACATTTTCAAGTCCGTGAACTTCAATACGATAAACAAACTTTAACCTTATACCGTAAAAATATTTGCATACAAAAATTTGCATGAAAGTCCGCCAAGCATTAAATTCTGAAGCTTTTCTTTTTGTGTAGTTTCTATCCCGGAACATCATTTACTCCATAGTGACTAATATACAATATCATTATATATTCAAAGATTGCACATTACAAGTTTTTTATATATATTATAAATAAAATGTTTTTAAGGAGAGAATTAATGAAAAAATCAAACGTGGAATTAGAGAATGAATTATTCAAGAGCGTATATGAAAAAACACCTGATTATGTCAAAGACTTGAACCTTATGGATTTTTCACAAAATGGAGAATTTACATTTACTCTGAAAAAAGAACATCTGATGCCTTACGATAAAGAAAAAAATCCCGAAGGGCTAAACCTTGAAGAATGGTTTGCAAACTACGCAAAAGAAGCCAAAGTTTCAACAGCAGGGATAAGAGGCCCGCAAAATATTTTGTACCCTCAGGATACAAGATTTCCGATTAATCTTGTAGGAATAGTTCTCGCAACATTAGCTAAAGCACTTGTAGCCAGAGAAAAATATGAAGGTAAAAAAATTGTAAAAGTTGCAGGAAGAGAAGTAAGGTATAATTCTGATTTATTCCTTGATGCTATAGCAAGAATTCAGGCAGCTCAGGGGATAACAACTCTTGTTCCTAAAGATAGAAAAACTATACCTATTTGGCTTGCATCATTTCTAGCATTCAAATTAGATCTTTTGGGCGGAGAATATATAACTTCAAGCCACGGAATTTCCGTAAAAAATGCTACAAAAGACTTAAATTCTCAAGGCAGCCAGTATTTGCCAGAAGAATCCATGGAATTTGTAGAAAAAATCAGAGAAATTTTTGATGAAACAAAGAAAAACGGAACTTATGAAATAAAAATATCAGCTAAAGACAACCCGCTTATTAATGAAGAAGTTCTTGCTAAAGTTGATGACGGCGTTGATTTATATGTTGAATATTTAAAATCAGGGGTAGCTCAAAAAGTTAACCTTGATTTAATAAAAAAAATTAAAGATAAAATTGTTATTGAAAATGTGGGAGGCTCGGCTTACAGGACATTAAGCAGAGTTTTAAATAAATTAGATATCTCTGATAAATTTACCTGGTTCAACACTGAAGAAGATCCGTTTTTCCATTCAATCGGAAAATACGACCATACACCAAAAGGAGAAAAAGCATTTTATGACTATTCAGTAGATGCAACAGTTACAGCAAAAAGACAAAACGGTGAAAAATTCTTTCCTGTAATAGAAACATTACATTACGAAGATAAACTCACACAAATGCCTGTCGGAACATCTGTTTTAATAACAGACCCAGATCATGACAGATTAACAATAGCACAGACTGAATTTGCCTGCACCATTCCCGAGCTTGAACAGGCAGGGATAGATTACATCAGGTTAAATGAAGATTTAATTCTGACTATATTTACCGCAAATCAGGCATTTTTAATGATAATGGATTTCTGGTCAAAACAATTGAAAAAGCAGGGGCTGTGGGATAATCATCCAAGGTTTATAATAAAAACAACAGCTTCTGCAATTTCATGGGATGAATGGGCTAAAAGACAAGGAGTTAAGGTTGTCAATGTACCTGTAGGATTTAAAGAAATTGCAAATATCATGAAAAAAGTTGAATTGAAGTTGAAAAATTCTCCTGATAAAGAAGTTGTAATTGATGATGTTTTCGGCAATTCTATAAATTTAGGCGTTAATCCGCGTCTTTTGTTCGGAGGCGAAGAATCAGGCGGAATGATTTTAGGTACAGAAGAACTCATCAAATCAAACAACGGACGATTTGCAATTGCGATGAGAGAAAAAAGTGCTACAGAAGCAATAATTGTTGCGTCGGCATTAATTTCAAAATTGCAAAAAGAACAGGTATCCTTATCTGAATATCTTGCTGAAATATTCAAAGAAAATGATATCACAGGTAGATTTGACACTCGTGTAGATATTGCATATTACAACGAATCAGAACCCGACATAAATAAACTTAAAGAAGAAAAGAAAAAAGGCGAAGAAAAACGTACAAAAAATGATCTTTTTTATCTTTCGATGGCAATGGGTGTAAAAGAAGGAATTATGACACTTGAGGATGTAAAAGACGTTTTAAACCATACATTTAAAAGCCTTTTATTTGACAATCTTGTTTGCATAAAATTTGTCGGGGACGGAACTTATCTTGAATTCAGCGACAAATATATTGAAATAAGGCCATCAGGAACAGATGCAAAAACCAAAGCATACGGCGGCGGTTCTGACAAATCAATTATAGAAGGGTATGCTAATGTATTAGGCAACTATTCAGGCGATTTAAATGATTTCCACAAAAAATATATTTCAAAAGAGTTTTATGACCAAGTTAAAGATAAGGCCATGAAATACTATCTTGATTTTGTGGATAAGGATGCTAACAATGAACCGTTTGAAATACCTGAATACAAATTCTAATAAAAAAGGCCTCGTTAAATAAAAGAGGCCTTTTTATTATTGATTAATTAAAATATTTCTTTTTTACGCGCTTTTTAAAAGAAGTTTTTGCATAATCTATTGCGGAAACTTCGGAGAAAAATACATGTTTTTCACCCACCTGTGAAATTATATCATAACTTTTAAACTGCTCGCGAACTTCTTCATTATGAATAACAAGTAAAATCTTTATATGCTGTGATTTCAAACGCAAGATAATGTCTTCTAATGCAAAAATTGCTGATATATCTAGCATATCTTCACTATCATAGACGAGTATCAAATATCTCGTCCCTAAAAATTCATCAAAATGCGATATTAACTGGGTTGCAGAGCCGAAAAAGAATGCACCGCTAATGTGAACAACCCTTATTTTATGCTTATAGTCTTTTTCAAGAGCCATTTCAAGTTTCATGATATCTGAATCATAAACAGGCTTGTCAATGAGTTTTGCTTTATCCGCAACTCTTTTTGCATATAAAAGCGCTGCAAGAACAATTCCCGCACCGACAGCAACAATTAAATTATAAAATACAGTAAGCAAAAATACCGTCACAAGAACATACAAATCATCCTTGGGCGCAATTTTTAAAACTTTTAAAAACTTTGTGTCAATGATATCATAACCTATTTTAATCAAAATTCCCGCAAGAACAGCGAGCGGGATTTCTGCAACAAAACCTGAAAATTTATAAATAAGCAGCACCAGAACAATTGATGTAACAATAGCTGCAAATCTTGTAGAAGCCCCTGTTTTCAATGCAGCAACAGTCCGCATAGTCGCAGCAGAACCAGGCATAGTACCTGTCAGGGCACAGCACATATTCCCGATACCTTGAGCAGCCAAAAGACGTTTCGCAGGCAATTGTATTTTTGTAATAGATGTGCAGACAAGCCCAGTAAGCAAACTTTCGGATGATAAAATAATTGCCAGAGCTACTCCGTAATGAAGATAGGTGATTAAATCATGAAGATTTGTTTTAGGAATAACAATATCAGGCATACTAACTGATATTTCAGATATCCTGGAAACATTCAGACCAAGTTTTACAGAAACAATGGTACATATTATCAGTGCTAAAATCTGCGACGGTATATATTTATTCCAACGCTTAGGGAAGGCGAATACAATAAGCAGAGTCAAAGCACCTATTGCAAGTGCGTCAATATTAAGCGTATTTATCTGCTTAATAAGATTTTCTATACTAGAAATGGTGTTAGAAGAAGCAGGAAGCCCTAAAAGAGGATTTATCTGCATTATAATAATTATAATTCCGACACCGTTCATAAAACCTGATATAACAGGGTAAGGTACATATTTAACAATTTCAGGGAGTTTTGTAAGAGATAAAACAATTTGAAAAATTCCGGCTAAAAACAGAATAAATATTACTGCGCTCAAATCTTTATTCAAAGCATGCATAATTGATGCAACAACAATTGCAACAGGCCCTGTAACCCCAGATATCATAGGAACTTTTGTACCTAAAATACCGGCAACAAAAGATAGAATTATTGCGCCCCACAAACCTGCGCTTGCGCCAAAACCCGTTGCGACACCAAAGGCAAGAGCCTGCGGAAGCGTAATTATTGCAGCATTCAGCCCGCCAAGTATATCCCCTGCAAAAATTTGTAATTTATTTTTTAAATCCATAGGACTATTATAATTAATCTTTATGCTATAATCAACCTATGAAGCTTAGGGAAATTTATTCGGATAAAAAATCCAGACCTGTTATTTCTTTTGAAGTTTTTCCGCCAAATTCCGATAATGGTAATTTGCTAGATGAAATAAAGGTGCTAAAAAAGTACAATCCTGAATTTGTTTCTTTGACCTATGGAGCAGGCGGTAAAGGCGGGAAATCATTTGAGCTTTTACAGCAGATTAAAGCTCTTGGACTTAACGTTATGCCGCATTTTACCTGTATTACATCCTCAAAAGAAAGTATCAAATCTGCACTTATAAAAATAGAACAGGCCGGAGTAGAGAATGTTCTCGCACTCAGGGGTGATATCCCTGATTTTGAAATAAACAGAAATTTTGATTTCAGCTATGCTAACGAACTTGTAAAATTTATAAAAGAGCGTACAAATCTATCTATTGGCGTCGCAGGCTACCCGGAAGGCCATATTGAAAGCCCTGATTTATACACGGACATAAAGAATTTAAAGAAAAAGGTTGATGCAGGAGCCGATGTTATATTTACGCAGCTGTTTTTTGATAATAAAAAATATTTCGATTATGTAAATATTTTACGGGATGAAGGAATAAATCTGCCTGTAATTCCGGGAATTATGCCTATAATAAGCGAAAAACAAATAACAAAAATGACCTCAATGGCTAAAATCACGGTTCCTGATATTGTGAAAGAAAAAATAGAGCAATACAAAAATAATTCAAAGTCATTACAGGCTTTCGGCATAGATTATGCTACTCAACAATGTCTTGAACTACTTGAAAAAGGAGCTTGCGGGCTTCACTTTTTCACATTAAATAAATCACACTCAACATCAAAAATTTTAGATAACATAAAGGGGGAAGAATGGAAAATTTAAACAAACATATTGAACACACACTTTTAAAACAGGATGCAAAACATGAAGATTTTATCAAACTCTTTGAAGAAGCAAAAAAATATAACTTTTTAGGAGTGTGTATAAATCCATTGTATGTAAAACTCGCAAAAGAACAGCTTAAAAATACTGATGTGAAAGTTGTTACGGTAGTAGGCTTTCCTCTTGGCGCAAACAGAAGTGATGTTAAAGCATTTGAAACCTCAAAAGCAGTTGAGGATGGTGCTGACGAAATTGATATGGTAATTAATGTTTCAAAGTTGAAAGACAAAGATTATGAATTTGTCGTAAATGACATAAAAGCCGTAAAAAAAGCTTGCAAGGATAAACCTCTGAAAGTAATTCTTGAAACAGACCTTTTAGAAAAAGTCGAAATAAAACGAGCCTGTGAACTCTGCATTGAGGCAAAAGCCGATTTTGTAAAAACATCAACAGGCTTTGTAAAAAACGGTGTAGGCGCAAAAGCTGAAGATGTTAAGCTTATGTATGATACAGTTTCGCCTTACGGATTGAAAGTCAAAGCATCCGGCGGAATAAGAGATAAAGAAACAGCTATAAAAATGCTTGAAGCAGGTGCAGAAAGATTAGGCACAAGCTCAGGTGTCAAAATTGTGTCCTGAATTTTGACCATGCTATAATTATAATTAAGGAATAGCAAATGGGTGATGAAGACAAACAATTTGATGCCACGCCGAGAAAACTCGAGCAGGCAAGAAAAGAAGGTCAGGTTGTTAAATCAAAAGATTTTTCAACTGCTGTTTCAATGCTCATATTATTTTCCGTAATATTTGGTCTTGCGCCGTTTGTCTGGGAGCAAATTGTGCAGCTTTATATGCTGCTTTATGAACAAATACCAAACGGTCATCTGTCAGATATCGGCATGACATATATTTTAACCGTAACGATAAAATGTACGGTATTAATCATTGGTCCAATACTTTTTATTGCGTGGTTTGTTGCAATTATGGCAGATTTTATTCAGGTAGGCCCGCTTGTTGCAACAGCACCTCTAGTTCCGAAACTAGACAAATTAAACCCTACAAAGTACTTTAAAAACCTTATGTCTATAAAAACACTGTTTGAACTATTCAAAAATATATTGAAAGTAATTCTTTTAGGATATATTGGTTACAGCGTTTATATGGAACATATTGAAAATATCTTAATGCTTGCCGCAATAGATAATAATTTTGCAGTTATGATAGAATTCGGCAAGCTCATAACAGACTTTATCTTTAAAGCCTGTATAGCGTTTCTTGTGATTTCAGCAGCTGACTACGGTGTTACAAAATGGAAATTTCTAAAAGACCAAAAAATGTCTTTTAAAGAAATAAAAGACGAATACAAAAACACAGAAGGCGACCCGAATGTCAAAGCAGCCCTCAGGCAGCGCCGTATGCAGATGCTTCAAAGAGGGATGATGGATGCCGTTCCTGATGCGGATTTTGTCGTTACAAACCCGACACATATTGCATGCGCCCTTAAATATAAGGCAGAAGAAATGGCATCACCCATGCTTATTGCAAAAGGAACCGAGCTTATTGCAAAACAAATTATCACAATTGCTAAAGAACACGGGGTTCCGGTTATTGAAAACGCACCTGTTGCACGTGCTCTTTTTAAAATGGTAGATTTAAACCAGCAGATTCCGCCAGAACTGTACAAAGCAATAGCGGAAATCTTACTTTTTGTTTATAACTTGAAAAATACTACAAATAAAGGTAGAATATAAGAAGTTCTATGATAAGATAAAAATGTAATCATGATTATACAAGATAAAAATAAACTCAAAGAATACATAGATATAGTCCAAAAAGTTGCCAAAGTGGAACAGAGAAGAATTCCTTCACACATGGTTGAGTATGAAGAACTTGTTTCCATAGGCATTATTGCTATACAGGTTTTGATTAAAAATAAATCACCTGAACAGCTTGAAAGATACAATGCAGCTTATATTGCAACCGCTGTAAGATGGGCGATAAGAAATGAATTAAGAATAAGATATAAATGGTACTCTTTAAAACACAAAGCAGAAGGGGAGTACGACGAAGAAGAAGCTGTTGAAGGCATGGACATGCAAAAAGCCAAAGTTCGTGAAGCTATTTACGAAACAGTGCTGTCTATTGACGGATTGGCCGCTGCCGCAAGCGATAATGATTCTCCGTTTGACTTTTTGAAAGATACACATGCACAACCCGATGAAAATGCAGAAATTACTGAAATGGGCAGAATGATTAGAGAAGCTATTGCAAAACTTCCGCCAAAGGAAAGAACTGTCGTTGAATACAGATTTTACAGAAATATGCAGGTGAAAGATATTGCGCGTCAGGTTGGGCTTTCACCATCCCGCGTTACACGTATTGTCCAGTCATCGCTTAACACTGTTAAAGAGTATTTGAATTCAAAAGAACAATATGGATATTAAGCGTCAACAACTGTTATTCTGCCGTCGTCCTTAATTTCTATCGGAGCGTTCAGCTTTTTAACATAGTCGCATGTTAATTTATCTTTGTCAAAATCAAATTTCTCATCAATTTGATTAGAAGCAATTTTATTTGAAATAAGATTGTCACCGCCTGATGCAAAGAAATCATCAGTTGCTACTGTATAAGTTTTATTAGGATCTGGATTATTTACATCAATAGGTATTTCTTTACCTGATTTATCAATAAATGAAAGTGATTTCAACTCGCCTTTTTTAGAAACCGTATATTTTAGCCCTGACGGGATAACAATTCCGGGTTTATTTCCAGGGTTAACAAAGGATTTTGCACCAGTTTTTAGAGCATCAACAATCTCTTTTTCAGTCAGTTTTAGTTTTACCATATTATTTTTTAAAGGAACAACTTCAAACACCTGCCTTGAATCCAAAGAACCCGGTTCGAAAAATCCTCTGATGTTTCCAACATTTATCAGCGCAATATCGGTACCAAATTCGTTTCTAACAGCGTCCATAATGAAAAAGCCATTGGGATTTGGTTCTATCAAACGGTTTTTTACCTGCGGAGCAACAGACTTGATAGTGCCTAAGTGCTCAGGTTTCCCGAGAATTTGATCAAACACACCTTTTAATACTCTGTTACGTTTGAAATTGCTTGAAGCCGTTACATTATTTTGGGCTTTGACAATAACACCTTTTTCATCATCCCAGGTAATTTTCAAATCGCCGAAATATTCGCCGTCTTTGCCTGCCTGAGTAATAATTACAGGCTCGTTTGCTTTTGAATATAAAAGATTTTTGCCTTCTTTAATTCCTTCTAACAGGTCATGCGTATGCCCGCCGATAATTACATCAATTCCTGATGTTTCTTGAGCGATTTTCTGATCTTTTTCAAGACCGCAGTGAGAAAGAAGAATTATTTTATTTATTCCCTGCTTTTTATATTCATCTGTGAGATTTTGAATATCTTTTAATGTCTTTTCAAAATCATCAATACCTATCTGCTTTCTTGATTCATTATCTCTAATTCTTTCGTGTAAATCAGGAGGGGCAAGACCAATGATTGCGTATTTATGCCCATTTTTTTCTATTACGAACGACTTTTCAATTACACCATCAAGCGGGTTGCCTTTCGGAATTTGTAAATTCAGCCCAAGACTTTTGAATTTTGCTCCTTTTTTGCTTTCAGCAATTTCTGAAGGACTTGCATCATATTCATGGTTTCCATCAGATGTAGCTTCTACTCCAAGGCCGTTCATATAAGTGCTTGCAGCTTTTACTATATGCAAATCAGCTCCGGCTGAAATATCGCCTGCAGCAAGGACAAATCTGTCTGCAGTTGAATTTTTGTTTAAATTGTCATACATTGTTTTTGCGGTATATATACGCGCCATATTGCCAATTCTGCCGTGATTATCGTTTATATAAAAAATGTCTGTTTGAGAATATTGAGGAGATGAATACTTAGATACAGAAGATTTAGTTTCTGATTTTTCAAAAGTATCAGGTTTTGCTACAGAATTTGTAAGCGGTTGGGCTGCAGGCTGTGGAGAAACCGCTGCTGACTTAAATGTAATTTTGGGCAATCCGTTTATTATTAAATTCATATTTTTTCACCTTTTACTAAACTAATTAAACACCGTCAATATATTTTTTGCTAAAATTTAGGCTCAATGTAAAAGAACATTAAGCCGCTATTTGTAATCTGTTTACTCCTTGCTGCTGAGCCTGTTTTTTGAGTTCCTTGTATGTTTTTAAACCTTCTACCCAGTTTTCAACAAGATTTACATCATTTGCAACAACTGATTGAGGCAGTGCTGCGTGATGAATTTTTGGCAGCAGATAATCTTCCGAATACTCTACAGATTTAGACATATTGTCATCAGTATCATTGCAAATGAATATCATTTTGCCGTCTTTTCCGATTTTTGTTCCTGTGATTGTTATTTCGTGACCGTTTATTATTGTATTGTTGTTATCAACCTGAGTATAGCCAATAATAACATTTTCACCTAAATTCAGGGCATCAGTTATCTGCTTTTTCATCGTATTAAAATCAGTTTCATAGCCGACAAGGCGTGCATTTTCATCAACTGTCTGGTATGTTACTGAAATTTTATTTTTATCTTCAACTACAGATTCAGTGAATGTTTTTTCAAATTCAATCAACCCTTTATCATTCTGATTAAATTTACCTGCTCTTTTATCAGTCAGAGAATCATAAGACTGCTGTGAACCTACCTGCATAAACGTTGACTGCATTAAAACATCCAAAGATGAACGTTCCAGTTTATCTCTGTCAACTGTTTGGATGTGCGCTCTTACAATTGCATTTTTATCAGGGGCAAAAGTCAGTGTAGCTTTGTTGAAATCTTTTGCTTCATAGGGAATTTCAAAGGCATTTAAAAGCCAGATAGCATCAAGCGTATTATCGGCAAGGTTATTCAACTTAATATCTTTTTTTACCGACATTGCAGGAGAACTTAAACCTTCTGCAAATCTTGCAAATTCTGCAGGATGTTTATCTGCCAGATTAAATTCAATACTTGCAGATACGCAGGTTCCCGAATGCTCGACATTGACGTCCTGTCCGTTTTCCAAAGCAGAAACCTGAGCTTTGTATTGCTGCGGGATATTGCCAAATTGCTGAGTTATAGTATGCGGATCAGCAATAGCTGCAATTGTATCTTTCAAAATTACAGTATTATTAAGTCCTTGAACACGCGGAGTTGTCGCAATTTTATAGAGATTATCAAGAGTGGTAGACTTATCGTTTGAATCTGAATTTAATAAAGCGCCTGTCTTTAATAGAACATTGAGCTGTTTTTTAGACTCTCTATCCAAAATTTTTGTTAATTCGTTATATTTATTCTTCTCATCTTTTGATGAAAGTTCAGTTCTAAGGTTTGAAGCAGCAAAAGAAGGATTGAAAGGCACATTAGTCATAATAGGATTTGAGGTAAAAGAAGGCTTAGTTTCCATTACCTGTTCACTATTTGCAACATTTTCAGCCTTTGATGACTTAACTGTGTTATAATTATTATATGGACAAGTATTAAGATTATAAGAATACACTTTTCCACTCCGCTACTACTATTATATAAAAAAATAAACGGAGTAAAAATTTGCTAAATTTTTATATTTAATTAACAAATGTTACAACTGGGATTAAAAATATTTTGAAAATCAAACCGCTGACAAAAGAACAACTAATAATTTCAATAGACAGACTAACAAGGTTTAAAGAACCGGAAATAAAATATTTGAGAGTTTTTAAAGATATAATTCTCAATAATCTTATAGAACCTAAATTTAAAAAGTCAGATCTTGATGATATGGAGTATGAGAAACTAACCAATTTAGCTCAGGAAGTAATAAATAATTCTCTTAACGACAAATTTGAGGATGGGTTAATAAATCAAAGACTTTTTGACTATGAAAATTCTGTATTTAAACTTGATGAAAACACTCAAAAACTTCTGAAAAATAAAATAAATTATAAAGCAATTATAAAACTTTTGCCGGAAGATATACCTTTAAATTTGAAATTTCTCAAGGCTTTGAATGATACCAACCCCATTAAAAAAAGGGAAAAAGAAGCATTTTGTTTCCCTGTTGAAAAAATTATTCTCTGTGAAGGGATTACAGAAGAAACTCTCCTGCCGGAATTTGCCAAACTCTGCGGGTACGATTTTAATAAGCATGGGATTTATATAGTTTCAGCCGGCGGCAAAAATCAGGTTGTAAAATACTTTTATAACTTTGCTGAATGCTTAAAAATACCAATTTTTGTTCTCTTAGATAAAGATGCACAGGAAAATTTTAATGAAATTAAGCCTAAATTACGGAAATTTGACCAAATCCATATTTTAAAAAGCGGAGAATTTGAAGATTTGCTGCCTGAATTATTAATAATTAAGACATTGAAATATGAAACCGAAAATATTTCATTATCCTCTATTGACGGGCTTAGGGAAAGTTCTTCAAAAGTAGAATTTCTAGAAGAATTTTTTAAACACAGAGGGCTTCATGACTTTAAAAAAGCAGAATTTGCGCAGGCTGTAAAGAAAAATATAACATGTGCAGAAGATATTTCCGATGAAATACGCGACATAATAAAAGAAATAAAAGGGACAAAAGTCCCTTTTTGAAATGGAGTTTAAATGTATATGTGTTGTAAATCTAGTTGCTTACAAGCCTCATTGCTTCTTCAAGCAATTCTTTGTTTGAAGAAATCAGTTTATTTGCCACTTCCATCTGCAATTTTGCCATTTGATAGTATGAAATATTAGCTTTAAAATCAGCATTTGAAAGCTCTAACAAACCTGAACGGATTTCTCCTGCGCCTAAAAGAGGTTTACCTGATTCTTCTGTTTCGAGAAACAAACCGGGTTTAAATTCATACAAAGCCGATGCATTATGGAAATTACGCGTAGTAACTTTATACAATGGTACTGAGCGTTTTCCGCCGTCAGCTTTGCCATAAATTGTTCCATCGCCTTTTATTTCATAATCATCGTACTTGCCTAAAAATTTACCGTTATTCGGGTCAATCCAGAGTTTAATATTGGTCGTTGGAATATCAAGGGCGCCGCCTTTCATTGCTGTTTCTTCATAAAGGTCTGAAGCTACAGACTTTGTCCCTTGCATAATTTCGCCTTTATCGTTTAAAATATATCCTTGAACAGTGTTTCCGTTTCTATCGCGGTAAACGCCTTCATTATCAAATTTAAATTCTCCTAATCTTGTATAAATGCTTTTGCCCTCAGCATCTTTTACAAGAAAAAAGCCTTTACCTTCAAGGAATAAGTTTTCTTTTGAAGTACCGGGAGTTGATTTACCCTGATCAATCTTTTTATCATAATTTTCGGAAATAGCTCCGCCAAGAAATGTTTTAAACGTGACCTGTTCTTCCCTGAACCCCGGAGTATAAACATTAGTCATGTTATTTGCAATAACATCCATCCAGTTAACAGTTGATTTTTGAGTATTAAGCGCCGTTATAAATGAATCATTCATTGCTGTTCTCCTTATTGTTTCTACGTCTTTCCTGCTGCTGTCTGTTCTGATTGCTGTAGCTTAATTCTGAGTAGGGAAGATTTTGTTCATCAAATCTTTGTCTTAAAGACGAGATATTGTTTCTTAAATACTGTTCAACAGCTTTATCGCCAGGTATAAAATTAGCAGCAAGCGAGCCGTCTTTATTTACTTTTATAATGACAGAAACGTCTTTGTCAAAATCAATTCTAAAAGGCTGGCTTGTTTTCATTGATTCTGCCAGTTTATCCATTAATACTGACGATACCTGAACATTTTTTTGCACTGTTTCTGCATTATTGTTCATTAACGCTTGATTAACAGAATCTGATATGCTTTTCATTGACATATCAGTATTTTGAACAAGATTTGCAAAGAAATTAGCATCGCTGTCAGACATATTAATAACGTCATAGTCAAAAGTTGATGCAGAATTTACTGTTGCCATCAAATCCTTTGTATTCAAAAGACTTTGAATATTTTGAGATAGTAAAGACTGGCCTTCATTATGGTATTTAAAGTCCGTAAAATTAACCCCGCCGGACAAAGCATCAGCCGGAACAATGTCATCAGCGTTTTTTAATTCATTATGCGATTTATCTGATTTTTTATCAGAGTCAGTTTTTTTGTCACTGGCAGTTTTATTATCTTCATCAACTTTAGAGGTTTCTTCATTCTTTTCATCTGTGGAAGAAACAGACTTCATTTCCTCATCAAAAGATTTTTCAGAAGTTTTTGAACTGCTGTTTGTTCTGTTTTGCGACTGCGTTGAACTTACATCGGATGTGCTTGCCGTTGCAGCAGCTGCAGCTGTACTTACATTCATTTTTAATTACCTCCGTCTATTTCTTCTAACTGTTTGAGAATTTCCTCTTCTTCTTCAATTCTTTCCAGATTTTGTCTGAAAAATCTTGTTACACCCAGTTCTGAATATGTTTTCAGCTCTGCTTTTTTTTCTTCTTCTATGTAAGCCTCTCTGTGTTTTTCCTTGTGTTTTTCAAGTACCTTAACACCCTGTTCAAGCTTTACAAGTTTTATTGTTTCTTCATCCAGAACCTTCTGCGCTTCTACTCTTATAGCCTCGAGCTGTTCCGCCTTATCCCAGAGATGGTTAAGGTAATTATCATAAGCCTCATACATCATAGGATCTGCCTGACGCATATTCTTTTTTGTGGATTCAATCTCTTCTTCGTTTTTTCTGATATTCTCCTCTGCTGTCAGCACTGCCTGCTGAGCTTTTTGAACAACCAGAAGCTGCTCTTCTTTTTTGCGGATTCGGAATTCCAGAACTTTTTGCAGTCGGTATCTGAAAGGCATTTTATATCACTCTTTGTGTTTTATTATTACTGATTTTTAGAGTGTTATAAACATCTATATGTATGATATTAATGATGTTATACAAAAAGTCAATCTAATATAGTGACGCCGGTTCCGGTGCTTCTGTTTGTACGTGAGCGGTAATATCCTGTATTTGTCCTTATATCCACATCTTTTCCGCTGCCCATCATCGCACGCTCTGCCTCGAAATAATCCATGTAAGCCGGATCCATAGCAGGCGTCATTCCTGTAGGCATCCCAATAAATTGATTTTTGAAATTACCCCAGAGAGTATTTTGCCATCCGCTGCCCATAGAACCCGTGAATACAGGCGGTCTGTAATCATCGTAAGTATTATGGCGATTTGAAGAATACATAGCATCTGGATTGTATGCCTTATAATTCTTTGCAATACTTTTAAGTGTATAAAATCTCTGGTTTAAATCCCCATTTTGCACCGCACCGAGCAGCTTTTGTTCAAGCCTCTCTATACGATTTTTTGGAGAATCATACTCGTAAGTTTGGAGAAGAATTTTCTTTTCAATTTTTTCAATTCCAGAAAAACTGTTTGCAACAGGCTTAATATTATTAGCCTCACTGCTTTTTCTAATGACATTTGTACGTCTTATCACCTGCGGTCTGTAATAATTCCCGGGATATCTGTTATAGTATCTATTGTAGCGATAATTAGGACTGTAATAATTTCTGTTATAATAATTATTGTACCTATAAGGATAATAACCGGTATTTCTATATCTTACATAGGAAGGATTATAATAATACCCGCTGTTATATCCGTTGTTAAACCCGAATATATTAGATAAAATTCCGGCGTTTGCAGACAGTGAAACACTTAACAAAACCCCAAAAGTTAAAAATATTTTTTTATTCATGTTTACCTCATCTCTTTTAAATTAGGATAAACAGCTTAAAAAAATATTTCATTAACTTCCAAGGCTATTTCCCAGGACTAATCCCAAAGCCAAGAAAAATCACTATCCTCTGTTTTTTCTTTATTCTGAAGAATATTCCGCGGCAGACGTCCGCCTTTTTCAACAATTGAACAGTATTCATCAGTCAGAAATATTTTTTGGTCAATAGAGCCATTTCTATCACGTTTTGTCAAAGTCATAAAAAATACATCATAACCCCATTTGTTCGGGCCTTTTAGGCCGTTTACGTCAAATATCATAACAGGCATATATGCAGAAGTAGTATTTAAAGACAATTTTACAATAGCCCCGTCATTAGTCATATATGTACCAACTGCCGGATTATTATATACGGTAAAATCATCATAAGTACAATTACTATTTACTGTTTTACCACCCTGAGCCAACACTTCTGACTTTAGCTTGTATTTATATGATTTGTCATCAGTTTTAATAGGAGTAAGATGTAGTAATGATACTAAATTTTCTTTAAGGAGATTGCAGTCCTCTTTTCGTGTTTGATATGACATTCCTCCAGTATAAAAAATATAACACTCTGAAGTGCCATTTTCAAAAACCGCAAGATTAAGAGCATTTTGAAATACAGAATACTGCTTTTTAAACGCTGTTTCAAAAACTTTCATCTGATATTTGTTAACAAGAGTCGGGATTGTTATTGCTGCAACAACACCGATTATGCCGAGGGTGATGAGTACCTCAGCTAAAGTAAATGCAACTCGACGAATATTGTGAAAGTGGGCTACGTGCGTAGCACCTTCGGCGAGAGGGAAGGCGGCTTTCTTTTTAAGTGAAGAGTGAAGTGTGAAGCGTGAAGAGGATCTTTTAACTTCCCTCCCTCGGGGGAGGGATTGAGGGAGAGGGTTCGTGTCATGCTGAACGTCGGATTGACCTCCTGCCTTCCTGACCTCTGGACTTCTATCTAACTGGCTAACCTCTTTGCCTTCGGCGGAGCCTACAGTGCCCCCCCCCCGAAGCTCTGTAATAATTCAATAAATTTTTTCATTCTCAACTCCTTATATTTGATATTTAACATAATTATTTTAACATATTTGTTAAATCTTTGCACTATATAAAGAAATATGTTACAAATTTACTATGAAAAAGACAGTTATCGCATATTTACATACCCACTGGGACAGAGAATGGTATAGGGAGTTTGAGGTTTTTAGACTTAGACTTTTGAGAGTTTTTGATAATGTTCTAAATCTGCTTGAAAATAATAAAATTCCGTCATTCTATTTTGACGGACAGGTGGGGGCACTTCTTGATTATTTAGAGATAAGACCTGAAAAAGAAAAATTAATCAGGAAATTTATTGCAGAAAAAAAACTTTTTATAGGCCCATTTTATACTCTTATTGATGAATTTTTAACAGACAGAACAGTTTTTGAAAAAAATCTTGAAATCGGATTGAAAGTTTCAAAAGATTTTGGCTGTACTGATTTTATCGGGTATTTTGCGGACACATTCGGGCACAGCAAAAATATTCCGCCCCTATTAAAAAAATTCGGGATTGATAAATGCGTCGTCTGGAGAGGCTGCGGAGATATCCCGTCAGAATTCACATTTAACGGAGTTAATACCGTAAATCTCATCCGCGGGTATTTTATGGATATTTTTTCTTCGCCGATGACAATTGAACAAAAAGCCGAATGGTTAAAAGGAAATCTTGATAAAATCGCTGCAAAGTCAAATGATTATCTGTTATTACCGATTGGGGCAGATCACTTAGGCGTTGAACCTGATATCACGGAACAAATAAATAAACTCAACAGTCTGCTTCTAGATTACGAAATAAAACTTTCTAACCCGTTTGAATACTTTGAACTTGTAAAAGATAATTTTAAAAATTTTGAATGGAATGACGAACTCAGGGATAACAGCCTTACATTTATTCTACAAGGTTCATTTTCTGCAAGAATGAAGCTTAAACAATATAACGTAAAATGCACTTATCTTCTTGAACAGGCAGACAAATTGCAGAAAAAATACGGCTCACAATATGATGCAATTATAGAATATGCGTATAAGCTTCTTTTAAAAAATCAGGCACACGACGGGATTTACGGGTGTTCAACTGATTTAGTTCATAGAGAAAATATTACGCGCTACGAAAAAATTATACAAATTGCAAACACAATTATCGAAGAATTAAGGCTTAAATATAACTTTAAAACACCTGTTATGGACAGCAAAGAGCTTATCCCTGAATATAAAATTGTTTCAAAACATTTCGGGGTAGAAAATTCACTGCTTTATGACACTCAAAAAATTCCAGTAACAGAAGATTTTACAGATATTTATACCCTAAAATATGCGCCTGCCTTAAAACCTGAAATTAATTTTGAAGTAAAAAACGG
>CALUYN010000019.1 GCA_944325025.1 Candidatus Gastranaerophilales bacterium | reverse complement strand
TCTTTCATACTCAAAAGATATTTATCTTTAGCAATTATGTTTCCTTTATCGTCAACAAGTGTATATTTTTTACGGCAAGCCTGCGCGCATTCTCCTCTGTTTGCCGAACGACCGCCGATATAGTAACTCATGTAACACTGGCCGCTATAACAAACACATAACGCGCCATGTATAAATGTTTCAATCTCAATTGCACCCTCTCCTGTCCTTCGGACGTCCTCTCCCTGGAGAGGACTACAAATATTTTTAATTTGTTCAACAGACAATTCTCTTGCAAGAATTACCCGGGAAATTCCCATTTGCTCAAAGAATTTTACCTTTTCAAGAGTTCTGTTATCGCACTGGGTGCTCGCATGAAGAACAATCGGAGGGAGTTTACCGTCTATGGCAAGCTTAAAAATACCCATATCCTGAACAATTATGGCATCAACTCCGATATCGTAAAGTTTTTGGATTAATTCTTGCGCCTCAACAAGTTCATCATCCGTTAAAATAGTATTTATCGTAACATGGACTTTTACATAAAACTTGTGCGCATAATCTACAATTTCTTTTATATCTTCAAGAGAATTCGGAACTTTTTTGCGCGCGCCGAAATTTTGTGCGCCGATATAAACAGCATCACAACCTGAATTTATAGCTGCAATTGCAGTTTTTTTATCCTTTGCCGGTGCTAAAAGTTCTACTTTTTTCATAAAAATTATTATAAACCAAAATTTTTTCTTGTAGTATAATCAAAAATGCAGAAATTTTTTTAGAAAGAAAAAAATGATATCCCCGATAACATTTAAAGCAAACATCCCGAATACTTACAATACAAAAAAAGACCACAATTCTATGGAAGGTCTGAAAGCTAAACCTGCTGTAAAAATCAATCCCGTAAATGCCGGGTTAAAAACGACTGCCGCATGGTTTGGCTTCGGTGTGGTGCTTGATAGAGTTGTCAGTTTTGCAGGAAAATTTTTGAAAACCAAACCGCTTGCAACATCTTTTATCGCAAACGGAGTAATTGCTGCAGGTGCAGGAGCATATACATACATTGTAGCTAAATCAAAAAAATAAAGCCTCTGATTTTACAGAGGCTTTTAATAATATATTTTTAAAACATCTACAGAGGTCTGACTGAATTTCTGTAAATTGTTTCAACAACATCTCTGCCGTTTCCTGACGGAGCAATGTCTATCAAACCGCCAAGCGACGGAGTTGTATAAACAAGATCAGTCAATTTTTCAACATCAGCGTCTGTAAAACCTTCATCTTCAAGCTTTTCTTTGACATCTACAGAGAATAACCAATCCTGAACGAGTTTTGCAGCTTTGTCAGCATCTGACGCCTCAGGTTTAAGTCCCGGAGCAATCGGTGCAAGAATTTCAGCCAGAACATGCGGTCTGTCTTTGTAAATAGTTTTGATTACAGCAGGCAAAAGAATTGCCAATCCCAAACCGTGTGCCAATTCAGGTTTTACAGCACTCAACGGATGTTCAAGCGCATGTGTATAGTGCAATAATCCGTTATCAAAGCTTACACCGCCCATCATCGCCGCATAAGCAAGATAATATCTTGCTTCCAAATCCTCAGGATTTGAGATAGCTTTTGGAAGATATTTTGCAACAAGTTCAATTACCTGTTTTGCAAGCGAAATTGAATAAGGGGACGCAACAGCAGATGTTGCAGCTTCTACAACGTGGTTAACCGCATCAATTGATACATATCTTGTCTGTTTCGGGGACAATTTTGTCATCAACTGCGGATCATCAATTGCAAACATCGGATAAATACAGTCATAAGCAATTGCAGGTTTGAAGTTCTTTTCAAGGTTTGTTACAACGGCAAACCTGTTTGTTTCTGTACCTGTGCCGTGTGTCAAATTGATAGACACAATCGGTGCAGCCTTTTCAGGAGTAAACGTAAAATCATACAGCTCTTCAGCAGTTTTTTCTGGGTATTCAAGAAGAATAGCAACAGATTTTCCTGCATCTGTCGGAGAACCGCCGCCGATTGCAATAACAGCTTTTGCTCCAAAATCCTTTGCAAGTTTTGCAGCATCATTAACATGGTGCGTATTCGGGTTCGGGGTAACTTCAGCATAATTTACGTATCCTATACCGTGTTCATTCAAGGCTTTTTCAACGTAATCCCAAGCACCTGTTGCTTTATATGCATTTCTGCCTGACATTACTATAACTTTATCAATGCCTTTATCTTTCAAAACACGCGCGATATCGTCAATTTTTTTGATAGCTCCAACGCCAAAATAAACAGTTGTTCTTGTGCGGATTTCTTTAACTTCGTTAATGTTAATATCCTTTTCCCACATAATAAACTCTCCTTTCTTAATTCAATGATATTATAAAAGATGTAAAAGACATTTGCAAGCGCTTAGAAATACTTTTTTTAAACGATTTCTTTTCAAATAAAAACGATATATTATTAAATAAAAAGGGTAAGCCCTATTATCATATCCACACTTCTACGGCGCAAACTTCAAATTTGTAAAACCGATAGAAGAAGGGAGGTGATAGAGTGGATTTCAGTATAACTGAAAAAGCGTTAGTGCTTATCTTTCTGATAATACTAACGCTTAAACTCAAATAACTGGGCTTTTAATGTGCGGAGGGCAATCCGCACGCCCTTTTCTTATATTATAACCTATTTTTTGAAAATTTCAAGTGCTGTTACGATTTTTCCCTCTCCAAACGGGAGAGGGCTGAATTTCAACTTGAGCTTAAGTGAAAGTTAGAAATTCGGGAGAGGGTCAAGCTTTAATTTTTTTAAACTCAATTTCATACCCGAGAACTCCCGCAAGAAACTGAACTTCATCATACTTCATTGTACCTTTGTTTAGTTTTTGGGAAATTCCATCAGCAGTAAACTTCTTATCAGAAATTTTATTTGCCATTTCTGCTAATTTCTTAATAGTCGTAGCCTCATTTACTAATAATATTCTTAAATCTTTATTTATACCCATTATATCAATTATAAACGTAATAATCATTTATTGACAAATAAGATTATATTTGTTATTATTAACGTATATTTTATCGTATAAACTTATATAAATACGTTAATATTAAAGAAAGGATATCCATGCTCACCGCAGAAGAAAAATTGAAAATTGTTGAAGATGAAACATTCTATATTGAAGCAATAAATAAAGTTCTTTATGACGCAATAACCCACACCGAGATAAGCTCCTGCGGCGATTATCTTTCCCTGCTTGAACTGCAATACAAATCCATTGATAAGATTACAGAACTGTTTTGAAATATTCAATTGTTTTCAACAGGCCGTCGCGCACATGGACAGTCGGCTGATAGCCTAATTTCTCTTTTGCAAGGGTTAAATCAGGGCGGCGCTTGCAAGGATCATCAGACGGTAAAGGCTTATAAATTATTTTTGATTTTGAACACGTTAACTCAATAATCATTTCCGCAAGTTCTTTAATAGTGTATTCACCGTCGTTGCCAACATTTACAGGCCCCATAAAGTTTTCTGTATTCATCAGAGTAATCATTCCGCGAACCAGATCATCAACATAGCAGAATGAACGCGTTTGTGAACCGTCGCCGTTAATTGTTATATCTTCGTTTTTCAACGCCTGTAATATAAAATTAGATACAACCCGGCCGTCATTTTCTGCCATTCGAGGGCCGTAGGTATTAAATATCCTGATAATTCTAATATCAACATTGTGCTGCCTGTGATAATCCATCATTAAAGCTTCTGCCACACGCTTTCCTTCATCATAGCAGCTGCGCAAACCTATAGGATTAACATTTCCCCAGTAATCTTCTCTTTGCGGATGCACAAAAGGATCGCCATAAACTTCGCTTGTCGATGCCTGTAAAATTCTTGCTCTGGTTTCATCAGCCAGATCAAGCATATTTGTAACACCTATAACATTTGTCTTTATTGTTTTTATCGCATTATACTGGTAATGAACAGGACTTGCAGGACACGCAAGATTATAAATTTGGTCGACTTCCAAAATTATCGGTTCTATAATATCATGCCTGATAAGTTCAAATTCTCTGTTATCCAATAGGTGATCAATATTTTTTCTTGATCCTGTGAAAAAGTTGTCAAGGCAGATAACATGATTGCCCTCATCAAGCAGTTTTTCGCATAAATGCGAACCGATAAAACCTGCACCGCCTGTTACAAGAATATTTTTCATGAAAGTCCTCACATTTTTTTTAATTTTAACACAAAAGCATAAAAAACCGTAATTTTGTATATTATAGTCATCCTGAACTTGTTTCAGGAGCTGATTAGATGCTGAAATAAATTCAGCATGACAAAATTACGGTTTTTACATATCTATTTAATTTTTAACTTACTTATCATCAAGTGCTGCGACACCCGGCAATACTTTTCCTTCGATAAATTCAAGAGAAGCACCGCCGCCTGTTGAAACGTGAGTGAAGTCTTCAGCTTTGAAGTATTTTTTAGCAGCAGATACAGAGTCGCCGCCGCCAATTACGGATACTGCGCCGTTTTTAGTCGCATCAACAATTGCCTGCAATACTGCTTTTGTACCTTCTGCAAATTTCGGGTTTTCAAATGCGCCTACAGGGCCGTTCATCAAAATTGTTTTAGAATTCTTGATTACTTCAGCAAACGCTTTCTGGCTTTCAGGGCCTGCGTCTACGCCTTCAAATCCGTCAGGAATTTCATTAATCGGAACAACTTTGTTTGTTCCGTTGCCTGAAAAATCGTCTGCAGCAAGAACATCTGTTGCCATAACAAGTTTTACACCCTTTTCAGCAGCTTTCTTTTCAATAGCTTTTGCAACTTCCATCTGGTCGTCTTCGCAGATTGAATTACCGATTTTACCGCCGTTAGCTTTTACAAATGTATAAGCCATACCGCCGCCGATAATCATGTTATCAACTTTGTCAAGTAAGTTTTCCAAAACACCGATTTTAGAAGAAACTTTAGCACCGCCGACAACTGCTGTGAAAGGTCTTGTCGGATTGTCAAGAGCCTGTGACAAGCATCTGATTTCTTTTTCCATCAACAAGCCTGCAACAGCCGGTTTTAAAACGTGAGCTAATTTTGCAGTTGAAGTGTGTTTTCTGTGAGCTGCGCCAAATGCATCGTTTACATAAAAATCACCGAGTTTTGCAAGTTCGTTTGCAAAAGTCATATCATCATCTTTTGCTTCTTCTGCTTTGTAGAAACGGATGTTTTCCAACAATGCAACCTGACCGTCTTTTAAAGCTTCCAATTCTTTATCAGCGCCTTCGCCTACAGGTGATTTAACAAATAAAACATCTTCACCCAAAACTTTTGACATATATTTTGCAACAGGTTCAAGGCTGAATTCCATATTCCATTCACCTTTCGGTCTGCCAAGGTGAGCCATAAGAATAATTTTAGCTCCTTTTTCCTGCAAAGCTCTTACGGTCGGAACAATTGCCTGAATTCTTGTGTCATCTGTTACATTTTTGTTTTCGTCTAAAGGCACATTAACGTCAACTCTAACAAGAGCGCGTTTACCTTTTACGTCACCTAAATCATTAATTGATTTTTTCATATTTTTCTCTCCTTTTCGGCTTATAAAACGGCAGCTGCCGTAAATACCGAGTTTACATGTACTCGCAAATTTATAATACAAAAAACATGAAATTAATCCAAGTAACCAATTAAAATTTTTCTGATTAAATTTTATTTTTATAAGGAAATAAGAAAGGATTTTACATAATGAAGAAAAAAATACTGGTAACCATACTTGTTATAGGAGCTTTTGCTGCAGGATATTCAATTAATAACATTGCTGTTTCTCATACAAACCCTGATTACAGGGTTGCAATAGTTGATATTCAAAGGGTTGTAGCAAATTCTAATGAGATTAAAACTCTAAAACTAGAACAGGAAAAACAAGTTCAAAGCATGCAGTCAACTATTAACAAAGCAAGGGAAGAAATCTCCAAAGAAAAAGATCCTGTAAAAATTGCAGCTCTTGAAGAAAAATACAGAAATGAAATAAACAATCAAAAACTTGCACTTGATGAATCATACAACAGCAAGCTCAAAGCAATTGACAGCAAAATAAAAACTGCAGTTGTAGAAAAAGCACGTTCAATGAATTACAATATAGTACTGCCCAAAAACACCGTACTTTTTGGCGGCGATGATATTACAGAGCAAGTTGCATCAATTATAAATTAAATATTCCTCAACTCAAGATAATCTTTCAAAGCCGCCTGCCAGTTTCTGCAAATGCCGTTGTTTTCCATAACGCTGTATTTAGGGCGCTTTGCAGGACGCGGAAATTCATCTGTAGTGCAAGGAACTAAATTTACGTTCAAGCCCGAACGAACAAAAATTTCTCTTGCAAAACCGTACCAACTTGTCGAACCAGAGCCGCAGACGTGGTATGTTCCGTATGGTTTTGACAGAAGTTTTACAATACCGTTTGCAAGTTCGACTGTCCACGTCGGACAGCCTGTCTGATCATCAACAACCTTAATTTCTGGTTTATCCGCCATAGAAAGCATAGTTTCAACAAAATTTTTGCCGTGATGTCCGTAAAGCCAACTTGTACGGGCGATATAATATTTTTCACACAAACTTCTTACAGCTTCTTCCCCCTCATATTTTGTCAGGCCGTAATTATTTATCGGATTTATTCTGTCATCAGGCTTGTAAGGAGAATTTTTTGTTCCGTCAAAAACGTAATCCGTTGAAATATACACTAAAGTAATTCCTGATTTTGCGCAAACTTCTGCGATATTTTCCGTTCCCGTAACATTAATAAGCTCAGCGGTTTTCAAATCTTCCTCAGCTTTATCTACGTTTGTATAAGCAGCACAATGAATTACTATATCAGGTTTACTGTCTGTTAGGCACTTTTTAACCTGTTCAGCATTTGTAATATCAAGGTTATTAATGTCAGTTTCTATAACTTCATAGCCGTTATCTTCCAAAATCGGGCATAAATCCTGCCCGAGCATGCCATTGGCGCCAGTTACTAATATTTTCATTCATTAAATCCTTTCTTTTTGAAAGATGCAAAGATGCCAAGAGGCATAGATGCATAGTCCATTACGTTAAAATCTTTGTTCTTAAAGCATTCAACATTCTTGATAATTCATTTATACTTAACTTTACTGCCTCATAATCGTTTATGTAATTTAATTTCACAGCAATTTCAAGTGCGACCTCAACTTCAATTAATGAAGCTGAGGCGATATTTAAAAAATGAGCAAATTCATTTGAACTAAAACGACTTTTTCCTTCTGCAATGTTTAATGGCACAGATACAATTGCTCTTTTTAGCTGTGATTTTAAATTGTAATCTTCTGACGAAGGCAAAGAATTACAAATTTTATAAATTTCCGGAACCAAATCCATTGCTTTTTGCCAGACTTTTAATTCCTTATACATAATCACTCCTATGATACAGACTTTGCATCTTGGCATCTTTGCATCTTCGCATCTATATGATGCATCCAGTCTTGATTGTTCAAATACCAGTCTATCGTAAGCTTTATACCTTCCTCAAAAGTCAAAGACGGTTTCCAACCGAGTTCTGATTGAATTTTATCGTTGCAGATTGCATAGCGTCTGTCATGCCCGAGTCTGTCCTTAACATATTCAATCGAGCTTTCATCTTTTCCCATAGCGTCTAAAATAAGATGTGTAATTTCGAGGTTAGTTTTTTCGTTGTGCCCGCCGATATTATAGACCTCGCCTATTCTGCCTTTATGTAAAACTGTATCAATTGCGGCACAGTGGTCATACACATATAACCAGTCGCGCACATTCATACCGTCACCGTAAACAGGCACCTTTTCACCTCTCAAAAGTTTTGAAATAAAGAAAGGAATAAGTTTTTCAGGATACTGGTAAGGGCCGTAATTATTTGAGCATCTTGTTGTTAAAACAGGCATTCCATAGGTTTCGTGGTAAGCTCTAACAAGCATATCAGCGGAAGCTTTTGACGCAGAATAAGGACTGTTCGGCGCAAGCGGAGTAGTTTCTGTGAAATATCCTGTCTTGCCTAAAGTTCCGTAAACTTCATCGGTTGAAACCTGTAAATATCTTTCCGTCTTAAATTCACGTGCAGCCTGCAATAAATTCAAAGTTCCCTTAACATTTGTTTCTATAAAGATTTCAGGCCCTGTAATTGAGCGGTCAACATGTGATTCCGCTGCGAAATTCACGACCATATCCACTTGTTCTACCAGTTCCGGAACAAGCTTTTTATCACAGATGTTTCCATGAACAAATTTATAATTCGGGTTATCTTTTACATCATCAAGGTTTTCAATATTACCCGCGTAAGTCAATGCATCCAGATTGACTATTTTGTAATCAGGATGATTTTTTAACATATATCTGACAAAACAACTTCCGATAAATCCTGCACCACCGGTCACAAGTATTCTCATATTATAATAACTCCTCTTTGTTTATATCCTTCAAAAATGGCTGTACCTTATCTTTTTCTGACAAAATCGGTTCAAAGTCTATTTCCCAATCAATATTTATATCTTTATCGCACCACAAAACACCTCTGTCTGCTTGCGGTGCATATTCTCCGCTAGCCTTGTACAGTAATTCAGCCTCCTCAGATAAAACAACAAAACCATGAGCAAATCCTTCAGGAATAAACAACATGTGCTTGTTTTCTTCTGACAATTCAACTTTTACATACTGTCCAAAAGTTTCAGACTCAGGTCTTATGTCCACTGCAACATCGTAAATTCTACCACGACCGCATCTCACAAGCTTTGCTTGCCCGTAAGGCTTTGCCTGATAATGAAGCCCACGTAAAACATGAGCAGTGGATTTTGAATGGTTATCCTGGTTAAATTCAACAGCTATACCATTTGCGTAAAAATCAGATTTTTTATAGCTTTCCATAAAAAATCCTCTGTTATCCCCAAAAACTTTCGGCTTAACTAAAATTACATCTTTAATCTTTTGCGGTTCAAATTCAAACGGCATAATATAATCTCCTTATTAATAAATATTATACAATAAACAGTTCAATTCAACTAACAAAAAGGGTAATAGATTTTTACAAACATTAAGTAAATAATTTTTTTGCAATCAAAGAAAGGATTTTTTATGAATAAATTTATTAAATTATTATTGGTATTAATAAACGTAGTAACACTAAGTCAATGTATGGCTTTTGCACAAATCGACAAAATAAAATTTGATAAAGAAACCTACCTTCTTTCAAATCCTGAAAGCAAAACCAAAAATTACAATTACTACCTAAAAGACGAAAATATAGAGAATTGGCATACAAAATTATCATTGACCAATTTCCCTGATTTAAGCAATCCGACAGACGCTGCAGCTCAGTATGCTCATGAAATTCAAGAACAAACAAAAGGGGCATCCGTACTTTTATATCCTGACGCTGCAATAGTCGGCTTTTTAACATACCCCGATACAAAGGAATATTACGAATACAACACAGCCGTATACAAACCTTCCAAAACCGGCGGCCTTGACAGATTTTCATTTGCAAGAAGGTTTTACTCATCAGAACTTGGCGGACAACAAGAAGCACGTAAAAAAGCAATAAATTTTGCCGAAAAAAATAACAAAAAATATATGGAAATGTTAAACAAAGAAGCTTCAAAATACACAATCGAATAAAAACAATACATCAACATCTATATTACTCCTTTGTAAAAATTTATTATTGTAAAGATTAGTTTAAAATTACTCAATTACATGTGTTTGTGATACAATGTTATCAAGGGAAATAAACCCTTACATGACAAAAAATCAATTATTAATGAATACAGAGGGGTAGGAAAACATGAGCAATCAACAAAACATGTTTGCTGACGGGAAAATTGTTCCTGTAAATATAAGAGAAGAGATGAAACGTTCATATATAGATTATGCTATGAGTGTAATCGTAGGACGTGCACTGCCGGATGTCAGGGACGGTTTAAAACCTGTTCATAGACGTATTTTGTATGCGATGAACGAACTTGGAATGACTCCCGATAAACCTTTTAAGAAATGTGCCCGTATTGTCGGTGAAGTATTAGGTAAATATCACCCTCACGGTGATATAGCAGTATACGAAGCATTAGTTCGTATGGCTCAAGATTTTTCTACTCGTTACTTAACCGTAGACGGTCACGGAAACTTTGGTTCCGTAGATGGTGACGGTGCAGCTGCAATGCGTTATACAGAAGCTAGAATGCACAAGATTACCCAATCTATGCTTGCTGATATTGATTGTGAAACTGTTGAATTTGAACCGAACTTCGACGGTTCATTACAGGAACCTTCAGTTCTGCCTGTAAGACTTCCAATGTTATTACTTAACGGATGTTCAGGTATTGCTGTCGGTATGGCTACAAATATTCCGCCGCATAACCTTTGTGAAATCGTTGACGGAACAATCGCCCTGATTGATAATCCCAATATCACGGTATCGGAACTTATGGAATATGTAAAAGGCCCTGATTTCCCTACAGCTGCAACTATCATCGGACTAAATGATATCAAGCAAGCTTACGAAACAGGTAGAGGTTCTATCAAAATGCAGGCTGTTGCAAGTTTTGAAGAAATCGCAGGCGGAGGTGGCCGTCAGGGACGTACTGCAATAGTTGTTACAGAAATCCCTTATCAGGTAAACAAATCCGTTTTAATTGAAAAAATTGCAGAGCTTGTTAAAGATCAAAGAATTACAGGTATTTCAGATATCAGGGATGAATCCGACAGAGAGGGTATGCGTATTGTTATTGAACTTAAACGTGACGCAAAACCTGATGTCGTTAAAAACAATTTATTCAAATACACCCAACTTGCTACAACTTTCGGGGTTAACATGCTGGCATTGTGCGGTAAGCAACCCAGATTGATGAATTTGTATGAGGTGTTATCAGAATTTGTAGAACACAGAGTTGAAATTGTTACAAGAAGAACTATTTTCTTCCTGAAAAAAGCTAAAATCAGAGCACACATTTTAGCAGGTTTGATTATTGCACTTGGTTCAATTGATGAAGTTATTGAACTTATCAAAAAATCAAAAACTACAGATGATGCAAGAAACGGCTTGATGAGCAGATTCGGGCTTGACGCAGATCAGGCTAACGCAATCCTTGAAATGCAATTAAGAAGATTGACAGGATTGGAACAGGATAAAGTTAAAGCAGAATATGATGAACTTGTTAAGAAAATCGCAGAATACGAAGACATCTTAGCAAGCCGCCAAAAAATTCTTGACATTATCAAAGGCGAACTTCTTGAAGACAAAGAAAAATACGGCGATGACAGAAAAACTCAAATTCTGCCGGAGCAGGGCGAAGTTACAATTGAAGATTTAACTCCGAATACTCCAATGGCAGTATTTATCACCCATCAGGGATATCTCAAACGTATCTCGCTTGATACATTTGAAAGACAAAACCGTGCAACACGCGGCAAATCAGGAATGAAAACAAAAGAAGATGACGATATTCAGCACTTCTTCACAGCAATGATGCATGATAAAGTTCTGTTCTTCTCATCAAAAGGAACTGTTTACAGCCTGAATGTCTATGACTTCCCTGAAGGCGGACGTCAGGCAAAAGGTCTGCCAATCGTCAATGTTCTTCCGATAGATCAGGATGAAAGAATTACGGCAGTCGTACCTGTAAGTAACTTCTCGCATGATTTGAATTTGATTATGCTGACTAAAAAAGGCTATATCAAACGAATTGAGCTAGATAACTTCTCAAATATCAGAAGAAACGGAATTATCGCAATCGGTCTGGAAGAAAACGACGAACTCGACTGGGTAAAACTTGCAACCGCAAGAGATGAAATTATTATCGGAACATCATGCGGTATGGCAATCCGCTTCCCGATTGAAGATTTAAGACCTCTGGGCAGAAGCGCAAGAGGGGTTACATCAATGAAATTACGTTCAGGCGATGAAATCGTAGGCTGCGACATTGTACCAAGAGATTATGACGCTGATTTACTTGTTGTAACGTCTGACGGATTTGGCAAACGTACAAAATTATCCGAATTCAGAAGCCAGAACAGAGGCGGAATAGGTCTTATCGCAACGAAATTTAAATCAACTTCATCAAAACTTGTTGCGCTGACAATTGTTAAAGAATCCGATGACATTATGATGGTAACCGCAAACGGTGTTGTCACAAGATTGAATGCAGGTTCAATCTCACGTCAGGGACGTCCTGCAACAGGTGTCAGAGCACAGAACCTGACAGACAACGATACTGTTGTGTCAGTAAACAAAATAGTCAACCCTGACGAAGACGAACAGGTTAAAAAAGATGTTGCGGCAATGGATGCACAGGAAGCTCAAAGCAATATTTCTCAGACAAGTCTGTTAGATGAAAATATAGACAAATAAAAAAGCGGGTTTTATCCCGCTTTTTTATATCTACATTTTAAACTTGTCTGTTATCTTTTTAAAATCGAATTTAGGTAATTGGGGGATTTCAATTTTTGGTAAATTTTCTTTGTAACGTCTTAATGCTCCAAGGGCTTCTTCCCAGGTTGCATTTTCTGGCAGATTTAATTCTTTAATTAGTCTTGTAACTTCATTTTTACCTTTTTCAGTTAACTTTCCGCCTTTGTCAAACATATCTTTTGTTATCCCACGCAGAGCTTTCGGTGTAATTTCGGATTTTATACCATGCATATATACAAGTTCTTCTGCAAATTTTTTATCTTTAATTGCAGTTTTTTTTACGGCATTAGCAAATGCTCTAACACCCGATTGTAACATTGAAACTTTTGACATAATAAACCTTTCCTTTCTTTAAAAAACGATTTCCCTTACCTTTTTATAAAAACAATTAGAGTAAAAATATTGACAAGAGCGCAATACATCCTATCCTATCCTATCCTATAGGGCAGTATATCAGGGTTTCAGGCATATTAAAATTTATATTTACATTTCGTTACATGTTAATACAAACATTACAGCCATTGCAATGGAAATATAAAAATTCGCATCCTACTTCATAAAAATATTAATCATAATAGGTTTTGACCCTTTATCGTGGTCATCGAGCCATATCTGGTTTGTTATCTGTTTTTGTTTGATATCTTTATTATACTGCTCATTTACAAAAAGCTGTCTTTCTTTCAAATTTTCATAGCAGCTGTAATTCACACCGCCTTCTATATCATTGCATTCAGCAAGTCCGGCTTTGAATTCTTCACGACGTTTTGCCCAGTAATTATATATGGATTGTGTTGACTTTGTACCTTCAGGCCAAAACCATTGAATTTCTTTATATTCAGCATTTTCCAACCCCTTCGGGCAAAAATCTTCCCAAACAGGAGGTTTCTGAGCCCCAAATACAGGAATACACAGAAAATTGACTATAGCCAAAAATATTAAAAATCCTTTTCTTAATTCCGATATCATCTTTCTTCATTATAATTGACACATTTATTTTTTTCAATCCTGCGTATCAATACTATGATATAATAAAATTAATGAATAATGAATTGAAACAAACTTTAAAACTTCTACCATCACTTCCCGGATGTTATATATATTTTAACAAAGACGGGGAAGTAATTTATGTAGGCAAAGCAAAAATCCTCAAACGCCGTGTTATGAGTTACTTTAACAGAAAACATGACAGCGTAAAAGTTAATGTGCTTGTTTCGCAGATTGAACGGCTTGAATACATAATCACAAATACAGAGGTTGAAGCTCTAATCCTTGAAAGCCACTTAATAAAAAAATATAAGCCAAAATATAATATTCTTTTAAAAGATGATAAAAAGTATCCATATTTTCTGATTACTGATGAAGATTTTCCGAGAATTACCATCGTACGCAAAAAAAACATGAACCCTGAAAAGGGAAGATATTACGGGCCTTATACAGATATTCGAGCAATGCATGCAACTCTTGATTTTTTAAAAAAGATTTTTCCTTTAAAACAGTGCAAAACTCCGAAATTTAAAGACCGTCCCTGCCTGTATTACCAGATAGGACGCTGTATGGCTCCGTGCCAAAATAAAGTTACGTCAGAAGAATACAAAAATTTAGTCAAACAGGCAGAATTATTTTTGTCAGGTAAACAGTCCGAACTTTTAAAACAAATAAAAGAACAGATGCAAAAGTATTCTGACAGCCTCCAGTTTGAAAAAGCTGCAAAACTGCGCGACAGCTACAACGACCTTGTAAAAACCCTTGAAAAACAAAAAGTCGTCTACGAAAACACAAAATTAAACGAAGACATAATTTCATTTATGTCAGAAGAGGGTATATTTGTTATTGTAATCCTTATGATACGCGAGGGACGACTTATTGATAAAAAAGATTTTGTATATGAGGTTGAAGAAGAAGACAAAACAGAATTTTTTGCAACTTTCTTCAAAGAATACTACAGCACCCTCAAACTTGAGTATCCTGATAAAATTGTTTCAAACGAACTTGAAGCAATAGGCGAAAAAGCTTTATATGAAGAATGGCTTGAAATTCTTGCGCAGAAAAAAGTTAAAATCAGCTACGGCAAATCAGCTCAAGGGAAAGAACTCCAAATGCTTGCGGATAAAAATGCAAAAGTTGTTCTGGATAACGCAAAAATTTCAAAAATGTCCAAAATCAGAGATGACTTTAATGAAATAGGCTCCTATCTTGCAGAAAAATTACAGCTTAAAAACTTTCCGCACAGAATGGAATGTTACGATATCTCACATATTCAGGGTACAAATACTGTTGCTTCAATGGTAACCTTCATAAACGGCCTGCCTAAAAAATCAGAATACAGAAAATTTAAAGTCCGTATGACAGAAGGTAAACCTGACGATTTTCTATCAATGAAAGAGGTTTTAACACGCAGACTGTCGCATCTCGGGGAAGCAAAATGGGAAAAGCCTGATTTAATTATAATTGACGGTGGTAAAGGCCAGCTTTCAAGCGTTATGGAAATAATAGAAGGTTTAGGTGTAAAAGGTATAGATGTTGTAAGTCTTGCAAAAAAACATGAAGAAGTCTTCCTGCCAAAGCAGTCAAAACCTGTCATTTTACCGAGGAATTCCAGTGCACTCTTCCTTTTCCAGAGAATAAGAGATGAAGCACACAGATTTGCTATCACATATCACAGAAAGTTACGTTCTAAAAGTATGATAAAAAAAGATTAATTAAATTACCCACGACCGTTTTCTCTAGCCAATTCATTCCAACAGTCATTCAAGTCAGGTAAGGTATCTGCTCGACCCATCCATCTGAAAACATACTTTTCATCAGGGCCAAGACCGCCATTATTTTTATCGCCTGATCTTATATTAAATTCTGCTTCAGACATTCCTATACTAATAACAACATGCGGACTGGAATTTTTAGCCATATCCATAGTCAGTTTTAAATTATTATATCTTTCTTTTTTCAGATTTCCTTTATTGTGAGCATCAGACTGCTGATCAATAACATAGTCCTTTAAAGAATCTGTTAGTTCTTTTAAATTTCTTCCCATTTAATCATCTTTCATTTAATTATTTAAACTGTGTATCGGCGCCGGAATTCTTCCTCCTCTGCGGACAAACTTTGATGAAGATAAATTATTTACAGCCATTATAGGTGCTTTTCCCAATAATCCTCCGTAAACAACTTCATCTCCTATATTCTTTCCCGCAACTGGAATAATTCTAACAGCTGTTGTCTTTTTATTAATCATTCCTATAGCCATTTCATCGGCAATAATTCCGGCAACGGTTTCAACCGGAGTATCTCCGGGAATTGCAATCATATCAAGACCAACAGAACATACAGATGTCATAGCCTCTAACTTATCAAAAGTCAAATAACCGTTTGAAGCAGCCTCAATCATTCCCGCATCTTCTGAAACAGGGATAAAAGCCCCTGAAAGTCCGCCGACATGCGAACTTGCCATAATTCCGCCTTTTTTAACTGCATCATTCAGCATTGCAAGTGCCGCAGTTGTCCCGTGTGCTCCTGCATGCTCCAAACCCATTGCCTGAAAAATACCTGCAACACTATCACCTACAGCAGGAGTAGGGGCAAGTGATAAATCAATTACACCGAAAGGAATACCTAATTTTGCAGCAAGTTTTCTGCCGACAAGCTCTCCGGTTGATGTAATTTTATATGCAATATGCTTAATTTTGTTTGCCAGTTCGCTCATATCAGCGTCTTTGTCAAGAGATTCAATTGCTGCTCTCACCACTCCGGGGCCTGATACTCCGACATTTAAGGCGCATTCAGGTTCGCCAAAACCGCAAAAAGCTCCTGCCATAAAAGGGTTATCACCCGGTGAATTACAAAATACAACGAGTTTCGCAGCGCCGATGCCGTCAGAATCTTTTGTCAATTCTGCAGATTTTTTAATAATTTCCGCCATCTTTAAAACAGCATCCATGTTAATTCCGGCCTTTGATGAAGCCACATTTATTGATGAACACAAACATTCTGTCTGCGAGAGAGCTTCGGGAATACTTTCAATCAAGAGTTTGTCCCCTCTTGTCATCCCTTTTTCAACAAGTGCCGAAAAACCGCCGACAAAATTAACGCCAACATCTTTAGCAGCCCTGTCAAGAGTTTTTGCAATTTTTACATAATCAGGATTGCTGCATGATTCACCGATTATAGATATAGGTGTAACAGAAATTCTTTTATTTACTATCGGAATAGAATATTCATTTTCAAACTCATTTGCGTATTCAACAAGATTTTTTGCATAAGAAGTAATTTTTTTATAAATTTTTTCGCAGACCACATCAATGTCAGAATCAATGCAGTCCCTCAAACTTATCGCCATAGTAACCGTTCTGATATCAAGGTTATACAGCTTTATCATATTTATTGTTTCTAGAATTCCTGTTGTATCAATCATAAATGTTGTATCTCATTAAAGAATATGTCCGTAATATCAAGTTTTTTAACTTTCAAACGCATTTCTACACGTCTGCTTTTATTGTAATCTTCCTTACCGTCAGTCAATATTGGTTCAGAATAACTTTTACCTTCAACAACAAGTATTTTTTTCAATTTTTGGTTATACTGCTTATCTATATTTGTATTGAACATATAAGCCGCAACCGAATTTGCCCTCTGCAAACTCAGTTCCATATTTTTCATATACTGCATATCAGGATCTTTAATCCCGGAAAAAGACTGGCTGTCTGTATGTCCCTGAATGATAATATTATCAATCTCATCAATAAGTTCTGTTTTAGAAAAAATAGTGTTTATATAAATAGGGACAAGTTTATCCAGATAAGCTTTCCCTTTTGGCGAAAGATTGTAACTTCCAACCTCAAAAAGTTCAAGATCAGAAATTTTTATATCCCCGGTCATAGGATCAACTTCCGCATCTATATTTTCTTTTTTGAGGTTCTCAATTAGCTCTTTGTTAACTTCAATCTGATGCTTTTTCTGCTCCAGTGACTGTTGTGTGAACCCTGTCATAGCAAGGACAAACAGAGTCATAAAAATAATTGCCAGACCGAGAAGCAAGTCTGCCATCGTTGTCCAGAAGATATTATTGTCGCCTTCAGCCTGAGCGGTTTTTCTAAGCATCAGAGCCATTGTATACCCCTTTGCATATTAAAATAAATCATCGACGTCATCTCCTCCGCTTTTTCTGGCGACCTCTTTAACATTTTTGTTCATCTGGTTAATACCAAAAATCAAATTTTCAAGATACGGCACAAGATTGCTTGCGATACCGGAATTCAATGCAACTTTAAATTGCTGAGGCATAGCAGTAATCAAATTGGAAATTGAGTTATTCTGAATTTTTGTTTCTTTAAGCAGTTCAAGCAGGAATTTTTCCGAAGAAATGTTATCAAACAATTTTCCCATTATATCTTCGCAGGCAGACAGAGGTCTTTTGCACATAAGCTGAAAAGCAATTCTTTCAAACATCAAAAATACAAGCGACGAACCTACCGCAATAACTGATACCAACGCTGCAGTCTGCATGCTTGACATCAACCCTGCAACAGATGCAATAGTTTTTTCTTGAGATGAAAAGTCGATTTTACCGAAAGCGATTGCAATGTTCAAGAACGTAAACAAAGGCCCGAAACCAGTCAGAATTGTCGGAACTGTCTGCAGCAATTTGTTATTAAACTTGGATGTTATAAGTGTTTCTTCATTAAAAAAGTATAAAGGGTCAACAGTTGTTTGAATATTTTGAACTGTAGAAGAAACCTCTTTGTATGTTAAATCATTATTACGACCTTTCAAGGCAACTGATTCAGAAAATACAAGAGTATTTTTAAATTCTAGCCAGAAAGCCGAAACATAAGGATTTGCACTCATCCATTCATCAATTTCTTTAAACCTGAAATTTAAATCAGTTTTTCTAAATCTTGAAATAAACGCCAGAAATATTTTCAAATTTTTACTGACAAAAATATAATTTTTCATACAGTAAATAATTGAAAACAAGAAAGTAAATATTACAATCAGAATTGGAATATCTGTAAAAATGTGTACTAAGTTCATAATCTCTCCGTCAAGTTCTCTTATTGGAAGTATAGCATAATTCTGTAAATAAGGCAAAAACTTAATTTATTTTGTCCTTCGGCGCAGCAATGATGGGCGGGATAAGCAAATGCAATTCTTCTTTAGTCGATAAGACGATAAGTCTTTTTAAGTGAAGAGTGAAGAGAGTTTATTTTTTAGTCGATAAGGCGATAAGACGTTAGGACGATAAGTCCGTTTCGTTTTATAACTGTCATTACGAGGCAGCGTAACATCTTGACGAATGTATGACAAATGCTGACATAAATTGTATAACATGTCTACGTGCGTAGCACCCCTCTGCTTTACAAGGAGAGGGGGAGGGGTGAGGTTTCTTTTTTACCCTCTCCCTTAATCCCTCTCCCTAGAGAGGGAAGTTTGTAGATTGCAGCTTCCCCTCCCTGGTTAGGGAGGGGCAGGGGTGGGTATTGATTGTTACCCATCCTCTTATCCTTCCCTAATAAGGGAAGGAAGGGTTGAGCTACTCCCTCTCCTGTGAGAGAGGATAGGGGTGAGGAATGATAAACAAAAGAAAAACCCGCATAAAATATGCGGGATAGGAATGAAAGTAAGCATACCGTAACTTACGGTATACTTATTTCTCTGAATAAAATCTATTTAAGTCTTGCCTCAAGAGCATTTAAACGAGCTTCAAATTTCTTATTGTCATTCTGAAGCTTTCTGTTGTCATCCTGAAGTTTTCTGTTGTCATTCTGAACTTGTTTCAGAATCTCAGACATTTGCTGATTTTCTTTTTCTAGCGCTGTGATACGTGAATCAAGTTCTTTTATTGCATTTATCATCGCATAGAACATGTCTTCAAAACGTATTCTCAAAAAACCGTCTTTGGCTTTTGTAACTGCGTCAGGAAAGACTTTTTGCAAATCCTGAGCGATTACACCAACGTGAGGCGTTTTCTTTTCGTCTTTTTTAAAGGTGTAGTTAAAGACTTTCAATTGTTTGATTTTTTCAAGACCTGATGTGCTTTCCTTGCCTACGTATTTTAATCGGCGGTCTGACAAACTACTGACAGTAGTTCCATCATTAAATGGACCAAAAGCTCCTACTGTAACGTTATTAACTCTATAAAAATTATCATCTCCACCTTTATAATCATCGGTTCCTAGATATACCCAAGGATCACCTACCCATTTATTGCCGCCTTTCAGATACACTTTATAGTTTCTTTGATCATCTACAATTCTAGCCCCAAATAATGAGTCTTTACCTACAATTAAATTACCAGGAATATAAACTGTAGAAGTTGTAGTCCCGAGATAAATTATTTCAGCTGAACCACTTCGTAATTTATCAGTGGAACTTGGACCTGAATTAGCGCCAATACATACTTTGTTTGATCCGGTTGCAAATCGGCAGGCATCCATACCTATAGCAATATTATCTAAACCTGAAGCTTTTGCACCATCTCCAATAGCAATCCCGTAAGTTCCGGGAGCTTTTGCTCCATAACCTATTGCGATTGAATGTGTGCCTGTTGCTTCTGAACTGTTAACAGTATTGGTTGAGCTGTCTGAACCTCCTATAGCAATCGAATGAGCACCGGAAGCAACAGAAGATAACCCTATGGCAATAGCTGCATAACTATTGGAGGGATAACCGATACTGGCCTGTGCATTATTACCTATTGCAATAGAACCAATTGGTTCTGCAAAGGAGTTATTTCCAATGGTTATTGAATTTGTTCCTGTTCCGGTTGCTCTATATCCCATAGATATTCCATAATTACCATTTACAGTTGCTAAATGACCTATTGCAATTGCAGCTAAAGAATTTACATCTACTGTCGTTGTATCACCAATACCTATTGAGTAGTTGCTTGAAACTGTTGTGCCTGTACCGATGGCTACTGAGGATGAAGAATTTGTTCTCGCTGCATCTATACTCTCATTACCCCCGCCTATTGCAATACTGTTTACGCCTGTCGCAGAAGAATTCATGCCCAAAGATATTGCATGATTTGCACCTGCTTTTGAAGGTGAACCTATAGAAATTGCTCCTTGATTATCAACTATATTATTATTACCTATTGCTATTGAATTAGATCCATTTGCCTCTGATTTATATCCTAATGATACACTGCCTGTTCCTGCTGCTTTTGTTCCATAACCATAAGCTGTTGAAGAATTACTGGCTTCGCTGCTGTCACCGACTGCCGTTGAATAAGTGTTGGCACGGCTAGCTGTACCTATAGCAACTGAATCCTCTCCATAACCTAAAGCCTGATTACCTATCATGACAGAATTAGATGACTCAGCCTGTGCGCCGTTAGCTGCTTCACCTAGCTTCACGCTATGGTTACTTAATTCTAACCGACCGCTTACTGTATTGTCTGTTTTAAACAAGATATGATGTTTCTCAAGACCTGTACTTATTACTAAACGAGAATTTGTGTCAGTATCTTGGGCTTCCTGCTGACCTATCATGGCAACCTGCGCATCGCCTAAACCATAGTAAGCATCTGATCCGTTTTCTGCCCATACCCAGGGAGATGATTGGTCAAGCTTATTTCTCGTTGTCATTACAGGCGCCATTGCTGCCATCACAATACTCAATATCAGCATGACAACCATCATCTCAGCTAATGTGAAAGCGTCTTTGCTTCTAGTTGTCCCAATGCCTCCGGCGGAGCCTAGAGTGCCCCCCCCCCGAAGGTGCGCAAACGTACTCATATCAATATTTTTCATTGATTTACCCCTTTGTTTATTCTTACATTCCTCAAATACAATTATAAACTATGTTCAGATATTTTTCAACAGTTTAATAAAATTTCATTATATGTCTTAAAATGAGCTTTACAAACTTCTTTTAATTTTTCTTTTCCGTATTTTTTTACAAATTCTACGGCATCAGCTTTTACAAGGTTTGAACAGCCTTTTTGAAATTTTATCCTGTAAGTATCTTCCATAGACTGGATTTTTTGAACAAATGCAGCGCGCGCAAGAACAGAAGCTGCTGCAACAGCAATATCGCTTTCGGCCTTGCACATTTGCTCTAACCTTATGCTTCTGCCGTTTTTCATCAACGCTGATTTAATTAAGCTCTCATCCCCAAATTTATCTGACAGAGCGTACTCACAAACGTTATTGTCTAAAATGTTTTCTATTGCGCGTGCATGCCCCCATGCCAGAAGTCTATTTAGATTTCCAATCTTTGTATAAAGTTCGTTATATTTTGTATTCGTTATCATTATAATTGAATGCGGGGCATGCTGTTTTATCTCAACAGCCAGAGAAAGCATCCTTTTATCAGTCAGCTTTTTGCTGTCTTTAATTCCAAGACTTTTAAAGAATTCAGCATTTTTTTCATCGACAAGAACACCTGCAATTACAAGCGGCCCGAAAAAATCTCCTTTACCTGATTCATCTGTCCCGATATGCGATACAAATTCTGCCATAATATCCTCTTTAATGAAGCGTTTCCGGTACAGCCATAGGTATCGGAGCTGACGCGGGTTTTTGAGGAACTACAGGCTTTGAAACAGGCAAAGGCAATGTTTGAGGCTTTGTCTGTTGAGTTTTTACCGGTTCCTGCTGTTTCTTATCCGGATTATTAATAGTTTTAACAACATTTTGAACGGCTTCTTGAGCGGTCTGTGCGGTTTGCTCATCAAGGGTATTTGTTGAATTATTAACCTCTTGCGGAGCATTTTCTTGCTGCTGTTCTTCTTCTTCGCCGATAATTTTCACATTTGAACCTGCGGCGAAAGGCATTAATTTAACCTCCGGATAATTAAATTCAGCTTTTCCATAAGGTTCTGTCGCAACCTTCATCATATCTTTCCAGATAAGAGCAGGAACAGTTCCGCCTTGAACACCTTTTGTCATAACTGTGTTATCGTCATTGCCTACCCATACACCTGCAGCTATATGCGGTGTATAGCCTACAAAATATGCGTCTTTATTATCATCAGTTGTTCCTGTTTTGCCGGCTGCGGGTTTGCCTATATTTGCGGCTCTTCCTGTACCGTTTGTTATAACAGTTCTCATCATAGCTGTCATTTCAGCTGCGGTATTCATACTCAATTGATGGGAAATCTTTGTTTTTGGAGCTCTGTATACGACTTTACCGCGAGAAGTTTCAACCCTTTCAACAGAGTAAGGCTGAACAACATATCCGCCGTTTGCAAACGCGCCGTAAGCTCTTGTAAATTCAAAGAGTTTAACGCCGTTTGAGCCTAGTGCAATTGTATAGTCATATTCCAGAGGTGTTTCAATCCCGAGCACCCGCGCTATTTGAATAACCGAGCGGATACCTACTTCTTTTATTAGTCTTGCAGCACAAACGTTTGATGAAACCATCAGCGCTGTGTATACAGGGATATTCCCTCTGTATTTGTTTCCGTAGTTATGCGGCGACCACTGACCGATTGTAATAGGTCTGTCTTCAATCATATCGTTAGGGCTTATGCCTTTTTCCATTGCCGCAGCATAGACTATAGGTTTAAATGCCGAACCCGGAGGTCTGACAGCCTGTGTAACCCTGTCGTACTGGCTTTTTGTGTAATCTTTTCCGCCGGAATAAACAAGTATTTTACCGTCAATCGGACTGTAGGCAAATACTGCCGCCTGATTTTTCTCACCGCGCAGCCCCCAGTTGATAAGATTTTTTCTTATAGCTTCATCAGCTGCCTTTTGCGCTTTGTAGTTTAATGTTGTTACAACTTTATAACCGCCCTGAGAAATTTCAGCCTCATCAAAACCAAGACTTTCCAATTCTTTCAAAACATAATCGCAGAAATACGGAGCTTTATTTGTTGTGTAGAATTGCGGGACTTTCGCAAGATGGAATTTTTCTTCTTTAGCTTTTTCATACTCATCTTTTGTAATATAACGCATTTTAAACATTCTCAAAAGCACCTGATTACGTCTTTGTACAGCCAGATCCATATTATTAAAAGGGTTGTATACAGACGGCGCCTGCGGCAAACCTGCAATCAGCGCAAGTTCTGAAAGGTTACAGTCTTTTAGATGTTTGTCAAAATATATCTGTGCTGCGGCCTCAACTCCGTAAGCACCTGCACCCAGATAAACATTATTCATATACATTTCCAAAATCTGATCTTTGGAAATTGTTTTTTCAATTCTTGCAGCAATAAACAGTTCTTTCAACTTTCTGTCAAAAGTTCTTTCATTATTCAAAAACAAAACTCTTGCAAGCTGCTGCGTAATCGTACTTGCCCCCTGAACAACACGTCCTGCAAGAACATTTTGAACCATTGAACGTGCCAACCCTGTCAGGTCATATCCGTGATGGCGGTAAAAGTTTTTATCTTCCGTTGCTATCAAAGCTTTTTTCAGGTTGTCCGGAATATCTTTAAGCTCAACTTTTTCATAAGTATAAGCCGTAAATGTTTTTATTATCTCATCATCAGATGAATAAATTTTTGTAACTATATTGGGCTTAAACTGCTCAAGGTTATTAATGGGCGGAAGCGATGACAGATAAAGCTCCAAAGATGCCACTCCCGCAAGCAGACATGCACATCCCATAATAAAAATAAATTTCAGCGTCGAAAAAAATCCTCCGTTTTTCTTGGATTTTTTTGATATATTTGATTTAGCCATTTCTTTTGCTTTTATATTTCTATTTACATAGTATTTTGTCATCAATACTCCCTCATCAACTTTCTAATTCTATTATAAAATAATTTTATTGGCAAATATAATGTGATATTATAGAATTATGTTTGATTTCTTATTCGTAATAATAAACGAAATCCGTTCTTACTTTGTACCTGAAAAGGTAACTTACGAGATTACGGGCGAATGTAAAAAATGCGGCAAATGCTGTAATTATATGTACAGTTACGACACATATACAGAAAAAGAATTCAAAATTATGCAGTTTATATTTCCGGCATACAGAAGATTTTACATAAAAGGCAAAGATGAAGAAGGAAACCTAATTTTTGCCTGCAAACTTGTGACAAAAGATGGTTTATGCTCTGATTACGAACACAGACTCCCGATGTGCAGAAAATACCCCGCCAAAAGAATATTTTATCCCGGCAAATTACATGATGGCTGCGGATACAAGGTTAATATAAAAAGTTTTGAGGATTATTTAAAGTAAATAATTAAAACACATCAGTCTTAATAGGGTTTTTAAATTTCGTAATATTGCCCTGAAACAGAAGTTTAACAGTTCCGACAGAACCGTTTCTGTGTTTTGCGATTATTACTTCCGACTCCCCTTTGGAAGCAGCCTTTGCCGCAATATCTTCTTCCCCGTCCTCTGCTTTTCTGTAGTATTCATCACGGTAAATAAACATTACAATATCAGCATCCTGCTCGATTGATCCTGATTCTCTCAAATCAGAAAGCATCGGACGTTTATCGGTTCTTGATTCTACAGCACGAGAAAGCTGCGACAGAGCAATAACAGGAACATCCAATTCTTTGGCAAGAATTTTCAACCCTCTTGAAATTGCAGATATCTGCTGCATACGATCTTCCCTGCCCGCACTTTCCATCAATTGCAAATAGTCAATTAAAACAAGTCCGAGATTTTTTTCTTCCATTTTTAATCTTCTGCATTTCGCACGAATATCAGTGATTGTACAGCCTGAAGTATCATCAATATAAATCGGCGCCTGTGCAAAAGCATTCATTGCAGTCGCAAGTTTTTCCCAGTCTTTGCTCTGCATATTACCTGTTTTTACCCTCTGAGAATCAATTTCAGCTTCAGAACATAACATACGCTGCATCAATTGATCTTTTGACATTTCAAGAGAAAATATTGCAACCGGAGTTTTGGCTTTTAAAGCAACATTTTGCGCAATATTCAAAGCCAATGCAGTTTTTCCCATTGCAGGGCGGGCTGCCAAGATTATCAAATCCGATTTTTGAAGCCCGTTTAATATTGCATCCAATTCATAAAAGCCTGTTGGAACACCTGTTAATTCGTCTTTGTGCTCGTAGCGGTACTCAATTTTTTCATACGTATTCAAAACCAGATCTTTAACATGCACAAGATCAGATGTGGCTTTTTTTGAAGCAATATCAAATATGAGCTTTTCTGCGCTGTCAAGCGATTGGTCGATAGGGTTAACATCATAGCCGAATGAAACAATTTCAGACCCTGCATTAATCAATGCGCGTTTTATTGCTTTTTCCTGAACTATTTTTGCATAATACTCAATATTAGATGTGGTAATCGTTTTGTAGCACAAATCGTTTACAAAAGCTCTGCCGCCAATTGTTTCAAGTTTTGAATTGTAGCTTAAAACGTCAGAAACTGATACAATATCTATTCTTTCATTTGAGTTAAACAATTGAAGCATGGCATCATAAATATATCTGTGAGCCGGTTTGTAAAAACTTTCAGGCTTCAAAACCTCTACAACCTTTGTAATTACGTTAGGGTTAACCAAAATTGCGCCCAGAACAGCCTCCTCCGCTTCAATATTCTGCGGAAGCATTCCAAAATTCGTTTCTTTTTCTTTTACTGCCATGCTTTTATTTTCTCCTGTTGCTACATGATATTACATAAAAAGTAAAAAATAAATTTGCATGTAAAATTTTGTTGACAAAAAAAATTTATAAAACAAAAATCTAATATATGATTAAAACTTTTTTGAACTTAAAAGCATTTTTATTGAGCATAAAATCAGACACACATGAAAAAATAGGCAAAATCCTTTTAAGAAATGCCCTGAAAATATCTACTGCCGAATCCTGCACAGGAGGCCTAATAAGCTCAAGACTGACAGATGTCCCAGGAAGTTCTGCATATATTCACGCAAATTTTGTAACTTATTCCAATGAAGCAAAAACTAGATTTCTTAACGTATCTCAAGAAACTCTAAATCAATACGGCGCCGTAAGTGCCGAATGCGCCCGCGAAATGGCAGAAGGTCTTTTAAAACTGACCGGAAACGATATTGTTCTTTGCACAACAGGAGTAGCCGGCCCGTCATCTAGCGAAAGTAAACCTGTGGGATTAATGTTTGCAGCATGCGGGTATAATAATAATATAAGCATAAAAGAATTTAGGCTTAACCCTGATTATAACCGTAAAAATATGAAATTTATGTTTTCTGAAGCAGCCTTAAATTTTTTGCTTGACACTTTGAACTCGTGAAGTTTTACCACCCTTTAATACCCCGGAATAAGCCGCAATAAAAACAGCCTGTGCTCTGTTTCTGGCACTTAATTTACGCAGAATGCTTGTAACTATAACTTTAATTGTATGAGGACTCAAAAATAAAATAGATGCAATTTCCGAATTTGAATATCCGTTAGCTACTAAATACAAAATCTCAACTTCTCTGGGTGTTAACTTATTTGACATTTTAATAGTACTCATTAACTAAATAGATATTTATAAGTATCCTATATGTGTAATTATAAGTTACAAGTAAAATCTTGTCAACATTTGTAAAATAGATAAATATGTATAATGATAAGGAAATACTAAAACAATTTGGCAGAAATGTAAAAGCAGAAAGAGTACGCCTCGGCTACTCGCAAGAAATGCTTGCTGAAAAAATGAGCGTAAACAGAGAATATATAAGCCGCATTGAAAGAGGAATTCAAAATATGTCACTTGCAAAAATTACGGCTCTTGCAAATTTTCTTGAAACAAATATTAATGACCTGTTAAGGTTTTAAAAAAATTTTTACTACTTCATAATAATATCAGCCATAACATCAGGGAATTCGTTCATCAACATTTCAGCAAATTTTTCAGTATCTATTTGTGTAATTACAATTGATAAAAGGTCATTCGGCAGCTCTTCCATCATCTTTTGAATATGTTCAGGTTCAATAACTGACATTGCTTTTATAACTTCGGGTTTCTGCTTTTCACGGTTAATTATAGTTGTATAAGCGTGCGCATCAAACAACTGAAACCATTCGTTATGTTCTTTTGCAAGAGATAGAACAAGCTGCTGCTTTTGAGTCGGCTGAAAAGCTTTAAGCGCATCTTTATATTCAAGCGGATTAAGTTCGCCAAACTGCTTACTCAAATCAATACTGTTCATGCTCTCGACCGGTTCGCCGGAAATCTGCTCAAGCACTTGAGCGACATATTCTTCAGGAATTGATTGAATATGTTTTAGAATTTTATTTTTATCAATGTCACTGCTTGTCAAAAATTTATCCAATTGTTGATCAGGCATCAATTGAACAATTTCCTCCTGAGAAAACATTTCAAAAACAGTATTGACCAATTGTTCCGGCGGCAATTCTTCCAACATCTTCATTAGCTTGTCATCAGTAAAGAAATATAATCCCTGAAGCAAATCTTTTTCTTCCATCTGAGGTAAAAACTGACGCAGCTGCAATGCAGTCATCTCTTGTAAAATCATAAACTTGTTATTTGTATCAGCAAGATCAAATAACTCCATAACCAAATTAACATTAGAAGTTAATTCCTGAGCAAGTTCAATCGCAAGTTGATTACCGGCAGCAGCTTCAGCCTCAATAATTTCTTCAACAGACATGTTTGCATATTCTTCCTGAAATTTGACAGCACTAATATGCAAAGCCGTTTGCAGATATTCAACATTTGAATCAATGACTAAACTCATAATACTCCTGATACTTATACTAAAAGTATTAACGGCACATAATTTCAAAAACTTTAAATATTGTAACGTTTGTTAATAAAAATTTTATAAAATTGAAAAATAAATCCAAAATGTTAAATTATGTTAAACTTGATGTTTTTTTACTAAATTTTTCTTAACTTTCTGCCGATACACTTATAAAGGTTATATATTATGGGTGCTATATCTAATATCAACGGAAATTTAATTAAATTATTCTCATTTATAAATAAAGACGGTAAGGTAAGTGATATAAACACTTACTATGGACAAAAATGGGAAAATATAAAGACAGATAACAAATCTCTAAATTCTATTTTTAAAGCTGTTGATAATGGGGATGGCATTGTTCAGGCAGAAGAACTTAATGTTTTAAATAAAATACTTAATTACATTGATAATCTGTTTAAAAAAGATGAAATAATTGATGAAAAAGAAATTGCAGAATTTCAAAAACAGCTTGATAACGGCACAATTAGTATTGAAAAAATTAAAAACAGCAGCTCTCCACCACCTAAAACAAGTTGGTCAGAAGGATTGGACAGAAATATTACAACAATTCAATTACCAAAAAATTCTCAGCCTTCAATGGATACTATTGCAAATGAACTTAAAGCCATCGGGGCAGAACAGGGTTTTACAGTAGAAGAAATTCAAAGCGGCGACGACATATGGATAGAAGATTACAGCATAAGGAGGGCTGATGGAAAAATATATATTCCATACCATTCTGATCCTGGCCAGACTAAAATAATGCCGGAAGGTACGTTCACAAGTGCTAGAGGCAATGAAAATGTGACAGGACAGGGTTCTCTTCTGGAAAATGGAGGCGCCTTTAATGTAAAAGCTGACAAAGATAAAATACATTACGGCACCAGTTATTTAGAAGGCGGTAATGTTTTAAACACAAAACTGAAAGATGGGACTCCTGCTGCTGTAGTCGGCGAAAGTTCTATAGGAATGACTTTGGAAATAATGGGACTTGAAAAAACTCCTGAAAATATTGAGTTGGTAAAAAAACAAATTGCTTCAGACCTTGGCTTAGAACTTGAACAAGTTACTTTTATTCCTCAGCACGAATTTCATATAGATATGATTTACAGACCTTTGCAGAACGGGAAATTTGCAGTACCAGATTACGAGCAGGGAATAGCAGAACTTGAAAAACTCAGAGATCAAACAAATGAAACTATTCAATTACAAACAGAAGAAAATCCCCAACAAATTAATACTTTAAAAAGAAAATTATATAAACTAAACAGAAAAATTGAGAAATTGCAACAACTTTCAGAAGATACAAAATCAATACGAGAAGAAGCTTATGACTGCTTGAGTAATGGCGGCTATGAAGTTGTTAAAATACCTTGTTTTACAACAGAAGCAAATGACACAACAAATTTTATGAACGGCATAGGCGGAACATCAGCTAAAACAGGACAAACTTTTTATATAACAAATAAATCAGAGTTTCCAGAATTACAAGCTGTAGCAGAACAATATTTACATCAGGCAGGTATTGATAAAGTATATTTTGTATCAACACAACATGCTTTATCCTCACGAGGGGGAATTGACTGCCTTACACAGGAAAGATAAACAATATATATTTTTTTATGGAGCGTAGGGGATTCGAACCCCTGACCCCGACACTGCCAGTGTCGTGCGCTACCAACTGCGCTAACGCCCCAAAAAATTAATTTTTTTTTAATATGAGCTGCATCGGACTGTCTTGGATTTGCTCCACTAGAAATTAACTATATTTTTAAGATATGATTTCTATTAATATAGACATTAATTAAAAATACAAATTAATATGCTATATTTAAAATTTTTAATAAAAATAACAAAATAAATTTAAAAATTTGCGTTATTTAACATAATTGTTGTATACTCTTTTTGAAATAATCAAACTTAACAAGAACGGATATGGACAAAAAATTTACCAAAATCGGTATTCCAAGAGCAATTTCTTATTATAATAATTACCCTTTTTATTATGGTTTTTTCACATCTTTAGGGATTGAAATTATTCTATCTGATAAAACCACAACAAAGACAATTAATGAAGGGACTAAATATGTAGTATCCGATACATGCCTGCCAATAAAAGTATTTACAGGACATGTTATAAATCTTATAAATAAAGGTTGTGAAGCTATATTTATACCTTCAATTCAATCAACAGGCTATAAAATTAATAATTGCAGTAAGATAAGAGGTTTACCTGAAATTATCAGAAATGTAATTGATAAACCTTTTACAATGATTGAGCCTACATTAGACAAAACAGAAAATATTAATTTCAAAGATTTTTGTACTCAAACAGCAAATGCACTTGGGATTACAGATAAACAAGAAATTAAAAAAGCAATCAACAACGGTTGGAAAGTTTATAATTCATTTATTGAAATGACTAAATCAGGTGTAAGTTATACCGAAGCACTTGAAAATGCAATAAATGGCAAATTTATCAAGAAAACAGTAGATATTGTAAAACCTCTATCCGTTGCGATTATGGCCCATGGGTATAATCTTTTTGATGACAGAATTTCTTTAAATTTAATAAAAAAATTAGAAAAAATGGACGTAAAAGTCTATACATCAGTTAATGTTTCAAGAGAAGACTCATTAAAAGCAATTGATAATATCGGAGAAGTGCAATATTGGGCAAATGAACTTGAATTGACAGGAACTGCAGCTTATTATTTATTAAACGAAAAAGTCGACGGTATTATTGCACTTTCAGCTTTCGGATGCGGGCCTGATTCATTAATGGTAGATGAAATCGCATATCACTGCAAAGAAGCAGGAATGCCTCTAATTCATTTGACAATTGACGAGCACACAGGAGAAGCAGGTTTTATTACTCGTTTAGAAGCTTTTACAGATATGCTTTTGAGAAAGAAAAGAAGTATTCTTACTAAAAAATCAGAAAAAACAAAAGAATACATTCAAAATAAAAATATTGTTGAAATAAAAAAAGAAAAAATTCTTACAAGCTCTATTAAATAATCAATGGAAAAACAATTTTTTAATTACTTAGGTGCAATCCATATTCATACAAAACTATCTGACGGTACTGGAGATATAAATTCAATTTCCAAAGCTGCAAAAAAAGCTGGGCTGCATTGGATTGTTATTACCGATCATAATAATTTTGATATAGAAGAAGGATTTTATAATGGGGTATGCGTAATAAAAGGGGAAGAAATTTCTCCTTGTACATCTAATCATTATATTGCTTTGGGGATAAAAAATTTAATTAATCCAAGTGATGATACTCAAAAATTTGTAGATGAAGTAAGAGCTCAAGGAGGTTTTGGCTTTGCAGCTCATCCTGATGAATCAGAGAATAGAAAAAATAAAGCACACCCAATCAAATGGACAGATAAATCTGTAATTCCTGACGGAATTGAGATTTGGAATTGGTTTTCTGACTGGGCAGATGATTATGACGAGTCAAATATTTTCAAAATAGCTTATTCATACTTTTTTAGGCATAAATTAATCCAAGGTCCACAAAAAGAAACTCTAAAATGGTGGGATGAATTAAATAAAAATTCCGAGCATATAATCCCTGCAATTGCAGGAGTCGATGCCCATGCCCTGAAAATTTCAAAATACATTATCCCTATAAAAATATTTCCATACAAAGATTGTTTTAAGACATTGACAAATATTATCCCGCTTAAAAATAAACCTCCTGAAGATTTTGAAGAACAAAAAAATTTAATCCTTTCATCTATAAAAAACGGAAATAATATAATGATTAATCGTCATATAAAAAAAGATATTCCATTAATTTATATTGAGAATAAATTAATTGTCGTAAAACTTTCAACCAAAGCACAAATAAAAATTATTCAAAACGAAACTCCAATCCATACAGAAATTAATGACAATTTAAAATTTCCAATTCAAGAGAAAACAAAATATCGAATAGAAATTTATCTAAAAAATCAACCTTGGATTTTCTCTAATCCAATTATTCTTAAATAATTTTGTGCTAGTATAATTTTTATGAATACTGCAGAAAAATTAGAAAAAACAAAAATGGAAAATACAATTCCCACAAAAGACCGTATAATAGCTTGGCCTAGAATGGGAAGAATAGATATTCCGCTAAAAGCATTACTCGTATCATTAGGAGCAAAAGTTGTAATCCCGCCCCCAAATAGCAACGAAGCATTAGAAATTGGGGTAAGAAACAGTATTGAAGGGATCTGTCTACCATACAAATTAAATCTGGCAAATTACATAATGGCATTAGAAAAAGGTGCAAATACTCTGATGATGTTCCAAGCACCAGGATCATGCAGACTTGGGAATTACACAAAAATGGCACAAAAGACTTTAAAATCAATGGGCTATAAATTTGATATGGTAATTTTCGATATGTACAAAAGTAAAATGAAACAAACTCTGCAGGCATTCTGGCACGTAACCCATTGCATAAATCCTTGGAGATACTATAAAGGCTTTAGCTTAGGCTTTAATAAATTCTTCGCAATAGATACAGCAGAAAGATTACTATTCTACACACGTCCAAGAGAATTACACAAAGGTGATGCTGAAAAATGCTATGAAAAATGGCTTAAAATTACAGATGAAACAAATTCTGTATGGAAAGCTAAAAAACTAAAAAAACAAATAATAAATGATTTCAAAAAAATCCCAATAGATAAAAATAAAAAAGTTCCAATAATTTATTTAATCGGCGAATTTTTTGTACTGCTTGATCCATATACAAACCAAAATATAGAAAAAGAATTAGGAGAAATGGGTGTAGAAGTACAACGTCAGATAATGTTTGGAGATTGGCTTGAGCACGTTTTAAAACCTTCAATTTTTTATCACAAGGAATCTCATAGAGAAAGATCTGTTCGTTATGCAGAAAAATATATGAAAAGGGCAATCGGTGGAGAATGCATAGAAACTGTCGGAGATACAGTTTATGCTGCAAGAAACGGAGTTGATGGCATAATCCATATTTCGCCATTCTCTTGCATGCCAGAAATTGTTGCCCAAAATATTTTACCAAAAGTAAGCAAAGAAGAAGACATTCCTGTAATGTCATTAGTTCTAGATGAACAAACAGGGAAAGCAGGTTATATTACTAGAATAGAAGCTTTTATCGATTTGGTAAAAAGAAAAAAATTAAGAAAAATTAATAATTAATGTAAATTTATTACCCATATGGGTAATATTATTTGTCCCCTTTACTTGTTTATGATACTCTTGAATTTATAAATAGCTGAGAGGGGATAATGTTGATTACAAAATCCAGAAACGAAATGACATTTGAACGTTTAAAATACTACAGACACCTTGCAGGAGGTGCATTAGAATGTATCGCAAGCAGACTTTCAAAAACACCTAAACCGTTATGTTTTTCATTAATGGTTACAAGCAGATGTAATTGTGATTGCGATTTTTGCTTTTGGAAATCTAAAAAAGGTACAGATGACATGCCAACTGATGAAATCGTAAGATTATTAACAGAAGCAGGTCAAATAGGTTATATGGACAGTATTTTATGGGGCGGAGAACCTCTATTAAGAGAAGATTTTGCTGAAATTTGTAAAGCATCTCACGATGCCGGTCTATATACAAAAATCGCAACTAATGGCTGGTATTTAGAATCAAATCCGGATTTTGCAAAATATACAGATTTAATGTTTGTATCCCTAGATGCTATCGGTAAAGCTCATGATGATATCCGCCATATGCCTGGGATTTGTGACAAAGTAATGTCAGGGATTGAATATCATAAAATTCATTCTCCAAAAATGAGAATTTATGTATGCTGCACAGTTTCAACTCAAACTAATTTTGAACAAATTAAAGAAGTTGCACAATATTGTAAAGATGCTGATATTTTATTATATTTCACAGTTAACAAAGCGGCATCAAGACCTGATGAAGCTCAAAATGTTGTAGAAACTGAACTGGAAAATGAACAATTAGCAGATATGTTCATAAAAATAAAAGAATTAAAGAAAAACGGTTATCCGATAAGAAATTCATACTACTTTATGGATTACATAATCAACAAAAAGACATACTATGAATGTCATTGGCCAAGAATTGCAACAGTAATTTATTCTAATGGCGATATGTTACGTTGTTATGACAGAAAACCGTTTATTAGTGTAAGAAACAGATCTTTAAAAGATGTAATCAAAGATCCTTTATTTATTGAAACAGTAAATAAATGCAAAGACTGCAAACTTGCTTGTGTAGGTAATTACGCACTTGATGCATCAGGATTATGGAAACTTGAATGGCCAGCGATTAAATCATTAATGGAAATCGCTATTACATAAAAATTTAAACAAATTAAAATTTAAGGAAACTAAAAATAAATATAAAAGGGATATTATGAAAAAAATAATTGCACTATTATTACTAATAACATTTTGCACAGAAGCTGGAGTATTTGCCTCAACAATAAATAATTCTGGTAACCAAATAATGACTAATAATAAAACTGGAAAGCAAAATCAATCAATGATGATGCAAAATAGTCAAACGATGTATAATCCAAACTTTAACAATATAAATTCAAATCAATATCAAAATATTCCAAACACAAATATACAAACACCTTATGAAGAAATAAAATTAAACCCAAATGCTTTCAGTAACAATTATCAAACTTCTATCCAAACAAACAACTTAGGATTTGAATTAAGTCCAATCGAAAAATTATTTAACGGAAAAGAAAGTGAAATTACAGGCACTCCACTACAACAAGTCGGATATGATTTATTCACATCTACAACTTCTTCTGTAAACGGAACTGCCGGTAAATTTGATAATAACTATAAATTAAGCAT
>CALUYN010000018.1 GCA_944325025.1 Candidatus Gastranaerophilales bacterium | reverse complement strand
AATTTAAATAATTGGGAATTTTATATCGTGCCAACTTCTGTAATAAATGAAAAATGCAAAGATGGTAAAAGCATTGGCTTAAATAGAATTAAAAAATTAGGTTATAATGCCTTATCTTATAGTGATATAAAAAATGAAATAGATGCAATTATTCAAAAAAAGAATTAATTATTTAAAAAATATAGTATTATTTGCTAACATTTAGTTTAATAATTTTCCCACTAAAAAATTCCATAATAATAAATTATGAAACTAATTGCTAACGACATTGCTTCTACATGTTAATTTATACCTTCGCCCTCAGCTCGTTCGCGCTCGAACCGGACAAGGCTCCGCCTTGTGGTTCTCATCCCTCAATATTATATATAAATTACAAAAAACAGAGGGGATGGGATTCGAACCCACGGTGGAATTGCTCCCACACAACCTTTCCAAGATTGCACCTTAAACCGCTCGGACACCCCTCTTTGGCTTTTAATATGTTTGCTCTAATTGTGTTCAATTCAAGCTATTTTATATTACCACAAACATTTATTTCATGCTAAAATTATTTTATGCAAAAAATTGTCAATAAAATAAATAAAGGCTTAAAAGGTGCCGTTACAATCCCCGCAGATAAATCAATTTCCCATAGAGCAGTAATGTTTGCCTCAATTGCTAAAGGGGAGTCTGTTATTAAAAACTTTTCCAAAGGACAAGATCCATTATCTTCGCTAAATGTCTGCAAAGCACTCGGCGTACAGGCAGAATTTGATAATGAATTATTAATTATAAATTCCACAGGAAAATTAAATACACCCTCAATTGCTCTTGATTGCGGGAATTCAGGAACAACAATGAGGCTAATGTCTGGAATTCTTGCAGGGCAAAACTTTAACTCAACATTAATAGGCGATGATAGTCTTTCAAAACGCCCGATGAAGCGTGTTATCGAACCATTGTCACTTATGGGAGCCGAAATAAAATCGAACGACTTTAAAGCCCCGCTGAATATCCAAGGGAAAAATTTACACGCAATAGATTATAATTCAAAACTCGCGTCTGCACAGGTTAAATCCTGCATACTGCTTGCAGGATTGAACGCAGAAGGAAAAACAAGTTTTACTGAACCTTATATTTCCCGCAACCACACCGAAATTATGCTCAAATATATGGGCGCCAATATAAATATAGATTGCAAGACCGTCACTATTGAAAAATCAATACTTGAGCCTCGTACAATTGAAATTTGCGGAGATATATCTTCTGCTGCTTATTTTATTGCTGCAGGTTTGATTGTTCCTAACGCAAAAATAATATTAAAAAATGTAGGGTTAAATCCGACTAGAATAGGAATACTTGAAGCCGCAGAAAAAATGGGCGGAAGTATTGAAATTCTTGATAAGAAAATTGTTTCAGGAGAACTTGTCGGAGATCTTCAAGTATCTTACTCAAATTTAAAAGCCTGCACCATTGAAGGGGAAATAATTCCGCGTCTTATAGATGAGCTTCCTGTAATTGCAGTTCTTGCTACTCAAGCGGAAGGAACAACAATTATTAAAGATGCACAAGATTTGCGCAACAAAGAATCGGACAGAATTAAAGCAGTTGTGACAGAGCTAAAAAAAATCGGAGCAGATATTGTAGAAACTCCTGATGGGTTTATTATTAACGGTAAAAAGTCTTTAAAAGGCGGTACAGAGGTTGAAACATACCATGATCACAGACTTGCAATGAGTTTATATGTCGCAGGATTAATATGTGAAAAGCCTCTGTTAATAAATGGCTTTGAGTGGGTAGATATATCATTTCCCGAATTTGAAAAATTATTTAATTCTTTATCTTTGTAACAATATGTTAACCAATCTTTATTTTAATAAGCAATTTTTGGAACAAAAAATTGTTTATATAAATAAGGTTAGGTTATTTAAATTTTTTGGAAAGGTAAAGGTATTTTATGTCTACACAAATTGACAGTTTAGGATTGTACAACAACCCTTATGGGTTATATAATCCGTATTCAACAGGGGCAATGAGCGATGATTTTATGGCTCAACAAACATTTTCAAATACAAATCAAAATGGAGGAGCTCAAACAACATTTCAAGGGCTTCAACAGCCGCAAACCGATACGTTTGAAAAATCCGGTTCAGGTTTATCTACAGGGCTAAAACTAGGAGCAGCCGCAGGTATTGGTACTGCAGCAGGGACTTATTTCTTTGGGACAAACCCAGTTGGAGAAAACGGTTTGAAAGACGGTTTTATTAAAGAATTCGGCAAAGAATATACAAAACTCCAAACCGCTAATGTTCTTAAAACACATAAAATTAAACCTGAAGTTTATCAGGAATTATTAAACTTCAAAGAGGGCGATGATATTTCAAAATTATCAAAAGAAGCAAAAACTTATTTAACAAAACACAAAATCCCTAAAACACAAGATGGTATATCCCAATTTGTAAAAGGTATTAGTGATAACATTTTGGGAACAGATATCAACTATCAAAATGAAAAATTAGCAGGATATAAAAAACTTGAAGAAGCTTTTAAAGGCTTACCTGATAAGAAAAAATCAACAATTCATAAATTTTTAACAGAACATGCAGAAGAATTTCATTTAAAAGGTGCAGATGATGCTGCTACAAAAGCTAATATTGATAAATTCATTAATACCCCAAAAGCTTACAACAATATAAAAACAGCTATTAAAGGGAAAATCAATACTCAAGAACAGGCTGTAAAAAAAGCAACCGGAGTTCTTGATGATGTATTCAAACTCTGGGACAAAGATAAAAAATTGTTTAACAAAAGTACAACAAAAGAAATCACAGAAGCTTGTACAAAAGGATTGAAAAACTTTAAATGGAAAACCGCAGGCAAATGGGGAGCTATAGCAGCAGGCGCAGGACTTATCTTAGGTTGGATGTTCGGCGGCAGCAATAAATAATAAAATTACTGAACATTAAAAAGGCTATCTTTAAAGATAGCCTTTTTAGATTGAGAACAATACAATCAGAAAATACTCTATTTATCCGAATTCAAAATAATATTAAAAATATATAATAATTAATAAAGAAAAATTAAGGAGATTATTATATATGAAAAAGCTTTTATTAGTCGTTACTGTCCTATTTTTAACAGTTTTCTGCACAGGATGTGTAAAATATTCATACAATATTGAAATTGATAAAAATGACAAGGTTTCTATTTCTCAAACAGAAGCTATGAATCTTACATTCTTTAAACAGTATGATCCGGAATTTGAAGATAAGTTTAAAGACAGCTTTTCAAATATTAAAGAAGACTATGAAAAAGAAGGCTACGAGGTTACAGACTACTCGGATGAAACATACACAGGAATTACGTTGACAAAAAAAGATATTGAGTTTAAAAAAGCTGCAGATAACTTAAAAATAGGTTTTGAAAAAGATGACGATGAAGGGTTTACAATTGAAAAAAGAGGTTTCAGCAAAATATACAAAATACATTTATTGTATAACATGCAAAAGGCAATGGAGGGAAACTCCAATAATGATATCGGCAGTATGAATTCCAGTAATAGCGATGTAATAAGCTTTAATAACGATAATGATAGAAACATTGTATCCCAAACTAAACAAACAGATCCAACAACAGGAGATGTCATAGAAACCACTACATATGATGATGGTTCTACCTTTACATCACGATATAATCAACAAGAACAAGAAAAATTCGGGAAAGCTATAGGAGAAACACTTGGTTCTGTTCCGGGATTAACGCCGGTTATTGGACTTACAATAAAATCGCCTAAAAAAGCTACAAAAAACAATGCAGCAAAAGTGATAAGCGATACCGAATATTATTGGGATTTGACAGCAGATAAACAACCGGTTGAAATTATTCTTGAATATGAAAGATTTGATGCGTCTTCATTAGGCCCTATTCTTTCAGTTTTAATAATTTTTGGACTTTTATGTTTTATTTTTTATAAAACTAAAACAGAAATGGGCTAAAATGCAATAAGCAATCATAATTAAATATAACACTGTTTTGCCTTGTGGTTCTCGCCTGGTTAAAATAAATGACAGGATGTTTTTCCTGTCATTTATTCTGGGCTCAGAGGGGCTGTCTTGCTCTCTCGCATTTAACAGGTCTGCGGTTGCCGGCTGCTATGATTCACATCATTTTGCCGGCAAGCCTTCGCCTTCAGCTCGTTCGCGTTCGAACCTGACAAGGCTTGCGCCTTGTGGTTCTCGCCTTAACCAAGTTAAAGGACAGGAATAATATCCTGTCCTTTAACTTGGGCTCAGAGGGGCTCGAACCCTCGACCAATTGATTAAGAGTCAACTGCTCTACCAACTGAGCTATAAGCCCATAAAATTTCTATATATTTATCACTTTTGCAAACTGATTTTAACAAAAGGAGCAAAAGATGTCAACTTAACCTAATTTCACTCTTTGAATAATAAATTATAATTATCATCGCCAAAAAGCCTGATTCTTATCTGTTTTATTTTATCATCATATTTTTTAGTCGGCTCGTTTATCCTCTTAGCAAGCTCTCTCATCATTGCGTACTGACGAATTTCTATTTCTGCAACCTGAACATCCTCTAAACGATTTTCTTTTTTCATCTGTTTCATGAAAACATTAATTGCGTTTTGCAAAATTTCAATCTGCCGCATTACATACTTATTTATAGACTTACCCTGCGCTTGTGCACGTTCAATTTCCCGCTCAAGAAGTTCAAGTTCCTGTTCATCCGTTAATTTTTCACTCATATAATTCTCCTCTTTTAATTATAACTTAAATTTTCAAATTTGGAAAATTATTCACGATATTCGACTAAAGTACCATTTGCAGTTCGTTCAAACCATTTACCTTTTCTTTCAAGCAGTACTCTAGAATTTCCATCAGTGCTTATAAGAGTTCTGCCAATACTGCTGCGGTTGTATAATTTAAACCCTTTCGGTATTGCAAGTTGGGGAGTTTCTGCAGATGCATTGGCTGCTGATCTTGTATTATTTAAATGAGACACAGGCGCTGAAGAATTATTACCTCCTGGTAACGTTACACGCATTTTAGGTTTGCTCTGAACCGGTGTTCCATCCGGTTGAAATTCCGGTTCTGTACTTGTTGTAATACTTGTTCTGCCAAATTTGTCAGCTTTAACATTTAAGAAATTGCCTGTACTTGATTCGTGAATAGAAATACCTTTTGCGACATCATCAAATTCTATATTCAGAACAATTTTTCCATTTTTCTCTATCTGAACTTCACCATTAGAAATTCTTGCTCTAACAGGGCTGCCATCAACAGTATAAGCTACGTCACGCCAATCACCTAAAATTGTAGTTGTTTTTGGTTTAAATTGTTCAGGGGCTTTTGGGGTATTGGATATTTCGGGAGTTGATACAGTTTGAGGATTTGATCTTATCGGAGCCGATGATGTCAAATTACTTCCAGAAGGAGTCGGGCCTGCACTTGCCTTATTCAAAAATACGGCTGAGGTCTGTTTAACAAAATCATCTAATGACATTTGTTCATCATAACCCGGGTGCATTGGATCATGATAGGTTACAGTTCTTGTTGTTGAATCATAATTTACGATAGAAATATCATGTCCTTGCTGACCGCCGATAATAGCTGTCATTATATCTTCACCGGGTTTAAAATCATTTTCAATCATCTGACTTATTTGTTTCGGGTACAAAGCTGTTTTACCGGATTTACCAAGTAACGGTACAGAAGCTGTAGCATTACCTGCCATAGTACGTCCTGTTTTTATAATTTTTTGGAGACTGAAATCAGTTACATCAGAACCTGTTACATTATCTGCAACTCTAATTCTGTCAATAAGCACAGCCTGTTGAAGCATTTCAATTCCAGGGGCATCCCCGCTGAATAAACTTGCATTATGATCTCTTAAATTTATACTTAATGGTTTACCGTTCGGGAAAGTAACAGGCTCTTTATTTCCTCTGAGATTTATAGTTATAGAATTTCCGTTTTGTTCAAACATAGTATATAACTTTGCACGTCCTGAAGGAGTATCAAGCATAGCATTTAAATTTGCCATTATCGTACAAGTGTGGGTTCCGGCTGACTGTGCAAACGTTGCTGTTCCTAATTGCGGGAATAATTCTTCGAACTTTTCTCTTGAAAGTTTTATTTCAACCGGAGTTCCGTTATCATTAACATATAGTTTTTGATTTCTTCCTGAACCAATAGAGCAGACCTCTCCGTTAGCAACATATTGAGAAATATCTTTTAAACTTGCATTTGAACCGAGATCAGTAATAAGCGGTTTGCCATTTACCGCATCTTCAACTCTTTTTGAAAGAACAAGGTTAGGATTGCTTTCAACAGTTTCTACAAGATTATTCATGTAGTTTGCTTTTAAATTCTTTTTTGTTGTAGAGTCTATTTTTGAGGACAACCCGACTTTTGACTTAAGTCTGTTTAACCAACCGCCTTGTGTAGAAATATTACTGCCAGAGCTGCCGCCTGCAACAATATCATCAGGTAAAGTTTCTCCAACAGAACCTTCGCCTGATTGCAGCTGTGCACGTTTAGTATTTAGTCGATTTTGAAGAGCAGTTTTTGGGGAACATTCCGGCATTTTATCAAGCCATTGTTGTGCTTTTTCCAAATCTTCAAGAGTGTTTGCTCTATTAATATTGTTTCCGATTTGTCCCATTTCCATACGTTGTTGTGAAGATGGCTGAATAATTTCATCTATTGGAGCATCTTTTGCTTGTGCAGAAGGTGCAGATTCCGTTTTTTGATTTGCCAACATTTTTAAATACGGATCTTCTACGTTATCAGGTTTATATTGAACACCGCGTTCAGCGCCCTCATGACGATAGGATAAAAATCCGCTATCTCCGATTTGTGCTTCATTTGCAACCTGACCGGAGGATTTTAAACCGCTTTCTTTAAATCTTGTTTCTAAATCCTGCGCAACACGCAGAAATTCTTCTTCATTCTCAAAGTAAATTGTAAATGCTTTTCCACGTTGTGTATCTTCTCGTAACAGACTTAGATGTTCGTCTAAATCTGTTACAGTTTTGAATTCTATTTGATGTTTTTCCAAATACGGCATTGCAATTTGTGCAGCATTTGCCCATTCTTGCGGGCTATCTGCGTATATATGCATCTTCCAGGGAGTCCCCTGTATAAATTTACCACTTCTATTATATAGAGATTGCATCCAGCCGTTAGGACTGAAGAATGCAAGATTTGAATTATTGCCCTCCTCTCCAATAAAACGTTTTGAAATTAATTCATCAAAAAGTCTTTGGGCTTCTTCCTCGGAAGTAACTAGTTTAAAGCTATCACCTTTAACTACATTTTTTGTTATCAATAAAGATTTTATATTACTTTTTATATTATTAATTTGAGCTTTTAAAGTTTCACTGGCACTATTTGCAATAACAGTTAAATCGTTAAACAAGGATTTACATTTTGCAAGCAATGCTTGTTTATTGCCGGAAAATGTTCCTGATAATTCTGCCACAATATTTTCAATTCTTTCTTTACAGTTTTTCCATAGATTTCGATGTTGCGCAGGAATTGAAGCTTCCGGAATTGCGTTGACATCATTTGAGATTGTTTCAGGGGTTACTTCTGCTCCTTCAGCGTTAGCAGCCGGATTTTCTTTAGGAGTGTGTACTTCTGCTTCGGGGTCTGCTTTGGCTGCTATATCATGTGTTTCTTCGCTTCCTATAGGAGTTTCCGGATCAGCAACCGGTTTTTGAAGAGTTTCAAGTTCAGCTTGTTTGGCTGTACGTTTTTGTTGAAGGCCTTCCAATTGTGCTTCAAGTCTGCTTGTATCTTTACCAAAACGTTTTGCTCCTGCAATCCTGCGTTCAATGTCACGAATTTGACCGTCTATACCTCGAATTTCATCGTTAAGTTTGTCGACTGCTTCTTTGGGTGCAGCAGGTGTTTTAACTTCTTTACGAACAGCAATATTTTCTATATGGTGAGCTTCTGCATAATCCCCGGCCACCTGTTTCTGATGGGTTTCAAATGCCGGTCTATCTGCTTCCGGGACTGCTTCGTATGCTATTTCTTTGTCATAAGCTGCCTGCTGTTCGGGGGTAACAATATTTTGTTCAGGATCCAGGTCAACATTTAATTTATCAGCTTCTTGCTGACGTTTTCTTATATAGCCTGCATGATGGTCAGCCTCTATATGTTCTTGTCTGAGTGAATGATTTACGATTTCAGCATCATAAGATGGTGAATTTAAATTTTGAGCATGCGGTGTAACTTCGTTTCTTGCAAGCGATTTGATACCTATCAGGTTACCTGTTACTGAGAATACAGCATTCATTGTTACACCGTCAATTGAAACAGTTCCTGTTTGAACATATTCACCTGCCGCACCTACACCTATATCACTTGCGGCAACTGTTACAAGTCGACCTCCGCCTCTGACAAATGTATTAGCATTTGTTAAAAATTTAGGAATAAATTTCATCTGTCCGGCACCTATAAAGGTGGAAGCACCGTCAATTAAAGCGCTAGTCGCATGGTCTTCCCGTGCTTCAGCAGTATCTCCGGTTATAGATGTCATACGTTCAATAGAATTTAAACTATATTCACTTACAGCAGTTGCAGTACCGGCAATTGCTGCTGTTGTCCAGAAACCTGCTCCGGCGCCTCCTGATGCAACAGTAGTTGCAACAATTACAGGAGCAAGAACAATACCCATTTTACCGGTTTCTATAGTTGTTTTATAATCTGTATTTGTCTGTTCAAGCTTATTTTGTTTATCAATTACATCTTGTGCCAAATCCTGAACAGAAATAACATTTCCTTCACTGTCACGGAGTTTTCCCTGCGCTGCAGCTTCCAATTGACTCAACAATAATTTGGCATTTCTGTATTCGTTTGCAACATCATCCCTGTCAGTACCAAGCCCGCTATAGCGTGAGAGTCCGTTTGCAGCATCAGATAAAGCACCTTCTGCATCAACGCCTTTTTTGAATTCTCTTTCAAGTTGTGCAACATATTCTCGCATACCTTGCAATGCCTGCATATTAGCATTTGTTAATTGTTGAATTTGTTCCGGATCGGTAATTTGTTTACCGTTTTCATCATAGAATATGGCTTCATCAGCTGTATATTTTGAATCGTTTAATATTTCTACATAAGTATTTTTTGTATTATAGGTATGTGCTACAGAAGAATTAGGGCCTCTTTGACCGGTAGAAGTAACCGTTGTATAAGAGAATTCCTCTTTATTAACTCTTTCTTTTACAGCCTGCAACACTTCCGGTCTTGCCTGTAAAATCGCCTTTAATTGTTCAGTTTGATAGTCTGCAGTGTTTGTAAAACCTGCACTATGTCCGGAAGAACCGCCTAAAGAACGATTACCATCGATTTTATGCATTAATTCCACACAAAAGTCTGCGACTTCTTCATCCGTAAATTCAACTTGCCCTGACAAAATAGCATTAGCTTTAATCTTTGCTATATCATTCGGATCTTTAACTGTATGTATTAACTGATTATATGTTTCTTGCAAAGATTTGCAGCCCTTAACATTGCCGCCTGCAATCAAAGTTGCCATTTCAGAATAAACAGCAGGATCCATGCTGTCAAACATTTTGCTCATATCACCATTTTGAGCGTCATATAAAGCTTCTTCTGCCTGAATTCTTACAGGCTTTTCACCTTTAAACAATAACGTATTGCAGGCTGAAACATGTTCTGTATCTACTGAACCGTCCTCATTTGCAGTCCTGCCGGCAAGATAAACTTGAACAACATCCTGATTTTTAAAATGTTCTTTGTATCCGTGTGCTTCATTTTCCTCAGCAGCACGTTTAGTTAAAAATTGCTGATCCGCGCTATCCGGGGCATCATTTACAGACTCCAATCCGATATGTAACGCTTCATCATTATCATAATCAAACACAAGTCTTCCAACTACTGCATTTCTGTGTGCCTGATCATGTTCAGAATCATAAGCATTATTTTTAACCCATGTTGCATCAAATTGATCAACTTCCCGAGCGTCCCATCCGTCCTCTGCAATGTATTGGCGGACCATTGAGCCCTCATTTGCCTGACCGTTAACTTCGCCGTTTTTAAAGTGTTCTTCCGTTGCAAGACGGGCACCTCTTGTAGAAGCCAAGCCCATAGCCTCTTTCAGGTCTTTTGTTCCTGTATATCCGAAAACTCCGCCATGAACTTCATATTTGATTTCTCTTGCTGCGTTTCTTCCCAATGCAGTATCCAAAGCCGCACCGGTACCATAAGCGCCATTTGCGGCAAGTGTTTGAATATGCTGACGGACTTCGGAACGTGAAAGCTCATCAATAAGCAATGCTTCAAGCGGCGTAGTTTGAGCATCACCATTATAATCGCTGTCTTTAGATTTTAAAATGCCATTAACTTCTGACATAACTGCAGGTGAATAAATCTGCCTTACCCCCTGAGCTAGTTTTTCTTCATCAGTTCCAATTTGGCCTGTTGCAGCCTCATATATTAAATCAGCTGCAATTTGTCCTTCCTTTTTAATAACACTTTTTAATTGTTCACCGGTAATTAATTTACCATTCTGGTCAAAGTACCGTATAGTACCATCCTTGGCTTTAACGTAAGTAACACCGTTTCCGGAAATTGCAGCAGAAGCGCCTCCGGCATCTCTTGTGTCAGTTGCCTGAACATAGTCAGAATTTAATAATTTTCCATCTTGAGCAAAGACATATTCTCTACCATCAACAACCACAGATTTTCTGCCATGACTATCATTTCTTGAAACGGCATCACCATCAGCATAAGCATTTGTTGCAATAACATAACCGTCATCAAGAAGCATGCCATCTTGCGCCATAGTATAATATTTACCGTCTTTGCTGCCCTGAACTACGACACGACCGTATTTTCCTGTTTCACCTATAACTGTGTATTGTTGTCCTAATAAACCTTTTTTATTTTGGTTAAAATTTGCAAACCTGCCATCTTCTCTGGCTTTAGTATCTGTGCCTATAACAGTACCTGCTCCATTACGATTTACAATACCTAGACTGCGCATTTGTGCTGCTTCTTGTTCTCTTTTTGCAACGATTTCATTATAAGCATTAATTGCCTCTTCTTTAGTTTTTCGCCCCTGTTGAGCTTTCGCAAAATCTTCGGCATTCATTTCACCAGGGATAACAATTTCTTCCCCGACAGAGAAGTAGCGTTTTTGACCTTTACCATGAACTAAATCTTGATTTGCTGCGAGCAAATCCTCTACTTTACAGCCAAACCTTTTAGCAATAGCAGCGGGACTTTCGCCATTTTGAACAACAACTCCGGATGTATTTCCGTTGCCGTCATATTCTACCGAATATGTTTGCCCGTCTTTTACTACTGTCTGTGAAATATTTTTTCCGTCTTTTCGATTTAAAACGGTAGTTGAAAGGTCTGTTTCTGTTGTAATTGTTTCCGTATTATCCTCTGGATTTTTGACAGATGTCTGTTTACGCCCTTCAGTTAATACAGTCGTAGTGTTACCGTCAGCAGAAACAGTTGTTGTTACACCGCCTCTTTGCGTTGTAACAGTTCCGTCCTCTTCAGTAGTAATAATTGTACCGTCCTTTTGGGTAGTAATTGTTTTATTACCTTCATATTTTGTAATATCACCGGTTTCAGTATTTTCTTCTGACAAAAGGATTTCTTCACCCTCATTATAGCCGTAATTTTTAATTATATGATTTTCCGGGTCAGTAACAGTTTTTGATAAAGGATTTTCATCTGCGTCAAATTCAATGACAGTTGCCCCACCACCGGCAAGCTCAGTAGTTTCAGACAGCTTTTTACCAGAACTATCCTGTCTTGTCGTAGTAGTTTGATTATCACCTTTTACTGTAATTACCTTGGAACCATCTTGAAAAATTTCTTCTGTATGACCGTCTGTATAATTAATAACTTGAGAATTACTTTGTTCATTTTCATTCGCACTTAAAATATTTTTAGATTGCGCAGAAAATGCATTTAATAATTCAAATAATTCCTTTGGAGATACGTCATTCAAGCCTAATGATTCTAAAAATCGTGTTGCATCCTTTTCCGAGAGTTTCCTATTGTTTCCGCCTTTGGCAAATTCTACAATAAGCTCCTGAAACTTCTGGAGTTCTTCTGCATCAATTACACCGTCTTTAACACCGTTTTCATCTGCGGTATCTATTTTGTCAAAGATACACTGAAGTTTCTCTTTACCCTCTAGATCAGAACGTTGAATGCCCGCTTTAAATGTAGAATAATCTTCAATTTTCCCTTTAAATTTTATGTTGTTGAATTCTGTCATTTTGTATAACCTCTACATGACAATTTTTTACTTAAACTATTAAACGGCAGTATTTTTTGTAAACTTTAGAGAATATTACAAGGAATTTACAATTCGCAACATCTTATTTGGTTTATTTATTTTTTGCAATTAATTATTTTTTGTAGTAATATAACCGTTATGAGCGGGATGATTAAAGCGATGGTTATGTCTGCAGGAGTAGGATCTAGACTAGATCCTCTTACTAAAGCTGTTCCAAAACCTTTAGTACCAATTGCAAACAAACCGGTTATGGATATATTGTTTGAAAAACTACAAACTATCGGCATCAACGATGTAATCTGTAATACTTACTATCTTGCAGATCAAATTATTAACAGGTATAAAAACAATAATTTAGGAATTAATTTCAATTACATTAAAGAAGATACTCTTTCAGGCACAGCAGGCGGAGTAAAAAAATGCCAATTCTTTTTTGATAAAGAAAATCCGTTTCTTGTGTTGTCTGCTGACGGGCTGTCTAATGCTGATTTACAAAAAGGAATTGATATCCACAAAAAATCTAATGCCATTGCAACTATCGGAATAAAAAAAATCCCGTTGGAAGAAGTTTCACATTTTGGAGTTGTTGTGACCGATGATAAAGGTTATATTACGGAATTCCAGGAAAAACCTTCTGTAGAAGAAGCCAAAAGTACATTTATAAATACCGGTATATACATTTTCAACTACGAAATATTTGACTATATTCCGGAAAACACATTTTATGATTTTGCAAAAAATGTTTTTCCAAAACTTCTAGAAAAACATGCCATAAATACTTTCCCAGTAGAAGAATACTGGAGCGATATTGGTACGATTGAACAATATAAACAGTCCACACAAGATGTATTTGACGGCAAATGTTCATTTGCGCATGAATCTGTTGTGGAAACCAAAAACGGTGCATACATAAGTGCAACAGAAAATTTAGATAAATCTGTTCAATTTATAGGACATTCTACAATAGGCAAAAATGTAACAATCGGCTCAAATTCGGTAATTGAAAACAGTATAATCTGGGATAATGTTACTATAGGCGATAATATTCATATTTCAAATTCAGTAATTGCGTCTAACTGTAGGATTACGGTTGATTTGTATTCTCAAATTATTGGAGCAGGCGAATCTGTCGCACCAGAAAACATAAAAATTTGTACTTGATTTTTCAAGTTTTTAATGATAAATTAAGTATATTGCTTGGGACTGTGGCGCAGCGGTAGCGCAGGGGACTCATAATCCCTTGGTCGTGGGTTCGAATCCCTCCGGTCCCAGTTTTTTTTATGCTTCCTAAATTTTAGTACACCGGATGGGATGAGAACCACAAGGCAAAGCCTTGTCCGGTTCGAGCGCGAGGCGGCAGAGGGCGAAGGCTTGCCGGCAAAATGCAAAAGCATTTGATGACGGCAACCGTAGACCCGTTTAATGCCGCCAAGCAAGACAATCCCTCCGATCCCAGTTTTTTTATGCTTCCTAAATTTTAGTACACCGGATGGGATGAGAACCACAAGGAAGGTCGGTTGGGCATACTTGCCCGACACACTAAATTATTAGCTGCCGGAAGTTGTGTTATGTAGTGTTCTTAAACTGTCTGAAATTGGACTTTGTTAGAACATTATTAATTACAAAGAATATTTTAAAATTAGACTAAAAACTTATAAAATCAAAAAAATTCTGAAGTCCTATTAAAGTTATATTTTATTGTTGGGCTAAAAGCCCAACCTACGGCTGATCAAGTCAAAACAGATATAATATTTACACCAACAAATCCACAGGTTTTGTATCCGTAACTTTTGTATAAATAAATTTTTGATTTAAACTTTGAATTTGTTTTTTTATTTTGTCATAACTTATACAAGTTTTATGACCATTTGATTTAAAGCCTAATTTTTCATAAAACGGTAATGATGTAAATCCTGGGACTACCGCTACTTCTGTTATACCTGAATTCAATGCTTCCTCATACACTTGCCTTACAAGCATTCTGCCGTTATTCTTAATTTTTTTTAGACTTTTTGGAATCCAGGCAGCAAGAGAATTTATGTATATTTCATTTTGAGTTTTATCTATATTATAAGTAATCAAACCGGTAGGCATACCGTCCATTATTGAAATAACACCTTTTATCCCTTTTTGATTAATTGATTCAAACGCATTTTCCAAAAACACTTTCATTGCCGCCTGCAAAGTATTCGGGAATTTATCCTTTATACTGCCGTCCATAAATGAATACAAAAGTTTTTGCAAAGCTTCTCCATCATAATTTTTATCAAGAAGAACAAGAGTTAATTTCTCTTGAGGAGTAATAACTTTGGCCACGGGTAATGCCTGAAAATTCGGGGTATAGCTATAATTTTTACAAATTTGCATACTATGGTAAAACATATAAATAACAATTTTTGCTACCTGTACTTGACACATGTTGTATAATTAATATATGGATATAAAAAAAATAATCAGCCTTCTGCTTATCAGTTTAATTTTTTTTACAGCCGGAAGCGCTATTGCGATTGAAGATGAGGAAGAACTATTCAGACCCATAAAAGTAAAAGACGACATGACTCTTTCTATAGGAGATTGCGTTGCCGCTGCATTTCAGAACAGTCCGAAAATAAGACGCCAAAAATACAATCTTGATATTGCAAAAAGTAATGTAGGTATCGCAAAATCACAGTATTTTCCGGTAATAAACGCCGGTGCAGGGTTTTATAACGAAAATAATTCAGACAATAATTATTATATAGGGCATTACAGAGAACTGCCTTCAATTGGTGTAACTGTAAATAAACTTATATGGAATTTCGGCAAAACAACAGCTTACATTAAAATGGAAGAATTCTACAAAATCGGTGCTGAATACGAGTTTATGGACAGCCTGTGCTCAACTCTGTTTGATGTTAAAATGAAGTATTACAACCTTTTAAGAGCAAAGGCAATGCTAGAAGTTGCAAAAAACAATGTTAAAATAAACGAAAATTTTGTAAAACTTGCAAAAAACAAAAATAAAACAGACCTTACAACAGCAGAGTTAAATTTGAGTAATGCTAAAGTAAAACTCATAGAAGCGCAAAACAATTATAAAAATGCTAAAGTTGATTTGAATAACTCAATGTATCTTGATAATCAGCCGGATTATGATATTAAAGATACATATACTTTTTCATATAAAAACGATTTTGCTTATGGAGAAAATCAGGGTAAATCAACACCTTTCATGCCTGAAACTTTTACATTTCCGGTTGACAGGGCAGTTCAGATTGCCTATGACAACAGTCCTGATTTAAATGTGTTGGTTTCTACTAAAAAAGCAATGGAGCAGTCACTGATTTATATAAAAAAAACATATTTACCTGACCTGACTGCTGATGCAGGATACGGACTTAATCATACAAATCAGACAAACAATAACAGTTTCCATGTCGGTGTAAATCTGACTTCATCAGTAAATTTAATGGAGTTAAAACACAGTATCAAAGGCGCGGATGCTCAGGTTAATCTTGCAGATAATGAAATTTTGTTATTTAAAAAGGACTTATATTTTGAGGTAAAAAGAGCTCTAAATAACGTAGAAAAAGCTCAGGATCAAATTCCAACCGCGAGAATAGAAACTGAGCAGTCGCTTGAAAATCTTAAGCTTGTAGAAGCCCAGTATAAAGCAAACCAACTAAACTATGTTGCGCTCCAAAATGCGAGAAAAGAATATATTCAAGCGCTTACGGAATATATAAATTCACTCTACAATTATAATATTGCCCTAATTCAGGTCGAAATGGCAATGCATTATCATTTGGTTGACATTCACCACAGGTCTGAACATGCAATACAATATCATTCGGACGAACTTATTCAGCATCTGAACCGGGTTCTCGGCTGCGACGAAAAGGAAACAAAACATCAGCAGAAAAAAATTAAAAATAAAGAAACATCACTTTAAAAGCTTGTTTATATTATCATTAAATTATGCTTATAGATATCCTTAATAAAATTAATTCAATAAACGAAAACATGTTTGCAGGCTTTGACTCGTTTGTGGAGCATCTTGGCATGCCTGACTGGTTGTGTGATGCTGTTATAGACAGTTTTCACGTTCTGCCTTTGCTGTTTATTGTATTTATAGCAATTGAATTTATTGAATACTTTTATTCTGAAAAAATCAATAATTTCATGAAAAATACGGAAAAAGCCTCCCCGATAATTGGGAGTTTGGCTGCAATTATTCCACAGTGCGGTTTTTCAGTTATAGCTAGCACACTTTATATAAGAAAATTTATTACCAAAGGTACACTTATTGCAATTTATCTTGCAACCTCTGATGAAGCTATTCCAATACTTCTGGCCGCGCCTGAACAGACACACTTTGTACTGCCGATAATAGGAATTAAGCTTGTTATCGGGATTTGCGCGGGATATTTAATTGACTTTATCCTTAAAGATAATAAGTACATTCCCATTGCGGAAGAAACAGACAACGGAATTGATAAAGAAGAACATGAAGGCTGCTGCAAGCACAGTGTTTCACACAGAAGAAAAAGAGAATTAATAATTCATCCTGTCAAACACACATTGAATATTTTTGTATTTATTCTGATTATTACGATTTTACTTAATTTTGTAATTGCTTTATATGCAGGACATTCAACACTTCACGCAATTTTCGGAAAAATAAAAATACTTGAACCGGTTATGACGGCGTTTATAGGTTTAATTCCAAATTGTGCCGTATCTATTGCGCTAACAATGCTTTTAATAAAAGGGTCAATAAGTTTCGGTGCTGTAATGTCAGGACTCTTATCAAATGCCGGACTTGGAATTCTGATTTTGTTCAGACACAATGCAAATATCAAAGATACAATGAAAATTATCGGTATCCTTTTATCAATAAGCATTGTTTCAGGATTAATAATCCAGATGTTTTAATTTAAATTATTAAACATTAATTGTAAACTTATGCAATCTTCTTAGGCTCAGCAATTTTATCTCGAACCTTAGAAGCGGAATAAGCAGCAAGAGCAGTTAATAGCGCAGAAGAAATATATGTAACTGCACCAAGCCTATTTGTCTTTTTGACCTTTGCAAACATTTCAGAAGGTAATAATTTTTTAGCCATTTTATTTCCTCTGTATGTTGCCATTAATTCTTCAGACACAATAGGGACAAACGACGCAAGAACAAGTTTGCCTACATTATCTTTAACAAATGTTGTCACTTTATCAAAAGTATTAACAGGCTGTTCACCTTCAATTTTTTTACGTTTAAATAAAGCTGTCAATGCAAATACTCCGCCGGCAATCATAGAAGGAGCTCTCATGCCTTGTATTACTTTCCAAATCTTACTTTGGTTATGATTAATAGCGTGACCCATTTCATGAAATGCGCTAGCACCTAATTTGTCTATATTTACAACTATTTTCTTTGCTTTAGGTAAATATGCAGCATTGTTACCATTTTTAAATATATTTTCAAGTATATTTATAATATATTCAGCGGGTCCTTTTTCCCTTAAAAATTTCGGTAATGAATTTAATAATGCTTCACGCAATTCTTTATTTGCAGCTAATTCGCCGGCATTATTATTTTTTAACAGCTTTACATCAAGCAATTCTACACCGTTTTTAAACAAATTAGAATTTATAAATGCATCATTTATTGCTGCCCTTAATGTCTTATTATCGCAACTTTGAGATGCTTCTTTCATTTTTTTCAAAATAGGTCTCGCAATACATTTATTAGAATTTGCAACCGCACTCTGCGCGGCAGAACCAACTATAACAGCACCTGCCGTTGTCCAAAATCCTGGGGTTTTATATTGCCCGTTATCTGTAATAATAGTTGTCATGTATAATTTCCTTCACACTTTAATTTTAATAGTCATATTAAAGCGGCTGAATAAAAAATTTTGCTTCTTTTTTGGGAACAATGTTAATATTTCTTAACACTACATCTTTCTAGCCATCTTGCAAATCTCACAATAGGCTTTTCAATATCAGCAGTAATTGAATCAACTAAAATTGTTGTGCATCCTAATTTTTTACCGCACAAAACATCAGTCAATGGTCTGTCACCAACAAAACAAGTTGTTTCCGGCTTCAAACCATGTTTGTCCATAAAATCGTTTGTTACCCTGGTATCAGGCTTATGAGCACAAAATACAATAGGGAAATCCGTACACTGCGAAACTTTAGCCATATAATCCGGATTATGGTTATTAGAAACCACTCCGACAAAAAAATCTTTTTTTACATTTTCTAACCATTCAAGAGTTTTTTCATTATAACAGCCGGCTTTTGACGCCATAAGAGTACTGTCTAAATCAAACAACAAAGACTTTATTCCCTTGCTCTTTAGCTCTTCCAAATTTATATCATAAATACTTTTCAAATTATAATCCGGTTTAATGAACATTTTTTACTCCTATGGTTCTCACAAGTGCATATTTCGGGTCTTTTGGCGATTGTGAAAATTTAACATACACATCATCATTCGTATTCCCTAGCGGCAAATCTTCGCCATCTTCATTTTTAATACTTTCCACAACTGCCGTAAATTGCTCATCAGGCGTAATTATTTCAACCTCATCGCCAACAAGCATTTTGTTTTTTATTTTTACAGGGAAATATTTTTTGCTCTCTTGCTCAAATGGAACAGGCGTATCTGCATGGAATTCACAAAGGAAATCTGCCCCTGCCAACCCTTTTGAAATATTATAGCTGTAGCTTTCACCGTTATTATCACCAAGTGCAAATCCTTGAGTATAACCGCGATTCCCAACTTTTTGGAGTTCTATAAAATATTTTTCCAAATCAGCAGAAGGATTTTTCAAAACCTCATCAATAGCCTGCCTGTAAGCCTTTGCAACTGCTGAAACATAATAAAGACTCTTTGTTCTGCCCTCAACTTTTAAAGAATCAACACCGGCTTCTATCAATTGAGGAAGCTCTTTTACAAGACATAAATCTTTCGGGCTTAAAATATGCGACCCTCTGTCATCCTGATTAATCTCTAAATATTCACCAGGTCTTGTTTCTTCAACGAGTTTGTAGCTCCATCTGCAAGGCTGTGTACAATTCCCGTGATTTGCTTTACGTTCTCCTTTTGAAAAATAATCGCTTAAAAGGCATCTTCCGGAAAAAGATACGCACTGCGCACCATGTACAAAACACTCCAATTCAATATCAGGAACCTGACGTCTGATTTCTGCAATATCTGCAATAGGAAGTTCCCGCGCCAGAATAACTCTGCTTGCCCCTAAATCACGCCAGAATTTCACACTTTCATAATTTAATGTGTTAGTTTGTGTACTTATGTGAAGGGGCACATCAGGAATATTACGTTTTATTAAGTTTAAAATACCATAATCGCTTATAATAAATGCGTCAGGGTTTGCATCTTTAAATCTATCAAGACAAGCTTCCAACTGCTTTATATCATTGTTAAAAGCAAAGATATTTATTGTGACATAAGCTTTTGCGCCGAGTGAATGAGCTAAATCAACAGCCTGTTTTAAATTTTCCATAGTAATCAGACTGCCTTTCCGCATTGCACGAAGGCTAAAATCTACAACTCCGAGGTAAACAGCATTAGCGCCGTATTTTACGGCATATTCAAGTTTTTCCAAATTGCCTGCCGGCATTAAAAGTTCTACATCCTGCATACGTGTATATTATCCTAAAGAATACAAATAATCAACCGATTAGGTGATGTCCGAAAATGATTAATGCATAAGATATAAATATAGAAAGAGTTTTCTGTCATGCTGAATTTAGTTCAGCATCTCAAAGAGATTTCGAAACAAGTTCGAAATGACAAACAAAAATATATATTATTGGAGAATATCGACTATGCAAACAATTGAAAACGCTGCAACTACATTAAAAGAAATCTGGGACTACCAACACCCCGTAATGCATACCTGGTTTGTTTTAAGTTCATTATCCCTTTGCGTTATGTTCGCCCTGTTATATTTTGTAATATAATAGATTTATGAAAAAATTCAGGATATTTTTGGGCTATTTTACGCTTGTTTTAATTGCAATAAGCATGCTTTATCCGTTTTTTGCAATGGTAAATTTATCATTTGTTGATAACAGCGAAATTTTTTCTAACGCAAACAAAATTTTTCACACTAATCTCACTCTTGATAATTACAAAAACGTTTTTACTGAACTTCATTTGAGCTTATATTTTTTTAACAGCCTTGTTGTGGCTCTTATTACAACTATAGGGCAGGTAATTTTTGCATCTTTAGCGGGATACGCATTTGCACGAATGAATTTTAAGCATAGAGATACACTTTTTCTGATTATTTTAATAACTATGCTTATTCCGCCTCAGGTAAATATTATTCCGCTGTTCTTTTTAATGAGAGAAATGCATTTGATAGACACGTATCAGGCTTTGATTTTACCTGCACTATTCGGCGGTTTCGGGGTATTTTTAATGCGTCAGTATTTCTTAGGGCTGCCAAAGGATCTGGAAGAATCTGCAAAAATCGACGGGTGCAATCTGTTTCAAACATTTTTTAAAATTGCATTACCGCTTGCACTGCCTGCTGCGGCAACTCTTGCAATATTTACATTTGTCACGGCATGGAATAGTTTTATGTGGCCGTTAATAGTTACGAATTCGGAGAGCATGCGCACTCTGCCGGTAGCGCTTGCAATTTATAAAGGCAGTTTCAGAGAAATAACCTTATGGGGAGAACTTCTTGCCTGCTCCGTTATCTGCACAATCCCCGTAATAGCAGTTTTTCTCATCGGTAAAAAATATTTTATCTCGGACATACTACAAGGCGGAGTGAAAGAGTAACAGAAGCTCGGATGGCGCTATATTCACGTCATTACGGACAGCGAAGCTGATCCGCAATCGCATTATTATCAATAAAGATAAAAACAAAAAATATATTTTTATCCTTACAATTTATACCTCAAAACAGAATTCGTTCCTTGCGAAGACACAAATAACAAATTCCCTTTAATATGCAAGCCGTATGGTTTTTGCACGTTTGAAACAAGGGTTGTAATATCACCTGACGGCGTGATTTTTAAAACATTGTTTGCGTTGTAGTTGGAAACATAAATATTTCCTGACTCATCACTGACCATTGCAATAGGCCCGTTTAATTTCGGGGTTTTAATAAAAATAATTTTTTTCCCGTCCGGCGAAATTTTATAAATCATGTTATCCGAAAAACATGCCACGAAAATATTTCCGTTATTGTCTGTTGTAATCCCTGTCGGGCTCGGAATATCATTGTACATTCCGTTTGTCTGTTCAATCTTTGGGGGATTAACTTCTTTGGCTTTTTCAGATTTTATTGTCTGCATATCAGTATTTAAATTAGAGGCTAATGCCTGTGCTGATGCATAAACACTGCTTTCCGGCGGGATCAGCGAAAGATATGTTTTTACTTTATCAGTAAAACCAAGTTTGTAGCTCAAATTAGCCGCTTTATAAACTGATTCATAATCGTCGGGTTTGCGAACCATAATCTGTTTAAATACTGCAAGTGCAGCCTCATCCTGCCTTAAATATTCAAGAATAGAGCCTAGATTATAATACGCATCAATATAATTAGGGTCAAGGCTGATTGCCTGCCTGAAAGCAGCCATAGCCTGATCATACTGGCCGATTTTATAATAATCTACGCCCTGATTATATTGAAGTTTTGCTTCATTTGAAGGTACATAATCCTTTTCTGCAGCAAATGCAAAACCCATATTAGCAACTAATAATAATGCAACTATAAACTTTTTCATTAATACCCCTTTTAAAATTAAAGAGTTAATGCCTGCGAAAAACAGGCATTAACTCTAATAATCTTATATAATTTCATCTAATTTTTCAATAATTTTCTGATTTTTTTCAGCGAATTCATGTCCTCTTGCAAGAATAGCCAATTTTAAGATATTTGCAAGATTAATTGCATTGAGTTCTCTGTAGTTATCAGGCAGCCTCAAACTCCAGTTAGCATCGCCGGAGGTTCCGGGTCTGTTGTAAACATCATATACATTAAAGTAATCCGTGAAGAATATTTGAATGTTTTCTGCAGCCGATGCAAATAGTTCTACAAGTTTGGTCTGAGCGAGAAATTCCGCATCATTTGTCAATCTTACAATGATATCGTCTTTGTTATCAGCTTCTGCAAACAAATCATCTACAAGGTTTTTCGCGTGGAGATAACCGACATGTGTGTGAATATTTTGATCAGCCCACATCTTTATCGGTTCGTTATCGTGAGTTCCAACCATTGCCCAGCATTTTTTGCCGATGTTACAGCAGCGGTAAGGATCTTCAGGCTTGTCTGCCTCTACAAACTGAGTTAACTTCATTCCCTGAAGTCCGTAAGTGTTCATAACAGAGGCAACAGGATTGGTTAAAGTTCCCAAATCTTCGCAAACAATTGCATCTTTATCAAGACCTTCTTCTTTCGCAGCGGCAATAACGATTTTTTCAATAAGTCTGCCGTAATCTTTTATTTGCTGTTTGGTTAACTTTTTAACTCTTTTTTCTTTGTCCGCTGTGAGTTCCATGTCCAAATCATCTAATTTTGCAATTGCGTATTTGGAAAGTTCCGGATGCTCCGGAGAAGAATACAATCTGCCTGCACCTTCTTCGATTTTTGGTTTCTTACCTGCTTTGTAAACCCACGGGTCAATAAGCCCTACAATGTGGTCAATTCTAACACCGCCCGGGTTTTCTTTGAACATTTTTTTATAAAGATTTTTGAGAAGAATTCCGCCCTCATCCAACGATCCGTCAGCATTGTAAAGTCTTTCAGGATCCATAACAGGGAAGCCCCATGCCTGACCGTCTTTTGAGAAATAATCCGGCGGACATCCAAGACACCAGCCTTTTAAGAACAATGACTGATAAGCCCAGGTATCGCGGTCAGAAAAAGCAACCTGTCTGTCAGCAATCATTTTGATATCATGTTTTTGTGCGAATTTTCTGGTTTCTTCATTCTGCTTTGAAATAATAAATTGTATAAATTTATATCTTTCAATTTCATCAGCATACTTGCTTTCAATTTCTTTTATGCGGTTTCCGAACTCTAATTGCTGTTCAATTGAAGAAGGATTGAAAAGGTTTTTGTCGGTTTCAGAGTCCCACAAAGGCCAGTAATCATTTCCATGCTCTATTGATAAAGCTTCATAAAGGCTGTCTTTATCGAGCCAGAAGCTGTTTTCGGATTTAAAATGTTTAAATTCTTTTTCAAGTTTTTTAACAGGATTGGTTTTGAAATTATTCCATGCTTCCTGTAAAGCTTCATCCTGCTGCTTGTAAATATATGAATAAGCAGTTTTATTTATATCTTTGTTCGGATTTTCGGCAACAATTCTGTTATAAGTATCTTCCGAAAGAATTTTGCCCCACGCCTTTGTAGTAAGTTCTTTCAGGTCAATAAATAAGGGGTTGCCTGAAAAAATTGTGCCTGTGTACGGAGAAGAATCACATGATTTTGTTTTTCCTGCAGGCCCGAGCTGTATTGCATCAAAAAGCCCAGACGCGTATTCAATAAATTCTTTACCGCCGTCAGAATTTATAGAGCCAAAGCCGGTATTTTGGTTGGCTGCAGACGGAAAACTTCCGCTGTGCATAATAAATGCCATATTTTTTTTACCGAGAACTTTTAATGCTTTACGGATAGTTTTTTTTGCTTTTTCGTCCAAAAGATTAGATTTATTTTCTAATACACAAGTCATAATTACCCCTCTTCTTATATATCAACAAAGCAGATGATAACATGAGAAAATTAAATTTTCAACATGCATTAAATAACGGCCTTTCTGGGAAATCGTCATTGCGGACTTGTTCCGCAATCGCATTATCATTGAAAAAAAACAATACCCATCCAAACCTTCCCTAACTAGGGAAGGCTTATTTTCCCCTCCCTGATTAGGGAGGGGATAGGGGTGGGTAACAACGTTCCCTCACCTTTGCAAGGGGAGGGGCAGGGGAGGGGTGAGGTAAAAATTCCTCCATTCGTATGATTTTTCCATTTCTAATCCTTGAGAATTAGTTAAAATTAATTAATAATTTTTGTAAAGCTATTGACATTTTCTGAAACATAATTTAAAATGAAAGTACAAAAAGATTTTTCAAAAGTTTTTTATGCATATCCGCAATTAAAAAAAGATTCGAGAATGATAATTTAGGATAGAGAGATAAAACAAGCGTAAAGCATTTTGAGAAATCAGAAAGTTTTACAAAAAAGAAAGGTGAAAAGATTATGACAAAAAGATTCGGCTTTACACTCGCAGAAGTGTTGATTACTTTAGGTATCATCGGTGTTGTAGCTGCAATGACTATGCCTACATTGATGAACTCTACTCAAGGCGCTCAGTACAAAGCTGCTTACAAAAAAGCTTTATCAGCTTTATCACAAGCTATTACTCTCAACGTTGCATTAGACGAAGTTGACTTCGGGGATGTAAGCAACAATACCCAACTTGAAACTATTTTAAAATCAAGAATGAACGTTGTTAGAACAACTGGTGGAACTAGCGGAGAAACATTGGCTACTACTGAATATTCTATTGCAAATAACGGTAATACCATTGCTGACGGTGTTGCTCAACCTGCAGGAACAAACACAACATTATTTATGAATGATGGTATTATGTTTAGCTATAACGCTACAAATGCAGTAGGATGTACAAAGGATACAACCCTTGCTAGTAACGCTGCAGGTTGGACAGCAGATAAACAAAAAAACTGTTCAGGTTTCGTAGATGTTAACGGAACTAGAGGACCTAACAAAGTTGTTGTCTGTGACGGAACAAACTCTGGTATCGCAGCTGCTAACGCTGATTGTAAAGTAACTAACCCGACAGATATTTATCCGGTTATGTTCTATGATTCAACTGTATTGCCGTCAACTGATGCAGCAAGAGCTGTATTGTACGGCAAATAATCAATATCTTAACGGATAAAATGATTGTATACACAAATACGCCCTGTGAATGTTCACAGGGCGTATTATTATTGTTATCCACCCCTGCCCTCCCTAGTCAGGGAGGGGAAAATAAACCTCACCCCTACCCCTCTCCTTGCAAAGGAGAGGGAGAATAAAGCCTTCCCTGATTAGGGAAGGTTTGGATGAGTATTGATTTTTTTCTTCAATGATAATGCGATTGCGGTTCAAGTCCGCAATGACGGAACCAAACTTCTGTTCCCTTGACCTTTAACCACCCTCTCCCCTACCCCCTCTCCCAGGAGAGGGGAATTAAAGTCTTCCCTAATCAGGGAAGGCTTGGATGGGTAGCGAGTTTTTCTTCAACAATAATGAGATTGCGGTTCAAGTCCGCAATGACGCTATCACTGAATTCTACAATTATGCTATTCCGTGGTTCTGCAGGTCAATTCGACGCGTTGGATGACGAAAAGAGCAGGTAATGTGTAGCTCTACCATCTCCTGTTTTTTCAAGAATACCTTTTTGTACAAGATCTGCGATATCTCTTGACGCTGTATCTTGTGAACAATTACATATTTTTGCCCATTTTGAAGTTGTCAGATTCCCTTCAAAATTGTCAAAAAGTTTATTCAAGATTGTTTGTTGGCGTTCATTTAATATTATATCTTTATGTCTTTGCCAAAATTCAGCCTTACGCCATACATTTTTTAAAAGTTCTTCTGAATTTTCTATTGCACAGAGTAAATTTTCTAAAAACCACTTTAACCATTCTGTAATATCAACAGAGTTGCTTTGGGTTATTTGCAAAGCCTCATAATATGATTTTCTCATTTTTTTTATCTGCGAAGACATGGAATAAAAACGATTTGAAGAATTTTCACTTCTTGCAAGCAGCATATCAGTTAAAGCCCTTGCAATTCTTCCGTTCCCGTCTTCAAATGGATGTATAATTACAAACCAAAGATGAACAATTCCCGCCTTTATAATCAAATCAGTATCTTTTTCGTTATTTATATAGTTAGTTAAAGCATGCATTTCGGATTTTAAAGAAGCAGCAGGCGGTGCTTCATAATGAACTTTTTCATGCCCAATAGCTCCTGATACAACCTGCATAGGCCCATTTTTATCATCTCTATAAGCCCCCGTAATAATTTTGTACAATCCGCTGAAACCACCGGGGAACATTGCCGACTGCCAACCCAATAATCTTTCTTCCGTTAATTCTTTGTCATAATTTTGAGTTGCATCAAGCATCATATCTACAATACCTTCTATACTGCGATCAATAAATATATCTACGCTAGTATCCAGTCCGAGTTTCTTTGCAATAGATGAGCGAACTTGCTCCTTATTCAGCTTAAGTCCTTCAATCTCACTAGATTTAATAACGTCTTCAGCCAAGACATTTAATAAAGCTTTATTGTTATTTTTAAAACCAATACCTGCCATTTTTCCCAAAAGATAACCTTGTTTAAGTTTAACTTCTGCAAGCAGTTTTAAAATAATAGTTTTATCATAAGTAAAATTCGGATATTCAGGATTTTGCCAGATATAATTTTTCATTGTTAATCTCCGCATATTATGCGTATATTATAACCAATTTTCTCCGCAAATGCAATATTTATCTCCGCAAATATTGCGTAGATTTTACAAAATTTATTCCGCATTTTTTATATATTGTGTCTTAATTTCTATCTGGAACAGCGAGTACGAAAATCGAAGCACCAACCTCACCCTGCCCTTCTCCTTTGCAAAGGAGAGGGAGAATAAAGCCTTCCCTGATTAGGGAAGGCTTGGATGGGTATTGATTTTTTTCTTCAATGATAATGCGATTGCGGATCCGCTTCGCTTGTCCGCAATGACGGAACCCAAATTCTGTTCCATTGACCTTTAACCCCCCTCTCCCAGGAGAGGGGAATTAAAGTCTTCCCTAATCCTCAACAAAAAACTTATTTAACAAAACAGGTACAAATTTCGCATTCAATGCACTAAAATCAAAGACAAATTCATTCACACCAGATTTATAAAGCTCTTCAACCTTATCAAACTGTTCCAAAATCCTATCTTCAAACATATGCATTCTGCAAAAACCGTCGCAGGTGAACGGGAAAAGCTTATCAAGCGACGGGTCATGGAGAGCATATCCGCCCCTGTGGCATGGTGCCTGACAGGAAAGCCGCGAAATTATCGCACTGTCATTATTTAAAGGACAAAGGCCAAGACTCGGAACCCTTATGTTTCCTGCAATTGTATATTTTCTGTTCGGAATATCATTCTTTATCTTTTTTATAGTCTTTATTGTACTTTCAATATCAGAAAACGATGTAAAATCCACAGTATCAATCGGTGCAAGGTTGTTTAGACACTTTATTGAAAGACTGTTCAACAAATTAATTCCCTGCCCTATTTCTATCGGAATATGATTGATTTCAGGATCATTAATTGCCGTCCAAAAATAACCGATATTATTGATTATTAAACTATCTGGCGCAGGATTTTGAAGCAATATTTGCTTTTCATACTCATAAACCCTGTCAAAATCCCGTTCAATAAGAATTCTCGGAGTAGAAAGCTGAAATTTTATCCCGTATTTTGTACAGAATTTTTTTACCTTTGTTATAATATCCTTAAAACTGCTTGTTGCAAGGTCGCGGGTTGCAAGAATTTCGCCATATTCTATTGAATAAACCGGATTTGTTCCAATCTTTTTTATATATTTTTCAAGTTCTTTCAGCTGCTCAAGTTCTGACAGGCGGAGATTTATACGGTACATATCTTTTTTTGAATAGTCAATATCTTTTTTAATCCGCGGACTTTTTATGTCCCAGTCAAAGTTCTTAATATTGCGGCTGAATTTAAAATCTTTGCCCTCCGCACTAACTACAACTCCAAGAAAATGATTTGTACTGTAAATACTTTTTCTAACATGTTTAAACGGCAGTTTCTGGTGTTTAAATAGCTTGGGTTTATCCAGAATTTTCTGGATAAGTTCAATTGCCTCAAGAATTTCTTCGGAATTATTGAATTTTCCCTTGATAACTACGCTGTCAATAGCTTTAAGTTTTTTAATATCCTCGGCGCAGTAAGGAAGATTATCACTGTCTATCGCAAGCGGAAGTTTGGTATATTTTTTAATCTTGGAAATATTTTTCATGTAAATTTCTTCAGTGATAATAATCTCATCAACTTTATGGAAATTGTTGATAAAATCAATTCCTGCAAGATTGTGTATATCAAAGTATGAGTCTGCAATAACTTTAAAAGGCAGGTTAAATACCTTGATTGCCTCCAAAATAGCAAAGCTATTTACAAAAATTCCGTCAATACCCGCAGTTTTCAGAAACCTTAGCATCTTTTTTATCTCTGGCAGGTTTTCCTCTGTTATGTCGTGTTTAAAATTTATATAAATCGCGCATTTATTACGTCTTGCAGCTTCTACAAAATCGTTTACATATTCAAAGTTGTTGTTTAAAAACTTTTTGTAATAGACATAATAATCTCTGCAAGATGTTTCTTTTGCGAAAACGTCAATATCCTCAGGCTTTTTAACCGGTGATACTATTTTTATACTTCCCATAAATGTATTATAACATAAATTATGTAATTTGAAGTGGATAATTAAATAGGTGGAATAAGAGAATAAGTCTTTACGGTGCGCAAAGCGCTCCGTAATCTAGTTCCCCCTCTCCCCGTCGGATTGACCTCCGTGCGGGCGAGGATTAGGTGAGGGGTAATAATCTGCACTTAATGAAACAGCAGCAAAGCGGATGTTGTTTGAGCGGTAAAGAGATGCTGAAACAAGTTCAGCATGACAAATATATAGCGAGTTCATCCGCTCTAGTTGAATTTAGTGCAGATTAAACGGTTAGCGTGTTTCTCTTTCTTGTCCAGTATTCTTTCTCTTTGCATCGCAACAAAGAGAAAGAATACCTGGTGCGGGGTGCGGGGACGCACAGTTCCCGCATAACAAAACCCTCTCCCTTAATCCCTCTCCTGAGGAGAGGGAAAGAAAATTTTTCGTGCGCTTTAGCGCACCGTAAAGACTTATTTTCTTATTCACCTATTTACTTATTCACTACCTATAACATTTATAAGTAAGCATTCTTCAAATGTTCTATTTTAATCTCAGGCTTCAGGGTAATCCCAATCACATCTATTCTGTAATCCTTGACTTTATTTTCTGACAGATAAAATTGAACGCCTTTTTTAAGGTTTTCAAACTTTGTTTTTGTAATTGCTTCAAAAGGAGCCCCAAAATTATCGGTCTTACGCGTTTTAACTTCTACAAATACAGTTGTATTTTTATACTGAGCAATAATATCCAATTCGCAAAACCTTGAGTAATGCTTATTTCTTTCTAAAATTGTGTATCCTTGTTTTTCAAGGTAGCGGCAGGCAAGGTCTTCGCCTGCTGAGCCGAATTTTCTGTTATTCATTACTGCTTAATACTTCCTCTTGCAAATTTGTTTACATTGCCTAAAGTTAAAACTTCATCAGGTTTGTGACTTTTGCTCCAACGCGCAGGGCATATATCTATTCCGCCTCTGCGTGTGTAAAGCGCACAGACAAAGAGTTTATCTCCGTTGTTAAGTAAATCGTAAAGCCTTTTGAAAATCATTTCGCAGCATTCTTCGTGAAAATGGTATTCAGAGCGGAAAGAGCTTAAGTATTTTACAAGGCTGTCCTCTAAAATGTGTTTTTTTGATTTGTAATAAAGAAACAAATCCCCGAAGTCAGGCTGATGCGTAACCCTGCAGTTTGAGCGCAGAGAGTCAAATTTTAAATAATAGCTTTTTTCATCCTCTGTTTCTATCGTTTCTAAAAGTTCGGGGGCTTCTTTGAATTTGTCGACTTTAAGAGTTTTTTCATCAACAAAATTCATTATGTTTTGGAATTTTTTAAATATTTCTTTGCGTTCGGCGCTGTTTTCAATAAAATTTGCTTCGATTTTTGTATGCAGTTTTTCTGACAAATCTTTTTCAATAATATTTTTGCAGATTTCAAGGCATTCATTTACGGTTGCGCCAAACTTTGACATGTTGAATGAGTTTAAATAAAGTTTCAATGATTTTGATTCAATAAGAAATTTGCTCTTGCAGTCGTATTTAAGCTTTAAAAGTCTTGTAACAGGAACTCCGTTTTGTGTAAGTGCAGAAAACTCGTACGCGTGCCACACATCAAACCCGTCAAACGGCAGACTGTTATCATTTATATTGTACTGTTTCCTGTTTTCGCATCGTGGAATTGCAACAAGAAGCGACGGATTGTAATTCTCGCTCCCTTGAGATTTTTTGCCTAAATGTGTTGATGCTAGCTCATCAGTTTTGTTCATAACAAAACCCTAGCAGAAAAGCTATAATTTTGCAAAACTATTTCAAACGCATTAAGTTATACATAATTATTTCCATGTCCCTTTTACGCACTTTTGTTTCGTATAACAAATTGTCATACCATTCTTTTTTTTCTTCGCATGCTTTATAATCAGTTTCGCACAATTTTTCCCAGGTGCTTTCCATCCGTTTTGTTCGCATTTTTATTGATTGCTTTTTAATATATTCAATTTTTTCTTCAGTTGTAGAATGTCTGCTTATTGCGAAACATGGAATAGCTAGTATATTAACTATACAAATTGCTATTAATATCTTTTTCACTTCCTTCAAACTCCTTATGCAATGTCCTCATAAGCTGCGGGGTTGTTCAGCAAATCATAATTGATTTCGTTTTCATTATCCGCAATAGCGGCAACTACAACAGCATCCGATGCTACGTTTACAAGGGTTCTCATCATATCTGTTATTCTTTCAATTGTGAACAGGAATGCAAAACCTGCGACGAGCTGTTCAGGACTTAATCCCATTCCGTTAAGGATTAGTGCGATTGTAATCAAACCTGCCCCCGGAATTCCTGCACATGTCGATGATGCTATCATTGCAAGCAGCGCAATTTCAATAATTAAGAACGGAGTCAGTGCAACACCGTATGCCTGTGCTAAAAATATAACAGCAACTGTCTGCAATAAGGCAGTTCCGTCCATATTCAATGTAGCCCCGAGAGGTAAAACAAAGCTTGAGATTTTATGAGAAATTCCGCGCTTTTCACAGCATGCAATAGTTAATGGCAGCGTAGCTGATGAACTTGCCGTTCCGAAAGCAACCATTAAAGCCTCTGCTACCGCAGAATAAAGGACTACAATATTTACTTTTGAGAAGAATTTCAAAAACAGCGGATATACAACGCAAAGCTGAAGCATAAAACCGATAAATAATACAAGTAAATATTTTGAAATACTTGCAAAAATATCTATGCCAAAGCTAGAAACAGCGCTTGCTGTCAGTGCAAACACACCTGGAGCCGCAAAAAACATAATCCAGTCTGTGATTTTCATCGTCGCAGCAAATACTGATTCAAAAAACGATACAATAGGTCTGTTTACATCGCCGACTTTTGCCAGTGCAACAGCAAAGATTACCATAAATACAATAATCGGCACCATATCGCCTGATGCAAGCGAATGTATAGGATTGTTAGGTACAAAACCTAAAAATATGTTCAAAATATTTCCCTGCTGCTGTTGCACAGCTGCGGCAACTGCTGCCTGCACTTCGCTTGCAGTATTTGCAGCGATATAATGTGCCGCGCCGACTCCAGGCTTGAAAATCAAAGCCAGTGCTGCGCCTATCGCAACTGCGGCAGTTGTAATTATTCCGTAGTAGGCTATCATTTTTGTGCCGAATTTGCCTAACTGTCTGTTATCACCGACACTTGTTATTCCGATAATTATTGCAGATACAACCAACGGTATTACGACCATCTGGATTAATCTTATAAATACCTGTCCTATAAAAGTCAATAAAGTAGATACAAGCGGATATTCATGGCTGTGTAAAAATATTCCGACTAAAATCCCTAAAATAATTCCTGAAAAAATATGCCAGTTTCTTTTAATTCCTAGACCTAATGCAATAAGTATCTGCATGTGTAATTTCATATAATAACCTCTTTTAAAAATCGCTACCCATCAATTATAATACTTTTTGTTTAAAATTTCAAATATTTTATATAAAAATCATAGGATTGAGGGAGAAGTTTGCTTATAAACCAACCCTTTATATCAAATAATAAATCATAAAAATATATAAAATTTTTATTAATACTTATATGTTGTATACCTGTATAATACAAATATTTGATTATAAACAATATTATTATTATATGGGATATAATAAAATATTATTTTTAATAAGTTTAATCTTGCTTGTATCTCCAGGAGTAAAGGCTGAGGATATTCAAATTTATAACTTTGAAGAATTAATTAATTCAAACCCTGCAAGCGGCGATGTTTTTGAATTTAATAATAACTTAGACTCTGATGCTTCTATTGGAAATCACTTCTTTAATTTGGATTTGACTTTTGAAGGAAACCATCATTACCTAGACGGCAATAATACATTCAGCGGTTTTATCTTAAATCAGGACAGTTTATTTAATGAAATAGAAATTCAGAATTGTAAAGGCCAGGAGTATCAGGGTTCTGATTTTGCAGGTGCAGTATTTAATTTTAACGGTCACATGGATATTCAAAATTCGGGATTTACGGAAAACTTTGTTGAAGCTAGCGGATTTGATTATGCAATAGGGGGTGCGGCGTATAATTTGAATAGCGGAGTAATAAATATAGATTCCGCAAACTTTAACGGGAATTATGCACATGGAGCTTTATCTGCCGGCGGTGCAATTGCAAACGGATTTTCTACTTCTGATAACCCTGATATGTCTATTAATAATTCTGTCTTTGAAAATAACGATACTGCTGCCTCAGTTACATCTGAAGGCGGTGCTTTATATAACAAAGGTACGATAGATATAAATAATTCAGTCTTTAAAGATAATTATGCAACGACAGAAGATGACCCGCTCAGTTTTGTATACGGCGGTGCTATTTCAAATGCCGGTAACATGACTATAAATAACACTTCTATTACCGGCAACCATGCAGAAGGGAAAGGTTCTCAGTCAGCGGTTCTGGGAGGCGCCATTTATAACAGTGCCAATTTAACAATAAATAACAGCATATTAAACGGAAATTATGCTGATTCTCCATTTTATGCTGAAGGCGGAGCTATCTATAATGATGTAAATGGTACTACAACAATAAAAAATTCAGTGATTGAAAATAACAGAGTTTCGTCGCAGGCACAGTTTAGCGAAGGCGGAGCAATATACAATGCGGGCAGATTAATTGTGGAAGGCTCAACATTCAAATCAAATTTAGACAAGGATGGAGAATTAAATGATATATATAATACAGGAACAGTAGAGTTTACATCTTCTTCTACAACTAATATAGAAAGCGGTATCAGAGGTACAGGAAATATTATAAAACAAGGAAGCGGAACATTAAATTTAGGAGGAGAAAATAGCAAATACACAGGGAATTTTAATTTTGAAGGCGGAACAGTAAAACTTCTTTCAGACAGTACATATTTTAATGCCGCAAACACTGCTTTTGGGAATAATATTAACTTTGATATGCAAAACGGACAGATTAATAATATAAACTTTGGGAACCTTAGTCTTTCCGGGCAGGCAAATGTATACGCAGATGTAAACTTTAACAACAACACTATGGACAGAATTAATGCAGCATCAATATCCGGGAACGGTGATATTAATGTGGCAAATCTGCTTTTCGAAGGGACACCGGAAGCACAATTTATAACAATACCTTTTGCTGACAGCGTTTTAAAAGATTATGTACACTATGCCACCTCAACAATTTATACGCCGATGTATAATTATAGTGCAAGTTATGACAGCGGAAACGGGAATTTTAACTTTGTGAGAGAAGGTTTTAATTCCTCTTTGTTTGTTCCTGCTGTTGCTGCACAGCTTGCAGGGTATGCCGCAGAACTTGAAACATATAAAAATGTGTTTTCAAATCTTGATATGGTTATGATAAATCCTCCTGATACCCGTATAAACTTGAATTTAGATAATAAAACAGCAAGCATATCGGGCCCGTTTATGTTTTCACCTCTGTCATTTCCAGAACAGAGAAACGGAATTTGGATAAAACCATATACACTTTTTGAAAAAGTTCCTTTGAAAAACGGCCCTGATGTATCGAATGTAAGTTACGGTACCATTATAGGCGGTGAGAGCGGCTTAAGACGTTTAAAAAAAGGGTGGTACAATCTTTATGGTGCTTATGTGGTTTATAACGGCTCTCACCAAGCCTTTGAGGGTAACAGTATATATAATAACGGCGGCATAGCAGGGGTTGACACGGCTTTTTATAAAGGAAATTTTTTCAGCTTATGGACAGCTAATGCAGGAGCAAGTTCTGCCGAGGCCACAACCGCGTTTGGCAGAGATAATTTTGCAATGTTTAATACAGGTATTGCAGAAAAAACAGGTTATAATTTTCAAACTTTTGAACGCAGATTAATCATTCAGCCGAGTCTTTTAATGTCTTACACATTTGTAAATACATTTGACTATACAAACGCTACAAATGTTCAGATAAATTCAGACCCTTTGCATGCAATCCATATAGAACCGCAGATAAAATTTATTGGGAATTTCAAAAATTATCTACAGCCTTACATCAGTGTATCAATGATTTGGAATATAATAGATGATACTAAATTTAAGGCAAACAATGTTTATCTGCCTGAATTGTCAATTAAACCTTATGTTCAATACGGTGTCGGCGTTCAAAAACGTTGGGGCGACCGCCTGACAGGCTTTTTAGAAGCAATGATACGAAATGGCGGCAGAAACGGTATAGCACTCCTCTTTGGCTTACGTATTAGTATTTAAATATTTGAGTATTATATTTAAGGTGAAAAATTTTTTAATATAAAAAAATCGGGATGACAAGATTCGAACTTGCGACCCCCGCGACCCGAACACGGTGCGCTACCAGACTGCGCTACATCCCGATAAATTTTTTAAAATTGCTATTCTGATTTTAAATGTGCTGTATAAATTTTAACTGAGATATAACAGAATAGCAAGGCGCTACCATTACCTCTCGCAAACGATACTCAATCGTTTGCTCGGCAGAGTGCTACATCCCGATAAATTTTTTAAAATTGCTATTCTGATTTTAAATGTGCTGTATAAATTTTAACTGAGATATAACAGAATAGCAAGGCGCTACCATTACCTCTCGCAAACGATACTCAATCGTTTGCTCGGCAGAGTGCTACATCCCGATAAATTTTTTAAAATTGCTATTCTGATTTTAAATGTGCTGTATAAATTTTAACTGAGATATAACA
>CALUYN010000017.1 GCA_944325025.1 Candidatus Gastranaerophilales bacterium | reverse complement strand
TAATGAATGTTTCAAAGCTTCTCTGAATAAATCTTTGAAAGTTAACAAATCTACAGCTTTTTTACTTGCAAAATAGGGAGTCAGTTTTTTTCTTAAAAGTTTTCCGCTTTGTTCAAGCGTCATTTCAAAACTTTTTACAAGCGAATTCCTGTACATTTCATAGTCAATGGAACCTTCTTCTGCCGATTTTATACAAGTATAAGATTTCTCAAGTATTGCAATATCTTTTTCAAGATATTCGGTGTTAAGCATATATCCCTCCACCGTTTTGTTCTTCCTTTCCCTGTGCAAGAGAGGCAGGTTTGCTATATTTTTGCCAACTTTAGATAATAATCGTTAGCTCTTTCAAACTTGTGAGCCGCGTTGAACAATCTGCTTTCCTGCAATTGCGGAGCTAAAATCTGTAAACCTATCGGCATACCGTCTTTGTCAAATCCGGCAGGAACGCTCAATCCCGGAATTCCGGCAAGGTTAGCAGAAATTGTTGCAATATCTGTCAAATACATTGCAAGAGGATCTGATGCTTTTGCTCCAAGTTCAAATGCAGTATTTGGACAAGTTGGAGAGATTAAAATATCAGCTTTTTTGAATGCTTCTACAAAATCTTGAGTTACTAATGCTCTCATTTGTTGAGCTTTTTTGTAATAAGCATCATAGTAACCAGATGATAGTGCGTAAGTTCCAAGCATTATACGACGTTTAACTTCAGGTCCGAATCCTTCTGCACGAGTTTTTGTATACATTTCAAGAAGATTTTTGGCATCAGGTGTTCGATAACCGTATTTTACACCGTCAAAACGTGCTAAGTTTGATGAGCATTCTGCTGTTGCGAGAATATAGTAAATTCCGATTGAGTGTTTCAAGTTAGGTAATGAAATCTCAACAATTTCACATCCTAATTTTTTATAGTCTTCAATTGCTTTTTGAACGGCTTTTTGAACATCTTCTGACAAAGCATCAGTCATAAGTTCTTTTATAACGCCGACTTTCATACCTTTTATATCATCATTTAGATGTGCTGCGTAATGTTCTACAGGCAGATTTAAAGATGTACTGTCTTTTGGGTCATGTCCAGAGATAACTTCAAGTAAATTTGCTGCATCCTCAACAGTTCTTGCAAAAGGCCCAATTTGATCTAGTGATGATGCAAATGCAATTAGACCGTATCTGGATACACGTCCGTAAGTTGGTTTCATCCCGACAATGCCGCAGAAAGATGCAGGAAGTCTGATAGAACCGCCGGTATCAGAACCGAGTGCAAGAGTAGCTTCGCATGCTGCAACGGAAGCTGCAGAACCGCCTGATGAACCACCCGGAACTTTTTTTAAATCCCACGGGTTATGAACTTTTTTGAAAGCCGAGTTTTCGTTTGATGATCCCATTGCAAATTCATCAAGGTTGGCTTTTCCGACAATCGGAACTAAATTATTCAAGAGCTTTTCGCTTATTGTAGCATTAAACGGAGAAACAAAGTTTTCCAGAATTTTTGAAGATGCAGTTGTTTTTGAACCTTTCAAATTCATATTGTCTTTGAGTGCAAGCGGAACACCTGCCAAAAGCGGCAATTCTTCCCCTTTTGCGATTTTTTCATCGACTTTTTTAGCAGTTTCAAGTGCGGTTTCTTTTGTCAAAGAATTAAACGCACCTAATTCCCCGTCAACTTCTTCAATCCTGTCAAATGCAGCATTTGTTAGTTCCACGGCTGAAATTTCTTTATTTTTTAAAGCTTTGCTTTGTTCTGCTGCTGATTTTTTCAAAAGCTCGTTCATAATATCTCCTTAAAGCTATTCATTTTATTATAGGAAAATTTTATGACAAAAATAACAGTTTCGCAAGCGGTGTTTTGGGGACTTATATCGCAGTTTACACTAAATATATTCAAAACACGGGCATACTGTCATTCCGAACTTGTTTGACAAAGCGAACCAAAATTTTTGTCATCCAGAACTTATTTCAGGATGACAAAAATTTTGAGTGAACCTGTCCTTACGAAGTGCGGAATCTCATATTATTTAGACCCTGAAATAAGTTCTGGGTGACGCTTTTTCCCCATATTTAGTATAAACTGCGATATAAATACCGTGTTTTGACACTTGACAAATTGTAAAAAATCGTAAATAATATATCTGTAGGAAGAGCCAATAAGAATAAGTGGTGTTTTTCTTAAAGGCTCATCTTCACTCCTACATTTAGACTTTAGATGCTATTACTGCTATTGCAAATGCCAGTAATAGCATTATTATTAGTCTAATCATAGTGCCCTCCTTTCCGACCAATTTCTTCACTAATCGTGTGTGTCGGCGGAAAGCGTGAGCTTATCCTACAAAATAAATTATATAATAAATTCTAAAATAACGCAATATTATTAAAATTTACAGCTTTTGCATCTTCTTATTAATCTGGGAATGAATTCTGTTTGCGTGGTAAAGATAGTTGGTCAGTTTTTCGTAATTTGCTTTTGTTTCGCCGTAGGGCACTTTCATCGCAATAAGCTCGTCTACATTTTCATTTATGCTTTCAAGAGTGTCTAAAGAATCGCTTAAGTCAAGAATTGATTTAAATTTTTTTGACATGCGCGCGATAATTTTTCTTGAAACAAAACGTGCAAGTCTGTGTATCGGCGATAATTTCGGTTTTTGTTTTTTAGGTGTTATAACATCTGTAAGTTTTTCTGTTATATTACGTTTTGAATATTCTTCTTTAAGTTGAACAAGCTCGTTTTCTATTTGTTTTGCACGGATTTTTAAATCCATAACATCAAGCAGTTTGCCGAGTAACTCTGCTCCCTTTATTTTTGTGTTTAATGCATCAAGAGCTTCTTCTTTTTCAGCAATAAGACATTCAAGTTTTAAGGTTTTGTCATCAAGGTCTTTAAAAGAGTTATCATTTAAAATATTTAAATCATAATCGTTTAATCTTTTATTAAAATTTGTTTGAAATAAGTTATTGTTCATTTTGTTTTATCTAAAAACATGTAAATAAATTTTTTGTTAGTTTGTAACTAGTTGAGCGGCTACGCTCCTATTTTAGTTTATACTATAAATTTATGTAAAGCAAGAGAGATGCGAGGGATAAGTTTTGAGATCCTGAAACAAGTTCAGGATGACGTACCCGAGTGCATTTATCAAACAAAGCGATATTAAGAATATTAATAAAATATTTGAGTACCCGTTATAAGCGCTTCATGCAAGGTCGTAAGCTGTGTTGGGTGGAGCGGCTACGCTCCTATTCGATTGTGTAAACTTTTTTGTAATAAAGTATTGCACCTACAATGGTTAAGACTATGTTAGGCATCCAGGCTGCCAAAAATGGCTGCAAAGTTCCTGCTTCTCCAAATGAAATTGAGAGTGCACGTATTAGATAATAAGCAAAAATTATCAGGATGCTGAATAAGAATCCTCTGTTATAACGTACTCTTGGCGGAGTTATGGCAAGCGGTACGCCAATTAACACAAGTGCGATAGTAGTTAATGGCAGAGCAAGTTTGTCATAAAGTTCTATATGAATTACGTTTTTTTGCTCATCGCTAATATGATTGTGACGTATATAATTTATTAATTGAGTAAAGTTCATTTCCTTTGCAACGTTTTTGTTTAATTCTTTTGACATATCAAGCCCAAATTTTACAATTGATCTGTCAAACAGTGTTGTGTTAAGGATTTTGCCGTCATCTCCCACAGTATAGACAGCACCCTTTTCAAATTCCCAACCTTCGGGGGATGTTTTGCCTTCATCTGCCTGTAGAACTTGAATTGTGCCTTGTTTTGCAGTGTCAAGAACAGTAATGTTATGCAAAACCTTATTTTCACAAAAGCCAACGTAAAAAAGCCGTTTCAAACTGTTGCCGTCTGTCAGTTCTTTGAATACAAAGTTTTGTTTCCCTTCAGGAATATTTTTTTGCCCTAACGACCATAAAGCAAGGTCTTTAGACTGTTTTGTCATTACAGGAACAATACTTTCGTTGATTATAAAGCTGCAAATTGACATAACGAGTGCGAAAATAAATATCGGTTTTGCAATTCTATTTAAACCAATTCCGCAGGCTCTCATAACGGTGATTTCAGATTTTAAGCTCAAACCGTTCAGTGTCATAACAGTTGCAAGCAAAACCCCCATAGGAATTGTCATAACGATTACCTGCGGCAAGTTTAAGATAATCATCATCAAAGCCACTTTGAAAGGAATTCCGAATAGAGAAATCTGTTTAATTAAGGTAATAAACGTGTCTGATGCAAATATGATTGATGTAAACACGCAAACACCCATGATAAACATTTCAATAATTTGTCTTAAGATATATTTATCAAGCAGGGTTATTTTCCCTGAGAATTCTTTTTCAACTACTTCAGTTCCCATAGTAATAATGATAATTGAAACAAATTGATTAGGCAAATAAAATTTTATTTCGGGACTTATGCAGTCCCGTACCCTGCACAATATTTCTTTCTTTTTATTGCGATGTAAAAAGAAAGAAATATTGAAAAGAAAGAAAAACACGCGATTACATACAGCCACTAAAATTCAACTAAAGATACGTTAACTCGCTGCGCTCAAACAAAACGTGTCTTGTTATTGTTTCATTAAGTGGCTGTAATTAATTTTATGTTAGAATTTAATTAAAACTTTTAAAGTTTCTTTTTCCTTGTTTTTTTCAAAAGCCTCTATTGCATTATCTGCCTTGTATGTTGCAGAAATAAGAGGCGAAAAATCAACTTTTCCTGATTTTAAAAGCCTTAATGCAGGGCCGAATTGTCCGCAGCGAGAGCCGAGAACCGTAATTTCATCAATGACGATAGGTGCAAGGTTGAATTCTTTTGAAGCCGCAACAGTGCTTTTTAAAACAAGAACTCCGCGGGGTTTCGTGAGCGCAAGCGAGGTTTCAAAACCTGAAACAGAGCCTGTAGCTTCGACTACAACATCATAAATTTTTTCAATTTTTAAATCATTTAAAAGTTTTGTTTTAACCCCTTGAGCACGCGCAATATCAAGTTTATTCTGGTGTTTGCCGACTAAAGTGACATCATAGTTCTGTGCGTTAAGACAAAGTGCTGTGATAAGCCCCAACTTGCCGTCGCCGAGAATTATAACTTTTTGAAACGGTTTAATGTGTAATTGTTCCGTGATTTCACAGGCTGCAGCAAGCGGTTCGACAAATACTGCCTGCTCATCTGGTACACTATCCGGGACTTCAAAAAGAACTTCCAAAGGCATTGTAAAGTATTCTGCAAATACACCGTCTTTTCTCCAGATGCCTAAAGTGTGACGGTCAGGGCAGTGGCGGTAAAGCTTTTCTGCGCAGTAAGGGCAGTCAGGCTTTTTGCAGCCGTAGCTGATTTCAGGAACTACACGTTTGCCAAGGAGTGACTGGTCTTCGTCATTAATTTCTTCTACAACGCCGACTGCTTCGTGTCCTAAGATACCTTTATAACCCATATAGCCTTTTGTTATTTCGTAATCTGTGTTGCAAATTCCGGCTAGAGTTACGCGCACCAGTGCTTCACCCTTTTGCGGAACAGGCTTTTTATAATCATTTACAAGTTTCAATCCTTCATCAAATACTACAGCTTTCATTTTTTTTCTCTCCTTAACATAAAATTTTTATCATAGACGGTTAGGTTGGGCTTTCAGTCCAAAATAAAGCTCACCCGTGCTATTCTCCTTCTGCAACGACTGTTGTAAGAAGTTCGCCGTAGCTGTTCATAGATCCGTCGGTTTCTTCTACTACGTAAGAATAACCTTCTTTGCCTTCAACTGCTTTTTCTGCTTTTTGCAGTGCTTCATCATAATCTTTTGTTTCGCATACTAATGTTTTTGAAAATTCTGAATGATTTTTTAATGTGTAAACGTGATACATATTTTACCCTTTCCAGTAAAGAGAAGAATTAACAATGATGGAATTACCCTTCACGTTTCACTCTTCACGCTTTACTTTTTCTATTTTTTCTTTTAACTCCATAACTTCATATTTAAGTCTGTTCAATTCGCATTTTACAGGGTCGGGAATTCTGTTGTGCATAAGAACGCCGTTTTTATCTTTAATTTTTCTATGTACAACTCTACCGGGCACCCCGACTACTGTAGAATATTCAGGAACATCTTCCACAACAACGGAGCCTGCGCCGACTCTTACATAATCTCCGAGAGTGATATTTCCGAGAACTTTTGCTCCGGCGCCGACAATTACTCCGTGGCCTAGTGTCGGGTGGCGTTTGCCGTGTTCTTTGCCGGTGCCGCCGAGTGTTACCTGCTGATAAATCAGGACATCATCTCCTATTTCGGTTGTGGCGCCTATTACAACGCCTTCGCCGTGGTCGATAAAAAATCTTCTGCCGATTTTTGCTGCAGGGTGAATTTCAATCCCTGTAATAATCCTTGTTATATAAGATATTACACGCGGGATTAGTGGAATATGCCATTTATAGAGCCTGTGTGCAAAGCGGTATGCAATCAGCGCATGAAGCCCCGGGTAACAAAGTATTACCTCAAGCAGATTTTCTGCTGCAGGGTCTTTGTCGTAGATTACCTGAATATCTTCTTTTACTTTTGTTATTCCGCGTTTTAAGATTTTAAACATAATTTGTTGGCCTTTTGATTAAGATTTAGTGAAGAGTGAAGCGTGAAGCGATTTTATTTATTTTTAAGATATTTAATAAGACCAAGAATTAAACTTCTAATCTTAATTAATTTTTCCATTATTTCATCAATATTTGAAGTATATCCCAAATTTTGTGCAATTAACAATTCAGTTTCCAATTCAGCAATTGAACCGATTGAAATATAAAGAAATTGAATAGTTTCTTTATCTGATTGTCTTGCACAGCCTTCTGATATGTTTGCAGGTATCGACACTGCACTTCTTCTTATCTGGTTAGTAAGTCCGTATAATTCATGTTGAGGAAAGTTTTGAGTTATTCTGTATATTTCTGTAATAAATTTAGTTGCTTCTTTCCAAGCTTCTAGGTTTTTATGATCCATTAAATTTTCCCTTCACTCTTCACGTTTCACTCTTCACTTAGATCAATTTTGCAAACTTACGTTTTCCTGCCTGCAATACTACACTTTCTGTAAAGTTTAGTACATAAGCCGTGTCGGTAATTTTTTCTCCGTCAACTTTTACACCGCCGCCTTGGATTAAGCGTTTTGCTTCCCCTTTGCTTGTGGTGAATTTAAGTTCTACAAGTGCATCAAGTATTCCCTTGCCGTTCATCCCTGAAACTTCTTCTATATCATCAGGAATTCCTTTATTTGAAACTACATTGATAAATGCATCCTGTCCGCGTTTTGCGCCGTCTTCTCCATGATATTCCGCTGTGATTGTGTATGCAAGTTTCATTTTGATATCGCGCGGGTTGACAGAGCCTTCTGCTATTTGTTTATCTATTGTTTCAAGTTCTTCTTTGGTCGCATCAGTGAGCAGGCTGAAGTATCTTGAAATCATATTATCAGGGATACTCATTAATTTGCCGAACATATCAACTTCACTGTCTGTAAGAGAAATACAGTGTTCAGGATAAGTTTTTGACATTTTTACAACGCCGTCTGTGCCTTCAAGAAGCGGCAAAAGCATTACAAGCTGCGGATATTTTTTGCCGTAAGCTGCTTGAATATCACGGCCTAAAAGCGTGTTAAATCTTTGATCTGTTCCGCCAAGTTCTATATCCGAATCAATTTCAACAGAATCATAAGCCTGCATTAAAGGATAGAAAAATTCGTGGATTGCGATTGGTTTTCCTTCTGCGTAACGTTTTGCAAAATCGTCGCGTGTCATCATCTGTGCAACTGTTACCTGAGAAGCAAGTTTTAGAAGGTCAGTAAAATTCATTTTATGGAGCCAGTCAGCATTGTTAACAACTTCGGCTTGCGAAACATCAAGAACTTTTGACATCTGTTCAAAATAAGTTTTAGCATTTGCTTCAACCTGTTCTTTAGTTAATGCGGGACGGGTTTCTGATTTGCCGGAGGGATCGCCTACCATTGCGGTTGCACCCCCAACGATTAAGACAATTTTATGTCCGAGGTTTTGAAATTCTTTTAATTTTCTCATAACAACGGTATGCCCCAGATGCAGGTCAGGACGTGTCGGATCCATTCCGAGTTTTATTCTCAAAGGCGTGTTTGTATCATGAGAATACTGTAATTTTGCTGCTAATTCTTCAATGCCGCCGGGCAATACTTCTGCGTTACGCGTCAAATGTTTTGCCTGTTCTATAAATTCCTCTCTTATTTCTGTCATTTCCATATCTCCAATCTTAAATTCTGTAAAAATATTATATCACGCGCAAAAAAAATTTTTACGGGTTTTAAAAAGATTATGGACAGGATAAATAATATTAGTTTTACTGGTATAAGAAATATAGGATATATAAAATATAAACGTTTATCTCCAGTTGTTGCAATGAAATCAAGAAGTCTTTCTATGGTTTTAAGCGATGATTATAACGGGAAAGATTTAACGGAATTTTTGGACGTATTAAAAAAAATTCCAAGGACACAATACGGTTATCAGCATCCTGAATCAAAAGATATTTTGAATATTGAATGCGCAACTTTTAATGATTATGATACCCTTTTAATAAACGGTAAGCCGATAAAGGTTGATGACGAACATCTGCCTATGTTTTCATATATTGCGAAACTTACAAGAAAAATTGCAGGTTTGACTGATGAACAGATGGTAGTTAACGAAACTTATAAGGAGTGTGCAGCGGACGAATTGCTTGTATTTGGGAAAAAAGTATCGGAAATGCAAGAGTCGCAAAATTCTGAACAGTCGCTTGATTATTTTCTAAACAGAAATGTTGCAAGAATGGGTGCAAAACGGGTTAACTCTTTTATTCAAAATATAATGAATCAATATTTTGGTATTAAGTGAAAAAAGACCGGTATAATTTTTACCGGTCTTTTTTATTTTTAATCTGTAATTGAATTTAGTTCCGTACGCAATTCTGTTATTTGTGAATTGTAATATTCAAGCCAGGTTGTGTCTTCATCTTTTAAAGAAGGTTCGGCAAGCGCCCGTATTCTTTTTTTATCTATTTCATCCAACTCATCCTGAATTTCCTTTATCCTGATGGCATTTTGGATTTTTAACTGTTTTACGCTTGACTCTTCATCGGTTAATTTTTTCCATACACCATTTTCTTTAGAATACTGTGTTTTGTCGGCGGCAATTACATTGTTGTTATATAGAATTATTATTTTGCCGTTGTTTTGTTCATTTAGCAAATTTATCCAGTATTCATCCGTTATTTCTATTGCATTTTCAAAGTTTTCTTCATAAAACCCGTAATCTTGATTATTTTTCGTTCCGTAATATTTCATTTAGTCCTCCTTAGTATCCGAAAGCTACCCAGTTCATGTTATAAAACACACCCATACTTCCGATATCAAATCCTGTTAATGACTGGTGGCTTAGTCCTGTATCACTCTTTGCACGATCAGTAGCCCAGCCGTTTTTGCAAAAAACAGGGCAGGCTAATGATGAAAAAGCTAGCGGATAGGTTATTGAAGATGATGCTTGTCCGCCCCACTGTACTATTAGTCCGTTTGGAAATTTTAAATAACCCGGGTTGCTGATTTTTTTTAATCCTGTTATGGAAGCCCAGCTTTCCCAGGCTGAATTTGTAAAATTTCGTGTAAATATTTCAGGGTTTGTACCGTCGCAATACCAGATTTGTTTTATAGTTGAGGCATCATCGCCTGTGACGATAAGCACTCCTGATGATCCTTTTGGAATATTTGTAGGTTTATAAAGGGATGAAAATATATACGTTCCTGGGGTTTTGTAATCGTTTAAATTTGTACCTGATTCTGTAACTGTATGTTCATTTATTAATTCAGTTTTATCAGCTTTTGTGGCAAGTGTTTCATTGACCTGTGCTACATCTTCATCGCATGCTAATTTATTTGCATCAATTTTGTCAGCTAAGGCAATAAAGTTTGCATTGACTTCACTTGCTTTTGCCTTGGTACCGGGGATAAAAGAATACGGTATCATTGAATTAGTCATAAAAGTCCTTTCCGACTAATTTAATGAAATATGTATATTTTAAAAAGGCGTTTGAATAACTAATTATACCACGTGTTTGCAAAATCCGTCAATCTTATGGTAATATTTTTTTATGGCAGTAGGTGTTGATATAGAAGATATTTCAAGGTTTAAAGATAAATCAGAGGAATTTATTGATAGAATTTTTACGGATTTGGAGCAGGAATACTGTTGTAAATTCTCAAAGCCTGAAAGTCATTTTGCTGCGCGTTTTTGTGCAAAAGAAGCTGTTATAAAAGCTCTGACAGCTTTAAATATTACAGGTGTTCAGTTTAATGAAATTGAGGTTTTTCATAACGAAAATAAATGCCCTCAGATACGTATTTTGAAAAAACTTGATAAAAATATAAACTTTCAATTGAGTCTGTCGCACGACAGATCAAAAGCAATTGCATTTGTTACTGCTGAAGAACAATAGCCTTGCTTTTTTTATATGAGCCGAGAAACCTCATAAAAGTTATTTTTTCTTTAATTTCTTGTATTGTACCCATTATTTTGGGTTCGTGGATATGTCCGTCAAAATTGACAATGAATATGTAATCTCCAAACTGCTGTTTTGACGGGCGTGATGCAATGTATGAAAGATTTATGTTGTTTTTCATAAAGATTTCAAGAATATTTAAAAGAGCGCCCGGTTTATTTTCCGTTGAAAAAGCAAGAGATGTTTTGTCGTTGCCTGTTTCATCAGTTTCAAAATCGCCGATAAGAATAAATCTTGTCTGGTTTGACTTATCATCGTTAATGTTTTCTTTTAAAACGTTCAAATTATATGTTTCTGCTGTTTTTCTGCTTCCGATTGAACCATACGTAAGGTTGTAATTCTGCAGGCTTTTTGCAGCTTCTGCAGTACTCGGGGCTTCAATAATATTTACATTAAAAGGCATTTCATTATGGATAAAATTCTGGCACTGTGCAAGCGCCTGCGGATGTGAAATTACGCCTGTAATTGATGAAAATTCGGTAGTTCTGGCAAGCAGACAGTGATGAATTGGCATGTAATACTCTGATAGTATTCTTATGTTAGGATTTTTTGTCATCATAAGATTATCCAGAGATTCTCTAACAGTGCCTTCAATCGAATTTTCTACAGCTAAAACTCCGAGAGTGTCGGGGTTGTCATCAACGTATTCAACAACCTGTCTTATTGTAGTCAAAGATGTCGGGTAAGCGTTTATGTTAAATTTGTCGCAAAAATAATCCTTTGCCATTTCCGTGAAAGATGCCTGAGGCCCAAGATATGCTATGGATTTTACTGTTTCAAAATTTAACATTTGCGATTACTCCTTATTTTTAATATGATGATTATAGCAAAGAGAAAATAGCGAGGCAATATGAGTAATATAAAATTTGGAACAGACGGTTGGAGAGCTGTTGTAGGAAAAGATTTTAATGAAGAAAATGTTGAGCGGGTTACAAAGGCTATAGGCAAATATGTCTTTGACAACTTTGGTCTGCACAAAAGAATAATTGTGGGTTTTGACCCCAGAAATATGGCTGAAGAATTTGCTATGCAAACAGCTGAACAGCTTGCCGGATACGGGTTTAATGTTTTATTGAGCGATAAAGTGCTGCCGACGCCTGTTCTTGCATACAGCGCAAAACATCTTAATGCTTGTGCTGTTATGTTCACAGCTTCGCACAACCCTCCGGAATATCTCGGGATAAAATTTATTCCGGATTACGCAGGGCCTGCAACATCAGAGATTACTGATGAACTTATGCTGAATTTGCATGTGCCTTTCCGCGAAACAGGAAAAGGCAGTGTTGAAAGGTATAATTTTAAACCTGATTATTTTAAACATATTGAAAAACTAATTGATTTTGAAAAAATTAAAACTCTTGATAAAAATATTATTTTTGACGGGCTTTATGCCGCAAGTATAGGATATTTTGATAAACTTCTGGAAATTCACGGAATAAAATTTGAAAGCCTTCATATGTTCCATGATATAAATTTTGGCGGCGGAATGCCTGAACCTAAACCGAAATTCTTAAAAGCATTGATTGAAAAGGTTAAAGCAACGCCAAATTCCGTAGGTTTTGCAAATGACGGGGATTCGGACAGGTTTGGTGTCATAAATGAAAACGGCGAGTATGTTTCGCCAAACGAAATTATAGCAATCCTTTTAATACATTTGACAAAGAATAAAGGACTTAAAGGTTCGCTTGTAAAGACAGTCGGAGCGAGTCTGCTTTTAAACAAAATCGCAGAAAAGCTTGGAGTTGAAGTTATTGAAACAGCGGTCGGATTTAAGCATGTCGGGGAGGCCATGAGAAAATTTAACCCGATTATAGGAGGAGAAGAATCCGGCGGATTAAGTATTCAGGGACATATTCCGGAAAAAGACGGAATACTTGCAAATCTCTTGATTCTGGAAGCTATGGCTTATGAAAATAAATCTCTTATTGAGCTGCAAAAAGAATTATATGATTTTGTCGGGTGCAGATTTTACAATGACAGAATTGATAAACATCTTGAAAATTTTGATGAAATAAAACCGCTTCTTGAAGATTATAAACATAAAACTTCAATAGGCGGTTTTAAGGTCAAAAATATTGATACAAAAGATGGTGTTAAGCTGTACTTTGACGATAACACAAGCTGGATACTTGTCCGTCCAAGCGGTACCGAGCCGCTTTTAAGGGTTTATTTTGAAAGCGACAGCTTAGAAAAATTGGATAAGCTTAGAAGAAGTGACGTCTAAAATATCGGCGTCTGCAGCTCCGTGCCAATAAATCTACAGCTGCTGAAAACATTTTAAATTTTCTGTCCTCATCAAGTGCATCCTGGCAAAACTCATGGAGATTTATGCGTTCTTGAGGGTTAGGGTTAATCTGCTCGGGTCTTTTATTGAATTTTTTTTGTATATGTTCAAGTATTTTATCAAATTCATTATTGTCAAGGAAAATTCCGCCGCAGGTGTAGCATGTATCTATTTGTACTCCGAAAGTTTTTGTTTTCACCATAGGTTTATTACATACCGGACAAATTCTTGTTTGGGTTTCATCAACCGGCATGAAGTTTTTATTTTCAACAATTTTCCTGATTTCTTCCGCAGAATTATCTGACGCTCCGCACTGCTGTAATTCTTTATTATCGAAGAATATTCCGCCGCAGTTATTGGCGCAAATATCAACATTTATTCCTTTGTCCGGAATAAAAACTTTTTCCATTTTTTGTCCGCAAGCAGGGCATATTAATTTTTCGTTTGTATCTGTCATGAAACATCCTTATAAAATAATTTATCCATTGCTTTTAAAAATTTTGAGCGTTTTGCTAAATTCATATTATTTTTAAGTTCTAAATCATCTATTTTAGCCCCTATTTCGTTATATGTTTCTGTAAGCAGTGCCTGACGCCTGTCCTCTTCTGTCGGATATTCTTCGCGCATTTTTGTCAATTCGCCGTGATCAAAGAATTTTGCTCCGCAGCTGTAACATTCATCAATTATTACGTCACCTTTTACACTTACTGAATTTTTGACCATGTTTGCACCGCAAACCGGACAAATTCTTATTTGATTTTCGTCTGTTTTTTCGAAATTTTTTCCTTGCATTGCCTGTTTTAATTCATCAATATTTTCTGATTGTTCATCAAATTTTTTTAATTCTCTGTTGTCAAATAATATTCCGCCGCAGCCGTCAAGACAAACATCAAGGTTTACACCTTCACTTGCCATAAAAATCTTTGTCATTTCTTTGCCGCATGCAGGGCAGTTAAGGATTTTTGTTGTATCCGCCATTTCTTTCTCCTTTATTTAGAAGTTCAAAAGCCCAGAAGTCAGGAGGTCAGGCTGTTCTCTGTGCTCCGCTCCAGAATAACTTATGTATCCGGCTTGCCTTCCTGCCCTCTTGTCCTCTGAACTTCTGGTTTATTTTGTTTCTGCATTTTCTGATAAGTTTTTCAAGATTATATAAGATGCATCCCAACCGTTAAGGCCGCCTGTTGCTTTGTATTTTGCGATTTGTTTTGCTCTTTCTTTTTTCAATTTTGCCTGTTCTTTTTCCCATTTTGCAAGTTTTTTTGCATCTGCATTTCTTTCATCTAAATCAGGCTGAATAAATGCAAGGAAAGTTCTGTATTCTTTACAGTTATAACCTGCTTTTACTTTTGACGGGTAGTTATAAGCCAGGTAATCATATATATACATTGTTCTCTTAAAGTTATTTGGCTGCCCTTTTAAAAGGTCTAGTGTACTTCCAGGCATTTTGCCTAAGACTACAATCATTGCAAGCGGGTTATATCCTGCCTGAATCATTAAATCAACTCCGGTAATATCTGCTGCCTGCTGATCTTTTTCAGACAAATTGTTAAGTGCAAGTTCATTTGCAGCAAGTGCTGTTGTTTCAAGTCCTGTGTCAACAAAACTGCCTGCTATGGCTGATGTCAGATTTGATACAAGTTTTTTTCTTGAGGCATTTGCATTTACAAGTGCTCCGACTTCTTGAGAAATTACTGCTGCAACTTCGTTATCGTTGCCGGTGTATTGAAGATTTGTTTTGCTTATATATAATTCATTATTTGCATTTGACGTACTGTTGCCGACTTCAGTATCTGTTACAACAAACTTTGTATTTGATGGCAGATCATTTTTAGAAAGCACCTGTTTCCCTACTGTTGGAACTCTGTCAACAGCACTCCATGTTGCAGCCAACGAAGGTGCTGCAAGTGATGCTGCTAAAAATAATGATAAGATAATCTTTTTCATTTTTTTCTCCCTATATTTTTAATCTACAAACCTGTATTTGACCAGTGCAATAATTGCATGAACTCCGTCTTTCCATGTGATTTTTTTGCCTTCAGCAAATTCTCTTCCGTAGTATGAAACCGGCAGTTCATACAGTCTTGCTCCACGTTTTAATACTTTTGCGGTAATTTCAGGCTCAAAATCAAATCTGTTGGATTTAATTTCAATCCCTTTAATAAATTCTGCTCTGAAAGCTTTATAGCATGTTTCCATATCTGTTAATGTCGAACCGTAAAGAATATTCGTTAAAAGCGACAAAAATTTATTCCCTAAAAGATGATGGAACATAAATGAACGTGACGGCTTGCCGCCCGAAAGCCTTGAACCGTAGCAAACATCAGCTTTCCCATCAAGTATAAGCTGTATTAACGGTTCATAATCAACAGGGTCATATTCCAAATCTGCATCCTGAATTACTATAATATCACCCGTAGCTTCTTTAAAACCGGTTCTCAACGCTGCGCCTTTACCCTGATTATAGTCGTGATAAAGAACTTTATATGGATATTTGGAATATAAATCCCGTGTTCCATCTGTAGAATAATCATCTATCAGGATTATTTCTTTTTCCAGTCCGCAAAAATTTGCTTCCTCTACTTTTTTCAGAATTTTATCAAGAGTTGCAGCCTCATTATAAACCGGAATAAGTATTGTGACTTTGTTCATCATTAACCTTCTATAAAAAACATTTGTAATATTCTAAAAAATATTGTACAATAAAAACATAGAGTTGTAAATTATATGGTAGTTAATGGATTTAAGAAAATGAGTGAGTGCGACAAGGAAATAATTAAAAAAGGCTTATCTCTTTTAGAGGACAAAAATTATGAAGAGGCTTTGAAGGTTTTTGCCGAAGCTAAAAATGTTTATGGCGAACAAAATTCAGAGGAAGGTATTTCTATAGCATTGAGCTTTTTAGGAATGGCAAAGTATCTTCTTGATAAATCAAATTATAATGAGTGTTTAAAATTTTTAGCTGATGCTGATTATATGGCTCAGTATTCAAAAAGCGGAACCGCAAAACTTGTTAATGAATTTGCTCAGGGTACAGTTTATTTTGGAGAGGGAGCAAATGATCTTGCATTACTGCATTATAATAATGCAAAAAATATTTCAATGGAAAGCGGGGATGAGCTTTCTTTGATGGGTTATGTTTTGACAAGAATAAAACAGATTAAAAGCGGACTTGATTTTTCAACTCCCGTAGCCAGTGATCCGCTTGTTTCTCTTGTAAAAATAGGCCGTTCAATTAGTGCGGTTACAGATATTGATGTTTTGCTGAAAGTTATTGCAGAAGAAACCCGTATTGCAATTCAGGCAGACAGATGTACGGTATTTTTACTTGATAAAGAAAAAGATGAACTCTGGAGCAAGGTAGCTTTGGGAATGGACAGTCAGGAAATAAGATTTCCGGCAGACAAGGGGCTTGCGGGTTATGTTGTGAAAACAGGCGAACCTCTTAATATCCCTGATGCATACAATGATCCGAGATTTAACCCTGATGTGGATAAAGAAACAGGGTATAAAACAAAAACTATTCTTTGTCTGCCTATCAAAAACAACAATAAAGAAATCATCGGCGCATTTCAGGTTTTGAATAAAAAAGGCGGAGTGTTTACAAAAGGCGATGAGGATTTGCTTGTCGCAATCGGCGGCAGTGCATCTATTGCTTTAGAAAATGCTCAGCTTTTTGAACAGCAGAAAGAACTTTATAAAGAGCAAAAAGAACTTTTTGAAAGCTTTATTAATACCCTTGCAGCATCTATAGATGCCCGTGATAAGATTACAGCAGGCCACTCAAGCAGGGTAAAACTCTACTCAATGCTGATTGTTGAAGAACTTGGCTGTGATGAAAAGTTTAAAGAACTTGTTGAGCGTGCTGCAATTCTTCATGATATCGGCAAAATCGGTATCAGAGATACGGTTTTGCAAAAAGAAGGCAAGTTGACTCCGGAAGAATACAAGCATATTCAGGAGCATGTGCAAATAACTCATAATATTCTTGACAAAATTTATATGTCAAATGATTTTAAAATGATAACCGAAATAGCCTGCTCACATCATGAAAAATACGACGGCACAGGTTATTACAGACAGCTAAAAGGTGAAGATATCCCGTACGGCGGAAGAATTCTTGCAGTTGCAGACGTTTTTGACGCAATAACATCACGCCGCCACTACCGTGATAAGATGCCTATTCAAAATGTTATAGATATTCTGCTTGAGGGTAAAAACAAGCACTTTGACGGAAATCTTGTTGATGTATTTTTGAAAATTCCGGCGGATAAAATTATCAAAGTATTTTTAACAGAAAATCATCACTGTTTTAAAGAAGAGGATAGAGAAACATTGAGCCGCTACAACTTGAAGGATATCCATGATTTTATTGTAAATGAGAATGCTGATGATAATCAAAAGCATATTGCGGAATTATTTAATTTCTATTATTCCGGTAATGTAACAGAGGGTGAGGAGCATAATTGATACGTAAGATAGTATTTACAGCTGTAATAACTTATTTTCTTGCAAATCCGGTTTTGGCCGTCGGATTTGACAGTATTAAGCCTGCCAATCCTTTTGAGGAAAATTCAGCACCTGTCAATACAATTGCCCTGCCTGTTAAAAAAGCAACTCTGACTCATAACAGCATTCACAATCAGTATGTAATTGCGTTTGAAAGATTTATGCAGAGTAATGTAAAATCAGCTTACAGAAATTTTAGAGTTTTAATAGAAACAATGGAGCCGAATGATTACGGTTATATGCAAATGGCTGAAAGAATGGCGGATATAGGATTTTTTAACCTTTCTGAGACAGCGGCTTCAAAGATTGACGACAAAACAATTTCTGATTTTTTGATTGATGATATAAAAAGCTACTATTTCCCTGCAAAAAAACTAAAACCCGATGATGAAATGTATCTTGGGGAAGTTTTTTCGAACATAATTTATAATGACCAGAGCCGTGAAGCTACAGAGGAACTCGTAAAAAATACCTCATTGCTTGCACAATCCGATTATGCAAATTATATTGCAGCTCTTGGATATTTAAAATCAAGTAATATAGCAAACGCTGAAATTTATATAGATGAAGCAATTAGGCAAAATCCTCAAAATATAAATTATAAAAAGTTGAAAGCGGAAATTTTATCGCAGGGAAAAAAGCCTAAAAATGCCCTCAAAATGGTTGAATATCTGAAATCACAAAAATTTTATACAACAGATTTTATAAGAAAAGCAAATTCTCTTGAACAATATGTTTTGTATAAGTCAGAAAAAGATTACGCACAAAAAATGTATCATCTCGGGTATTACTATTACTATGAAGGCGAACTTGCAAAGTCAATAAGAACTTTGCAGGGAGCTGTTACATCTAAGAAAAAACATAACAAAGCCGTATATGCGATAATGTCACGTGTATATTTTGATATGCAGGATTACGAGAAAGCTCTGGACACTGCAGTGAAAGCTGAAAAACTTGACGGAAACAATCCTGTTGCATTACTTGTTCTCGGCGATTTAAGTTATAGAAACGGCGACTTTAAGGCGGCTTTGAAGTATTATAATAAAGCAGAAGATAATGACAAAAATTCATGGATTTGCTCTGTTAAAATTGCTCAAACTTATGAACAGTTAGGTAAAGAAAAAAAAGCACTTGAGATATATGAAAAAGTTTTGAAAAAATATTCAGATGCGTATATTGCTTATTACAAAATAGCATTGAAAGATAAGTCCAAAGAACTTGCGTACTTAAAAAAAGCTATTGCAATTAATATGAACTATAAAGATGCGTGGATTGATTTAGGCCGCGTTGCAATAGACAGGCAGAATTATCAAGACGCAAATAAGTATCTTGGTGTTGCACACTATATTGACGAAAATGATTTTAGATATTATTATTATCAAGGATTGATTGCAAAAAATCAGGGGATGAAACAAAATGCAGTTCAATATTTTAAAAAATCCCTTTCAATTAATCCTGATTACCTGCCTGCGAAAGAGGAATTAAGCTTATGAAAAAAAATATTCTTATAGTAGAAGATCATGAATTAACAAGATTTGGTTTGAAAACCACTTTTGAGAATGTTGATTACGTGGAAAATATTTACGAAGCTGACTCTGCCGAGGCCGCTATAGAAATTTTCAATAACAATAATATTGATGTAATAATTATGGATTTGGGTTTGCCGAATATGAACGGTATTGAAGCAACTAAACAAATCCGTTCGTCAAATAAAGATGTAAAAATCGTAATTCTTACCTCCCATAATGACGAAAAAGAAGTCCTGAACAGTTTGAAAGCAGGAGCTAATGCTTATTGCTCAAAAGAAATTAACCCTCAGCGTCTTGTTCAGGTTGTGCAGTCAGTTGCAGACGGAGCTGCATGGTTTGATCCTAGTATTGCTCATATTGTTTTGAAAGCTAGTACAAATTCTCCTGCATTTGATACTGAAACTAACAGAAAAGATTACGATCTTACCTCGCGTGAAGCCCAGATTTTAAAACTTATGACAGAAGGTTACAGCAACATGGAAATTGCTCAGATGCTTGTTATAAGTATTAATACAACAAAAGCCCACGTTGCCAATATATTACAAAAACTGGAAGTTGATGACAGACTTCAGGCAGCGTTAAAAGCATTGAAAAATAAAATTGTTTAATAATTTAAAGGAATAAAAGGACGATGTCTGAATTAACAAGTGTTTTACTCGTTGATGATAATTCCAAATATTTAAAAGATGCTCTGCCGTTTTACGGGTATGAAGTAACAGCAGCCGGCGACGGTGTTCAAGCATTGAAAGCACTTTCTAAAAGTAATAAATTTGACATTGTTCTTCTTGATGATATTATGCCTAATATGGATGGATGGGAAACTTTAAAAGCTATCCGATCCTCAGAAAAAACAAAAGACCTGCCTGTTATAATGCTTTCATCTGTGAGCGATGACAGAAAAATGATTTTCGGTTTGAAAATCGGGGCAGACGATTACATTGTAAAACCCTTTATTTTACCCAACCTTTTAGCCAGAATGGAAGCTGTTTTAAGACGTTCTAAAAGAAATGCTAAAACAGCCTGGACTGGAGAAAATGCCCTGTCTGCCGATATTTTAACCTCAAAAGAAAAAGAAGTGTTACAAATGATATCAAAAGGGGCAAGTAATAAACAGATAGCAGACAAAATGTTTGTGAAAGAGGTTACGATAAAGACACATTTGAACAGTATATATAAAAAATTAAAGGTAGAAAACAGAACTCAGGCAGTGCTTGTTGCTATGCAGACAGATTTAGTAAAATAAGAAAAAATAAGGAGAATTTATAAATCATGATTGATTACACAAAGGAAGAATTAATTGAATTATTAAGAAAAAACCCCGAAAAATTTAATGAATGGAAAGTTGAACAGGAAGAAGTTGATTTATCCGAGGTTGATTTTTCCGGTATAAACTTATCTGAAATTGATTTTTCCGATGCGGATTTAAATTCAAGTTCATTTGCTGATTGCAATTTATCTCTTGTTAATTTTACAAACGCAGATTTAACATCTGTAGATTTTACCCGCGCAAGAGTTTTGGAATGCGATTTTACTGATGCATTGCTGACAGGTGCTGATTGCAGTTATGCGTCTATGACATATTGCAATTTTTCTGACTCTGACATGGCAGGATGTATTTTGTCGGAAACTGATTTATCAAATTCTGACTTATCAGCAAGCCAAAATTTGAATTCAAGCAGGTTTGACGACGATACAGTATGGCCTGATGATGATATGCTTCCGGAAGACTTTGACAGCACAGGACATAGAGATTTGTCTGCGCTCCAGGATGAAGAAGATGATATGGTATCATCAGACTGGTAAAATAATTTATAACATTTGTATTTACCTGTAAAGAATTGTAAAGTTGTGCCTAAACTATTTGAGTACAGCTTTATTAGCTTGTTTTTCAGTATACGGTATCGGGGTAATAACGCAAAATTTTATATTTTTTGATTTAATATTTATGTTACAGAAAAGTTAAGAAAAGGAATGGTCTATGTCAGTAAATAAAGTATCTTTTAACGGTTTTGTACCTAAAAAGGTTAATCATACAAACAAACATGTCGGCATTTGTGAAAAAAAATCTTTTCAGGTAGTAAAAAAAGCTTCCGATGAAAATGTTAACTATTGTGATATTAAAATAATTAAACAGGCGATTGAGAATTATTACAAAGAAGCTGTGAGAATTTTGACTTCTAAAAAATAAGACTTATTTGTTTATCTTGACTGGCTCCTTTCAGCAGGTACAATAGACTTGTATATAACCGAAGGGAGTATAGAAAATGTTGGATCGTATACAAATCACAAAAGAAGTAGAAGAAATGTGCTGCGTAAAACGCGGCGTTAAAGGCGAGCCTGCTCCTATCCCTCAAGAAGGTGATTGGACTAAAGTTAAAGAAATTAAAGAAATTTCAGGCTTGACTCACGGATGCGGATGCTGTGCTCCGCAGCAAGGTACCTGTAAATTAACTCTTAACGTTAAAGACGGTATCATTCAAGAAGCACTTGTTGAAACTATAGGCTGTTCAGGTATGACTCACTCTGCTGCTATGGCAGGTGAAATCCTTCCAGGTAAAACAATCCTTGAAGCCTTGAATACAGACCTTGTTTGCGACGCTATCAACGTTGCTATGAGAGAATTGTTCCTCCAAATCGTTTACGGCAGAACTCAAACAGCTTTCTCAGACAACGGATTACCGGTTGGTGCAGGTCTTGAAGATTTAGGAAAAGGACTTCGCTCACAGGTTGGTACAATTTATTCAACTAAACAAAAAGGCCCGAGATATCTTGAACTAGCTGAAGGATACGTTCTTGAACTCGGTCTTGATAAAAATGACGAAATCATTGGATACAAATTTGTTCACATGGGCAAATTTATGGACGCTGTTAAAAAAGGCGTTGACCCGAAAGAAGCTCTTGAAAAATTCACAAGCACTTACGGCAGATTTGCTGAAGCTGTGAAGAAGATTGATCCGAGAGTGGAATAGTAAAGGAGATTCCGAAATAAATTCGGAATGACATGTCATCCTGAATGTCGGATTGACCTCCGTGTTTCAGGATCTCAGTAATAAAATATAAAAATTAAGAGGAAAATAAAATGACAGTAAAATTTGAAGGACAAGACAGACGTCAGGCTAAATTGAATAAATTGTTACCTGAATACGGCTTCAAATCTTTAGAAGAAGCTCAGGAACTCTGCAAATCAAACGGTATTGACGTTGAAGCTATTGTTAAAGGAATTCAGCCTATCGCGTTTGAAAACGCTGTTTGGGCTTATACTTTAGGTGCTGCTATTGCACTTAAAAAACAGGCTAAAGACGCTGCTGAAGCTGCAAGTTTAATTGGTGAAGGCTTGCAAGCTTTTTGTGTACCTGGTTCTGTAGGCGACACAAGAAAAGTTGGCTTAGGCCACGGTAATTTGGCTGCAATGCTTTTGAGAGAAGAAACTCAATGCTTCTGCTTCTTAGCAGGCCACGAATCTTTCGCAGCTGCTGAAGGTGCTATAGGTATTGCAAGAAACGCTAATAAAGTAAGAAAAAATCCTTTGAGAGTTATCTTGAACGGTTTAGGTAAAGACGCTGCTTACTTAATCTCTAGAATTAACGGCTTTACATCTGTTGAAACAAAATATGATTACAAAACAGGTGAGTTAAAAGTAGTTAAGGAACAGAGATTTTCAGAAGGCGAAAGAGGCGAAATCAGATGCTACGGTGCTGATGATGTATCAGAAGGCGTTGCAATTATGATTAAAGAAGGTGTTGACGTTTCTATTACAGGTAACTCAACTAACCCGACACGTTTCCAACACCCTGTAGCAGGTACTTACAAAAAATGGTGCTGGGAAAACGGCAGAAAATACTTCTCAGTAGCATCAGGCGGCGGTACAGGAAGAACATTGCACCCTGATAACGTTGCAGCAGGCCCTGCTTCTTACGGTATGACAGATACTATGGGAAGAATGCACGGAGATGCTCAATTTGCAGGTTCTTCATCAGTTCCTGCGCACGTAGAAATGATGGGTATCATCGGTATGGGCAACAATCCGATGGTAGGTGCAACAGTAGCTGTTGCAGTAGCAGTTGACGGTGCGCTTCGCAAATAGTAAATTATACATACAAAAATAAAAATTCCCGCTTGACTTGAGCGGGAATTTTTTTATGGATTAATCGACCTCGTCCCCGCCCCTTCTCCTTCGCAAGGAGAAGGGAGTAAATTTTCCCTCTCCTAAATCCTAAACGATAGAATAGTAGGGTGGGATAAGCAAAGCGTTCCCACCAATCATAACTGTGTGGATTTCAAATGTAACGAAATGTAAAAACGAATTTAAAACGCCTGAAACTCTTGATATACTCTTCATAGGATTGGTTAGGATAGGATAGCGATAGGGCAATTGTTTCCGGTAAAAATACTTTATAAAAGCATAAGTTATTTTTAATTAAACATGAGTGAAGTATTAAGAGAAAAGGAGATTATTATGTCACAAGTTGATGGACCAAACAATTTACAAAGTGCAATTAAAGCAATTGCTGCTCTGGGTGGGGACGCAATAAAGGTTGATACTCAAAACGAACTATCTCGATTAACTTCTATTTTTAATAGTGGTATGCTTAATGGGAAAAAGCTATCTGATGAGGATAAAATGTATATCCAAGGTTTGATAGTAGAATCAGGTCAATCTTTAGCCCAAGTAAACGATACTGGAAAAGAAGTTAACAATGAACCTCTAGCGGGGCAAGTAAGCGAAAATTCCCAAAAAGATGCCATAGTGGAAAATTTTAAAGCGCTAGATACAGATGGCGACCTGAAAGTTTCTGCAAAGGAATATACTGATAGTATTGTTGCTGAATATATGAACAGCGGTGAGCTTCCTGCAGGTTATGACAATATTGCGGATTATCTCGATGCTAAGTTTGAAGAATTCAAACGATTTGCGGGAGATGATGTATCAATGAATATTGATGAGTTTAGGAGTATGTTTGAGGCGCGTTTAAATGCTGCAAAAGAAGCAAAAGAAGCAAAAGAAATGCAAAAACCACCAACTGACACTGTAAATACGCCACCAACTAAGATGTCCACTCCTGAAAAAAACGCAGACGGACGAGCAATTAATCCAGACCATCCAAATACCGAAGCTCTTCCTAATACTCCAGTAGAACAGGCTGTATCCACTCCTGACAAAACAAAAGACGGAGAAGAAATTTAAATAATCCGATATAATATTGAGCTAACCCCTAAAACTGATTTTAGGGGTTAGTTGTTTTCGTAAATTGGTTTTATAATTATCTAAACCTGCACTCTTATCAGATTTTCAACCGTATTTCCGTCTTGTTCAATCAATTTTATTGCGTTTTGCATATTTTTTTCTTTTACAAGTTCGGTTATGACCGTAATATCTGCTGTATTATCTTCAGAAACGCAGCGTTGGACGATACTTGCAAGGCTGATGTCGTTATCTGCGCAGATTGTTCCGATTTTGCCTATAACGCCTTTGTTGTTTTTCGCGTGGATTGAAATGTAATATTTATTTATGGTTTCTGAGATATCAAGCATGTGCGCGGCTGAATTATGCTTACATCTCATCATAGGTAATATATAATCTGATTTACCTATTTCTGCAGCTATTGCTAAGATATCGCCAACAACGGAGCTTGCTGTCGGAAATTCTCCGGCTCCCGGGCCTGAAAGGGTTATGCTCCCGACAGGATGGCCTTTTAGCATAACTGCATTGGTTACATAATCTATATGTGCAAGAGTTGATTTTTTTGATACAAGCATTGGATGAACCCTTACATCTGCATCCCCGTTTTCATCAATATTTGCTGATGCAATAAGCTTAATTTTGTATCCTAAATCGTTTGCAGCTTCCATATCTTTAGCACGGATTTTTGTAATACCTTCTCTGTAAACTTTTTGGATATCAATTCGTTTATGGAAGGTGATTGAGGCAAGAGTTGCAATTTTGTAAGCTGCATCAAAGCCTTCTACATCTCCTGTCGGGTCAGCTTCTGCGTATCCGAGTTCCTGTGCCTCTTTTAGTACATCTGTATACGAAGCTTTTTGTACATCCATTTTTGTCAGAATGTAGTTTGTTGTACCGTTCAGAATTGCCTCAATGTGAGTGATTTTGTTGCCTGCAAGAATTGTTTTAACAGGCATGATAATAGGAATTCCGCCTGCAATTGCGGCTTCGTAGAGAATTACTCTGTTATATTGTTCGGCAAGTTTAAAGATATCTTCTCCGCGTTTGGCAAGAAGTTCTTTGTTAGCGGTTACAATATGTTTGCCGTTTTTTATTGCGGTTGAAATCAAATCAAACGCAGGTTCAATTCCGCCGACGAGTTCTGCAACAATGTCGATTTCAGGGTTGTTCACTACGTCATAAGCGTTATCTGTCAGAATGGAATTGTCCAGACCTTCTATATCGCGTTTTTTGTTAATATTTTTAACTGCAATTTTTACAACTTCTACGTTATCAAAGTTTCTTAGAGTTTTGAAAACTCCTGAGCCTACTGTTCCGAGGCCTATCAATCCAATTTTAATTTTTCTATCCATATAAAAATAATACCATAAAATTTAATTTATTGTTTAATATATGAACAATAAAATGCATACCAGTATTTAGGGTTGAGAAAACACAGCGGACGTTTTTTCCAAAAATTTTTACGGCTAGCTTTTTTGTTTTCATCATACCAGTGTTTTTGTTGTTCTTCTGTTAAAGCCCATGGAGTCAGCTGTAGATATTTAAAATACAAATCTTTAAAAAATGTACAGGAGCCGAATACCCATGGTTTGTAATAGCCTATATAATGTATAATTTTCGGACGTTTTGTGAAAGATGTTCTGCTTGCAAATCCGCTTACCTGTACATTCCATTCATCGGGCAGGATTTTTATTCTACCTTCAAGCGTGTAATTTATAATATCCTGATCTCCTGTTTCAATTTTTTCAGGATTATTTTTTGTGAATTGTACAAATTTTTGTTCAATATCTTCCTTACGTATTTTGTCAAGATCGAAAACAACCATTCCTGCATTAATATATTTGGAGTTTTTCCATTTCTTTTTATGTTTTACTCTGGCATCTAAGACACCTGCTATAATGTTTTCTGCCAAATCTGTTTCAAATAAATCTTTTAACGAGGTGTTGACAACAGTATCGCAGTCAAGATAAATTATTTTATCCACATCAGGCAAAAGTTCTGATAATATCAGCCTGTAATAAGTAGGCAGCGTGATATATTCATGAGTATTTATCTGTTTATAAATTTCAAGCTTTGTTTCGTCAACTTTTATAAAATCAATTTCGCAGGGTTTAATTTTTGTGAGGCTTAAAATTTTCGATTTACTTTCGGATGAAATATCGCCGTCCAAAACATAAAAATGCAAAAAATCCTCATCTTGCGCATTATACAATATAGATGCGATTACAACGGAGGCGTATTTTGCATAATTTTCATCGCAGGAAATGCATACATTAATTTTTGTCATTTTGCCCTCTTTTTATACTTAAAAATGTTGATTTTCCCGAATAATAATATGTATTCGGTGTTAATACTCTCGCGGATGGAAAACAGAGTTTTGCCAAATATTTTAAACCTTGATTTCTCGGCTCTGTAAAGTCCGTCAGGAACGTTTATATTTTTTTCTTTGATAAAATCAAGCACCTGCCGGCGGGCAAGAATATAGTGTTCATCCTGAAGTTTGTTCCCGCCTTTTTTAACAATGGATTTTTCATTGACAAAATAATAATAGTAAGTACCGGGAACGGTTACGAGTTTGTTTGAATAATACAATGCCCGTGCAGTAAAATCCCTGTCCTCGTAATACATTTTAGGGATAAATTCAAGGTTTATTCCTTTTAAAAATGTTGTTCTGTATATTTTATTCCAGACGCAGCCTTCTCTATAGGTTTTGCAGGCGAGGTATTTGTCTTCTGGTTTTGTGTAAACTTTTTCCTCTGTAATATTAAGCCTGATTTTTTGTTTTTTCGGATGCTGTCTTATAAAATCAGCGCAGGCAATATCGCAGTCGTATTTTTTTGCAGCGTTGTAAAGCTTTTCAAAAAAGTCTAAATCAACCCAGTCATCAGAATCCACAAAACCGATGTATTCACCCTGTGCAATACTCATACCGGTATTCCTCGCACAGGATAGGCCTTGATTTTTAGTTGTGATAATGCGGAGCTTCGGGGGGGGGGCAGACTTGCTGATTTTATCTAAAATTTCTAATGAATTGTCGGTTGAACCGTCATTAATGCAGATAATTTCAATATCAGAAAGCGTTTGGTTAAGCAGAGTATCAAGACATCTTTCAAGATACTTGCCAGTATTATAAACAGGAACTATCACACTTACTTTTGTCATCACAGAGGCAAGTATATCATAAATTTTATTTTTGTTAAAGCTGGAGTTTTATTTCAAACTTTATACAGTTAAACAAAAGATACTGTTTTTTTGTTTTAAATGTTTTGATTTTTAATATTGTAAGTCCTAAAAATTTTATTTTTTTTAAGTCTAAAAAGTAATGGTCAAGGTTAATATTATTATCCTTTAAATATTGCATCATTTTGTTGTAGGTATATTCTGAATCTTTTGACTTTTTAGGCGATTTGGTTTTTACTGTGGATTTGTTATTAGTCCAGTAGTTGTAATAAGTATCTGGAACTGTTACAAGACCTTTGAGCTTAATAAGAGTTTCTGCAGTAAAACATCTGTCCTCAAAAAATACATGAGGTTCAAAAGTAATATTGTATTTTTTTAGCTCTGATGTTTTATAAATCTTATTCCATACATAACATTTGTCAGGCACATCACAAAGCAAGAATTTTTTGTCTGTGTTTTCTGTATATTCTTCATTTGCTATTTTGAGGTGATATTTCCATTTGTAAGGACGCAGTCTTTTAATTCCTGCTGCTGCGATATCTGAATTATATTTTTTCGCTGCCGTATAGAGTTTTTCATAAAAATCTAAATCTATCCAGTCATCAGAATCTACAAATCCGATATATTCACCTTTTGCGATTGCTAACCCCGCATTTCTTGCACATGATTGCCCTTGATTTGCCTGATTTAGCACAATTATTCTGTTATCATCCTTTGCATAGGAGTTGAGTATAGACAAACAATTATCTGTTGAGCCGTCATTGATACAGATAATTTCAATATCCCTTAATGTTTGATTGATTAAACTTTCCAAACATTTTTTCAGAAACTTTTCAACGTTGTAAACAGGAATAATAACACTGACTTTTGACATTTCGCTAATCTCTATACTGAATTTTTATCCAATTATTCTAAATAATTACATGAAATTCTATAAATTAATTAGAAAAATGTCAATATAATTCCTGAAAATTATTAGTAATATTTTATGGATTTAATTTATAAACTGTATATGAGGTTATATGATAAAACAGAGGTTTGCTAAAAATCTTAAAAAATTGCGGAAATCAAGAAAATTAACGCAGGAAAAACTTGCAGAACTTGTTGGAGTTGATTTTCGATATATTTCGTTTTTGGAGAATGCAAAAAGTTTCCCATCATGTGATTTGATAGAAAAGCTTGCTGCAGCATTAAATATTGACAGTTCGGAGTTTTTAAAATTCGATGATAATTTTTCGAGAAACGAACTAGAAAGCAAAATTATTGAGTCAATAAAATTGTTGGATGATAAAAATTTAAAGCTGCTTTATGAAATTACAAAAAGTATGAACTCTTTTATTTTTTGATAAAAGCTTTTTTTAATTTTAAAATCAATTCAGCGATAAGTTTTGAAATAGAGAATTTTTCATCAGGCATTTCCGGTTCTTCTTTTTCAAAGCCGAAGGTATCAACTTCAGGTTTGGATGTGAAGATACTTTCATCTAAATATTTCTTTTCCTGTTTTTCTTCCCGTCTGCCTTGAGCCATGTAACCGAGATTACCGCCGCCGCCGTCATTTTGCATGGATGCTGCTGCTTTGATGACCGGTTTTGTGCTCAAAACATTTACATCGAATGACATTTTTTTACCATTGCTTACGACTATCTAAATATTGCCTTTGATGAACTTATGCATTCTTTTGGTATTGTCATTCCGAACTTGTTTCGGAATCTCTTTGTACATTTGTCCGACTTTTTTTAGATTGCCGTAATCCTTTCATATTTTTTCCCTTACACATATATAAAGTATTTTTCATGAAGAAATGTTACAATTTTAAGAAATTTGTAACAAAAAATTTACAATATGTTATTCTCCGAATAATAAAACACTCTGGCATTTAAAACCGATTTCAAACAGGTCGCGTTTACGAATTGCAGTTTTTATATCAGGTTTGTTGTTTTGCGGGTAAAGAATGAATTTTGCAATACTGTTTTTATTATCATAGTTGATTTCTATATTTTTAAACTGGTTTGAATGGTCTTTGCAAAGTCCGTCAGCGAGTTTTAAAATTCCGCCTAAGCGTTTTACGGTTTTTCGGTCTTTTTTTTCAAGAGAGCCGTAAATTTCATGAGATTCTTTGTCAGGCAGACCGCCTCTATGATATCTTGCAACACAGCCGATAATTTTTGCTTCCCTATCGTCAAAACTATAAAGCCCCTCTTTTATAATCATTTCCATAGAATGTTTATTGTGGCTTTTTGCTTCTATAAAATATCCTATGTCATGCAAAAGAGAGGCAGCTTCAAGATATTCTTTTTCAAGCCCTGTCATTTCATGAATTTTTAAAGATGCTTCGTCAAAAATAATTAATGCAAGCCGTTTTACCTCATTTGCATGAGCTATGTCTTTTGAATATTTTTTTAGCATTTCTTGAGCAGACGGTTTCATAATTAATATTAAATTTAACAAAAAAATGGATTGTCAGCAATATTTCTGCTATTATAAAAAAGGTTATGGAAAATAGTAATATGACAGATATAAATTTTGATTTACCTTCAGATGTTTTAGACGAAATTCAACAAAATATTCAAAGTATCATTGAAAGTTTTGATATTCCTGATGACAACAAGTTTGATGTAATAAGAAAAATAAATTTTATGTACACGCAGACTAAACAGTTGTCAATTACGGATGCATTGACTAACCTTTATAACAGAAGATATTTTGAAACTACATTTGCGCGTGAGTTTGCAAGGGCAAAGCGTTACAATTCTCAGTTATCCCTTGTAGTTGTTGACATTGACTGGTTCAAAAAAATTAATGATACATACGGGCATTCCTGCGGGGATTACGTCTTGAGAGAGTTGAGCTGGCTGATGGCAGAAAACTTCCGTCAGACCGATATAATTTTTCGTTACGGCGGGGAAGAGTTTGTGATTTTATTGACAGAAACAGACGGAAATTCTGCAATAATCCCTGTTGAGAGATTGAGAAGAGCTGTTGAAGATAACAAATTCAAATTTAAAGGTGTTGAATTGAATGTTACAATAAGTGCGGGAATTTCTTCTAATAAAGACGTAAATGAAGTGTGCCAGATGTTTGATAATGCGGATAAGGCGCTTTATCAGGCAAAAGAAGAAGGACGCAACAGGGTTAGGACATTCGGGTAATAGGAATATTGTTTAAAATAATATAGGATGGTGTTTATGATAAAAAATTTATGTAAATTGTTTGTATTTGTTATGCTGTTGAGCGGGGTTGTGTCAGCTGAGGAATATCAGTCTGTGCATGCCGAGCATATTCTTGTAAAAACAGCGGCAGAAGCACAGCAGATTAAAAAAGCGATTGACGAAGGCGGGGATTTTGAATATTATGCAAGAGCTTATTCAATCTGTCCGTCAGGTCAAAACGGCGGAGACTTGGGGTATTTCGGACATGGCCAGATGGTGCCGGAATTTGAAAGAGCAGCATTTTCTACTCCCGTGGGTGAAGTTTCAAAACCTGTTTACACACAATTTGGATGGCATTTGATTAAAGTGTTGGATAAAAAATAATTTGTAAGATAAAAAAATTCCCTCTCTGTTTCGGAGAGGGAATTTTTTATCTGTTATTTTTGTTCCTGTGCCGGAGCCTGAGTTTGAGTTGCAGGTACAGGAGCTTGTTTAGCCTGTTTTTCGAGATCTTTTCTCAATTTTTTTGTAATAACAACTTCGCCCTGCGGTTTGCTATAATCTTCTATATTCAGTGTATACATTCTTTCCCAGCAGCCCGGAATATTTGATTTTGTATCGCAGATGCAGTTTCTCCAAGTTACACCTGTTTTTTTGTCTAGCAATATAGTCATCATGTTGCTGCCTGTGATAACTTTGTATCTGTCATTTGCGTTTTGCTGTGTAAATTGTATCCACATTGATGCAATGATAACAACTGCAAGTACTATTAAAATATTGTCTTTCATATAAAGTTCCCTTCCTATTTTCGTTACCGCATTATTATACACTTAATGCTTAGGATTAGCAAGTTTGTTATTGCACTTTAGCATAATGAAATTTTCTTTGAGAAATTTTAAACTTGTATATGAGAAAGGAAAAAGTGGTATGGTATTACTGATAAGATGGATATTTTATACTCTGGCAATACTATTTGTCGCATGGCTTGTGCCGGGAATTTTTGTAGAAAATTTTCAAAGTGCAATGCTTGTAACGGTTATTATGGCGCTTATTAACATATTTATAAGACCGTTGATTGTGTTTATTACACTGCCTATAAATCTTTTAACACTGGGGTTATTTGGACTTGTTGTTAACGCGCTTTTATTTATGCTCGCCGGCTATATTGCTCCGGGATTTTATGTCGATGGATTTTTGGCGGCGTTTTTGGGGTCTGTTGTTCTATCATTCTTGGGGCTTATTATAAATATGATTACCTTAAATGACGGCAAAGATTAACAAATGAGCTCCTTTTTTAAGGAGCTTTTTTTATGATATTATCTTTATATGAAAGCTTTGGTGTATAAAGGTGACGGTAAAATTGAGCTTGTAGAAAAGCCAATGCCTGTTTTGCAATCAGACAGAGATGCTGTTGTAAAAGTTGAATTATCCTCAATTTGCACAAGTGATTTGCATATTTTAAGGGGTTTTGTTCCAAGGGCGAATAAAGATGTTGTTCTAGGGCATGAGTTTGTCGGCACTATAGTAAGTGTCGGTTCTGCCGTAAAAAATTTAAAACCCGGCGACAGAGTGAGTGCGAATTGTGAAACTTTTTGCGGAGAATGCTGGTTTTGTAAAAGGGGGTTTGTAAATAACTGTGAAAAAGGCGGATGGGAGCTCGGATGCCGAATTGACGGATGTCATGCGCAATATGTCAGAGTGCCTTACGCTGACACTGGTTTGACAAAACTCCCTGATAATGTGAGCTTTGAAAACGCATTGTTTGTCGGAGATATTTTGTCAAGCGGATGGTGGGGAGCAGAACTTTGCGAGATAAAGCGGGATGACATTGCCGCCGTTATTGGAGCGGGGCCTGTAGGACTTTGTTCTATGCTCAGCGCAAAGCTTCAAGGAGCTTCAAAAATTGTCGCAATAGATATTGATGAAACAAGATTAGAGATTGCAAAACGTGAAAATCTCGCCGATTATTTTATCAATCCTCTAAAAGACGATGTTTGCAAAATTATAAAAGATTTAACTCAAGGGCGTGGTGCGGATTGCGTAATAGAAGCCGCAGGCGCAAAAAATACGTTTGAACTTGCTTATAAAATCGCACGTCCAAACGCAATTGTTGCTGTTGTTGCAATGTATGAAGAAAATCAAATTCTGCCTCTGCCTGAGATGTACGGGAAAAATTTGATTTTTAAAACTGGCGGAGTTGACGCCTCAAAATGTGCTCAGCTTGTTAAACTTATATCAGAAAATAAAATAAATACGGATTTTTTGATTACTCACCGATATAAACTTGATGATATTGTTGAAGCTTACAAATTTTTCGAAAGTAAATCAGACGGGTGCTTAAAAATTGCGATAAAAAATTAAGAGGAGAAATCCCCTCTTAATTGTACATTACATGTTTTAATGTTTTGCAAATCAGTTTATAAGCGGATTTTACTCCTCTGCTTTCCCTCAAACCGTTGAGAAGCAGAAAATCATGGAATGTGTTATTTATTCTGACACAGCCTGTGTCAACTCCTGCTTCAATTAGCCTTCTTGCGTAAGCTTCACCTTCATCTCTTAGAACATCATTTTCAGCTGTTATGATAAGAGCCGGTGCAATTCCTTTTAGATATTCAATGTCAGCTTTTAAAGGCGACACATAAATCCCGCTTCTTTTGTCTTTGTCAGGCAGATAACAGTCCCAAAAGTATTCCATAGCTTTTTTGCTGAGCCATGGGCCGTTTTTAAATTCTTTGTAAGAATTTGTTTTCATCTCTGCATCTGTAACAGGGTAAACAAGAACCTGAAAAGCAAGTTCGGGGCCGTTTTCTAATTTTGTTCTTATTGCGGTTGCAGCAGCCATATTCCCGCCTGCACTGTCGCCCATAATTGCAATACGTTCAGAATTTATGTTGTATTCATTCCCGTTGTTGTAAAAATGTTCCAAAGCTGCATAAATTTGATTTAAGGCTGCGGGGTATTGAAATTCAGGTGCTCTTGAATAATTTACAAACGCTAAAGCTGAATTTGTGTGGTTTGTTATAGTTTTTATTGTCATATCAAAGTCATCTGCATCACCCATTACCCAACCGCCGCCATGGCAGTATATGATTAGAGGAAGCTGTTCCCCTGCATAGAATTTTGGACGAACTAGTCTTACGCTGATTTCCCCTGCAATTTCGTCAGAAAAAGAAATATCTTCAACCTGTGCTTCTATATCTTTATACCCTTTTTCTTGTACAAAAGTTAAAAATTCTCGTGCATCTTCAGGGTCAATTTCATAAAGCGGTTTGGTATCTTTATCAAGGTTTTCTAAAAAATTTATTGCAATATTATCTAAATACGGGTGTTTTGATGACGGTTCGCTCATAATTTCCTCCTTTTTATAATATGTTATTTTTCTGTTTCTTTTTTATAAATTCTCCGGGAGGATAGAAAAAATTCATTCATTTTTATAGCAGGTGCGGTAATAGTTTTTTGAAGTTTTATTCAAATTTCCGATATATAATTATCTTAAATTGCTTGAACAAATCAATTTTCAGTGCTAGAATAAAGTTACTTAGCGGCATCGTCTAGGGGTTAGGATAGCAGATTCTCATTATTCTTTACCGCAACAACAGGTAACAATTAATGAAAGAGCATGATACTGAAATGCTTATTATTACTTAATTTTATAGAAATGCAAATGTTACCTTTTTTCATGTTTTTTTATACATTTTCAGCATTTTTACCAACATTTTGCCAACATTTTTTGAGGCTGAAATGTAGAAATATTCAAGGTATTAATATTTAAAAATTTAAGATTTATATAACAAACTAGCCCTTTTGTGAAATATTTGATATGCTCTCAAAAGGGGATTTTTTATGCGTATCGACAATTTTGAATATAATAAATTAAAATTTTTTAGCTACATTATAAAAAATTATAATAATTTTAATTTTAGTGAAGTAATTCAAACTATAGATAAAAAGAAAGAGCGAAATTGTACCAAAGAGGCTAAAGAAAACTTAGCTAAAAAAAGAAGAACATTAAATAAACCTTTAGATTTTGTTGACTGCTTATGTATGAATTTTTTCGATATTTACAATGTTACTTATGATACAAAAAGGATGAAAAGGACATTTATAAATATTTTAGAATATACATTTGCTGTGTACTGTTTAATTCAAAAATTGCCCAAAAAATATCTAGAGCAAGAAATAATTTTACCTAAAGATTATGATAAAAAACTAATTAAAAATATTTTAAATTTTTTATTTACAAATAATTATCTAATAATCTATGAAAAAAAAGACAACAATATTGTATGTAGCATGCTAAGATTAGGTAGTATTAAACATTTTAATAAATTATTTAGTGAAAACTATGAATTTTCAACTATTACCAGTATTAATATAGATATCATAGATAAAAATTTTGGTATTGTAACTGCAATTCTAGATAATAAAGAGATTCAGGTGAATTATGGTGTTTTAAGTAAAAAAATTCAAAAAATTGAAAAAAGTCCAATTATTACAGAGGCAAATCCAACGAGTAAGCTTACTGCAAGACAAAAATATAATAAATACAGTAAAACTATAAGAGACATATACGAATTGCTAGAAAATGTTAATACCCAAACGTGTTTTTTGTGCGATCCTGTGAAGCAAGATAACATACATCGTTGTTGTTCAAATTGTAATAGTATCATTAACAGGTTTGCTAAACTATCTAAACGAGAGGTTAAAAGTGTAAGGCGTTCATTGAAAAGTCTTGCAACTAAAGAAGAACGATATGAATATTTAAAATATAAAATGTATATACTTGACAAGCAAATGTTAAGAAATAATACAGATGATCAACGGCGGAAAGAAGTGGAAATTTTAAATCGTTTCATATCACGCATTTATGGGTAATAATGTTCAAAACATGTGGTTTTATGATGTTCTAATTTGTAAATTTTGATAATAACATGACCACATTTTGGGGGATTATCACTACTTTTTGTTTTAAATTTTAAAAAATAGTAAAAAGCACGTTTTTTACAAAGTTGTGTTTTAATGAATATGTAAGCACACCAACAACGAAAGGAAAACAAAAAATGAACAACAAAACATTTACCCCACCCAATTTAATTTTACTAGTTGACTTCCCTAAAAAGTATAGTTTTATAACTTTAGGGAAATTAAGACAATTAGTATTCTGCAAAGACATTAACGGTTTTGATAAAGTTGTAGTCAAAAT
>CALUYN010000016.1 GCA_944325025.1 Candidatus Gastranaerophilales bacterium | reverse complement strand
GGATTTTTGTAGATATTTTCGTCTATGTCGCCTGAGAGCATGGCCTGTTTGCGGTCTTGATAAAGCTGCATATATGACACGTAATTTCTGAAATGACCTTCGGGAAGTTCTCTGGGGTTGCGCGAAATAAAGTTTATAACTTTGTTGCGGCCGCGTGTGATTGCAACGTTAAAGAGGTTCGGTTTTTGTAAGAAAATCAAACTCTGGTTATAACTGTTATCTGCAATTGCCCATGAAATCAGCATAATATCGCGTTCATCTCCCTGGAACGTATGAGCTGTACCGATTTCTATCTGGTGTTTTTTTATCATGTAATCAGAAAGAACTTTTGAAACAGATATTTTTAATTGTTCAACCTGCGCCCTGAAAGGTGATATTATACCGACTGATACAGGATTGTCAGGGTTTTCACGTTCATCTTCTATTATTATTTCGTGTAATCTTTTTACAAGCGCTTCTATTTCCGGAAGGTTTCTTGTAGCATCACAGTCAACTTTGCCGTCGAGAACTTCAACAAGCTCAAGAACCTTTTCATCCGGTTTGTCTTTTCTCATGACTCGAATTCTGTCGTTGTAAAATTCGTGGTTTGAAAAATTTATAATTGGCGGAAGGCTTCTGAAATGCTCATCAAGCATAACGGAATTCATGGAGTAATAATCAGCAAGGTCAAACATTGAATTCGTTCTAAAACGCCACATAAGCTGATATTTATCAGGAATTCCATACTGGCTTAAGAATGATTGTTCTTTTGCCTTTTCAAGGAAGGACAAATGCGGAAGCTGTTTGTCGTCGCCTACGATTACGGCGCGTTTTGCTCTGAATAATATCGGGAAACAGCTTGCGATATCGCATTGTGATGCTTCATCAATAATTGCAACATCAAACATACCGGGTTTCAATGGCAGCGAATCCGAAACTGCATAAGTCGTTACGCACCAGCAGGGGAAGGCTTCGAGTAAGGGTTTGAAATCTTCTTCTTCAAGAATATTTGTTTGAAGGCGTTTTCTGTTTGTAACGAGGGATTTTGCATGAACTTTCAGCCTTCTGCGTTTGTTTTCGTCGCGCAAAAGTCCTTTCAAAGCTTCACGGCGTTTGTTTTTCAGAATGTTTGTTGCAAGAGTTTTTTGCTTGCGTTTCATTGTTCTGATTTGTTCTGAGAGCATGTGGAGATTGCCTGTTTTCTGAATATCTGCTTCGATTTTTCTCAAAGACCATTCCATATTGGCAAAGTCTAACTCCTGTTTTAATCTCCCGAGGTTTTCATAAGTTACATCAAATTCTTTTAAATTCAGAATTTTTTTGAGCTGTCCGAGGCTTGTAAAGTTTGCGATTTTTGAGATAAAGCCTGCTTTTTCCATATTGTGTTCAAGAACTTTTATAATCCCTGAAATAATATCAATTTCACCTTTTTTGAGACTTTTTTTGATAAATTCTTTTGTGCCCAGAAGTTTTTCCTGTTCTTCAACTTCCAATAACTTGTCATGCCAATCTTTTTCAAGTTTTATTATGGTTTCTGATTTAACCTCCATGTTTTTTATCATGTCAAGGTGGTCTTTCATATCCTTTGTGTCTACAAGAAGAATATCTTCAACACCTTCATCCAAATCGCTGTTTTGCGAGAGAAGATTGTTTAATTCTTCGCTCAACTGTCTTTGATAATTCAAACGTCCTGCCCTGAGCGCCATGTGAGATGCACCCAGTTCATTCAAACGTTCTGCGACAACATCGACAGCCTTGTCCATACGGGAAGCTACAAGAACTGTTTTTCCGTTAGCAACAAGGTGCGCAACAAGGTTTACTATTGTCTGGGATTTCCCTGTCCCTGGAGGCCCCTGAACTGCGACAAATTTGCTGTTGTCAATATTTTTGATTACCTGTAATTGGCTGTCGCTTAATGACAGAGGTGTTATGGGGTAAAAATCCGTAATTTTATTCATATCTTTAAGCGGAACGGATTTTTCCCTGCTCTGAGCGTATTCTTCATTAATTATGCTCAGTGCAGTTTCTCTGTAAATTCCTGACGGTTTTTCAGAAATCTGTGTTAATTCATGTAAAACACCTGCGGTTACAGAGGGGCGTTTGGTCAAAATTATTGCACTTTGATAAGTTACGGCAATAGTTTCAAGTTTGACTTTTTGTTTTTCCTGTTCGGTTTCTTCTTCGATAATTTCGTCTAAATTTTCGCCGTCAATTTTTTCTTTGTAAAAATCTTTTGCCTTTGTTATATTGTCGTCTTCTCTGTAATCGCCGAGATTTTCAACAATTTCTATTTCAGGGACAAGAGATTTCAGAGTAGTTAAAAAGATATCAAGTTTTTCTTTTGTTATAGGAAGATCAGGGACAACATCAAGGATACCTTCAAGAAGAAGATCCACTTCATCTTCATCATCATTTTTCCGCATAAGAGCTGCGAGAGCACCTGTATTCAGGGATAAAACTTCATCAAGCGGAAGGCAGTTTATATTCACGCCGTTTCGCTCAAGTTTGCATGGCATATATAAAAGCGGCGTTAAAAATTCGTTTTTCTTTTTTGATTTAGAGCTTTTGCCGACAAGGAAAAGGTAGCCGTAGATAAGATATTTATCTTTTTGACCCAAGTCACTTTGGATCATTAATTCTGTTAGTTTCGGATCGCTTCCGTCAAGTGATATATATTCGGCACCTGTTGAGAAAAGCTGTTCTTCTCCTTTGAGAAAAATCCATTTGTTATCTCTGTCGCCTTTCAGATTTCTGAAGGTCGAGCTTTTAACCTCTTCTCTTACACAGTCGTGCAGGTACTGGCTTAATTTTTTTATAAAACTGTTGTTGAATGCTGAATTTATTGCGCGTGAAGCTTCCTGTAGCATAGTGACCTCTGAGTGAAGAGTGAAATGTGAACAGTGAAGTGCCTCACTCTTCACGCTTCACACTTCACTTATTTACTATTCTTACATTTTACGCTAAAATGCTTTACATGAACATCATCAATATAAAGGATACTTCAAACAAACTGTTTTTTATAGGCGGAGTTGTCCGCGATGAGCTTTTGGGGCGTGAGTCTTTTGATATTGATATAACTTATGTGGGAAATGCAATTGATTACTGCTCAAAGTTTGGCGAAGTTATTCAGGTAAACCCTGATTTTGGGACGGTCAGGGTTAATATTGGCGGGCGTGAAGTTGATTTTGCATCAACGCGTTCGGAAAGCTATCCGCGCAAAGGACATTTACCTGTTGTTGAAAAAATCGGATGTACCTTAAAAGAAGATGTCATGAGGCGCGATTTTACAATAAATGCATTGGCAAAATCTGTTACAACCGGTGAAATTGTTGATTACACAGGCGGACTTGAAGATTTAAAAAATAAAAAACTCCGTGTTTTGCACGATGAAAGTTTTATAGATGATCCTACAAGAATTATAAGAGGGCTTAAATTTTCAGTTCGTTTCGGGTTTAATCTTGATGAACATACAAGAAAACTTCAGGAAGATTATCTTGGAAATATTAATTATGATATGAGTTACAAAAGGGTAAAAAAAGAACTCATTGAAACGTTTAACCATCGGTTTTCCCCCTCATCCGCCTTTCAGGCACCTTCTCCCGCCATTGGGGAGAAGGGAATATATCAGCTTGCCTTTGAAAAGTTTATAAATGAAAAAATTTATAAACTGGTAACTCCAAATGAAGTTGAGCTGCCTTCTGTTAATATTGAAAAGTTAATTAATAAATATGAACCTGAAAATATTTGGCTGATTTATGTTGGAGTTCTCAGGGATTTGTCGCGTCTGCCGCTGACAAAAATCGAACAAAAAATTCTTGATGATGTTCCCGAAAATGTTTTGAAAACCGATTTTGAACTATATAAAGCTTTTGAAAATGCCCGCATTGAAACAGTTTTGCTTTACGGAATTTTAAAAGACGAGCAGGGGGCAAGGCATTATCTTGACGATTTGAAAAAAATAAAAATTTCAATAAATGGGGATGATCTTCAAAAACTCGGTATAAATCCGTCGCCGAAATATCAGCAGATTTTTGATGAAATACTGAAACAAAAACTTAAAAATCCAAACATGACAAAAGATGATGAAATCAATATTATAAATCATTAATCTGTTTGACAGTTTCTTTTATGTATTGTTTAACGGCAGGTGTTATCAACAAATCAGGCTCAGACATTGCAAATTCATCAAGTACAGTTACTCCGCGCTTTGGATTTCCGCTTTCGACATATAAAATTCCGAGCATAACTTTATTCAAAGGGTTATCTCCATTGCGGTATTCTGTGATTTTGGAAGAAACAAGCCCGAGTGCCTTGTAACATTTTGCAAGGTCTTTATAATACTGGAAGTTAAGACTGAATTGTTTAACCGCATCTTCATAAGGCTGACGCGCCATATCAGGGTAGCCGATTTTCATATAGGCATCCCCGAGATTTTTGTAATAAACGGCTGTTGCCTGCGCGGAAGGACTTAAACTTATTGCGATTTTGAATTCCTGAATTGCTGCATAGTAACAGCGTTCATCCATATAACGAAGCCCCATGTTGTTGTGGATATAGGCATTTTTTGTTGCATCAATCACATATACATCAGGTTTTCTGTAACCTGATGCTATAAAGCTTACAAATAACAGTGATATTAATAAGAATTTTTTCATACTTATTATTTAATTATAATAAATCAATTTCCAAACCTTCGTATGCAAGAATAGTATTTTCTTTAGTCTGATTAAATTGTTCTTTTATACTGTTGAGTTTGTTATCATCATAACCCGGATCATAGTGGAAAAATACAAGTTTTTCCGCACCTGATTGGTTTTTTGCCTCAACTGCCATATCAAATGTTGAATGCCCGTAACCCTGTTTTGGGTTGAAAGAGTCCATATAGTCTTCTGTAGTATACTGCGAATCGTGGATTAAAAGATTACAGCCGCGAGCAAAATTAACTAATTTTTTATCTCCGCCTGCATAGCTTTCTTTGTCTGTTGCATAAACAAGAGTTTTATCTTTATAAGAAATTTTATAAACAAGAACTCCTTCCTGCGGGTGTGCATAAGAGCGGTAGCAGGTGATTAATACATCGTCATTTTCTACTTTTGCGTCATTTTCATTTTCTATTCTTTTAATAATCGGATCTTCTCCGTGGCGCAGGATAATTCCTTCGGTTTCAGATATATCTCTGATATTCAAATTGCCGGCAATATCGCCTAAATCAAGCGGGAATGATTTGCCGAACAGAAGTTCTGCGAGTTCATCAGACAAACTTTCATTGTAATTTACATTACCGAATACGTTTATACAAGATGACGGGATATGCAGAGGTCTAAAGAACGTAAAACCTTGAAGGTGATCCTGATGTATATGCGAAATAAGAACAGTTGCTCTTATTGGAGTTCTTTCTGAAGCATTAAGTCCTGAGGAAATATAATCTTTCATAAGTCTGTTGCCGGCTTCTATCAAACCTGTTCCGGCATCAAGGATTATAAGATGTCCGTTAACATTAACCTCTACGCAGGAAGTATTTCCGCCGTACTGCAAAAAATCTTTGTTTGCTATAGGATAGCTTCCTCTTACACCTCTAAATTTTACGTTAAATTTGCTCATTTTTTTATCCTTCTTTAATTGTACCGGTTTTACACAAATCCGGGCGACGGAGCGGCATGCTCTTCTTTAGTTTAGCCTTTACAGTTTTTTGCAAAATCTGTTTGGCGGGTGGAGCGGCACGCTCCTATTTTTTTATTGTAATTGTTGCATTTTGGTCATTTTCGGTTCCTGTATAAACACTTGTTCCAAAAACAAGAATTTTAGCAAGTTTTTGAATATTTTTCAACCCTGTTTCTTTATTTTCAATGTTAAATACAACTTTATTCCTGTAGTTTGTTACTGTCACCATTCTGAAAGCATTAGGATAAGTTACCATAGAAGGGCAGCTTACGTAAAGAATGTTGCCTTTTTGAGTAATTTTTGCTCCGTGATAGTGCCCCTGGAAAACACCTATAGGATTTTTGTATTTAGCAAGAATATCTTCCATTTTGTAAGCGTCGAGTAGTCTGTGGTTAGGGCTTACATAAGGTTCTATAACAGGTATGTGCATAAATATCAACACAGTATCTTTTTGTGAATTCTTTAGTTCGTTGTCAAGCCATTGCAGCTGTTCATCTCCTAACCTGCCGTTAGATGTAAGCCTGTCGCGGATTATTGTATCCAAAACTATTACTTTGAAGCCTTCTTGAGGTACAAATGAGTAATAGCTTTTTTGAAATTTGTAATTTTTGTTGTATTTATTCACCATTTGCATGAAAACAGAAGGTGTCAAATATCCGCCCTGCATTGTATCATGGTTACCGAATGCAAAATACCAGGGCACATTTAGCTTTTCGGTATGAGGTAAAAAAGCGCTAAGTTCTTTTTCAAAAGCTTTATCAACCAAGTCGCCGGTAAACATTACAAAAGAAACGTTAGGCGTTGCATTTATCTGTTCTATGGCATCATCAAGAAGTTTAGGTGATTCTGCAATCATTTTGTAAGTTGTATTGTTTGCGCCTGTGTAGTAGTGAACATCGCTCACCTGAGCAAATTTTAAAGACGATGCACTTCTGCTATAGCATTGCAGGCCGAAAAGCATTAAGGCTGCAAGCAGTATTGAAATTGTCCAATTCTTAATTCTTGTCATTGTTGTTTCTTTTTTTATGATATGTCTTTTTTGTTTTTTTGTCATTTCTTTTCCAGTTTAGATTTTATCTCATTATACTGTGTGTTTAAAGTATTGTCGTCATCAGAGAGTATGATTGCTTTATCAAGATTTAGCATGGCATTTGGCAAATTCCCTAATGCATAATCGCATAAACCTATGTATTTGTAAACTTCGGATGTTTGGACGTTTTTTGAAAGCAGGGTTAATTTATCTTTTGCGTTTTGATATTCGCCTTTTGCATAAAGAATTTTTGCTTCAATAAGCAAATACGATATATTTTCTTCTATATCAAGAGCTTTGTTTATATCATTTTGCGCCTGAACAAGGTTCCCTGACTGCAAATTAAGTTCGGCGCGGACAGCATACGCAAAATCAGAGTTTTGATTGTATGATAAGTATTTATTTATGTTAGTTAGTGCAGCTTGATTATCTTTTATTCTGGCATAGCTTTGTGCAAGCCCGAGATAGCTCTGTGCATAATTAGGTTTTAGACTGATTGCTTTTTTATAATATTCAGCAGCGTTTGCATAATCTCTTTTATTAAAATAGAAATCCGCGAGAAGATAACATGACCAAAAATCATTTGAATTTAAAGATAATGCGGAAATCATTTTATCTTGTTCGCCTTGTTTTTTTAGCTCAAAAGCATTATTGATATTTTTATTATTTGTACAGAGATAAGATTTTGCCTGCGGATTTGTTACTCTCAGAAGAACATTTTTCAGCTCAAGTGCATCATAGTTTGAAGGTTCAATTTCTAAAATTTTGTTCAAGTATTGAAAAGCCTCTTTGTACTGGCCGTAAGTTGTGTAATTTGCTGCTATATCAAAATAGTCTTCTGTGATTTCATTTGAAAATACACAAGAACATGAAAACAACAAACATAAAACTAAAATAACCGACTTCTTCATATATAAAATTATAACATAATTTCATTTATATGTATGAATTTTTAAAGTTATATACATTTTTTACCGATATAATTAGCATGTTTAAAAACTTTTTTGTAAACCCGTTAGAACAACAAAATACTGAAAAACCGTTATTACCGTCTTATGTAAAAGAAGACGGCACAAAAGTTTATGAAAAAGATGATCCTGTAGGTCATATTGTTTATGAAATAAGTCCTGATAAGGTTTATATTTCGAGGATTTATAACCATTCCGGCCAGCTTATTTCAGAATATGCCCGTGATAGAAATTTGGAAATCGGCCGTCAGTATGATGAGTATGACAGGATAGCATTTCAGGTTAATATTGTATACGATGAAAATAATGTTCAAGCAATGAGGAAAGAATACACTTATACTTATTATGACAGCGGGATAAAAAAATCAGAGAGTGTAACAAAATTTCCTGAAGACATTACAAATGTATCAATGTTTGATGAGGACGGAAAATTAACTGCTTCTTATGAGCAGCGCGGAAGTGTTAAAATATGGTTTGACGAAAACGGCAAACCTGTCAAACGTGAAATAGACAGGGGATCCGGCGGTATTATCACGGAGGATTTGCAAGGTAAATAACAACTTTATATATTCATTGCCCGTAAAATTTCCGTCATATCAGCTGATGTCTTTTTAACATCGGAATTTGAATATTTTATGGCGTTATCAGGATCTTTAAGTCCGTTTCCTGTTAAAATACAAACAATTTTAGAACCTTCTTTTATTTGGTCTTTTACTTTTATTAGCCCTGCAACGGAAGCAGCACTTGCCGGTTCTGCAAGTATTCCTTCTGTTGATGCGATAAGTTTGTATGCTTTTACGATTTCATCATCGGTTACAAAATTAATCATGCCTCCGCTTTCATCGCGGGCAGCTTCTGCCTGTTTCCAACTAGCAGGGTTGCCGATACGAATTGCAGTTGCAAGAGTTTCCGGCTTATAAATTCTTTCTCCTTTAACAATTGCAGCTGCTCCTTCAGCTTCAAAGCCCATCATTTTTGGCAGAGAAGGAATTTTCCCTAATTCATGCCATTGTTTATAACCCTTCCAGTAGGCTGTTATGTTACCTGCATTGCCGACAGGGATAAAATGATAATCAGGCGCCTGAGCAAGAGCATTACAGATTTCAAAAGCGCCGGTTTTCTGCCCTTCAATTCTGTATGGATTTACTGAATTGACAAGGGTAATCGGATAATTATCAGAGATTTTTCTTACCATTTCAAGAGCTTCGTCAAAGTTGCCCTGAATTGCAATAATTTCTGCACCGTACATCATGGCCTGCGAGAGTTTGCCAAGAGCAATGTAGCCGTCAGGGATAAGTACAAATGTTCTCATACCGGCTTTTGCACCGTATGCTGCAGCTGAAGCTGAAGTGTTGCCGGTTGAGGCACAAATGATAGCGCCTGAGCCTGCTTCTTTAGCTTTAGAAACAGCCATTGTCATTCCGCGGTCTTTAAAACTGCCTGTCGGGTTGCAGCCCTCAAATTTTAAATAGATTTCTGCATTAAGTCCGATTTTTTTTGCAAGATTTTCAGCCTTAATCAGCGGCGTATTGCCTTCATTTAAAGTTATGACCGGAGTTGTGCTTGAAACCGGAAGGTACTCTCTGAATTCATTGATTAAACCTTGATAATACATTTTATCTCCTTTATTTGTAAATTATTTTACTATAAAAAAAGATAAATTGGAATGATTATCGCCCCTAAAGTCTACAGATTTTGTATTGCGCGTTCCAGAGCTTCAGTTTCAGTTATTCCATTTTCTGATGCGTAAGTTTTTAATTTATTGATTAATTCTTCATTTAGCCTTCTGTTAAATGGAATTTTTGGATTTTCGCATTTTCTTCCGGCGCCTTCGCGTTTCCCGCCCCACTGCCCTTTTCCGTGGCATCCGCCGCCGTGGCAGTTGTGGCCTTCTTCATGGTTGTGGCATTCATGTCCTTCACCGTGCCCGTGACAATGCCCTTCACCGTGTCCGCAGTGGCCTTCGTGATTACAATGATGTTCATGATTACATTCGTGCATAATTTTAACCTCCTTGTAATCATTATAACTCTTCTCTTGATTTTGTCAATACATTTTCAAGAGAAAATATATTGCAATATAAATTAAAAATGTATAAAACCGTTACCCCTGAAATAAATTCAGGATGATAAAAATTTTGGTTCGCTTTGTCAAACAAGTTCAGCATGACGTTTTATAAAGATACTAAAGTTTAATATAATTCATGCGGCAGAATGATTTGAGAACCCCTTTTGCTTTTTGAAGTTCTGTGTAAACATATTTGTTTTCTGTTTGTTTAATGGCTGCTTCTGCCTGTTTGTACATTTTTTCTGCTGCCTGTAAATATTCAAGCTGCTGCGGGGATTTGACCAGACCTATTTCCTGAAAATAAGTTCCGTATAATAAAAATAGTCTGGAGAGAAGATCATTCATATTGAATTTTTTTGCAGTAAATATTGCATTTTCAATATGGATTTTTGCCGTATCAAAGTCAGAAAGTGTTATAGAGCATTTTGCAATAACCATTTTGAAAAGTACTGTAAAGAAATAGTTATCGATTTTTGGATTTTGTGCAACTTCAAGTGCCTGTTCGGCAATTTCAAGTGCATTTTTCGGCCCTTCTGTAATAAGTGTTGCTTCTGCAATAAAGTACCAGGTTAAAAGTGCTCCAAGTGCCATTTTTTCTTTTGCAAAATAAGCTATTTGATCGTTATATATTTCCATTGCCTGTTTTGCGTTGTCATTGTCTTTGAACATTTTTCCAAGAAGGGTTTTTAATATATTTTTGGTGAAGTTATCGCCGTTATTGTTTGCAAAAGTTACTATCTGGAACAAATCTTCTTGCATGCCGTCGTAGCGTTTTCTCAAGAAATTGTTTATTATGTTTATAAAATTCCAACGGATAATTGTTTCATTATCCATAATGTTTTCGCGGTAACATTTAAGGACATCTTCAAGCATTTGCTCGGATGCTTTAAAACTGCCTTTTATTGTATTTGCAAGGGCGAGCGTAAGTTTGCATTTGCAAATAAAAAGTTCATCTTGAATTTGGTTTCTTTCAATGATATCAAACAGTATTGTCAAAATCTCGAAAGATCTGTCGTTGCCCTGAAGCGCGAGTGCATTTGCAAGAATTAAATAAGTTTTAAGCCAGGTTTCATAAATAAATGGTGTCTGCGGATTTTTTAAATTTTTCTTTTGTGCAAAATAATTATCCAAAACAGGCATTATTTCTGTATCAATCATATTAATAATTTGCCCGCAGTTTCCGATATTTAAAAGAGCTTTAAGTTTTGTGCATTTTAAAAGAGCTATATCAAGTGCATTTTCAGGTTTTGCTTTTTTCAAAACCGCGTCCACGCATTCAACTTCGCCGAAATAATTTCCTGTTTTACGGCAGCAGGATGACATATACGCTAAAAGTTCAATTTCTTTAGGGCTGTCGCCGACTGCCTGAGCGTTGGAAATCGCATCAGGAAGATATTCAATTGCTTCTGTTGGATTTGAATTTGCAAGAAGTTTGCCGAGGCGTTCTGAGATATTGTATCTGATTTTTAAAGTTGCGCTTTCGTCAAACTCGTTAATAAGAGCCATTGATTGTTTTTGCGAAATTGCATAGAGGTTTAAATCTCCGACATAAGCTGCCAGTTTTGTATTTTTTGTCCAAATTTCAAGTGCAAGCCGCGGCTGCTTGAGGTTTTGCGCAATCACGCCGAGAATTGCGTTTGAATTGAGAGTAAATCCCGCAAAATATTCAAGAATTTTTTTATTAATTTCTTCATATTTATCTGCATTTTTGGAAGTTTTGAGGATTGTTTCCCAAAGAGTTAATGAGCTGAATTCGCAGTAAATATCATTTACATGGTTTATGTAGTCCATTTTTTTCAGATAAATCAAAATATCTCTGAATGCCGCATCATCAACTTTGAAAATTTCTTTTACAAGGTTCATATTAATCTTGTCGCCTATTATCGCAGAACCGACAAGGATATCGTATGCAATAGGATTTAGTTCTTCCAAAAGCTTAAGCCTGTATTCAAGAAGTCCTGTAAAAGTGGTAGAAATTTCAAATTCCCTTCCGCAAAGCTGGCAGTCAAAGCACAGGCTCAAAGCGTGATTAATATAAGATGGATTTCCGCTGCTGATTTTATATATTTCCTGTAGTTCCGCATTATTAAGATGAGGGAAGCCGTCAATTTTTTTGTTTTTTTGTTCCACAAGCGAAAACATCTGCTGAAATTCCAGAGGTGCAATTCCGACATCTAAGTAAAAGTTTTCTTTATCGTTTTCTGGGAAATAAAAATATCCCTTTGAAGGCTTTGGTTCATTATAAATCAGAAGCAGTTTTAAATTAGTCCAGATATTTTCTTTTTTTATATATTTGCTTATAAACTCATAGGAAAAACCGTCTATAAAATCAAAATTGTCTATCACATAAACAAATTGATTTATGCTTGTAATATGGTCAAATATTTTATTTAGAAATTCAAAAGTCTTGTTTTTAGCCGCTGCGATATTTTCAAAAATACCTTCCTTATCAGGGTAAAGAAAATTCAAAAGATCAAATATTTCACTGTTATTAAGCTGCGGAAATTCATTTTTAAAATACTGAGATGCATTTTTTTTGAAATCCAAATTATTAATACAAAAATTCGGCAGATTAAAAATGTTGAGTAAAATATCCTGAATAAGCCCGCCCGGGGTAATTTGAGTTAATGGTGTACATTTGCCGTAAAGCCATGATATATTTTTGTCGTTTAAACTTTGCATGACAGCTTTTAATACAAGGCTTTTCCCTACTCCTTTTTCGCCGCTGAGCGAAAGGATTTTTTTATTTTTAGAAAGCAGCCCTTTTACAAGCAAATTTTTTGCACTTTGCTGTGAAACCGTTTTTGTTCCATATTCAAGCTTTATTTTTTTAGGTTCAGGCTCCTGCTGATGTGTTTCAAATTTATGGCCGCATTTACGGCATTTTTCTGCATTAGGAAAGTTGACACTTTTACATTGCGGGCAGAGTTTTAAGATTTCTTTGCCGCATTTTTTGCATGTCAAATCAAATAAAGAATTGACAGTATTGCAATTCTTACAGATTAAACCTGTACGAGCCTTACAATAAGGGCATTTTAGCGCATTGTCAGGAATGTTTTTTTTACATATAGGACATTTCATTTTGTTAATCCTGGTTAAATGCTTGTTTTACTTTATCTAATAACTTAAATAATCTTTTTGAAACTTCGGATTGAGAGAGGTTTAACTCTTTTGCAATTTCATTTTGAGTCATCCCTTTTTCATATCTGAGATAGTATAATTTATAGTAATTTTTTTCAGGAGTTTCGCTGTCAATTTTATAAACAGCATTAACTATATTTTGCAATATATCTTTTTTTACGGCAATATCTTCCGGAGTTTCTTGAATTTCAATATTTTCATACCTGATTTCAATTTTTGAGTAATCAGGTACTGTTGATGAAACTGCAGATTCAAGCGGCATTTCGTTTGTTGACATATAACCGCTTCTTGTTCTTCTTAATCTGCCTTCATTTTTTAAGACGTTTAAAATAGAGGTTGTGGCAATTTTTCTTAAATAGGCTTCTAAAGTTTCATCAGAAGTAACGGTTTTGACAATAAGCAATGAGCGTTTGCATGTTTCATTAAAAAAATCATCATACAAATCTTCATTATTCGCGAATTTTCTGTCGCTTTTTATAATTTTTTCTATTAAATCAATTTTATCCTGAGCTAATTCCACTATACAGTTTCCTTGTTCTTATCACATTATAGCATAATTAAAAATATATGATAAGATTTAAATTGAAATCGGGGGTGCTAATCTCGTTGCTAGGCGGTTTTACGACATTTAATGTATCTTTAACAGATTGTAACACAATGTTATCAATTTCTGTTGAACCGCTGCTAGAAATTATTTTTGCATCCTGAACACTGCCGTCTTTGCTGAGTTTTAAGCTGACTTTAACTTGATTTGAATATGCGTATTCAGTAGCAAGCAGTAAATCTGCAGAAAGTGAAAGTTTTATACTTTTACCTGCAGTTCTTAGATAATTTTGTATTTTCGGGCTGTAAGAAAGTACATCAGGTACATCCCAAACAAGCCGTTGAACTTCAAGATAAGATTCTGTCGAAACAGGTTTTTTAGCTGCAGGTGTATTTTTGAGTTCTTTTACCTGTTTTTTTGTTTTTTGAACTTTTTTATCTGCAGTTTTGTTTATAGTTGGTGCATTAGTTTCTAAAATATTTTCATCTTTATTATCCACTGGTTTGGTGTTATTAATAATTTCAGATGAGGCAGGTGTTGCTGCTTCTATGTCTGCAGGACTTTCTGATTTTGGTTTTAGAAGTACAAAAGCGGAGGCTCCTGCAAGTATAGCTACTAATGCAGCTGTAGTTATAATAGTTTTTTGGTTAGCTGATTTTTTAGGTTTTAAAACTGCTGCCCCGGGAATACGCTCTTCATCTGAAGCAGGCATTGTATCAGCATAGTCTATATTATCTAATTCTACGTCTGATACTGGATCTGTATCATTGAACAGTACTCCAAGCTTATCATTTTCCTCTGTTTCGCCTTGATTAGCTGCGTCATCTGCCATATTAAGCAACTCATCAATGTTCAAATTTTGCTCGTCATCTTGAGGTTGTGCAGGCTGTTGAGGTGCAGCTGTATTTTCAGCTATAACCGAATCCGGTGTATCAATTTCAGAAGAAGATACAAGAGCATCTATATCAGGAATGTCATCAAACTCACTGTCATTGTCAGAATTTTGAATTTCTTGCGGTGTTAATTGTTCACTGCTAGCTGTTTCGTCTGAGGTCGATGTTTCAGCCCTGGAATTCAGCAGATTATCAATTTGTGATAAGAGTTCATCAGAAGTTATTTCTTCTGCATTACTGCTTGTCGGGGTATCTTCCAGGTCTAAATCGTCTATTGAGATGCTGTTAATATTTTCTTCATTTATATTTTCAAGCAAACTTTTTCCAAAACCTGTGTTGCTGTTTTTTTGTAATTCATCGTCAGAAACTAGATTTTTCCCGATAGGTGTTTCCGGTAATTCGTCTGACTCTGGCGTTTCGAAATTCATTTCCGGTTCTTCTTGTGCAGTTTCTATAGAAGAGTCATCTTCTTGAATAAGATTAAGTGGTTCAACGTTCAAATCCTCATCGCTGTCCTGCATATTTTCAGAACTTTCATCTTCAGGAAACTCAATTTGTAAGTCATCAAGCTGAATTTCAGTATCATCAAACGGCATAGGTTCGTCAGAACTATCTTCTGGATTTGATATATCTGTTGTATCTGCCTCCAGGTCTTCTTCGCTAGAAGAATTATCAATTTCAACAACGTTATTATCTTCAGTGTTTAGTTCTTCAATTTCAGAAGTGTCAATATCTTCCAGAGAAATAGTTTCATCCTCTACAGATGGAAGATTAGAGGGTTCATCCATAAATGAAGTATCTATATCATCTAGTGAAATTGTTTCACTATTTTGGGAAACATTGTCTATCTGCTGTTCATCAGGGGTTTCAATATCGTCAAAGGAGATTTTATTGTCAATTTTATCTATATAATCAACATCATTATATGTTTCTGAAGTATCAATATTGTCAAAAGATATTGTTTCTTCTTCAAAATTATCAGAATTTTGAGTTGCTATATTATCCAGGTTGGATGTATCTATATCATCAAAAACAATTGGTTCTGGCGAGTCAGTTTCATTGTTAACAAGGTCTTTTTCTACTTCAATTCCAGTATCTAAGACATTAAGGCTATTTTCAATTGCTGTATCTGTAATTTCCTCTGCGGCTTCAGTTTCAGCTGCGGCTGCCCCTGCAATTGTCCCTGCTGCAGCCGCCATTCCTATGTCAGCAAGCCCGTCAGTTAAATTCTCTTCATTTGTATCAGATGGTTGAGGAGAAATTTCATCAAGAGATAAATTTTCAATATTCTCAATGGGTTCAAGCTCAAGATTGTCAAAATTTTCAATGCCGTCTATAGTTTCTAAATTATTTTCCTGAACATCTGGTTCATCTGTAATAACAGATGCAGCATTAATATTTTCTTCTGGCTCGGTTTCTATCTCTTTTCTTTCAATTTGCGGGTCAGTCATTGCTTTGTATGACAGAGTTTCAAAGTTTTCATATTCAATGAATTTATCTCTGAGTTCTGCGCTTTTGGTCAGCTGTTTTATCAAATACTGTTTTTCATCTTCGGAAACATCATTATCAGACATCGCCATAATTATTCGTTCAGAATTTTCGATATCATTTTCTGTGACACCTGATGTTGTATTACCTTTGAAATTTTCAATAAAACTTTTTAAATCAGAAACAGGGTTTAGCTTTTCCTTTTCAATAAAATAATAATCATTGTTCTGGTTATTTTTATTAATTAATTTAGGTTCGAAAAAGCCTAACAATTTAACATGGGAGAAATCTTTTGCAAGGTTTAATACAATATAAATATCAGGAACAAGATTGTATTTGAAATGAGATTTCGGTATAAAAATAAGATTTTCGTCAAAAACAACCCTGACATCAATATGTATATTGGGAAGCATGATATCTGAAATATCTAGTTCTTCCAGAATTTTTTTAATAGAGTGGATGTTGTATATACCTGAAATATTTATATTTTCTGATGCCAGATATTTTAAAGTTAACTCTGCTCCGAGAGTATTAACATATGCTCTGTTTTTAACATTTTTATCGGCAAATGAATTTGCCGCTGCACTTGCATCTAGTTTGTCCTGGTCTTCAATATAAATTATAGCGTCCTGCTGAATTCCCATGCTTATTTCTCCTATCTCTAATCAATAAGATGACACTAAACTCAAAAATATTCCATTTTTGTTGTAAAGTTTTGTAACAAATATTGAAAAATTAATTTATTTTAGTCAAAATAAGTATATCAGTCGTTTTAAATATCTTAGAAAAAGTGTGTTTTAAAAAGGAGGTTTCTCATGATAAATTCTGTTTCCGGTGTTAGTTTTCGTGGCGATGCGCCTGTAAATGCTGCGGATTTAATTAATTCTCCCGGCAAGTTTACTACTGCCGGAATAAACTCAGATGTTTCTGCAGATTCTTTTGAAAAAAAAGGTGAACATAAAAAAAGTCATAAAGGAGCTGTAATCGGAACAATTATAGGTCTGTTGGCAGCTGCTTATATAGGTTTGGGAATTGCTGTTCACAAAGGTAAACTTTCAAAAATAGATAACCCTGAAGGTATTATGCAGAAAACTAAAAACTTCTTCCACAAAATTGGTGAAAGTGCTGATGAATTATGGAAAAAGATTAGAGGCAAAAAAGCTGAAACCTCCCAAGAAACACCAAAAACAGAAACTCCAAAAACAGAAGGGGAATCAAAATAATAAATTAAAAGACCCGCATCATGCGGGTCTTTTTTATGCTAAAAATTCCGAAAGTATTATGTTGCTGACAAGAATTCCTTCTTTAGTCAGCGAAAAACCTCTATTAGTTTCTTTTAGATACCCGTAAGAAATGTATTTATTTAAGGTCGCAGCGTACTTTTTACAGAAATCAATATTAAATTTTTTATTTATTTTTTCTGTGTTTATTCCTTCTGATTTCCTAAAGCCTAAAAAGATTTCTTCTTCCAATTGCTCCTGTTCTGTGACTTTATGAACTTCTTTGTGAGTGGATGGATTTTTTATATATTCTTTTAAGTTTGAGGTGTTAAAATATCTTATGCCGTTTTCGTACCCGTGTGCAGCAAGGCCGAAACCATAGTAACTGTTATTGTCCCAGTAATTTAAATTGTGGCGTGATTTAAAACCGTCGAGTGCAAAGTTGCTTATTTCATAGTGGTTAAAATTGTTTTTTGTAAGGATTTCTATTGCTTTTAAGTACATATCTGCCTGAATATCCTCATCCGGAAGATTTTCAGGCCTGTTTTTGTAAAAGCAGCAGCCCTCTTCAATTTTTAACCCGTAAAGGGAAATATGCTGTATATCAAGCAAAATGGCATGCTCTAAATCATCCTCAAACATTCTGCCTGTTTGTCCGGGGAGTCCGTATATAAAATCAAGGCTAATGTTTTTAAATCCAACTTTTTTAGCAAGGTTGACGGCTTTTTCAACATCTTGTGAATTGTGTGTGCGTCCGATTTCTTTTAAAATTTTGTCATTAAATGTCTGGCAGCCGAAGCTAAGTCTGTTTACACCTGTTTCTTTCAATTGTTTGAGGTAATCTTGTGTAATTGTTTCCGGATTGAGTTCAGCCGTAACTTCTGTTGAGGAATTTATGTTAAAAAGTTTAATAATTTGAGCAAATTCATCCGGCCTGAGCAATGACGGTGTACCCCCGCCAAAATAGAGAGTGTGTAATTCTTCGTGTTTGTATGAATGAAGAATTTCTTTTTCTAATGCGTATAAATATTCAAGTTTTGAGTTTGTTGTGCAGAATGATACGAATGAACAATACTTACATTTTGACTTGCAAAATGGAATATGTATGTAAACATTTTTTGTCATAATTATATAGTATTATAAATAATATTTAAATAATAGTTGCAAAATTTACAAAATATGAGTTATAATGAGAAATATAACTTGAAAGGAATGGAGTAATTATGGGAATGATTGTAAACAAATGTAAAGTCGGGGGGGGGGCACTCTAAGCACTCCTGACGAGGTTTTTGGGAAATTAAGCAAGTCTAGATTTAATCATTTTGGCTTTACATTAGCCGAGATGATGGTTGTCATGCTAATACTAAGTATCATCATGGCAGCAATGGCACCTGTGATGACAACAAGGAATAAACTTGACCAGTCATCACCGTGGGTATGGGCAACAAATGGTTCTGACGCTTATTATGGTTTAGGCGATTCACAAATTGCCATGATAGGTCAGCAGGAAGCAGAAGATACTGACACAAATTCGCGTTTGGTAATTAATACCGGCGATGGTAAAGACCATATTCTATTTAAACAAGGTAATTCAGTTTTAGGCAGTTTGAGATTTGATAACAATGGATTGTTGCTAGGAAGTTTATCAAGCGGCAATCTTGTAGAAAATTCAGTAGCTATAGGTAGAAATACTCAAGTAGCACAGGATAACTCAACTGCAGTAGGTGTAAATGCCTCAGCAACAAACAGTAATGCAACGGCAATCGGTCACAGTGCATCTGCTAGCGGAACATATGCCATAGCAATCGGCGGAGAGGCCCCGCCTGCTCATGCTGCACAATCTAACGGCGACGGTTCAATTGCAATAGGCCCGGGTACTGTTGCTTCTCAAGCAAGTTCAATATCTATTGGTTCAATAACAGAAAACACAGGTTTACATTCTATAGCTATTGGCACAAATAATAATGTAAGCGGTCAAGACAGTATTGTTTTAGGTGTATCAAATGGAGAAGTTAGCGGAACAGGCAGTATTGTATTGGGAAGATCAAATGGAGGCGTATCAACTAATAATTCAATATTAATAGGTAATAATATAAATTTAAGTAATTTGGCTTCAGAAGCAATTGTGATTGGAGAACAGCCAGTTGGTCAATCTCGAACAATTTCAATCGGCAGATTAGCAAGAGCCAATTCCTCTTACGCAATTGCAATTGGTTCTAACTCTGACAGTGACACTGTTACCTCTGCCGGACAAAATGGTATTGCAATTGGAAGATCAGCTGTTACTTCGGCGGATAATTCCATAGCTATAGGTACAGAGTCGATATCCGGTGAAGGTTTGGCAGGCGGTAATTCTGTTGCCTTAGGTTTTCAGGCTAAAACCATTGGTCCGAATTCGGTCGCTTTAGGCCCTTATGCGGAGGCAGGAAATAGTACAGGTGATACAACGGCCACAGCATTGGGGTATGCTACAGATGCTTTTGGTTCTCATAGTGTTGCTTTAGGAGCTCTGGCAAAAGCAAATAATGATTATAATGTAGCAATAGGCTATAATGCTTGTAGTAGTGTGACCGGAAAAAATAAAGTATGTATCGGCGCTAATTCAGGGCCTAGTTCTGGTTCAAGTTGGGCAAGTGCATCAGATAGTACAGAACGAATATTTATCGGCAGCAGATCAAACTTTAATAATGGGCCTGCAGTCTTAGAGGTGCATAATGGTACAACTTCAAATTCTGACGGTACAGCCTTACATGGTCAAAAAATAAGTAGTTCAGTTGTTATAAACGGCCTGCTTATCGTAAAAGGCGGTATAATTTCAGCAGCAGCAGAAAATGATGATAAACATATAAGGACTGGTGGTGTATATTGGTTCGCTAACCGTGATCAGGACTCTCAAGCTGCAGTTATCGGTGTAGGTAGTGGACTTGATAATTTCCAAAATAATGGAAATTTTAAATCTCCAAATGACTGGTCTTATAATTTTAGTGTGTCTGACCGCCGATTAAAATACGTCGGCAAAGAAAATACATCAGGCTTGGATAAAATCAAACAGTTAAAAGTATTTAACTACACCTTTAAAAAAGACGAAAAGAAAACGCCTCACGTTGGTGTAATCGCTCAGGATTTGCAAAAAGTCTTTCCTGACGCAGTAACAAAAGCCAAAGACGGTTTTTTGAGAATACGTTTTGAAGATATGTTCTATGCCATGATAAATGCAATAAAAGAACTTGATTCGCGTATCACGGCACTAGAAAAAGAAAATCAAGAGTTAACTGTGATTCTGAAACAGCTTCAGAAAGACAATAAAAAGCTAGAAGCCCGTATAGAAAAACTTGAGGCACAAATAAAATAATTGTTTATTCAGAAAAGAAAAACTTACCGCACAGCGGTATGTTTATTCTTTCATTCCTTCCCGCATAGAAATATGCGGGTTTTCCTTTTGTTTATCATTCCTCACCCCTATCCTCTCTCACAGGAGAGGGAGTAGCTTAACCCTTCCTTCCCTTATTAGGGAAGGATAAGAGGATGGGTAACAATCAATACCCACCCCTGCCCCTCCCTAATCAGGGAGGGGGAACAGAAACCTCACCCCTTCCCCCTCTCCTTTACAAGGAGAGGGGTGCTACGCATGTAGACATGTTAGACAATTTATGTCAGCATTTGTCATATATTCGTGATGGTTCTATGCTTTTCGTCATTGCGGACTTGATCCGCAATCGCATAATTGTTATAGCTGACAGAGGTCAGGAAGGCAGGCGGTCAGGCTATTTTCATTTATAGCTATTTAGGTAAAACTGGGACAAAATTTATTATTGATAACAGCTTTGCCTCTATGCCTCTTGGCATCTTTGCCTCTAACTTTAGCTTATCTTCCTATAAATATTCTGCTTGATTTTTTCAAAATATCCATTAAATGATTGATGTGCACTATTAGTAAATAGTCTATTGTATTTATGGGGAAAGCTCATTATTACAGACTTGAACAAGGGATAGAAGATTAAAAAATGATTAATCAAAAAATCAACTCAATAGATTATAAAGAATTGTATGCGCAGTACAATTGGTTTGCAAAAACCTATCCGCCGGCTGTTCAGGCTGCTTGTGATGAATTTTTCCTGCCTGGCTTTCAGTTTATTTTAGTTGGAATAAGCAAAAATATTAATACATTGATGGATAAAGATGCGTATTTTGTTACCAAAATTCGCATTGACAAACTCCATGATATGTTTTTCAGAACTTCTGAAAAAGCTGTTGGAATTATTCTGGATAAGATTTTAGGAAAACCAAATTCCAGATTTAATTTAAACAAATTAACTGATTTGGAAGCCAAAATTATTACAGCATTTAATGACTATATGTTTAATATGACTTCAAAATTTCTTTCTCCGCCCCCGCCAACGTTGAAAAGAACTAATTTTGATGTTGTGCATTTGACTTTTTTGTTGAAAGACATTGAAAAAAATGAAGTCGCAAAGTTTGTAATAACTTTACCCGATGTGCTTTTAAACCCTGAAACTGTTGTTTCGCAAAAGGATAAGTTTGACTACGGAGATTTTTCAACAAGTGTAATTGATATTTCTGTAAAAGTTGGAAGTACAAAATTTAAACTTATAGATGTAAAAAATATAGAAGTTGATGACATTGTTGTGTTTGATAACAGCAATATTAACCATATGGTTATGAAGTTCAAGGATTATGAGAAAGAAATAAATTTAAACCCGAATTTAGGACTGGTTATACCGGTGGAAAACGAAGAAGGAGAAGATAATATGGCAGGAGAAAACACTAATCTCTGGGATAGTATTGAAGTTGAAATGGGTGCTCAATTTGATACAGTCAAAATTACTCTTGGAGAACTCAAAAAGATAGAAGAAGGATTAGTTGTTGATCTTACTTCAATATATGATAACAAAGTTACGTTAAGCGTTGAAGACAAACCCATTGCGCGCGGAGAACTGGTTATAGTTAACGACAGATACGGCGTTAAGATAGAAGAGGTTATTGCGCAAATGCCTGCAAAAACTGTATCATCTGAAGCTCCGGCTCAGCAGGAAGGTTTTGAGGATGAATTTAACGAATCTTTGGATGAAAATGTTCAGCAAACTCCTGCCCCTCAAGCGCAAGGCGAACAGCCTGCAAGCGAAGAAGATGAGTTTGACTACAGCGATTTTGAATTAGAGGATGAAGATATTTAAGGAAGAACAGAGGACAAGAGGGCAGGAAGGCAGGCTATTTACATAAAGTACTTGAAAATTCTATTTTGACTGAGAGGGTGAAAAAATGAGCGGATATTTGATAAATTTCATAGTTTATACAGCGGCAATGGTCGGGATAATTTTTCTGGCCTTGTTTGTTTATAAAAAATTCTCTTACTGTTCTGTTTCAAAATCAAAATTTTTAGATATTGAGGACTGTATAGGTCTTGGCCCACGCAAAAATCTTTATGTAATCCGCGCAGGACGCGAAAGATTTCTTGTTGCCTCGGATGTGGATAAAACTTCTCTTATATCAAAGCTTGATATAAAAACAAAAGATGTGGATGCCGTAAATGTCCAGTCTGAGAATATGCAAGGTGTGGATGAGCTTCCTTCAATAGTAAATATCAATAAAGCTCAGCAGCCTAAAAAAGTTTTTAAAAACTTGATAAACAAACTATAAAAGGAAAAATATAATGGACACAATTATAAAAGATATGAATCCTGTATTACAAATGTTAATATTAATGACGGTATTTTCATTACTGCCGTTGGTATTTTGCTGTATGACAAGTTTTTTGCGATTTGTCATTGTGTTTTCAATGCTAAAAACAGCGTTAGGTACACAGCAGGTTCCGCCTTCAATCGTAATTATCGGACTTGCAATGATTTTAACATTTTATACAATGGGTTCGACTTTTCAAAAGATGTATGAAATGGGCTCTGTCCCGTATCATAAAAATCAAAATGTCATCGAGGCGATTAATGAGGGTTCAAAGCCCTTGAAAGAGTTTATGATGAAGCAGACAAGAGAGAGTGATTTAGCATTTTTTGTGGAAATGTCAAAGGGCAAAGCACCTCAAAATCCCGAAGAAATTACTGTATGGCAGGTTGCTCCGGCATTTATCATAAGCGAATTAAAAACATCATTTGAAATCGGGTTTATTATATTTATTCCGTTTATAGTTCTAGACCTTGTAGTTGCCAATATATTGCTGGCACTTGGTATGTTTATGCTTTCGCCGACGATTATATCATTGCCGTTTAAATTGCTGATATTTATTGCGGTGGATGGTTGGGCGCTTATTGTACAGGGGCTTGTGACGAGTTACAATTAGAATTTTTGTCACGCTGCAAATTGCAGAGCGGGAAAAATCTCAGAAAGGGTAAAAAATGGAAGTTTTAGTTGAATATTTAGCAAAAGGTTTTTTAATAATGCTCGCTATATCAATGCCCTGCGTACTTGTGGCAGCCGGAATAGGTTTGGTCGTCGGTATTTTACAGGCGGTTACGCAGGTACAGGAACAGACTATTGCTGCTGCACCTAAAATTTTGGGAGTTTTTCTTGTAATTGTTATGGGCGGTATAGGTTTTATAAATATGCTAAAAGGTTTTGTAATTGACGGCTTTGCAATGGCGTTTAATCTCGTTTCAAAAAGTGATTCTTACGTTTTGCCGGCTGACTACTATAAATATACATCACCGTTTGAACATGAAATGAATGACAAATTTAAAAATCAGCCTTCAATGGATGAATTGATGAAAAATCCGGGTAAGGTGCCTTATATAGATAATCAGCAGAAAATAAAATATCTGCCGAGTCCTCAGACACCGATGCCAAAACCTGATTTTGTCGAAACAAATACAATTCTGGGGAGATAGTTAATTGGAAGAATTAATAACCGAATTAATGAAAATGTTTCCGCTGCTGAACGCTTATCTTGCAGCCGGAATTTTCATATTTGCAAGACTTCTGGGATTTTTCAGACTTGCTCCTGTTTTTAACAGAAAGGAAATTCCCGGCATGGTAAAATTGAGTCTTGCATTAATTCTTTCAATAGTTTTAACCTGTGTTATAAAACCTGATGTAACAATAATAAAAGAGTCTTTTGTACTTTCTATATTTTTGAATATGGTAGTTGGTGCGATGCTCGGGTATATTGCGCAGTTAATTCTTCTAGCTGTTGATGCGGGCGGTGATATGGTAAATATGCAGATGGGTTTGTCATCAGCTATGGTTTTGGATCCGACAACGTCTTCTCAGGTATCTATTGTAGGTAAATGTTTTTCTTTTCTCGGGCTTTTAATTTTTATTCAGCTCGGGGGTGTTTACTGGCTTTTAAGCGCTTTAATGAGAAGTTTTGAGATATTCCCTCTTGATGCAACATTAATCCCGCTTGCAAAGCTTGTCAACCTTGATTATATGGTTGAATTGTCGTCAAATGTGTTATTTATGGGGCTTCAGATAGCTTCTCCTATTTTGCTTGCGACATTAGGGCAGGATATAATCCTCGGTGTAATTTCAAAAACAGCTCCGCAGGTTAACGTATTCCAGTTAAGTTTTCTTTTCAAACCAGTATTAGGCGCAGCAATAATGGTGTGGATTTTGCCTATGCTTGTAAATATTATTACTGATTACTTTTTGTCGTTTGCGAAAATTATTTAGTTTCTAAATGCCAAAATCTTTTTTTATAACCTTGCAGAAATTTTCTATAAAATCTTTAACATTATGTATATAGCCGATTTCTTCAACTATATCGTTTGTGACAGTATCGTTTATTTCCTTTTGATTTTTATATTTTGATAAATCCAGTGCTGTTTCGGATATTCCGTCAAAAATCAATTTTCTGTCAGGCCGGAAAAGGTTTCGTGGTTCAACGATTTTGCATCTATACCCGTATTCAAGAATTTTTCCGTAAGGTTCTTGTACTTCCCGTTGAAATTGGGATATAAATACATCGTTGTTAAGTGAGAGCTTTTGAATAGCAGGGCATTCCCAGAATGCTTCCTGAATTTGCGGGGAAACTTTTTTAAAATACAGACCGTTGAAATTTATTGGATTTTGCGAGTTTTGAATTTTCATATTCTGCCCTTTTATTATATAAGAAATACGGGCAGAAAATTTTTTGTTAGCATTATTTCAAATTTTTTACAAAGTCGCCGATTGCAAAGGCTTCTATTGTGCCGACAACTATTTCAAAGTCCTGTATTTCTTCCTCCAACTCCTCTTTCATGTGGGCTAAAAGTCCGGGGATAATAATTTTTCGATTTTTTACTCTGCTTGCAAAATCAAGTTTTTTCAATGTATTAGCGACAATTTTTGCGGTAAATTTTTCCGCTGACCAGGCTGTTAATACACTCATCCCTTCCGCGGGGATTACAATCAAATATGACGGCACAGGCAGACTCTCAAGCTCATTTGCAACCGCAAAAAATGTCAGAGCAAAGTTTGTAGTCATAAATATTAGTGAATTTTCATCCGGATTGTTAAATTCATAAATCTTCGATTCTACCTGCAGCGGCTTTTGCGGGTCAGTAAAAATATTCTGTCTCAGCGTGATAAGTGCTGTCATAAGATTTTCGTCAAAATCTTCAAACACAAGCATATTTGCGTATTTGCAGATATAATAGCTCGCTCTGGCACAGAGTTGGTTCAAATCATCAGTGTGCTTGAAATATACATAAACCGGGTCAGAAAATTTTTCATCTTTTTCTAATACAGCCTTATATCTTATATTAATAAGCTGTTCTGACGTCTTTTTAAAATCTTCATCAACAATTTCGGTAAGAGGAAATTTTTTAAGGGCTTCATAATTTATACAATCAGGCAGAGTGCCGTTTTTTGTAATAATTAAATCAACCTTAATTTTTTCATTTACCCTTGTAATTTCAAAGTTCTTTACCCGCTCAAACTTTTCCTGCCAGTCAGGCTGTGCTAAATCTATTATTACTACAAGAGCTGTTCTGTTAATAAAAGTTTTTTCGTGGCGATAGAGAACGTTTTCACCGCCGATTTTTATCCCGTTGATTTCAACGGTTTTTTGAGGCTGTTTGGAATTTTGTATATAGATTTCTTTCAGCTCATCCGGTGCATATGGACATTTTTCAATATCTGTCTGATGTTTTGCAAGTTTCAAAGCGTATGCCATGCAGGTCGGCGAGCCGCATTGTTTGCAGTTTGTATGTTCTGCTTTTTTTGCGGCCGGAAGGTATTTAAAAATTTGTAACCCTGAAAGTTCTGTCATTCAAGCTCCTTCATAGTTTTAAGCGCTTCAGGTTTTGTAAGGACAATATAATCAGCTCCTGAGGCTTTTACGCCCGCTGCAGATGAGATTTCAAGGAAAGTCGCAAGTTTTTCATCCCGTGCTTCTTTTGTTTTTGCTGTTTCTTCCGCGGCAAATGAAATCAGGGGCATATTTAAATATTTGTCTTTTTCGCCTTCGAGTTTTATTTTTTCCATAATACTGTAACCGTATTCAAACCCGTATCCCAAACCGCCGATATCTGTGTCGATGATTATTTTATCAAGAGGCAGTCCCATATCTGATGTTAAAATATTCATTTCTTTTGCAAGGTTGATGTCAATCGGGGTGCGGATGACAAGCTTGTGATTACCTTTTATCACAGAAGGAACAATGTTTTTATAAGTGTTTTCATTTGCATAGGCTATTATGCTTTCTCTGTCGAGCAGTTCGATAAACTGAGGCAATAATTCCTTGTCTTTTGCATCATCTCCTGTACATCTGAGCATTACGGGTTTTTGTATACGATGAAGAAGCCTCTTTAAAATCTCTTTGTCGGCTTCTTCTTCAATAATTAATCCTGTTATATCGCAGTCTTCTTCTAAAATATTTTCTGCCGATTTTATCGGCGCTTCCAGAATATATTTAACTTTGTCTTTCACTTTCTACTCTGTTCATTATTTCGTCAAATTCTGATGAATCAAGTGTTTCTTTATCCAGTAATTCTTTTGAAATAGCTTCAAGCATATCTCTGTTATCGTTTAGAATTTTTTTAGCTTCTTCGTATTTTTCATCAACAATGCGTTTCATTTCTTCATCAATTTCAAACGCAACCTGTTCTGAGTAATCTCTCTGGTGGCCGAAATCTCTGCCCATGAAAACATTTTCCTGATTTTTCCCGTAAGCCATGTTGCCGAGTTTGTCAGACATGCCCCATGCTGTAACCATTTTTCTTGCGATATTTGTAACGTTTACAAGGTCCTGGGATGCACCTGTGCTTACTCTGTCTTTGCCGTAAACTATTTCTTCAGCGGCACGTCCGCCAAGAGATACAGTGATTTGGGCAAGCAATTTTGCTTTGTTAGTGTGAACTTTTTCATCTTTAGGTTTTGTCCAGGTTACGCCGAGCGCCCAACCGCGCGGAATTATTGAAACCTTATGAAGTTCATCCGCGTCTTTCAAAAGTCTTGCAATTAAGGCATGTCCTACTTCGTGGTATGACGTGAGTTCTTTATCTTCATCGGTCATAACTCTGCTTTTCTTTTCAATACCTGCAATAACTCTATCTATTGAATTATCAATATCATCCATTGAAATTTTGTCTTTGTTATTGCGTGCAGCAAGCAGTGCTGCTTCATTAAGCAAGTTTTGCAAATCTGCACCGGTAAATCCGGGTGTGCGTTTTGCAAGAGTTTTCAAATCAACGCCGCTGTCAAGCTGTTTGTTTTTTGAATGAACTTTTAAAATTTCTTCTCTGCCTCTGACATCAGGAGCATTAATATAAATTTGTCTGTCAAATCTACCCGGTCTTAATAATGCATTGTCCAAAATATCAGGTCTGTTTGTAGCTGCAATGACGATAATGTTTGTGTTTTCATCAAACCCGTCCATCTCAACAAGCAGCTGGTTCAATGTCTGCTCTCTTTCATCGTGGCCTCCGCCCATACCGGCGCCTCTCTGGCGGCCTACAGCATCGATTTCATCAATAAATATAATACACGGCTGATGTTTTTTTGCCTGATCAAACAAATCTCTTACACGGCTAGCACCAACACCAACAAACATTTCAACGAAGTCAGAACCGCTGATAGAAAAGAACGGAACACCTGCTTCTCCGGCAACTGCTTTTGCCATAAGAGTTTTACCTGTTCCGGGAGGGCCTACAAGAAGAACGCCTTTGGGAATTTTTGCGCCGAGTTTTATATATTTGTCGCCGTTTTTTAGGAAATCAACGATTTCCTCGAGTTCTTTCTTTTCCTCATCTATGCCTGCAACATCTTTAAATGTTGTTTTAACTTTGCTGTCAAGAAGCATCTTAGCTTTGCTTTTTCCAAAAGACATTGCCTGAGAACCGCCTGCCTGAATACTTTTTGCCATAACAGCAAGGAACACAAGAAATAATATCGGCAGCAAAAGATAACTCAATATATTGCCGAGCGTTTTTGATGAATCTGATGCACGTGTAATCTGAACTTCAGCATCTGAAGCGTCGAGTTTTTTCATCAAATCCGGATCAAATGCCGGTGTCAGAACTTTGTATTTTAAAGCAGGAGCTTTTTCAACAGGAACACCAAACGGATTATCCATAGCAGGCGCTACAGTCTTAGGCGCTTCTGTTTTGGGCTGAACTTTTGGTATTGCAAATAAAAAGTCGTCTGCCTTTTCTATTTTTTTGAATTCTCCGTTTTCAAGCCGTTCCAGAAAATTTGAATACGAAATTTCTGTTACTTTAGTTGTTGGACTTGATAGAAATACGGATGAAACAAAGAGCAATACGACTATTGCTAACACTATATACATCCCTGCAGATTGACTTTTATTCATTAAAATACCTCTCTCAATAAATCAATAAATTTTAACTTTTTTATTATAACTCAAAAGCTTAAAAATAGCTATAGTTATCGGGCGGATAAGTTTGTGTCGGAAGTCTGTAGGACAAGAAGGCAGGCTTATTAATGTGAGCGACGCTTACGAAAATAACTTGCCCTCCTGCCTTCCTGACCTCTAAAAGATAAAGTTTTGTAAATAAAAAAATGTTTGCTGAAATCTCTGCGGGCTGAATGTTTTTTTTATATGTGAGAGGGTAATATGACAAAAATTATTAATTTTGAGGCAATAAGAGAACAAATAAATAAATTTGATACTATGGCAAATGTTGATATGACAAAACCAAACAGCGTGTTTCCGCAGAATAAAGATATGACTGTTTCTGAAAAAATGCAGAAGTTCTTTGATGTCGCAGACGGAAACCCTGAATGGAATGTTTAAATTTGATCAACTGATATGCTTGTTACGCCTGAATTTCTTGCACTGTCCATAACTCTTACCATTGCGCCGTGCGAAGAATCTGCATCAGTCTTTATCAACAGCCCGTCAGGATAATTTTTTGCCTGAGCGGCAATTGCATCCTCCAGTTCGTTAGAAGGAACCTCAGCACCGTCAAGATAAAATTTGTCGTCAGCAGAAACCATTATTGTCATGATTTTCGTTTCTTTATTTTGAACCTGTTCCTCGGCAACATTTTCAGGTACAGTCAAATTTAACCCCTGCTGATCCAACATTGGCGCTATTACCATCATGATGATTAACAGAACCAGAAAAATATCTGTTAAAGGTGTTATGTTTATTTCATTGAATGTATCTCTGTTTCGTGCCATATTTTCTCCAAATTTGCTTTAGAAGTCAGGAAATTATATTTTTTTACCTTCCTCAAGGTTCTTCTGTTCTTTTTTGCTCAACGGTTCGCCTGCGACAATGAGTTTTTTGTATTCGGCGTCCTGCGCGGCGTTCATTATTTCCATAATTTTTGCACTTCTTACTTTTTCATCGGCTTTTACAACCAGTTCGGGTTTTTCAAGCTGAGGCTTTAAAGTAACAAGTTCGTTTGTAAGGTTTTCTTCCGTCACCGGATTGCCGTTCAAATACATTTTACCGTCTTTGGTAACAGATACTGTCGCATTTTTCTGCTCAATTGAAATTCCGCTGTTAATCTCGGGGATAGTTATGGAACTGTCTGTTGACTGGAAGGTCGGAGCTACGACCATCATAATGATTAACAGAACAAGAAAAATATCTGTCAGAGGTGTAATATTTATTTCTGTGAACAGGGCTTCTTTACCCTTATTAGTTTTCATTGTCATTTTTTTTACCATAGCTTACGACATTCTAAGAGGCGCTTTTTATAATGCTTTAGAAAATTTCGTAAGTCCCTTTCTTCTTAAGACAGTGATATGTTTGCATTGCTCGGTGTTGTTGATTCATCGTTTGAATCTACAAAGCTTAAGAACAACAATTTGATAAGCTGAAAGTCATCTTCATAGCGTTTAACTATTGACTGGAATGAGTTATAGAAGATAACTGCAACAATAGCAACCCCAAGACCGAAAGCTGTAGCAATCAAAGCTGATGCAATACCTGATGCAACTGCTGCTGACTGATTGCCCTGAGCTGCAAGATCCTGGAATGTAAAAAGAATTCTGACAACTGTTCCGAACAAACCTAAGAACGGTGCAACACCGCCGATTGTACCGAGTATTGTTAAGTGGCTTTCAAGTTTTCTTGACTCTAAAGATGCTGAAATATCAAAAGCACGTGAAAAACCGCTCTTTTGTTCTGCAAATATTCTTACAGCTTCTTCGGTTACTTCGCCAATTGCTCCGCCGCATTGTACTGCCAGAGTTTCTGCGCCTTCAAGGTTGTTTTTTACAAGTTCTTTTTTTAATCTCGGGATTAATAACCGGACATCTCTTTTGTTTTTCTTGTAGAAAGAAAATCTGTTGATTACAACAGCAACAACCAGAATAGAGCAGACTAAAATCGGCAGCAATACCGGCCAGTCCATTTTAATTGAATTTAATAGTAGTTCCATAATTATCCTCTCTTTTTTTCTTTTTTTACCATAGCTTACGATATTCTATGAGGCGCTTTTTTATAATTTTGCATTAACTTGTATTATATTTTGTTATCGCTTTATACAGTCAATGCACTCGGGTGTTTTAGTTATTTTGTACTAGTTTCGGAATTTTTTATCCCTCGCACCTGTTTTGCTTTAAAATCCTTCGTAATTTCCTTTCTTTTTTTACCATAGTTTATGACTATTTAAAAGGCGTTTTTTTATTCTTTTGCCTCCTTTTCTACCTGCCTTCCTGACCTCTAATTGTATCCTGATGCTCCAAATACGTTGTAATCAAATGTAAATTGGATATCAATACTGTTGTCTTTGAATTCGGCAGGGAGCGGTCTGAAAGGTGCAGTTGCTTGAACTGCGTTTATTGCAGCCTTGTCAGCTCCGGGAAGTCCGGAGGACTTAAATACGCTGCAGGAAAGTAATCTTCCGTCTTTTGCAATTTTGAAAAGCAGAACAACACGTTTGCTTTCGTTGCCTTTTGGCGGATCCCAGTTCATTTTGATACGTCTTTGAAGTTCTCTCATATAAGGGCCGAAATCAGGCTCTCTGATTGCATCAATACCAGGACGTCCGTTAGGGTTGCCAGGGCCAGGATTGCCTATTCCGCCGGTTCCTCCCCCGCCGCCTTTAGCAAGTTTTGTGCCGGAGCCGCCTGTTGGCGCAAGCGATGGTGCCGGCGCATGAGAACCTCTGCCTGACGAAGCTGTACTGCCTCCGCCACCGCCTTTGGCTGCTGTGCCGGATCCGCTTATCGGGCCTGTAGCGTATCTGCCAGAACCTGTTCCCCCTTTGGGTACGGGAACTGTAAATGCTGATGACGGTTTTGCAACAGGTCTTGGAGTTGTAGGAGGTTTTAAAGACGGCCGTGCAGTCGGAGGCGCAGGTTTTGCCTGCTCAACCTTTTTAGGGCCTGCGGGCGCCTGTTGTGTTGCAGCTTTTTTAGGAGCAGGAGCCTGAACCTGTTGGGTTACCTGTTTTACTATTTTTTGAAGCGGATTTTGCGCAGGTGCAGGTGCGGCTTTTTTTGCGGGCTGCGAAGCTGTTTTTGGCGCGCCCGGCGCAGGTGACGGCATTGAAACTTTTCTTGTCGGGTCATGATGACCGCCTGCACGTGAATTTATGTCCGCACGGTAAGGAGTATTTTTATTAATAGGTGTTTCTTCCTTATCAACAAGAACAAATTCAATATCATTCATTTTGGGTTTTGGTTTGTCAAAGATTGTCAGAGTAATCCCGAGCATCCCGAGAATAAGGACAATTAAACCCCATACACCTATAGCTGTCGGGTGAAGAATTGCCGAAATAAGTATAGATTTTTTAAGGCTTATATCTTCATTGTTCTTTAAAACGGAAGGCGGTGTATAGTTTATACTTTCTTCTCGCTCATCATCTTCTATAAAATTATCTGTATATTTTCCTAATAAGGACATTCTCTCCCCTTAAAAATTCTGTCTGATTAATTCTATTTTAAAACAAAAATAAAATTATCACCCGATTTACTTAGTAATTTGTATTAAACATTGCAGGGTTAACAGTAATCGGTTGGGTAAGTACTAGCTGAATTGCGGAGTTTGCAGGGATTTCAACATCGTTTCCTTTATCCCATATTGACTTTACAAGTCCTCCGCCTGCACCGACTGCAGTTGCAAGTGCTGTACCTTTACCTATATCTCCTCCTGCAAGAGGTGAAATAATAACACCTGCAAGCGCCCCTGCTCCTGCGCCTACTGCTACATCTTTACCGTAATCTTTAGCAACATCCATTTTAGTTCCGCCGACTAAAACTCCGGTATTGTCATTAGTTTTTACAACTGCTGAAATAGGAATTTGTATTCCGTAAGGTGTTACAATCTGCGTAAATCTAAGCATTAATTTCCCGTTAAGACTTCCGTGTTTAGCTTTTGAAACTTCAAGAACTGTTCCTGTTATTGAACTTCCTGCAGGTGCTATGAGATTTCCGTTATAGTAAAAATCTGACCCGAGTGCAATTGTTACATTCTGGCCTGTTGTTAAATTTGCGGAACTCATCGGAGTTGTCACAACAGCCGGAAAACTCTGTCCTGCCGGAACCGTTACTACCCTGCCTTTTAAAGTTTGGTTTCCGCTTAATGTTTGCGTAGGATAAAAATTCTGCTGATATTGCGGTGCCGGTGAATTCTGGCTGTAATTATAGTTAGGTGCTGCAAATGCTGCTGTTGTAGACAAAAGCAGTACAGCTATAGTTGTTGTGAATTTTTTATCCATATTAACCTTCCTTTTTATATTATTTTATTTTACCTTTAAAATTAAGTCAATTTGTTAAGGTATGAGTTATCATTGCAGGGTCTGTCAGTACTATAATTTCATTTGAGCCGGATTGAATAACTGTATGAGCACCCATTTTACGAACATTACCAGGTCTTATTTGAAGAGTTGTTCTTTTTACTTTTTGTTGGCGGTGTGCAATTCTCAAAAGTTTTTCAGGCGGAGTTAATTCACCTCCAAAAACATTGTTATTAGAAGTGTATAAATACCCCCTCACAGGAACTTCATATCCGTCTTTGTAAATCATTTTTGTTATTTTAATCTTCATAGCAGCATTGGTTCCGACAACAGGTGCATTAATTTTTTCAATGTATCCGTAAAACTCTGTTCCGCGCGGAACTATATTTGTATCATGAAGGTACATATCATTTGTTGCGATGAATTTAACTTTGTAACCTTCTGAACAGTACTGTGTTGAGATTTCCTGAGTATTTATGACAGGGATGAATGTACCTGCCGGAATTTCAATTGCATCGTAATCTCTTATGTCAAGCTGAACGTTAGGCAAATCTTCTGCCTGAACATTGCCGGTGAATAATAATAGAGCGAGTATAACAAGTAATTTTTTCATAATTATATATTATAACAGTTTTTTTTCTATTATCAATATAACAAACGATATGAAAAGATTATTTGTTCATTTTGTTTTAATAATGTATATCTTCTGTATTTTGCAGATTGTTTAAATCGTTCATAAGGGATTTTAAATCGTCCATAGACTCATTTATTTCGTTAAACATAGCCTGCTGTTCGGCAATTTGGTCTTTTAATTCCTTTACTGTCATTGTGAGTCCATATTTACTTGTTTTTACGTCAAATGAGGTGTCATACGCAGGATTTAATTTTATATCAGTTAATTTTAATATGACATCTCCTTTGTGTTCTGTGACGCTTGTGATTGGATTAGTGCTAAAAAGTAATGGGATAAAGTCTATATTATAATATTTAATATACACTGGTATATTTTCTTTATTAATACATATATCAATTTTGTTTTTATCTTTTTTTAATTCAGAAGAGTACATTTTACAATTCAAGGTTGAAAGGTTATCAGGTGTTTCGAGTTTTTTAATTGTGTCTTTATTAATATCGTCTGATGTTATTTTATCTAGCCAGAAGAAACTTTTGTCTGCTTTTGATTCATTAACACTTCCTTCAACAGTCATAAAGTATTCGTTATAACGAATATTGCCGTTTTTTAATTCTAAATTAGCTTCGCTTCTCATCATAGGGTTTGAGAATTTTGCATTATAGTTATTCCCTTTTTTAAATTGTTTAAGAGTAATGGTAGTTTCTTGCTGACCTAAAAATTTATATGAAATATCTGTTTGATAATATATATTTTCAATTTCGTTGAATTTGTTGAGTTTGTTTATTAATGCCCCCTTAGGATTAAGTTCGTCTTTAAAAATGTACACACAAACACCTAAAATCACTAATAGAATTAAAAATTTTTTCATTATTTCCCCTTTTTTATTAATTAATACTATATTTGAAATTATATATGGTTTCGGGGGGGGGGCAATTGTATGTAGTTTTGTAACAAATGTAAAAAAAGTAATTTATTTGGCAATTTTTATAAAAAAAAATACTTTATATAATTGTAGTGTAGATTAAAAGGTGAATTGTAGTGTTTAGTCCAATAGCATCATGTATATTTGCTTGCAGGAATGTCGACAAAACCAAAAACGGTGATGTCGGCAGGAGTACTGTTGCTTTAGGGCAGACTGCAGGTTTGCTGCAAGAAGTGTCAAAGTACGACGGTTTAGCGGCAAACTCAGCAAGAAGTGCATTGAGTGTATTTTCAAAACTTGCAAATGAGCATAAGGCTTTTGAATATGCAGGTAAAGCCGTACAATTTGCTGCAGATAATGTTAATCCTTTAATTTGCGCTTCAGGTGTGTTAAAAACGGCTATGTCTGATGATAAGGTCGGAACGGGTGTGACAGAAGTTGCAGCACTATCAGCTATGTTTGCAGGCGAAGGGATGATAAAGAAGAATTATGACAAGGCTGTAAATTCTAAAACAGTGAAAGAAGGTATTTCAAAACTTTCTAAAACTAAAGTTTTGAAGCCTCTTTTTGAATATCTTGAAAAACATAAGTTAAAAGGCAAAGCCGGAGCTATTATAAAAGGTCTGCTTTTTGTCGGCGGTTCAATGACATCTTATGCTGTAGGCCAAAAATTCGGTGAAGCTACAGCAAAAAGAGTTAAGGCGAATGTAAAGTTAGTGAAAAATTAGAGTGTAAAAATCAATCTTATGATTTAAACACATTTATTTAAATATATGTTATAATAAGCTTGTGAAGAAGATTATTATATTATTTTCAATAGTTATTTGTAATTTTATATTTATAAATCCGTGCTATGCAATCAAGATAGGATTGCAAACAGATGTTGACTCTGCTGCTGTCGGTACATCTATTGACGGCAAGATTATTGATGCAAACACAAATCATACAATTTGCGATTTGGAAGCCATGAAAGGTTATGTTATCAAACCTTACCACAATTTAATGGCAATACTTTATAACGGCACATATTATAAAATAGATTCTGATAATATTGTTGTCAGAACTTTTGATAAGGGGTTTGTCAGTGCCAAAGGCAAATGGTACCGCGGAGTTATAATGATACAGAATAAAAATGGAAAATTGACAGTTATCAATAACGTTCCGCTTGAAGATTATATAAAAGGGGTTGTTCCTTCTGAAATGCCCTCAGGCTGGGCGGCAGAAGCGCATAAGGCACAGGCGATTGCAGCAAGAAGTTATGCCCTTGCAAATTTAGGTAAACGTGCAAAATTTGGATACGACCTCAAAGATACACCGGAAGATCAAGCATATGGCGGAGCTTCTAAAGAAACAGCAGATACAAATTACGCTGTAGACCAGACAAAAGGTATTGTGCTTACATATAACATGAAAGTTATAAATGCTTATTATTCTGCATCTGCAGGCGGACAGACAAATGCTGACAATTGGGGAAGCACGCTTCCTTATTTGCGTTCTGTTCCGTCATTTGATGATAATGTTAAAAAGAACGGGCATGGGGTCGGCATGTCGCAGCATGGCGCAAACAATCTTGCTAAACAAGGCTATAATGCATATCAAATATTACAATATTTTTATAAAGATGTAAAATTTGCCAGAGTAAACGAGGATTCTTATAACTAGGCAAAACCATTATAAGAACGCCTTTTGCACTCTTTTTGACTGCGCAAATCCAGTGTATATTTAAAGGATATAAATTTTTTTTTGAAAAACACTTGCCAAATTTAAATAAAATGCTATAATAAATTTTGTCGATATTAAAGAGCATGCGGAGAGAGAATGGTTTCAATTACTGTATGCACAAATTAAAAGGAGGTTCATAATGAACAAAGAAGAATTGGTAAAAGAAGTATCAAAGAAAGCAAAAGTTTCTCAAAAAGCTACTGCAGATATTATCGCTGCAACTTTAGAAACAATTGAAAAAACTGTATCTAAAGGTAAAAAAGTTACATTAGTTGGTTTCGGAACATTCGAACCACGCAAAAGAGCAGCTAGAACAGGTAGAAACCCTCAAACAGGTGCACCTTTGAAAATTGCTGCTAAAACAGTTCCTGCTTTCTCAGCTGGTAAAAAATTCAAAGAAATGGTTAAATAGTTAATCATAATAAATAAAAAAATCCGGATGAAATTTTCATCCGGATTTTTTTATACTTATAAAAAATATGAAATTAGGTTATACTTAATTAATAAGTATGTAAAAGAAGCAAAGGAGTAAGTATGAACAATGATGAATTAACAAGATACGTGAGCTTCGGGGGGGGGGCACTTCTCGGCTAGACGGAAGTCATGAGGTCAAGAAGGCAAGCTATTTAAAGATACTAGGATACTATGGCGCTAGGTTACTAAGAAGTATCTTAAGAATTTTATGTAATCTTAATGTGTCGGATGGAACGGCTACGTTCCCCCTCGCCCTCTGGGAGAGGGAGCAGTTGTGTGAACAAAGTGAACTTACAACTGCGGGTGAGGGTTTAATTAGATGCGAAGAAGCCAAGAGGCAAAGATGCAAAGCTAGTATCGTAAAAACATATAATCCCTCTCCCCAATGGGGTGAGGGTGCTACGCTGCCTCGTAAAGACAAATTCTCTTCACGCTTCACCCTTCACTCTTCACCCAGAAGAAAGGCCGCCTTCACATTAGCTGAGATGATGGTAGTTATGCTAATTTTAAGTATCATCATGGCAGCAATGGCGCCTGTGATGACAACAAGGAATAAACTTGACCAGTCATCCCCGTGGGTATGGGCAGAAAACGGATCTGATGCTTATTATGGTTTAGGCGATTCACAAATTGCCATGATAGGTCAGCAGGAAGCAGAAGATACTGACACAAATTCTCGTTTGGTAATCAATACCGGCGATGGTAAAGACCATATTCTATTTAAACAAGGTAATTCAGTTTTAGGCAGTTTGAGATTTGATAACAATGGATTGTTGCTAGGAAGTTTATCAAGCGGCAATCTTGTAGAAAATTCAGTAGCTATAGGTAGAAATACTCAAGTAGCACAGGATAACTCAACTGCAGTAGGTGTAAATGCCTCAGCAACAAACAGTAATGCAACGGCAATCGGTCACAGTGCATCTGCTAGCGGAACATATGCCATAGCAATCGGCGGAGAGGCCCCGCCTGCTCATGCTGCACAATCTAACAGCGACGGTTCAATTGCAATAGGTGCTGCTACAGTAGCTTCGCAGGCAGGTTCAATAGCTATGGGGCCAATAACTGAAAGTACAGGCTTGCATTCAATCGCAATAGGAACAAATAATAAAGTAAGCGGCCAAGATTCTGTAGTTATTGGCTCAAATATTACCGCAAACGATGCAGCTTCCAATTCAATTGTTGTAGGTAGCTCTAGTACAGTTAATTCACCTAACTCTGTTACTATAGGAATCAGTGGGACAGCTGCAGGTAATAGCGGTGTGGCAATAGGTTACGACCGTGTAATTTCAGGTTCAAGAGGAATTGCTATTGGCACTCTGGTAGAAGTAGAAGATAATGGAATAGGTATAGGAGATCATATAACTTCTGGACAATCAGCTTTATCTATGGGATATAGATCAACCGGAACAGGAACAGATTCAATAGCCATTGGAAATAACTCCTCTGCAGAACCAATTGGTTCTATTGCAATAGGTAATAATGCACAGGCCAGTATCGGTTATCCCTCCAATAGTTATGCAGCTATTGCCATAGGGTTATCTTCTGTTGCTTCCGGTGCTCATTCGATTGCTATAGGAGGTTCAGACAGCTCAACCAATACTGTTAACAGCCCAGAAGCAACAGGTAGCAGCTCAATAGCAATAGGTTATGGGGCAAAAGCTAGCGGAATTTACGGGATTGCTATTGGATATGGTGCAAAAGCTTCAGGTTTAGATAATATTGCCATAGGTATTAATGCTTGTAAAGGCGTGACGGGCACAAATGTAACCTGTCTGGGAGCCAATTCAGGCCCAGCA
>CALUYN010000015.1 GCA_944325025.1 Candidatus Gastranaerophilales bacterium | reverse complement strand
TTTAATATTTTAAATTTATGTTGCCCAAAATAATCAAACCATCTGTAACAAGAAATCAAACCATGTGTTCTTTTACAATCTCTATCTAAAATAACAGACTTAGGGGTTAAAGTCTTAAAGTCAAAACCTAAAACAATTGACAATAAATTTTTAATGCAGTTTGAGCCCTTCCGAAAATTTAGAAACCTGAATAATAATTGCTCTAAAACAAGCTGCAAATATTTAGAAAAGGAAGATGTTCAGCTAGTTAACACACAAACTCCTTATGATATGATTTACTCCGGCATAAATACATGGAATGCAAATTTGGAAAATGATTTAATAGAAAAATTATTAGCAAAACATGAATCCGGTTTTTTTGAAGAAATTGTTGCTAAATTGTTAGTTAATATGGGATATGGCAGTTCTTATGATGACATTATACAATTAAAAGGCGGGCCTGGTGATGGAGGTATAGATGGTATCATAAAACAAGATGTTTTAGGCCTTGATAAAGTCTATATTCAAGCTAAGCAATGGGATGATAATACACCTGTTCCAAGTCCTAAAATGAGGGAATTTGTCGGCGCGCTAGGACAGAAAAAAGCGACAAAAGGTGTATATATAACTACATCTAGATTCACTGAGCCTGCAGTACAATGTGCTAAAGAAGTGAAAGAAACAATAGTTTTAATAGATGGACAAGCTTTAGCTAAGTTAATGATAGAATATAATATTGGAGTACAGCTAGAAGATACTATTTTAATAAAGAAAATAGATGAAGATTTCTTTTAGTGGAAATATCCTATAAGAACTCCAACTTTGGCAAATTTTTTACGCCTTACATAATTCTGCAATTGCCTTTGCAAGTAGAACTAACTTTCTATTTTGTTATCAATTTTAAACCGGTTATTCCGCATAAAATTAGTGCTATACAAAAAAGTCTTAATGCTGTTACAGGTTCTTTAAAAAGAATAATACCGAAAATTACTGTCCCTAACGTTCCTATTCCAGTCCATATAGCATAAGCCGTTCCAAGCGGCAGACTTTTTAGAGCAAGCGAGAGAAAATAAAAACTTGCAATCATAAAGACAATGGTTAATATTGCAGGAATTAGAAGTGTAAATCCATGAGAGTATTTTAAGCCAACAGCCCAGCTTATTTCGAATAACCCTGCTGTAAGTAAATAAATCCATTCCATATTTTTTCCTTTCTTGTTTTATTTTTATATAAAATAAGGGAGATATTATGTAATATCTCCCTGGTTTTTATCCTTCCGTGTACAAAGGTTAGTCCTTTGCGTTTTCTCTCGGACCTGTCCGGAATAAATTCCGCGGAACCCTAGAAAACTTTTTTATTTAATTGTTGTTGTTTTTAATTTTTGGGTTGAGGCCCTGCTGCAACAATCTCAGGCATCATATTCGGATATTTCTCCTCAAAGTTTTTAACAAACATTTGTGCTAGTTTGTCTGCCTGCTCATCGTAAGCTTTTTTATCTGTCCACATTTCTTTTGCATCAAGACTTTCATTTGGAACTCCCGGACAAGAGGTTGGATAATCCACATTAAAAATATCGTGGTGCTTATATTCAACATTGTCAAGCATTCCGTTTAATGCAGCTGTAACCATGGCTCTTGTGTAGCTTAATTTTATACGCTTGGCGCCTGATGCTGCACTTCCGCCGGTCCAACCGGTATTTACTAGATAAACTTTTGTGCCGTATTTTTCTAACTTTTCACCGAGCATACGCGCATAAACAGATGCGTCCATAGGCATAAAAGGCTCTCCAAACAGTGTTGAAAATGTAGGCTGAGGTTCTGTTACTCCGCGTTCAGTACCTGCAAGTTTAGAAGTGAAACCTGTTACAAAGTGATACATCGCAGCATTTTTATTTAATCTTGAGATTGGCGGTAACACTCCGAAGGCATCAGCTGTTAAAAATATCACAACTTTGGGAATTCCGCCGAGTCCTGGAATTTGTGCATTTTCAATATACTCAACAGGATAAGCTGCGCGTGTGTTTTCTGTCAGGCTTCCATCACTATAGTCAGGCTCGCATGTTTTTGGATTAATAATTACGTTTTCAACAATTGCACCAAACTTAATTGCATTGTAAATCTGCGGTTCATGTTCTTGAGAAAGGTTTATGCATTTTGCGTAACATCCGCCTTCAAAATTGAATATTCCTTCAGGCGACCAACCATGTTCATCATCACCTATTAATTTACGGTTTGGATCGGCTGAAAGAGTTGTTTTACCGGTTCCTGACAGACCGAAAAATATTGCTGTTTCTCCTGTTTTTGGATCCATATTGGCAGAACAGTGCATGGGAAGAACATTTTTCTTTGTCATAACGTAATTCATTGTTGAAAATACGGATTTTTTAATTTCTCCAGAGTATTTTGAACCGCAGATAATAATTATATGTGCCTCATAGTCAATAATTATTGCAGCTTCAGAATTTACACCGTCAATTTCCGGATTGCATTTAAATCCGGGGGCACAAAGTATTGTATAGTCAGGTTTTCCGTAATTTGAAAGTTCTTCTTCTGACGGGCGGATAAGCAGTTGGTGAATAAATAAATTCTGGCTTGCAAGTTCATTAATTACGCGGAATTTTTGTGTATAATTTTTATCAGCACCTGCAAATCCGTCAAAGATAAAAATTTCTCTATTTTTAAAATACTCAGTGATTTTATTTTTAAGTGAATTGAATTTCTCCCGGCTTATGGGTTTGTTAACTTTTCCCCATGCAATTTCGTTATGGATAGTTGGTGTATCTACAATAAATTTGTCTTTTGGAGAACGTCCTGTATATTTTCCTGTTGTGACAACGAGAGCACCAGTGCTCGTTAAGCTGCCTTCATTGCGCTGTAGTGCTAGTTCTATTAATTTTGCGGGACATAAGTTCCTGTAAACCGCTTTTGGATTAATAATACCGATATTTTCAAGACCATAAGTTTCCATATCTCTTTCACCTCACAATATGATATTTTTACTCCAAATTTAAGAAAAATTCAAGACTTTATTAATTGATGTAGAGGAAAGATTTAATCAATTGACATCTTTTTAATGAGCTTATATAATTAGTAATTATGAAAAATATTAAATTTTATCTTGCTGTTATAGGATTGGTTTGTTTATCTGCAGTAGTTTATTTTGTTTCAAATAAAGAGGTTGCGTTTCTGTATCTCAACCCGTATACTGAAACATCTGGATTTTCAGAAATTGCACCTGTAATTAAAGAGCTTGATAAAGCATTCAGCTTCACAAGAGCTAATTCGAGAAAAGACGGTTATCCTATCAAGTATGTATTTAAAAATGCATATGGTTCAGGCTTTTTGAAGAACAATCCTATTCCCAACGATTTAGATTTTGCCGTAGGTGTTTATCTCGGGGAATATAATTACGACGGTAATAACGCTGAGGAAATTGCAAATTCTGTTGTTGATAAAATGGATTCTTTCCAGTATTTGTTTAATTCATATATCAATACTTTGAAAGACAAATCTTTATATATTGACAGGACTGTTTTTGATGTTTTAGGAAATAACGCACAAGTTCATAACCAAAATGCAAAAGTTATATCTGATTATATTCCGGTTGTTCTTGAGGGCAAAGATTACATAAGATACACGCAGAAAACTATGGATGGGAAACCGGACAGCGCAAAGGTTGAATTACCTTATATCTTAAAATCAAACGAAATTTTGATTGAAAATTATCCTCCTATAACTTTATTCAGCGATGATATATCTTATAATGCAGAGATGCCGCATTATATGCGGACAATATCAGTAATACCCGAATTTTTTGTTAAAATCAAAGGTAAAGACAGTGAAGTGATGGCGGAAATTGTGCCGGAAGCCTTTTTAGGTGAAAGACTTCAGTTGTCAAGAAGGTTTTTTGCCTCGACAGTTTTTGTTGATACATTGTCAAGCAGATATTTAAAAAATCTTTCATATATAAAAAATGATGAAGATTATTTGTATTACAGAATGTTTTCTTATAAAAGACATCTGCAGGAAATTTCAAATTTAAGGCTGATAAATGACAGACCTGTAAAAATGCTTAAAAGAATAATGCAGACCGCAGATATTATATCCCCTGTGTTAGATGAGGACATGTACAAAGAAATTTCTAATGTTGTGGCTGAAAATCTGTCTGATAAAGATATTCAACTGCTGAATGAATATTCAAATGTATGTGTAAATATCTTTTTTATTCAAGAATCTCCGCAGCTTTTTCTTCGTTTGGCAGAAGATAGAAAAATTAAAACTATGTATGATACTATGACAAGATGTCTTGATGAACTTGAAATGAGAGGTAATATTGATGAAAAAGTTATCAATGGACTGAGAGATTTTCAAACTTCTCAACTTCAAAAAATGTTTTTATTAAAAAATTCAGGGGAAGTAATAGTATTCAGAAATCTATTATTGAGCCCCGGATTAGAACAAGTTCAAAGCATAGTTAATAAAACAATATACAATAGATTGCACGATAAAGATAAACTCAGCGACTTTGTTAAATTATTTAATAAGATATACACTGATGCGGGTTATCATAAAGTTACTTTATACTGGCTAGATAGAAATACAATGGGAGTTTCTAACGACAAATTTACGGAAAATATAAAAGATTTTAAGCAATTTGCTAAAGAAAATAATCTTGCTGATGTTGATTACAAATTGTTAAAACCTGGAGAAGTTCCAAAGGCTGCAGTTAAATATTCTGTTTGGACAAGGTATAACCCCACAGATACAGAGCAAGCCAATTATTTAAAGTTAAGAAAAGCTTTGTTGGATGATAAAAAGAATTTTAAAATAAAACGTAAATTTGTTTTTATTGACTAAGCTAATATTTTATCTTTAAAGCGATAGCATATACCATAGTAACAGCTTATATATGCAATCATTTTAATAATATAAATATATTTATTAGGCGGCGCAGGTATAAATATCAACTGCACCAATCCAAAAACTACGATACCGGTAAAGGCAATTAACAGAAACGTTTTTAAAATTTTGGTGTAATTAAGGTAGTCAAAGCTTCTGAATTTGACAAATAAATTCACAATAATAAGAATGACTTCACTTAAAAACAATGTCATTGCTGCTCCTAATAATGAAAATGAATTAATCATTTTTATATTAAGAAAATATGCTGCGCAGGCGATTATAATTCCGAATAACATTTCAATATAGGTTCTGTTTTTTAAATGATACTTAAAGTTTATGAGTTTCATAAATTCATGTAAAAATATTGCAAAGGCAAAAAATGGAAGCATAATAGCAGCCATTTTGTAGTTTTCCGGTAAGATTAAATAAACAATTTCTTTTGAAAAGTAACAGAAGATGCTCACTATCGGAAGAAGTAAAAAACAGTATAACTGTAATATGTTTGTAAAATAAGTTTTATACAGTCTGTTAAGTTCAAATTTTTTGATAATAACAGGAAAACTTGCAAAGGTGAATACTGTTACTAGAGGCTGTATAATGTTTCCTGACAGCATCCAGGATATTCCGGTTATCGCGGTATTTAAATACTCCTGCATATTTTGAAATATAAGTTTTGAATAATTAAGTATAGCCCAGTATGCAGTGTTGGTTATAATAAGCGGAAGCGCATATTTTAAAACTTCATAAAGAATTGTTTTATTAATTTTATTTTCAATTTTGTAATTAAGGTAAATTGAACGAATTATATAAATGTCAATAGCAACTATTGAAACCATCATTGCAAATAATACCGCGTGTGCATTCGGAATTATTTTTGTGATAGCGAAAAACAGTACAATAAAGCCAAGCTGATATAATAATATGCTTAGAGTATATAGTTTCGCCTGATTTCTTGCTCTCAATATCTGGTATAAAAATTGTCTTATACCGCAGGGCAGTACAAGAAGTATTGTAAAAAGAAATGATATGTTATCAACTGCAAATTTTTCTAAAATAAAATCTTTAAAGGTAAAATAGCTTATAAGAATTAATATGTATACAACCGCAGACAACCAGAAAATGCTTGAGAAAAAGACATTTAGCGAATTTTTTATATTATATTTTTCATAAAATCTCAATACAGCCTTTGTAATCCAGTCAAAAGAACAAGTGCACATGAGATTTAAAGCCTGTAATGCAATCAAATAAATACTAATCTGTTTTTCGCTTAAAAAATATGCAAATAGAGGAATAATTATAACTGAGTTTAAGATAATTAATATTCTGGATGGCAGATAAGTCATTATATTATTAAAAATTAAATAATAATTTTTCTTAATACTGCCTTCCATCTATATCTCCGCTCTCTGTATTCTCAACAAGAATATTATATCATACTAAGACAAAATATTAATGTTCTAATACTTTTTTCGCATAAAATTCATACTTATAAAGTAAATAATATATTTGTAAATAAAAACGAAAGGAATATGCCATGAACAGTGAAAAAGATAAAGAAACAATAAAAGAAAAAATGCATGATGCCGCACACAAAGCTAAAGAAAAAGCTGAAGAAGTAAAAGAAAATTTAAAAGCAGATGCTCAAAAAGCAAAAGAAAAAGTGCACAATGTAAAAGAAGATATTAAAGAAAAGGCTCATTCTGTCAAAGAAAAAGTTGCTGAAAAGATTGATGAAGCAAAAGAAAAGGAAAAAGAAAAAAATGCTTAAAAAAAGAGGCTTTTTAAAAGCCTCTTTTTTTATTTTAATCCATAGTTTTAAACCTTGTTAGTACCGCATCTTTAATGTAATTGTCATCTGATTTTAAAGCCTTGATTAAAATTTCATTATCAGGTTTTGCTCCTGCATTTATCAAAAGTTCGACAATTTTAGGTTGTTTTTTCTGAATTGCGTAAGCCAGAGGTTTTGTATAGCCGACTTCTTTATTTACATCAGCGCCATATTCAATTAAAGTTTGAACAATTTGTGCATCTTTGTTTCGGATTGCCATAATCAATGGTGAAAGCCCTGCAACTTCTTTATTGGGATCTACTTTGTTATCAAGAAGCATTTTTACAATTTCATTTTGATTGCTAGAAATTGCCATATAGATTGCCGGAGCTTTCATAAAAGTCGATTCAGGACTCATACCGGCTTTTAAAAACAAATCAACAAGCTGAACATTGCCGTTACTTATTGCATTAAAGAAATTGTAAGTATTGTATGTTATACCCTGCGCCTGAATTTTAGCAATATATGCCTGGTGCATATCTGTTTCAAAATCAGCGTAACCGGCTGTCTGTATAGCTAGCATCATACATAATAATACGAATATTTTTTTCATATTCCCTCCTTCTTAATAAGAATATAATACCATTTTTTCTTAATTTTGTATACTTTCAACAGCCTCTTGAGTTGAAAATGCAATATCATTAGGACTAATAAGTTTTCTTAATCCTAATTTTAATGTAGAGGCAGCAACTTCGCGGTTGTTAAAGATAATTATAACTCTAGCTTTTTTGTTATTCAAAGTTAAAATCAAATCTTCAAGAGCAAACACTGCCGAAATATCAATGCTCTTTATATGAGAACAATCAATAATGACGTTTTTGTAATCAAGAATTTGGTTCATTCTAGCTGCCATTTGTGAAGCTGAGCCAAAGAATAATGTTCCGTCAATATGCATAATCATTGTTTTATTTTTTAAATCTTCGTCAATATAATTTTCATCTGTAATATTTGAAAGCCCGACAAGTTTTATATCTGTCTGTTTTGCAACATTAGCGGCAAAAAGAATAGACGATAAAACAACACCGACCCCTACTGCAAGTATCAAATCATCAAATATTGTTATTAAAAAGACAAGAAGCATTACAAGTAAGTCATTTCGGGGGGCTGCTTTTATCAATTTAATAAATTTGTAATCAATAATACTTACACCGACTTTTATTAAAATCCCTGAAAGCACAGCAAGCGGAATTTTTGCAGCAACCGGTGCAAAAAATACAACTATCATAATTAAGAAAATAGAATGCACAACTCCGGACAATCTTGTTTTTCCTCCGCTTTTTATATTAACAACCGTTCTCATTGTTGCGCCGCAGGATACCAGACCGCCAAATAAAGCTGCCGCCATATTCCCTATCCCCTGGCCGATTAGCTCTTTATTTGACTCATGTTTAGTTTTTGTCATAGAATCCGCAACCAGAGATGTCAATAGAGTATCTATTGACCCTAAAACTGCAATTGTTAAAGCTATAGGTATAATGATTTCTATATTATCTAGATGAAATCTTGGAACAATAAGCGATGGCAGGGTTCTTGGAATTTCACCTATTGTATTTACATCAAAGTTGAAAAAAACAGCAGTAACTGTTCCAAGTATTAGGGCAATCAAGGGCGGAGGAATAATTTTTGCTATCTTTTTTGGCGTAAAAAAGACTATAATTAATGCAATAAGTCCAAGTATAATACTTTGCAAGTTACTGTTGTGTAATGATTTTAGAGCATTAATTAATCCTTCTACAGGTGTTCCGGAAAATTCTAATCCAAGAAATGAGTTTATCTGTAAAAGAATGATTATTGTCCCAATACCGCTCATAAAACCTGAAATAACAGGATAAGGAATAAAATTAACAAATTTACCAATTTTAAAAATTCCGAGAATAATCTGAAAAATTCCGGATAGAAATATAGCGGTAAAAACTAATCCCGGGTCTGATGAGTGAGCTGCAACAACTGAAGCTGCAACTACTGTTAAAGGCCCTGTAGGCCCTGATATTTGAGTGGGTGTGCCGCCGAAAATTGCTGCAAGCATTCCGACAATTATTGCACCATAAATACCTGCTGTTGCTCCAAGCCCGCTTGAAACACCAAAAGCTATAGCAAGAGGCAGCGCAATTATACCCGCTGTAATCCCGCCAGTTAAATCACCTTTAAAATTAGATAGTATATTAGTTTTCATTAAATTAATCCTCATACAGTTTTTCTAATATACCAAAATTTTCAGGATTTTTCAAGAATATTAAACTAATCCTTCTTTTAAAGCCTTTACAGCAGCCTGTGTTCTGTCGTCAACCACAAGCTTTTGAATAATATTACAAACATGAGCCTTTGCAGTGTGTTCGGAAATCGTTAATTCTTGAGCAATTTCGTTGTTGGAAAGTCCTTCCACCACGAGCTTTAAAACTTCGTATTCCCTTTGCGTGAGGTTAGCGTGCTGTTCTTTAAACATTGCGCGCGACATTTGACGCGGCGGTATAACTCCGCAGTTTTTTTCTCTAAGTATAGGCACAACCTGCGGGTCTAACCACATCGCACCTTCTACAACAGTTTTAATAACCATTTTTAAAATATCAGTACTGATGTCTTTCATTGCATAAGCGCAGGCTCCGGCATGAAGCGCGTCCATAACTTCCTGCTCGCTCAGATGTGAAGTCAAAATTATAACTTTTGCTTTATTATTTATTTCTAAAATTCGTTTTGTAGCTTCAATTCCAGATATATCAGGAAGACCGATATCCATAACTACAACATCAGGATGGACCGTCCTGAATTTTTCAACTGCTTCTTTACCGTTTTGAGCTTCAGAAGTTACTAATATATCATTTTTATCTTCGAAAAGTGATTTTAATCCAACGCGGATAAGTTTTTGATCTTCTACAAGTAATACGTTTATTGTCATAGTTGTTTCTCCCTATATTACTTATAAAATTTTTATAAATCTAATTAATCCCGTAATTGTTAAGATTTAAGAATTATATTTTATCTAGCTGATTAATAAATCATATTTGGATTTTAATGGGAAGTCATATTTTTTTTAATATAAATTTTAAAAAAAGGTTTATTTTTTGAAAAAATAATGTATAATATAATTTGAGTTAAAGGTACAGGTTTAAAATATAAAGGAGAGCTTATGAGTGACGAAAACAACCAGAAACATCAAGAATACGACAGATGGGCAGTGAGTCCTGATTTTCAGAAATTTTTAGCAACAATTTTCGCATCATTTGTAGGGTGTCTTGTGGCAATTTGTTTGTATAATGCTTCTGTTGGACTTAATGTAAGCTGTTCTTGTCCTATGCCGCCTATGCCGGCATATGATGTTCCGGCATATTACGGTGCAGCACCCGGCTGCCCTTATAAAAATCATAAGATGAAACCGTATAAAAAGCATGAGATGAAACATCCTGCAAAAAAGGCACCAGAACAAGACAAAGTAAAAAAATAATAAAAAGGCCTCTTTTATAAGAGGCTTTTTTATTAACTATTTTAATCAAATCTTAATATTTAATTATGGCAAAATAATTTATTTTGAGCTATTATGTAAATGGTAAATATACATAAGGTGTATTATGAAATATTCAAAGTATTCGGCAGTAATTATAGGAAGCGGTATTGCAGGTTTGTATGCCGCATTAAAGATTGAGCAGCAGATAAATCTTCCAGACGGAATTCTTATTGTTACAAAATCAAAATTCGGGGAAAGCAATTCACTATACGCGCAGGGCGGTATAGTTGGCGTAATGAAAGAAAATAAGGCAGATTCAACTGCTTCTCATATCTCTGATACTATTAAAGCAGGTGCCGGATTAAGCGAATTTAATACTGTAAAATATATCTCAGAGCATTCTGATGCAGTTATAAAAGATTTATTAAAGTTCGGCGTGGAATTTGACCGCGATGAAAATAACAATATTTGTTTTACAAAGGAAGCTGCTCACAGTGTTCGGCGTATACTTCACTGTGGCGGTGATGCTACAGGGAGAATGATTGAACAGGCATTGTGCCAGAAAGTTCAGGAAAATGAAAATATTGATATTTATGAACAAACCAGTGCTGTAGAACTCATTGTTAATTCAAAAAATGAATGCAGAGGGGTTATTGTTTTTAATGATGAAACCCAGGAATACGAAACAATATATTCATCGGCTGTAATTCTTGCAACCGGAGGCGTCGGACAGTTATACAAATATACTACAAATCCGTCAGGCGCAACAGGTGATGGTGTTGCACTTGCCTACAGAGCAGGAGCTGTAATGCAGGATATGGAATTTGTTCAGTTTCACCCGACAGCGCTTGCAATTGACGGAGAGGAAAATCGATTTTTAATATCGGAAGCCGTAAGAGGCGAAGGAGCAAAGCTTTGTGATGCTGATGGGGTTGAATTTATGGCAAAGTATGATGAACGCAAAGAATTAGCCCCTCGTGATATTGTTACACGTGCAAATTTTAATGAAATGATTGAGCATGGCGTTGATAATGTCTATTTAAATGCTAGCTGTATAGAAAGCTCCAAACTTTTTAAACGTTTCCCGACTATTTCTAAAAAATGTATGGAAAACGGCATAGATATTTCTCATGACTTTATTCCTGTTGCACCTGCGGCTCATTATTTTATGGGCGGAATTAAAACAAATTTAAACGGCGAAACGTCTTTGAAAGGCCTTTATGCAATAGGTGAAACAGCATCAACCGGACTTCACGGCGGAAACAGACTTGCAAGCAACTCTCTGCTTGAATGCGTTGTATGTGCTTATTCTGCTGCTCAGTATCTTAAATCTATAGAATTAAAAACTCCTAAACAGATTGACGAAGATATTAAATCATTGATTGATAAATACTCTGATGAGGATGTAATTCTTGATGAGATAGATATTCCGTCATTAAAGAAAAAATTGCAGGAGATAATGTGGAATAATGTCGGAATTTTTAGAAACGAAAAGACATTATCGGAAGCTATTGAGCAGATAAGAATGTTAAAATCCGAATTCCCGAGAATTTTTAAATGTTTGAGCAGAGAAGAATACGAGTTTAAAAATATGTTAACAGTTTCTTTGTTAATAGCTTACTGTGGACTTTTAAGAAAAGAATCACGCGGAGCACATTACAGAACTGACTATCCGAATATGAAAGAAGAAGCTGTACACAGCTTTATAACAAGAGAAGAAGGAGTACCTGATTTTGTTAAATAAATTGTATGTTGAAGATCACGTTAAAGCTGCATTAAAAGAAGATATCGGCTTTGGAGATATAACAACCGAGAATTTGGCAGGCGGGAATGATTTTTTAGAAGGCGAATTAAACACCAGAAGTGAAGGTGTTTTATGCGGCTGCGAAGTTTTTAAAACAGTTTTTCGCATGCTCTCTGATAATATTAAGATTAAATTTTATTTTAAAGACGGCGATAATATAAAAAAAGGTGATAAGATTGCTGATATTTCAGGCCCTGCAAAAGAACTTCTTATGGGGGAAAGGGTTGCGCTGAATTATATCCAGAGAATGTCAGGCATTGCAACTGAAACTGCTAAATATCAAAATGCCATAGCGCCTTTTTCTGCAAAAATTGTTGACACAAGAAAAACTACACCGAATTTTAGAATGTTCGAAAAATACGCTGTAAAAATTGGAGGAGGAGCATTACACAGATTTAATCTTTCTGATTGTGCCATGATTAAAGATAATCACATACGGCTTGCAGGCTCTATAACAAATGCTGTCGCAAAATTGCGTGAAAATATATCGCATGCCCATAAAATAGAGGTTGAATGCGATACACTAGAGCAGGTAAAAGAAGCTGTTAGTGTGAATGCTGATATTATAATGCTTGATAATATGACTGTTGATATGATGCGCGAGGCTGTTAAAATAATTAATCATACAGCTGTCGTTGAAGCAAGCGGAAATGTAAGGCTAGAAACAGTTAATGAAATTGCCTCTACAGGTGTGGATATTATCTCTTCAAGTGCTATTGTTGCAAAAGCGCCAACTCTAGATTTAGCTCTTGATATGTAAGGTGTGTATAACAAATTTCCTTAAACAGCCTTTACACTGCACTCTTCACCATTCACTCAATTAAATTGTAAAGTTTCTTAAAAAGACTAGCAAAAAATTTTTTTCTTTGTTTTAAAATGAATGTAGAAGACATAATTTTTTTGGTGAAAAAATGAAAATAAATTCGATACTTTATGATACGTCCTTCAAGCAGGACAATATAAGGCTCCATTCGGAATCTCATAATTTCAGAGAGAAGAATAGCGCGGGCTTGTATGAAAAAAACAGAGGATATAATAGTAATGCATATTGTGGCAGTTTTACGGGAAAGAGTAAACCTGCCACAACTGTTTTAAAGAGAAATCTTTTTGACAAGATGCTTGCAAGCAACTGGTTTGGCAAACTCGCAAAATATGCTGAAGAACATAACATTTCAGCTAGTGCTTTAATAGCTCTTGTTCTTGCTGGTGTTATGAGGCCGGCAACAATCCTCTCTCTTCCGGGTAAGGAAGATAAAGAGGATAAAATATATGCTGCAGGTCATGCCATTGCATCAGGTATTATCGGTTTTGCAGTATCAACAGCAATAACCAGTCCTTTTGACGAGTCAATTAAGAAAGTATTTGAAAAGAAATTCAGACGAACAAAATTTAAAGCAGTTGATGATAAAATTGCTGAACTTACAAAACAAAAGGATGCCGGCACAATTTCACAAGCTGCAAAACAGGAATTAAAAGATTTAGTTAAACGCAGAAATGCTTTAAACACTCTTGTTAAAAATATTCCGGACTGGGTAATAGGTGTTCCAAGAGCAATTCTTACAATTGCACTTATTCCGCCTATTTTAAAATACGTATTCGGTGTTGAAAAGAAAAAGAAAACCGCACCGCAAGAAAACAAAAATGTAAATACTAATAACAGCATGGAAACCCCGAAAATGGACTTTTTAGACAAACCCGCTTTTGAAGAATTCAAAGGAGGTGTTAAGTAATGAATATTACTATTAATAATACACTTCCAAGAAATAATAATAACATTAATTATCAATATAAACAGCCTGCGTTTACATCAAAAACTCAAGCGGCTGAAGATATGGTAAATAAAGCAGTAAAAGAAAGATCTCAATTCTTTAAATACTTCAATGACAAGTATGACCAATTTACGGACTATATTGCTGATAAATTTACTTCAAGAATTGTTGAATCAGATGCTTTATCAAAACTTGCAGATAAGTTTAAAAACAGTGACAATCTTTATCAGCACTGCCTGACAATTGGTTCTGTAATCACAAGCGGTCTGTATATGCAAAGAACCCTTGCAAATGATAAACTGGATAAAGACAGAAAAAATACACTTGCTGTTAACCAGGGGTTGACATTTGTGCTATCAACAATCGGTGCATATGCACTTGATAAGTATATAAAAGGCTGGTGGGACAATGTGACAGCAAGGTTTGCAGGCCACCTTTTAGGTGACGGTAAATTCTATGAAAATTACCTTAAACAAAAACAAGCTTTGAAAGAAGAAAATAAAAACATTATCCAAAGCGCTAAAGCTAAAGGTGTAAAACCTGAATTGAAATCCATGCCGAGAGTTGGCAAATTAGTTGAAGAACACAACTATTACAAAACCTTATTAAAAACATCTGAAACTGATGCAAGAACACTTATGACAAAGGTTAAAGGGATGTCACCTCTTCGAGCAATGATAGTATTTGGTTTTGTATACCGCTACTTTGTGCCGGTAGTTGTTACGAAGCCTGCTAACTTCTTATGTGAAAAATACCTTGCAAATAAGAAGGCTAAAGCAGAAGCGGCTCAAAAATAAATTTAAAAGGGAATTGTTACTATATATGTAGTAACAATTCCCTTTTTACTTGAAAAAAAAAGATATTTATAGTATATTTTGCATTAAAGACGGGGTATATCAGTGGAAAAAGATTTTTTGGATTTAGAATTAATAGCCAAAGAATGCGGTCTTTTAGAAGAAACTGACGTTAACTCGGTTATCCAAAAAATTCAAACTCTTGATGATATTTATGAACAGGCAAAACTTGTTGAAATATATAATTATTTTCTGTCTATAGCAAAAAATCCGGATGTTTTAATGTGTGTTATTCAATGTTCTGATAAAATCAGAGATAAATCAACATTGAGTCCGCTTTTGGATTTATTGTTAATGAAGAATATTGATGGTGAAAAGGATTCTTTGATTAATGTAAGAGTAATGTGTGCTAAAGCCATTGCTAATTTAAAAGACACATCAGCTGTTACCCCTCTTTTATATTGTTTAAATAACAAGGATGAGAATTATAAAATACGTCTGGCATGTGCTGATGCTCTCGGAAGAATAGGTGACAGGTATGCTGTTGCGCCTTTAATAGAAGTTGTGAAAGATGAAAACGAAAAGTCAGTGTATTTGAGAGAATCTGCGGCGTCCGCACTTGGCATGCTAGGCGATATCAGAGCTGTAGACCCTCTAGTGAGTATTCTTGAGGCACAAAAGGGTATTTGGAACAAATTTACATTTTTGAAAGAACGTGTAATTGAGGCTCTCGGAAAGCTTAGATGCGACGATAACGAAAGAGTTTTTAATGCATTAAAAAATTCACTGCTTGACGAATCCCCGCAAATCAGAATTAATGCAATAGAAGCCATAATGGACAGTGACAATCCGCAGGCAGTTGAAACAATCAAAACCTGCCTTGTTGAAGATAAAGATGAAGAAGTTAAGAAAAATGCATTGATTGCGCTTTATAATTTAATAGGGCGCGAGATTTTGGATGAGGTTGCAAACGGTTCTGATTACTCTGATTCTTTAAAGATGGAAGCTGTGTCGATGATATCTGAGTATGAAGATGAAGGAGCTGATGAGGATGCCTAAAGGGATTGTGCTTTTATCAGGCGGACTGGATTCTCTTGTAAGTTTAGGTTTAGGAAAAGAAGAATACGGAATTTGTCTTGCATTAACATTTGATTACGGGCAAAAATCTGCTGAACAGGAAATTGAAGCATCTTCAAAAATCTGTAAATATTACGGATTAAAGCATGAAGTTATAAAACTGGATTGGCTTAAAAATATTACGCACACTGCACTGGTTGCAGATAAGCATATACCTCAAGGACAAGATTTAAAAGACTCTGTTCAGTCTGCCAAAAACGTATGGGTGCCGAATAGAAACGGACTTTTTTTAAATATTGCGGCGGCGTTTGCGGATGGTGAAGATTACGACTATATTTTGATAGGCGCAAATAAAGAGGAAGGTCAGACTTTCCCTGATAATTCAGCAGAGTTTATAGAAAGAGTCAAAGCAGAATTTGAATTTTCTACAAGGAAACATCCAAAAGTAATTGCGCCCTTGATAAATTTCGATAAAAATGATATAGTTAAGCAGGCGTTAAAAAATAAAATCCCGCTTGAATATGTAAGAAGCTGTTATTCAGACACTGCTAAACATTGCGGGGTGTGCGAATCTTGTATGAGATTGAAAAATGCCCTGTTGTACAACAATGACACATATTATATAAAGGAACTTTTTTGAAAACAAAATTAATTGAGCATGAAATAAAATATGAAGGATGGCAGCTTTCACCGCATTGGATTTATAAGAATTTTAAATTGCAAGGCGATGCAATAGTAGCTTTTGTTGGCGAATGCGAAGTTAAACTTACCGAAATGGTTGATATAGAAGATGTTATAAATAATGAACCTATCTATAGCAAATCCATGCTCAGTTTTATATCGGAACAGTTTAACGTAGGACTTGTTGAAGGTGTTTTCAGGCAGAGGCTTTTGATTTGTATTATAAAAGAGGCGCTTGAAAACCGCGGTTTTAAAATTCAAAGAAGCGGTGATGACTTATTTTTTGACGGCAAAAAACTCACTGTTTCTATTGCAACAAAATCAGTAAATTCTATATTAATTCATACCGGTATCAACATAAATTCTGACGGAGCTCCTGTTAAGGCAAGCGGTCTTGCAAGCGAGCTAGGACTTTCTGATATAAAAGAATTTGCAAAAGAAATTATGGACAAGTACTCACAAGAAATTGATGATATAATACTGGCATCAACAAAAGTTAGAGGTGTATAATGGAAGAAGAATCAAAAAGACCTTCACATATCAGTTATAAGGAATATCAAAAAAAAGTTACGAAAAATCCAAATGAAGGTATAATAATATTTGTTTCAGCTTTTTTTATTCTGCTGCTTTTATTTTTGGGAATTGCTAAACAAATATCTCCGGAAGTTGATGTGTCTATTGGCGATGATACAGAGCAGACAACTGCAGATGAAAATGACATGTATAAATCATCTGTTGATGCAAGATTAAAGCTGCTTCAGGAAGAAGATAACTCTGATGACAAAATGTTTAATGACACTCTGGAAGAAAAAGTCGTAATTCCTGAAGATAAAAAAACAACAACAGAAACTTCTAGCAATACGCAGTCAGGGGAAGAACCAATAACTCTTCCTGATACTGAAGCAAATCCAAAACCGCAAGAAACTGCATCTCCTGCACCGCAAAATACACAGGTGCAGCAAAATGTGTCAGCAAAAGTTGTTGTCGGTTACTATGCAACAAAAGAGCAGGCAGAAGTTGCAAAAGGTATAATTGCAGAATCCGGTATGAATATCTCTCCATTTGTCAGAAGTATCGGCGGTGCTTACACTATTCAGGTCGGCTCATACACAACAAGAGAAAAAGCACAGAGTGTAGTTAATGACCTTTTGAGAAATAATTATCCGGCAAGAATAATTATGGAATAAATTGACATAACATATAAAAAAGAGGCTTCAAAAAAGCCTCTTTTTTATTACTAATTAAACCAGTTGCACGAGTCACCTTTACATAAGATATTATCCAGATTTGCCATAACATCTTCCTTAGTCATCTCATAAGTTACAGGCGTTATTGAAATCTTGTTATTTTTAACAGCAGCAATATCAGTATTTGAATCCTCTGCCTCTGTTATGAGTTCACCTGCCATCCAGTAATAGACCTTTCCTCTCGGGTCAATTCGTTTTTCATAATTATCAGTAAACATTTTTCTTCCGAGTTCTGTTATAGCAACGCCTGCAATATCTTCTTCATCAAGCGCAGGTATATTGATATTTAATATACTTTTTTTAGGGAAGCTAAAGTCTTTAAGTTTTCTCAACAAAAGATTTACAAATCTTGCGCTGTATTCAAAATTTTCGTACTCATAATTCATACTTGCCAAAGACATTGCAATACTCGGAACCCCTAACATTGCACCTTCCATAGCGCAGCTTACTGTTCCTGAATACAAAATATCAGCCCCGAGATTTGGCCCGTGGTTGATGCCGGAAATTACAATATCCGGCTGTTCTTCAGGAGTTAAAATGGCATTGATACCTATTTTGACACAATCGCCGGGAGTACCGGTCGTAACCCAGGCTCTTTTTACGCCGTTGTATGCTTCAACTTCTTCAACTCTCAAAGGTGTATGCAGAGTGAGTGAATGTCCTGCCGCGCTTCTTTCTCTGTCCGGTGCAATTACATAAACATCATGTTCTTTTGCTAAAGTCGCAGTAAGACACCTTATTCCGTTTGCAGCTATTCCGTCGTCATTTGATACCAATATTTTCATATTTCTCCCTTTCAATTCAATCTTCTTCTATATTAATAATACTATAACCCGAGAATTAATAAAATCTGCATTGTAAAGAAATGTAACAAAATATAAGTTTGATATTTTAAATATAGCAATTATATATACAAAAAATTGTTTATATATATGACACGAGGAAATGCATAAAACGAGGAATCAAAAAAAGCGTTTTATTGCACACTACACTTCACACTATTACGAGGAATTGTTCAAGAATTCCAACGTCGTTTTCGAAAGAAGGCGGCGTTTTTTTTAGGGCGAGCATAGGCAGAGAAATACGTAGTATTTCTACAGTTGAGCAATTAAAGCGAAACCGCGTTTTCGCTTTAATTGCGAACTGTGCCGTATAACGCGAGCCCGTGTGCTACGCACGTAGCCACATTAAGTCTAAACTAGACTTAAAAAAGGTTGAATGACAGACAATAATCGTTTGAAACCGCGTTTTCGCTTTAATTGCGAACGGTGCCGTATAACGCGAGCCCGTGTGGAAGCGTGCCGCTTCACCCAACACAGCTTACGACTTTGTATGGGGCGCTTTTAATGGTATTCAAAATATTTTCTAATATTCTTAATATCGCTTTTATAATTCAATGCACTCGGGTACATCATCCCGAACTTGTTTCGGGATCTCAAAAACCATCACACCAACTTTCCCCTTGAAAAACTACTAGAGAAGGTAAAATTACTTATTAACAATAGCCAAAACTTCTGCTAATTTGCCGCCGCCATTGTTTTTAAACTTGATTTCTTTTTTTGTTTCTTCCGGGGTAAATTCAGATTTTTGATAGTTAATCAAATATCTCATAAATTCAGGGCTAAACATCTTACTCCTTTGCTACACTAAAATTTGATTACACACATATATATAAAAACATAAAATCAGAATTTATTGTCAAAAATTTATAAATTATTTACAATATTTAATGTGATGATATAATTGAATTACAGGTGAAAAAGTTATGTATCAATCTTCAATCATAGATATCATTTCCCCGGTAATGGCAGGCCCTTCAAGTTCACATACGGCAGGTGCGGTAAGGCTTGGACTTCTTGCACGCAATATTTATAATGCAAAGCCGGATAAAATAATATTTAAACTATATAACTCTTACGCTTCGACAGGCAAAGGGCACGGAACTGATAAAGGCCTGCTTGCAGGTTTTTTGGGATTTTCTGTTTGTGACAAACGTATAAAAACCGTGTTTGATACTCCTGAAGCTGAGGAACTTAATTATGAGTTTGAATATTTACAGGATTTTAACAGACACCCGAATGCTGTTGATTTTGTGATTGAAGGCGGATTAAATATGCTTATATCAGGAAATTCAGTCGGCGCAGGCGAAATAGAGATTACTAATATCAACAAATTTTCCGTTAAACTTAACGGGAAATATAACACACTTTTGCTTGTGTATGAGGATATGCCGGGTGTAATTTCAGCTGTTACAGGCGTTATACAAAAGGATAATGTTAATATTGCCTCGCTTCACTGCGACAGAAGCGGTAAAGGCAAAGACGCATCAATGTGTATTTGTTTGGACGGCGAGCTTTCGAAAGATTGTATTAAGGAGATAAGCGAGCTTAAAGATATGTATATTGTAAGATACATAAAGAAATTAGAAAGTTAATTATGAGATATTCTATAACAACATTCAGACAGTTATATTACGCCTGTAAAGAACAGGGTAAAAAGATTTTTGAAATAGCGCTTGAAAACGAAGTTGACAAAGGTGACTATACTGAATATCAGGTGAGATTGCAGGCTAAAAAGAGCCTTGATGCAATGAAAGAAGCCATAAAAGAAGGGCTGAAGTCTGTAGAGCTTTCTCCGAGCGGCATGAGCGGTGATGACTGCGATAAACTTCAAAAACGTTATGCAAAAACGCCTTCCTTGCTAGGTTCGCTTGCAGAAAAAATTATGATATACGCTCTTGCAACAAGCGAACAAAATCTCAGAATGGGAACTATTGCTGCCTGTCCAACGGCCGGTTCATGCGGAATTGTGCCCTCGGTTTTGATTGCTTATGCAGAAGAAAATAAAATTAGAGAAGATGATGAGATAAACGCGCTTATAACAGCAGGAGAAGTCGGCAGAATTGTTTCAAACAAAATGGCACTAGCAGGTGCTGTTGGCGGTTGTCAGGCAGAATGCGGTGTAGCATCAGCAATGGCTGCGGCAGCATTAACTCAAATGCGCGGCGGCACCGTAAAACAGGTGATTAATGCATCGGCGCTTGCGCTTAAAAATATTCTCGGGCTTACCTGTGATCCTGTATGCGGTTTGGTTGAAATCCCCTGTGTAAAACGTAATCCTTTCTTGGCAATTCATGCAGTGACAGCAAGCGAGCTTGCAATGGCTGATATAATGTCGAAAATTCCGGCAGATGAAATTGTAGATGCAATGGAGCAGACAGGACAATTGATGTCGCCTTTGTTAAAAGAAAGCTCAGAAGGCGGACTTGCAACAACAAAAACAGCTCTTGCGCTTGCTAAAAATATTTTAAAATAGCGTGTCGGATGAAACGCCTACGTTTCCCCTCACCCTCTGGGAGAGGGAGCAGTTGTGTAAAGAGAACTTACAACTGCGGGTGAGGGTTTGATTAGATGCACAGATGCTAAGAGGCAAAGAGGCGAAGCTATTATCATAAAGCTTTTCCCTCTCTCGGGAGAGGGATTAAGGGAGAGGGTTTTATTAGAAGATAAGAAGATATGAGGGTAGGCAATTTACTGTAAATAGCCTGCCTTCCTGCCCTCCGGACTTCTGTTCTTCTGAGCTCACCCACCCCTTTACTTCCCCTCCCCTCAAGGGAGGGGACAAAGCAAGAATAGTAGGGTGGGATAAGCAAAGCGTTCCCACATTCATTACTGCATTCTTCTCACCCCACCACTGCCCTCCCCGTTCGAGGAGGGAAAAAGAAACCTCACCCTAACCCTCTCCTTGTAAAGGAGAGGGGACAAAGCAAGTAGTGTGTATTACTTTCGTATAGAATAAAAATAATATTTATTGTAAAGTTTTGTAAATATTTTCTAAAAAACTGACAATTTTATGGAAATTATATCCTTAATATATATATAAGAGATATGAGTATAAAATATTAAGGAGATATAACTATGAGTGATTATAGTATTGGACCAATTAGAGCTGGTAAAAGCGAAGCTAACACACAAGGTGCTTTTTTAGCTAACAATGATGAAGAAAAGAAACCAAAATTTACTATTGCTTTCAATACTCCGGGTGGTTATGTTTCACCGCCTTCAAGTAATATAATGGGCTTTGGACCGGCGGCTAATCAAACAGAAAGCGTATAATGCTTGAATGTTTATTACTTTTGATATAAACTAGTCTTCGAAAGAGGACTAGTTTTTATGTTATTAGCCGCAGATATAGGGAATACAAGTATTACTTTAGGGATTTTTGACGAGGATGCACTTGTTGAAGAATACAGGCTTGCGTCTGACAAAGACTTGCCTTTGGAAGAATACGAAGTGCTTTTAAAATCTCTTTGCAAGGATTTCAAAATAGAAGGTGCTATTATTTCATCAGTTGTTGAAGAATTGACAAACAAATTCAAAACCGCTGTTGATAACACTTTTAAACTCAATGCAATTATATTATCAACAGAGATTAATACAGGTGTAAAAATCTCGCTCGACAACCCAAAAGAAGCAGGCGCAGATAGAATTGCAAACGCCGCCGGCGCTTATGTTTTATATAACCATCCGGTTATCGTTGTAGATTTCGGTACTGCAACAACCTTTGATATTGTTAACGGAAAAGGCGAATTTATCGGGGGTATTATTGCGCCCGGGGTAAATCTTCAATTAAAATCTTTAAACAAATTTACCTCAAAGCTGCCAAGAATTGAAGTTGCCCTCTCAAATGCAGCAATCGGCCATAACACATCAGATGCAATTCTTTCGGGAGTATTGCGAGGAACAGCCTCAATGATAGACGGTCTTGTTGAACAGTGTGAAAAGGAACTAGGAGAAAAAGCTGTTGTCGTTGCAACCGGCGGTTATTCAGGATTAATCGCCAATTATCTTAAACGCCCGTTTGACTTTATTAACCCGACATTGACGCTTGAAGGTTTAAGGCATTTATATCAGATTAACAGATTAAATATTGTAAGTGAACTGCAAAAAGTTTCCCATTAAGTTTTCGTTCCAAACCTGAACGTCATCAGGTACACAAAGAACTACAGGGGTAAAATTCCAGATATATTTGATATTTGCATTTACAAGAAAATCTGCCGTGCTCTGCGCAAATTTCCCGGGAACTGTTAATATTGCGATATCAACATCTTCATCCTTTGCTGCTAGCGGAAGCTGTGATACTTCCTGTATTTTCATGTTATTAACAACTTTACCGATTTTTTTAGGATCGTTATCAAACAGCGCAAGGATATTCAAACCGTAATCTGTAAAGTTCCCGTAATTTGCAATTGCCGAGCCTAAATTCCCCGCACCTATAATAAATGCTTTTTTAGTCTTTTTAAAGCCTAAAGTCTTTTCAATAGAGCTTTTGAGCTCTTTTACAATATATCCAACCCTGCTTTTACCCGAGTTATTCAGCATATTAATATCTTTTCTTACCTGAGAATCGTCAATATGCAACAACTGCGCGATTTGTTTGCTCGAAATAACTTCGATATTTTTGCTAATATAATCAGATAGTATACAATGGTAAAGGGTAAGTCTGTTTATTACTTTTTCTGAAATTTTGTTATTCATAATATGATTATAGCATAAAATATGTTATTGGAAGACGCTAAGTCGATAAGATGTTAGGATGTTAAGTTCGTTTCGGCAGCGTGTCGCTAGCTAAACTAAATAAATTCGACCGTTAATGGAGCGAATAATTAATGTTAGCGAAACAACAACAAAACGAGTGCTGTTTGAGCGGTAATGAGATTCCGAAACAAGTTCGGAATGACGGAGATAAAGCGAGTTCACTCGTTTTTGGTTGAGCGTTACAATTAATTAATGAGCGAAATGTAGGTCGAGAGCTTCTTTGTGGTACTTTCTTGTACCGACAAGAAAGTACCAACAAGGTATCTTTAGTAGATTGTTTCACTTCCAATAACATATTTTACGTCATAAAGAAAAATGACGGGGTTGCGATTCAAACCCGTCACGCTTATGAATTATATATGTATTGTTAGTTTCGCTCCCTATATCTTCCGTATATATATTATATACCACAAAACTAATTCTTTATAACTATATGTAAAGAAATGTTTCTAATTCTTGAGAATTAGTTAAAATTTTTGTGCACTCTTTGGAATTAGCTAAAACGGCTGCTTAATTATTCTCGCGTTTCTCTTCTTCACGTACAAATTTTGCAAGTTCTTCAAGATGTTTATCTTCTATAGCTTCAATAAGTTCCGAAACAGATTTTATTTTATTAAGAGCAAACCCTGTTTCGGCCAAAAGAACACAGTCGTTACAAAGTCTGTATCCGTCATATTCAATAGAGCCGGCAAGACATTTATTTTGTCCGCAGCAATCGCAGTCAAAATATTCATCTATAATATCAGGGTTGTCCTCTATGTCGTCAAGTCGCATTTGCTCGACTACCTGTGCCATTTCTTCGGCTATTTCTTTTTCTGTTTTCATAAATCCCTCCACCGCTTGTGCGGTACCCCTCCCTTTACAAGGGAGGTAAAGTATATTTAATTTTTAATTTTATAGTATACCACCGCTTGTGCGGTCCCCCTCCCTTTACAAGGGAGGTAAAGTATATTTAATTTTTAATTTTATAGTATACCACCGCTTGCGCGGTTCTCCTCCCTTTACAAGGGAGGTAAAGTATATTTAATTTTTAATTTTATAGTATACCACCGCTTGCGCGGTTCTCCTCGCTTTACAAGGGAGGTAAAGTAATATTTAATTCTCAATTTAATAGTACCACTGTTTGCGCTGTGCACATCCCTTTGCAAGGGAGGTAATTATTTTATAAGAGAATTCATTTTAGCAACAGCTTCCGCAAGCCCTGTGAATACTGCACGTGAAATTATGCTGTGTCCGATGTTTAGTTCGTGAAGCCCTTCAATTTCGTGCATTCTGTGGACGTTTTCATAATTTAATCCGTGTCCTGCGTTAACTTTTAATCCTAAACTTTGCGCAAGTTCTGCTGATTTTTTTAGTTTTTGAAATTCCTGTTCTTCTTCAGGGTAGCCGAAACATTCAGAGTATGTTCCCGTATGCATTTCAATAAATTGCGCGCCTGTTTTGGCAGAGGCTTTAACCTGTTCTTCATCAGGATCAATAAAAAGGCTTACTATTATTCCTGCATCAAGGAGAGGTTTTATAAACTCTGTGACTTTTTCAACCTGACCTGCTACGTCAAGCCCGCCTTCAGTTGTAATTTCCTGACGTTTTTCAGGAACAAGACAGATAGAATACGGCTTGATATCAAGGGCAATTTTTTGGATATCATCTGCCATAGCCATTTCAAGGTTCAAGCGTGTTTTAAGCTTATTAATAAGTGAATAAACATCTTCATCTTTAATATGCCGTCTGTCTTCTCTTAAGTGTGTTGTAATTGATGAAGCACCGTTTTCTTCAGCAATTTCCGCAGCTTTTTCAACGGATGGTTCTACTCCGCCTCTGGCGTTTCTTAATGTTGCTATATGATCTATATTTACACCTAATAACATCTTTACCTCTTTTCTTGTATTTTACATTGATATTCTGAAACAAGTTCAGAATGACGTTTTATCGTATTTCTTTAGTCAGTTTTAAAAGTGCTGTATATGAAGGCAAAATAGTTGTTTTACCTTCCATTGTCGCTTTTTCTATTGCCTTTTTTATATTAGGTTCAACAATAATTTTTTCCTGAGGAATTCCTGCATACTTTAGTCTTGTTGCCATATCGTTTGCACGTGTCCCTGATGTGATTACAAGTTTTTGGGCGTTTTTAAGCTGCTCAAAATCGCTGTCCCATAGCCATGAAATGTCGCGTCCGTCCGCATAATTATCATTAATTGCAATTACAATATTTGATTGTAAGTCTACGGTTTTTAAAACTTCGCTTGCACCCGTCGGATTTTTGATAAGCTGAATTACTGCCGGATTTCCGTTAATTATGCGTTTTTCTGTTCTGCCGAATATTGCGTGGTAAGTATCCAAAGCTTTTTGAATTTCTGCCTGATTAAGGCCGCATTCAAAGCCGAATGAGATTGCAGCAAGGGCGTTGTAGGCATTGTATAATCCTGAAAGTCCTATTTTAAATTCAAAAGAAATTCCCCTATTTTGAACATTGATGATTGAATAATCATCATAAACGATTACGTTTGCAGGATACGTACATTGCGGGCGTTTGTAGCCGCATTTCGGACAATAATAGTGCCCTTGCTGAGCAAAGAACTGTTTTGAATATTTCAGCTCTTCCCCGCAATTACAATTAAATACTTCTGACGGTGCTTTTGAATTGTGTTCATAATTACATCTATATTCAACGTTTTCAAATCCGTAATAAACAGTGTATTTTGTTCTGTTAAATGTTGCTACAATCGGGTCATCAGCATTCAAAACCAGTTTTAAATCAGGATTTTTGTCAATTGCGTTTTTTATAAAACCGGCTGTAGTATTTAATTCTCCGTATCTGTCTAGCTGATCGCGGAAAAGGTTTGTTACAACAAGATAATCAGATTTCATAAAGTCGTATAATTTTGAAAGATATGCTTCATCAGATTCAATTACTGCGTAATCAAATCTTTTAAGAGGACTCACGGACAATGCAAAAACATTGGCAACACCTGTTAGCATATTTGCGCCTTTGAGATTGTGTATAACATTTTGGTGTGCTGTTTCAAGAATATGTGCAATAAGTCCGGATGTGGTTGATTTTCCGTTTGTACCTGTTATTGTGACAATCCGTTTTTTTATATACTTTGAGCAATGTGTTAAAAAATCAGGGCATATTTTAAGAACAACCATACCGACAAACGAGGTTCCGGACGATCTGTTCAGTAATTTTATCCCCGTATATACACATCTTGCTGTTATAAGCGACAGGTAAAATTTAAGTTTATTTATCATAAATAGTCCTTTAGACGTATTCTAATTTTTTCTCAATTATTCTATCCTTAAATAATATAATACAAAAGTAAGAATAAGAGAAATGTATTTATTTATTGCAATAATTTTTATAGCAGAATTAATCATAGCAGTAACTGTTATCAATTACATAACAAAGATTGATAATAAAGTGCTAGAGCTGAATAGCTGCGTAGAGGCATTTAATCCTCTGGCAGAAGTCTGCCTTCAGTATGCAAGATGCCTTGCAACTACATTCAGATTGAATTTTGACAAATTGATTAATTTTATAAGTCATAAAAGAAAACAAATTTTTAACAAATTGCTTATATTAATAGCAATTTATATTGTTCTGTTTTTATTCAGAGCAAAATCAAAAAAATATTCAAATGCATACCACATAGCAGGCGTAATCCAGGATATAGCGGGCAATTTTCTGATTTAGCTTGTAATCTTAATAAAAATATGTTAAAATAATAAATGAAAGATGAGGTTATGTTATTATGAGTAAAAACAAATCACTAATGTTCGGAATGGGTTTACTGGCAGGTGTTGTCGGCGGACTTATAGCAGGTGTTTTATATGCCCCGAAATCCGGAGAAGAATCAAGACGCCAGATTAAAGAAACTGCGTGCGAATTATATGAAAAAAATTCCCCGGCAATTAAAGAGGCTAAAAAACAGGCGCTTGAAAATATCGATTTGATGAAATATAAGCTTGAAAGGCAATTGAGAAAGTTTAATAATATGATAAAATCAAAGAAACTTCTTAAAGCTAAAGAGCTTGAAGAAATGGATGATGAATATACAGAATACAATTAAGTAAAGGAAATTTTTAAATGGAGATGTCACAAATTGCGTTAAATCAAGGGTTAACATTTTTGACCTGGGCAACAGGCATAATTTTAATCGTTGTTGCCGGATTTCTTGTAAAACTCTTGATAGACTTGTCAACACTGGCAAAAAATTTAAATGAAACATCAATTATTGTTAATACAGAATTAAAGCCGACATTAAAAGAATTAAATACTACATTGAGTTCTATAAACGAAATAGTAAAAAATACTGATAAAGGCGTCGGGGACTTTAAATCTGCAGTAGGCAAAATTATTGATAAAACCAAAGCTGTGTCAGGAAGTTTAATCGGCGGGTTATTTAACGGTTTTGTGACAGCTTATAAATTATTTAAAAAATAGCCGTTTATGGTGATTAATATTTAATCATGTATGTTTACAATGATAACGAAAAACAGTAAAGGAGTCATTATGTCAGCAACTAAATTTTTAGCAGGTTTTATAGTCGGCGGCGCAATCGGCGCTATCGCAGGTATTCTTCTTGCCCCGAAATCAGGTGAAGAAACTCGAGCAATGATTGCAGACAGCGCAAAAGATGCTATGAGAAGAGCCGACGAAACAGTAAAACAAATTCAATCAAAAGCAGATGATGTTGTTTCAGATATGCAGAAAAAAGGCGATGAAATTAAAGAAAAACTGCAAAACCTGATTAACCAACAGAAAGAAGCAAAACAGGAAGCTTAGTAAATTATTTAAAGTTAAAATAAAAAAGGATAATTAAAACTTAATTGTCCTTTTTTTGTTGTTTCAATGCTTCATCTAAGGCTTTTTCAAGCACAGTAATTTTATTTTCGAGAACTGCAATTTTTGATTCATTTGTAGTATTAGAAATAGAATCTTTTTCTAGCTCACGCTTATATGCTTTGTACTTTTCTTTTAAAGATAAATAAAGCGGCGCAAAGAAACATATTGCAGATATTTGCCCGAGTACAAATATTAAAAGAGTATAAACAGACATGTTTAATGTAATTGATTTTGGGGGAATATGGATAAATTGAGCTATCTTGCTGCTCAAAAGGGTTATTCCCGCCGTATCTTGATAGTTCATTAAAAGCAGTCCGCACAATATTAATATTGATATTATTGATATAATTTTCATTTATAAGCCTTTCAAATATTTTAAAACTTTTGTAATTTTTTCATCCGGTTCAATTTCCAACTCTATTATTTCATCTCCAAATGGTTTTGTAAACCTTAGATAATATGATTGTAAAACCTGTTCTTCTGTTTTGACCTTGCTCTGTCCTGCACCGTAAAGCGTATCATTAAACACAGGATGTTTTTTATATGCAAGATGAACTCGTATCTGGTGTGTTCTCCCTGTAATAAGAGTAAGTTCAAGATATGTTGCATTTTTAAAGCGTTCAATGACTTTTACTATAGTTTTGCTTTCTTTCCCGTCATCACGCACCATCATTTTATGCGGTTGATTAGGGTTTCTCCCGATTGGCAAATCTATAACATCTGTATCTTTTTCATATTCGCCTTTGACTACTGCACGGTATTTTTTTGTTAATGTATGATTTTTAATTTGATTGGCAAGAAATTCATGTGCATCATTGTTTTTTGCAATCATCAAAAGTCCGGAGGTGTTTCTGTCCAGTCTGTGTAAAATACCACGTCTGAATTCGCCGTTGATATCAGATAAATTCTGTCCGTATTTATATAATAGAGCATTGACAAGTGTGTTTTCGCGTTCTATTGTGGTCGGGTGAGTGAGCATTCCTGACGGTTTGTTAACTACAAGCATATTTTCATCTTCATAAACAATATCTAGCGCAATGTTCTGCGGTTTTATTGTTAAATCTTCATCTTCCGGAACTTCAAATTCTATTTTGTCACCTTCTTTTAAAATATAAGAAGGTTTTTTGTCCTGTCCGTTAATCTTTACTGCACCTGATTTTATATAATTTTGTATTTTTGAGCGTGACAAATCCGGAGTTATTTCTGATAAGAAACTGTCCAGTCTTTTATTTTCGTCATTTTCATCAATAAAAAATATCATTTCGTCATCCTGAATTTATTTCAGGATCTCCTATTACTTATTTGGTTCTTTTTAAAAGTATCAAAATTATTAACGCAATTACCCCGACATTTATAAATATATCTGATATATTAAAAACAGGGAAATTTATGAAATTAAGCTGAAAAAAATCCCGAACATAGCCGTATACAATTCTTTCATGCAAGTTACCTGCAATTCCTGCGGACAGAAGTGAGATAAAAAATATTGATTTCAAAGATATTGTTTTAATATGTTTAATAACATACAGGGCTAAAAGGACAAGGGCAATCATAGAAAGAATTATTAACAATTCCCTTGAATTCTGCAAAATACTGAACGCTGCACCTGTATTTTTAATATAATTGAGAGTAAACACAGGGTTTGAAAGTTTGTAGCCTGATGTTAACTGCTCAACCATTATATTTGAAAGATAAAGATCAGTAAAAATAAAAAATACGTAGCATACTGCAAAATATATGAATTTACTTGCCTTTTCCATTATCTTTATCCTTGTTCATCTCATCATTGTCAAATTTTAAATATTTATTTTCGGGTATAACGTTTACTCTTGTCATAATAAATGCAAGCCCGCCCATATATACTCTTACCTGATCCGGAGAATAGTTTTCTGCTCTTGTAATTCCTACGGATGCAACAGCATATTCATTGACATTTTGCGTATTAGACAGAAAAAACCGTTCTAATATATTATCGTCAGGAAGCTTTCTGAATGCTTCATCTGTTTTAGTCTGCGGATAAACTATATTTTCTTTATTAATAGAGGCGACAATAACGGCATCTTCAGGAGTATCAACTTTTAATGTCGCTGTGTAATATTTTCCGGCACCTGTTTGTTTTGGAGCATTAAGCTCCATATTTACATATCTTGCATCTCCGTATTTCAAAGATGAAGTTTCTTCAAGAATTTTTTCCGAACTTATCAGCCATTTTGAACCCTGTTTTTCAAGATAATAAATACATTTTGAAACAGAATAAAGTTCCCCGACCGCAATGAACTCGCCTATATTTTCCTGAGATGTTGCAACAGCCGATTCTTCTACCAGAACAGCCGCATAATTGTCGCTGAATTCAATATTCTTAATTTCTGTTTTATAAGCAATATCAGGATAAGTTTTCCAGGTTTCTTCAATAAGCTTAAAATAAATATCCTTTGTAAATCCGTCAGAGTTTACAAAGTTGGGAGAATAAAGTGTTTTCAGCCCTTTAAGATCATATTTGTTAGCAAAAATTGTCTGCTGGTTTATTACATTTTTTACAGAATTTAAAATAGATTTATTAATTCTGTTTTGCTCAATTCTTGCTTTCTGTGTTGAAAGAATTCCTGCTTCACAGGGTAAATAAGCATTCCCTGACAATAATAAAGCTGCAACTAATAAAACGGATAACTTTTTCATATCTTTATTATACATAAAAACTTTTTTTTGTGCTAATATTTTTAACGTAGATTAGGAGAGAAGAAAAAGTATGAAAGATGCATATTTTCCACAAGAAATAGAAAAAAAATGGCAAAAAATATGGGAAGAAAAAGGCGCCTTTAAAACCCCTGACACAAGCGATAAACCTAAATATTATGCTTTGTCAATGTTTCCATATCCGTCAGGCAAGCTCCACATGGGGCATGTTAGAAATTATACAATAACAGATGTTATTGCCCGTTTTAAAAAGATGAACGGCTATAATGTACTTCACCCGATGGGTTGGGACAGCTTCGGACTTCCTGCCGAAAATGCAGCAATGAAACACGGCGCAAATCCAGAAACCTGGACTGATGAAAATATTGCATATATGACAAAACAATTAAAAATGCTAGGGCTTTCTTACGATTGGGACAGAGAAGTCACAACCTGCAAGCCTGACTATTACAAATGGACGCAGTGGCTTTTCCTTCAATTATACAAAAAAGGTCTTGCATATAAAAAAGAAGCTGCTGTTAACTGGTGCGAAGAATGCGGGACAGTACTTGCAAATGAACAGGTAATCGACGGAAAATGCTGGAGATGTGACCATGTTGTCGAGAAAAAGTATCTTTCACAGTGGTTTTTAAAGATTACAGATTATGCAGAAGTCCTTCTTGAAGATTTAGATAAACTTACAGGTTGGGGTGATAATGTAAAAACAATGCAGGCAAACTGGATTGGGAAATCAGAAGGTGCAATTTTAAAATTTAAAGTTGTTGAAAATGATTTGGAAGTTCCTGTATACACTACACGTCCTGACACTGTACACGGTATTACTTATCTTGTTGTTGCTCCTGAATACAAAGATATAGAAAAGCTTACAACTCCTGAAAACAAAGAGGCCGTTGAAGCTTATCGTGCCAACGCAAGAAAAATGACAGAAATTGAAAGACTTTCAACAGACAGGGTAAAAACGGGTGTGCCTTTAGGAACTCACTGTATTAATCCGTTTACGGGAGAAAAATTCCCTCTTTGGACAGCGGATTATGCGCTTGTTGAATACGGAACAGGCGCTGTAATGGCTGTTCCTGCCCACGATACACGCGATTTCGACTTCGCGAAAAAGTATAATCTGCCTGTCAAAGTTGTAATTCAAAATCCTGAGAAACCTTCTGACTGCAAGACTGAAGCATATACAGAACCAGGAGTTCTTGTTAATTCCAACGAATTTGACGGAATGGATAATGAAAAAGCTAAAAAAGCGATTACACAAAAAGCTGTTGACGGCGGTTTTGGTGAATTTAAAACCCAGTACAGATTAAGAGATTGGCTTGTTTCAAGGCAAAGATACTGGGGTGCTCCTATTCCTGTTGTATATTGCGACAAATGCGGAATTCAACCTGTGCCGGAAGAGCAGCTGCCTGTATTGCTTCCTAAAGATGTTGATTTCAGCGTTGTCGGAAAATCTCCGATTACAACTTCAAAGACTTTTTTGAATACAACATGCCCTTGCTGCGGCGGGCCTGCTAAACGTGAAACAGATACTATGGATACTTTTGTATGTTCAAGTTGGTATTATCTCAGGTATTCTGATGCTAAAAATGACAAAATGCCGTTTGCAAAAGATAAGGTAAATAAATGGCTTCCGGTTGATCAATATGTCGGCGGAATTGAGCATGCAATTTTGCACCTCTTGTATTCAAGATTTTTCACAAAAGCATTAAGAGATATGGGGCTTCTTGATTTTGATGAACCTTTTAAAAACCTTTTAACTCAAGGTATGGTATTAAAAGACGGCTCTAAAATGTCGAAGTCAAAAGGAAACACTGTTGACCCCGATGAAATATTTGAAAATTACGGAGCAGATACTGCAAGGTTGTTTATACTTTCAGATTCACCGCCGGCACGTGATTTTGACTGGTCAGATGCAGGTGTTGAAGGATGTTACAAATTCCTCAACAGAGTTTGGAGATTAATTTCTTCAAATGCTGAGTATATTTCCGCTTCACCATTCACCCTTCACTCTTCACTCAAAAAAGACAATGACGATATGGTTCGTCTTGTTCATATTGCAATCAAGGGAATTACAAATGACATTTCAAATGACTTCCAGTTTAACACAGTAATTTCAAAATACAGAGAACTTGTCAATGCAATTTACGATTGGAGAGGCAAAAAGTCTGAACTTGATGATGAAGATAAAGCAGTATTGAGTTTTGCAATATTAACATTAATCAAATTAATGTCACCTGTTGCGGTTCACCTGACAGAGGAAGCATGGCATGATTTGGGCGGAGAAGGTTCAATCCATGATGTTGAGTGGCCGAAATGGGATGAAAATCTTGCCAAAGCAAGCTCAATCACGCTTGTTGTTCAAATTAACGGCAAGGTTAAAGACAAAATTGAGGCAGATGAAGCTTTATCTGAAGATGAATTAAAAGCTCTTGCACTGAACAGCGAAAAAATAAAAGAACTGACTGCAGGAAAGACAATTGTTAAAACAATTGTTGTTCCTAAAAAGTTAGTGAACATTGTGATTAAATAAATTTTTAATAAAATTTTTAATCTTTTGAAAAACCCTTGAAACTTTCGAGGGTTTTTCTTTTACGGGCAGATACATAAAAAGATTGTCAGCATATTCAATATCTAGATCTTTACCCTGCTCGATGCATTCATCTAATATTTTGTTTATTTTAGGGTTTACTGATGTGAAGCCTTTTTTTCTGTAAAATATGTGACTTGGATGGTTTCTGTCATAAAGTCTGCTTGCAAGGGCAAATACACGGCCTTCACAACCTTTTTTGCGGCTTTCGTGTTTCGCGAACTCTATAAATTTAGAACCGTATCCCATTCGGCGTTCTTCCATAATAAGTCTTATTATTTCAAGGGCGTCGCAGGTTATTTTGTTTGGATAAATATATGTGCAGTCAACTTTTTTTCGGGCTTGAGTAACCATTTGACCAACATAATGTCCGGTTGCTGTATCTGCCATATTGTGAACATTTACAACACGGCTTTTGCCTGTTGTTAAATCGGTTGCTACAGCTTTGAGAGTATAGATTAATTCTTTTGGAACTTGTTGTATTGGTTTTCTGTTGAGTATTGAATAGTAACAATTAGGATTAATTTTCATCACAAGTGTTTTAAAACATATAAACAAATTTTTTGCTAAAAATTTTAATATATGAATATTAATATTTACAAATAGTAAAATTCCGTCCGTATCGGTATTTATGTATTATAATAGAATATGTAAAGTAAGATTATAGGGATAGAAATTTTGGAAAAACATAAATATTATTTTATCGCCATAGGCGGTGTAGGGATGAGCGGGCTTGCAAAGTATCTGTTGGAAAACGGATGCGAAGTGTCAGGCTCTGATATAGTTGACAGTAAGTATATACAAAAGTTGAGAGATTTAGGTGCAACTGTTTATATTGGACAAAAAGCTGAAAATGTGCCGTCGGATGCCATAGTTGTTGCTAGTACTGCTATTCGCGATACTAATCCTGAAATGGTAAGAGCTAGAGAACTTGGTTTGACAGTTTATCACCGTTCAGATATCCTTGCGGAAATCTCAAGATGGGGTAAATTTTTCTTAGGATATTCCGGCACTCACGGGAAAACAACAACAAGCGGGCTTGCCTCTTATGTTTTAGAAAAAGCGGGATTAAAACCTTCTTATGTTGTTGGCGGCATTATTCCTTCTCTTGAAACTAATGCGCATTCTCAGGACGGGAAATTTTTTATTGCTGAACTTGATGAAAGCGACGGCACAATTGTTAAATATTGTCCGAATATTTGCGTAATAAATAACCTTGAGCCGGATCATCTTGATTTTTACAAAGACGGTTTGAAGTCAATTCTTTCTACTTTTGAAAAATTTATTTCAAAAATGCCTGACAGTTCTTTAGTGCTTGTAAATGCTGATTGTGAGGCTACAATGAGCCTTCACGGTCATAAAACAATGACTTTTGCACTGGAAAATGAGGCAGATTATAAAGCTGTAAATATTAGTTATAAATCTGATTGTACGACTTTTGATATTTATTACAAAGGAGAGTTTTTGACTGACCTCACTATAATTCTCAGAGGCAAACATAATGTTTATAATTCGCTCTCTGTTTTAGCAAGCCTTCATCAGGCAGGCGTAGATATTAATGCTATAAAACCTCATTTTGCAACATTTTCCGGCATGGGAAGAAGATTTCAAAAAGTCGGAGAATTTAACGGTGTGACAGTTTATGATGATTATGCCCATCATCCGACTGAAATTAAAGCAACGTTGTCTTCTGCTGAAGGAATGGATGGAAAACATATTATCGCTGTTTTTCAGCCGCACAGATATACAAGATTAAAAAATCTTTGGGATGAATTTTTAAACGCGTTTGATAATGTTGATAAAGTTATTGTGACTGATGTTTATGCAGCGTCTGAAGATGAAATAGACGGGATTAATTCAAAAAGGTTTGCAGAAGAACTTTCAAAAAATGTTCAATGTGAATATCTTTCGGGCTCAGTTAATGATGTAGCAAGAAAGCTTTATCCCGAATTAAAGCCTGATGATGTTGTAATCGGACTTGGTGCAGGTACAATAACTAACTTGGGCAAAGAACTTTTGACTCTTGATAAAGAAGGTGTCGGAATTGGATTATAAAGAAAATTTTGATGTAAAAAAATTAACTTCATTTAAAATCGGAGGGAAAATCGCACGAGTATATTTCCCTGAAAATGTTGCTGAATTTGTTCAGGTAATAGAAAAAGAACCTAGTGCTTTTGTTGCGGGGAATTTATCTAATGTGCTTGTTTCCTCAGATGGTTATGATGGAGCTGTTATCCTAACCAAAAAGATGGATAATATAAGCTTTGACGGTAATATCGTGACTGCAGGAGCAGGTGTAAGAGGTACAAAATTATCTAAACTTGCTTTGGAAAATCACTTGAGCGGGCTTGAATTTATGGTAGCATTCCCAGGTTCTGTCGGCGGTGAAGTCTTTATGAACGCCGGCGCTCACGGTCAGATGATTGCGGACGTTCTTAAATCCGCAAAAGTTTACTGCCCTGAAAAAGGTGTTATAACATTAAGCAATTCTGATATGGAATTCAGCTACAGAACTTCAATCTGCCAAAGAAAACCTTATTCGGTGTTAGAAGCTGAATTTGAACTCAAAGAAAAGTCCACTGATGAAATTCAGGCAAAAATGGATGAAAATTTGTCTTTCAGATTGAGCAAACAGCCTTCTTTAACCTTGCCGAACTGCGGCAGCACATTTAGAAATCCTGAAGGTAATTCTGCAGGCAGACTTTTGGAAGAAGCAGGTATGAAAGGCTTTGTATCCGGAGGCGTTCATGTTTGGGAAAATCATGCAAACTTTATAATCAATGACAATGACGGGACATCGCTTGATGTTTTGACAGTTATGTATGAAATGTACAAAAGAGTTAAAGAAAAATTCAATATAAAACTAAAGCCAGAGGTAAGATACCTTGGCGGAAAAAATGAAAAAGAGGTTGAGTTATGCAAAATATTGTATCAAAAATAGATAAAAATGCTAAAATTGCCGTACTTTGCGGCGGAATGTCATCAGAAGCTGAAGTTTCAATGCGTTCGGGCAAAGGCTGTTTTGAAGCATTGCAGCGTCAAGGGTTTAAAAATGCGGAAATGGTTGTTGTAGATAAAGATATTGCATTAAAATTAAAAGAAGGCAATTATGATTGTGCTTTTAACGCACTGCACGGCAAATACGGTGAGGACGGATGTATTCAAGGGTTGTTGGAAATTTTAGGGATCCCTTATACAGGATGCGGTGTTATGGCAAGTTCTCTTTGCATGAATAAAGAGTTTACTAAACGTATTTTATCTACAAATCCGGATATCCCGATGGCAAAATCTGCTTTTGTAAGAAAGGGAGAAGACCTGTTTGAAAAGACAAAAGATTTAACTTATCCTCTGTTTGTAAAACCTGTCTGCGAAGGTTCAAGCTTTGGTATGACAAAAGTTGACAGGAAAGAAGATTTGAAATCTGCTTATGAAGTTGCCGTAAAATATAATGATGATGTTTTGATTGAAGAATATATTGACGGATTTTTTGTTACAGTCGGTGTGCTTGAATGCAACGGTGAGCCGTTTGCCACAGAAATTCTTGAAATAAGACCAAAAACCGAATGGTATGACTTTGAAGCAAAATACACAAAAGGAATGTCTGATTTTATCTGTCCTGCAAATTTAGCAGAAAGTGTTACAAAACATGTAAAAGAAGTTGCTGTTAAAGCGTTTGAAACAGCAGGCTGCAGAGGATTGGCAAGAATTGATTTTATGATGAAAGATAATATACCGTATTTACTAGAAATCAATACAATTCCTGGTATGACAGTCATAAGCGATTTGCCGGCTCAGGCTGCTGCTATGGGTATAAATTATGATGAATTAGTGCTTTTAATATTAAACAGCGCCGGATTGAATAAATAATGGATGAAGAAATAACAGAAATATCAATACAGGAAGAATATACAGAAGAACAGGATATTGCTAATCAGCCGCCAATAGACGATGGCAAACATCTGGTTAAGAAAAAACGCAGGGAGCGTCTTGTAAGAAAAGGACGTATAAAGCAGGAACGTTTCCGTGCATTTATGAGATTTTTTCTTTCTTTATTTTTCATATTTTTGTTGGTTTATTGTTCAAAATGCCGCGGTTGGTATATGCCTAAAACAGCATTCAATCGTGTCGGCGGAGGAGCTGTTGAAATTATAAACAATAATATTGTGCCGTCGCATAAAATTCTCGCGCTGTTAAAAAACAGTGATGTGCCAAATGTCCCTATATATATGGCAAGAACAGATTCTATAAAAAAAGAATTGATGAAACTTGCACCAATTGAAAATGTTTACATAAGGCGCTATGCTTTCCCTGCAAGGATGCAGATTATTGTAAGAGAACGAATTCCTGCAATTACTATTTCACCTGATGCAAAAGTTGCTCCGGTTGCATTTTTTACAACCGATGGAAAGTTGATAGGGCGGGAATTTTTACCGTTGAAACCCTCATACAAAACTATTTTAGTCCTTTCATACGGAAACAAGGGTGATGACTACAGAAAATGGAACACAGATAAGATAAAGCAGATTGAAAAAATTGCTAAATATGTAGAAACGTATTCAAAGGAACCTGTTGAATATATAGATTTTAGAAATCCAAATGACATTTATGTAAAAATAAAAACAATTAATATTAGGCTAGGTAAACTTGATGAGAATGTATTTAAAAGGATTGAAAGAATTCCTTCGATTTTGCCTCAGGTAAAACTTGTGGATTCTAAAGTCAAATATTTGGATTTGAGCTGGGAAAAGGTTAACTATCTGAAATTACAGTAGCAGGAGTAAATTATGAAAATTTTATTAGCACAAACAAGGTTTAAAACCGGAGATTTCAATTTTAATTTGAATAGTATTGTAGATAATGTAGATGATAATGCTGATTTAATTATCTTCCCGAGCGCAGATATTGAGGCAATCGGCGGGAAAGATTTAGCATTGGATGCGGATTGTAGAAAAGCTCAGATTGATTTTTATAATAATATAGCTGATAAAAACTTCAAACCTGTATTATTAATCGGTGATGTGTTAGTCAGAAACGGAAAAATAGAATTGTCTGATAATGGTTATTATGACATTTGCGGAAAGAAAGTCTTTGTATCAGATACATTTATTGAGAACGTCGAATGCGATTTGTATATTCTTGCTAAAAATAGATATTTTGCTATGAATACATATAAAGATTTTTTCGAAAGCATTGAAACTAAATGCGATTTTATATATGTAAATGCTATAGGTATGGCTGATTCAAATATCTATGCAGGCGGAAGTTTTGCAAAAAATAGCAAAAACGAACTTGTTTATCAGGCTCCTGTTTGTGAGGAATGTGCTGCTAATGTTGATTTTTCAAAACAGATTAATTTTACTGACAAACCTATGGAAGAGGAGGTTTTAAATGTTACGACTTTTGCATTGAAAGAATACTGCGAAAATACAGGGTTTAAGAGAGTAATTCTCGGGCTTTCAGGCGGTATAGACAGTGCCTTGACGGCTGTTCTTGCTGTAAAAGCTCTTGGTGCTGAAAATGTTCTCGGGATTTTAATGCCGAGCATGTTTTCATCGGAAGGCAGTGTTACAGACAGTCTTAAACTTGCTGAAAATCTGGGGATAAAGACAATTAAGGAGCCGATAACCCCGTTATTTGACGCGTTTATGAAAGATAGAGAAAGACTTCACGACCTTGCTGAAGAAAATTTACAGGCACGTTTGAGAGCTTTGATTTTGATGTTTTATTCAAACAGAGAAAACAGACTTCTTCTATCCACAGGCAACAAGTCTGAAAGCGCTATGGGGTTTGGAACTCTATACGGCGACCTTGCAGGTGGATTGAATTTAATTTGTGATTTGACAAAAACAAATGTATATAAGCTTTCAAATTATTTGAACAAAGATAAAGAGGTAATTCCGCAGGCGATTATTGATAAGGCTCCATCAGCAGAGCTTCATCCCGGCCAGAAAGATCAGGACAGGCTTCCTGAATACGCGGTTTTGGATGATATTATCGAAATGTATATAGAACAAAACAGACCTGTGGAAGAAATTTATGCTAAATATGATAAATCAATTGTTGACAAAACTATAAAAACAATTTACAGAATGCAGTTTAAACGCCATCAGGGCTGTTTAGGTGTGAGATTAACCGAACGCTCTTTCTGTAACGGGGTGAATTTGCCTGTTGTACAAAAATTTTATTAATACAATATTGCAATTCATGAAAAATATTGTTATAATGAAATATATATGTTTACGAGGAATTAATGGATTTCACGGTACTAGTTGACAATAATGCAGGATGTAATATTAATATGCTTGCTGAGCCAGGGCTTTCTTTTCTGTTAGAAAACGATTACCAGAAAATACTCTTTGACTGCGGTTACAGCGATATTTTTATAAAAAATGCATATAAGATGGGACTTGATTTAACAGAAGTTACCGAGATTGTATTATCTCACGGACATAATGATCATACTGCAGGGCTTATCAGGTTAGATATTTTATATCGTAAAATGCTTGCTGCGGGTATAAGCTTAACCCATAAAACTATTTATGCCCATCCTGATGTTTTTGAACCAAAATTGGACTCACAAAAACGTAATATCGGTTTCCCCGGTAATGCCGGCGATTTATGCGATGTTTTTGATTTGGAATTATCTTATCAGCCTGTTTGGTTAACTTCAAAACTTGTATTTTTAGGTGAAATTCCGATAAAATATAAATCTGATTATAAGTACAATGATGAAACAGCCGTTGTGTATAAAGGCATTGACGGCCTTGTTATTATGGCAGGATGTTCTCATATAGGCTTGCCTAACATAATAGAGCATGCAAAAAAAGTAACAAAGGAAGAACGAATAGATACATTAATCGGCGGAATATGGCTTCGTGATAAAACAGAATACAAAATAAGAGAACTCGGAATTTATTTAAGGACTTTAAATATCAAAAACTTTTATCCGGGACATTGCTGTGATTTAAATTCTAAGCTAGTATTATCAGAATATTTAAAAGTTAAAGAAGTTTATTCAGGATTAAAACTTTCTTTTGATTAAGATATTTAAACAAAATGCTTGCAAATAGATATTCTGCATAATATAATTGTTTTGCAGAAGTTTTATGGCTTTGGTATGCCAAAAGCTTCTTTAGTACACACCGGCCGTTAAAATGCGCTGCATATTGGCGGCAAAAAAAAGGAGGACAAAATGCCAAAAATGAAAACACACAAGTCTGCTGCAAAACGCTACAAAGTTACTGCAACAGGCAAAATCGTAAGAAGACAAGCAGGTATCGGTCACTTACTTCAACACAAATCTGCTTCAAGAAAACGCAGAATTTTCAAGACGATTTCAATTTCAAATTCACATTTCAAATTGATTTCAAAAGAGTTACCTTACAGAAAGTATGCGAGATAGGAGGCAGTAAATGAGAGTAAAACGCGGTAATGTATTACGTAAAAGACATAAAAAAATATTAAAATTGGCTAAAGGCTTTATCGGTGCAAGAAGCAGAATTTTCAAAGTTGCTAATATTGCAGTGATGAAAGCTTTAAAATATGCTTACAGAGATAGACGCACTACAAAACGCAATATGCGTCGTTTGTGGATTGTAAGAATTAATGCAGCTGTAAGAGAACGCGGTATGAGCTATTCAAGATTTGTTAACGCTTGCAAAAAAGCTAATATCGTTGTTAACAGAAAAATGCTTGCAGATATGGCTGTAAAAGACCCTGAAGCTTTTTCAGTTGTATTTGATGCTGTAAAATCTGCTAAGTAATTAGTATAAATAATATTATAAAAAGTACTATTCTTATTACCTCGTCATCCTGCACTTGTTTCAGGATTTAAGACAGGTTTCTGAAAAAAATTCAGAGTTTTAGAATAGTGCTTTTTACATTTCTTAACAATTTAGTAAATTTTTCCAAAGAAAAATACTTTATATAAATAAGGTTAGTTTTCAATCTGGAGAAATTGGTTATGATAGGTAGTAATTTTGATACTCCGATAATGTATCAGGATCTTGCAAACAGCACAATGGGGCCTTTGAATATGCCGTTTGGAATGTATGGCGCAGGTCTGTATGGCGCATATTCTTCTTATCTTGGCGGTGTTCAACTGCCAAGACAGCTTGATCAAGATAAATTCCAGACTATGCAAAAAAAAGAAAATGAAGGTAAAAAAACAATGAAGATAGCAGGTGCTGCGTTGGCAATAATTCTTGCACTCGGCGGTATCGGCAGAATTCGAAAGGGCATTAAAACTTCAGGCGGATTGACCAAGTATTTAGGTAATAAATGGGATGGCTTAATAAATTGGATTAAGGGGAATAAGAAGCCAAAAATCAAAAAAACAAATTGGTTTAAAAGACAATGGCAAAAATTTAAAAATTGGAGTAAAACATCAGTTGTGTAGACAAAAATAAATTTTATCCATGACCCCCATCCAAAACAAAATGCAAGGTAGTTTCTATCTTGCATTTTCCATGTTATAATAACTAATAACAAAAAGAAGGGGGTTCAAATGGCAAAAGATTGTAGTTTTGATATTGTTTCGGAATTTGACAGGCAGGAGCTTGTAAATGCTGTTGATCAAGTAAAACGCGATGTCGCATCACGTTTTGATTTAAAAGATTCAGGCTCAACAGTTGAACTTGAAGCAGATAAAGCAATAACTATTACAACAAGTGATGAAATGAAATTGCGCAATATTTATGATATTTTGCAGTCTAAACTTGTAAAAAGGAATTTGAGTATAAAAATTCTAGACCCTCAGCCTGTTGAAAATGCTTTGGGCGGAAAAGTCCGTCAGGTTTATAACTTGAAAAAGGGTTTAAATCAGGAACTTGCCAAAAAAATTGTAGCTGATATTAAAGAAACAAAGAAGAAAGTTCAAGCTTCTATTCAAGGTGATCAGGTAAGGGTTTCTGGCAAGGATAAAGATGATTTGCAAGATATTATAAAACTTCTTCGTTCAAATGAAGATAAGTATGACTATCCTTTGCAGTTTACGAATTACAGATAGTATTCGGCGTAGTAATCTTATTCATATTGCAACTATTATGCGATTGCGGACAGCGAAGCTGCTCCGCAATGACGAATAGCTGCAACAGGTTGCCCTCCCTTGTGAGAGGGAAGTTTTTTTGTTGTTGTTCTCCCTACCTGGACGGGGAGGGCAGGGGTGGGGTGATAACTGATAAACAAAAGAAAACCCGCATATTTCTATGCGGGAAGGAATGAAAGTAAACGTGCCGAATTTTCGGCCGTTTATTCAGAATAAACAAATCTATTTAATTTTTGCTTCAAGAGCCTTTAAGCGAGCTTCAAATTTTTTATTGTCATCCTGAATTCGGTTCAGAGTTGCGTTAAGCTTTCTGTTGTCATTCTGAACTTGTTTCAAAATCTCTTTTAACTCTTGATTTTCTTTTTCTAGCGCTGTGATACGTGAATCAAGTTCTTTTATGGCATTTATCATTGCAAAGAACATATCTTCAAAACGTATTCTCAAAAATCCGTCCTTGGCCTTTGTAACTGCATCTGGAAAGACTTTTTGCAAATCTTGAGCGATTACACCAACGTGAGGCGTTTTCTTTTCGTCTTTTTGAAGGTATAGTTAAAGACTTTCAATTGTTTGATTTTCTCAAGACCTGATGTGTTTTCTTTGCCAACGTATTTCAATCGGCGGTCGGAATATCTGTCATACCATGCTTTATCTTCATTTACATCAGTTGGATAGCCTCGTAAATTATCATCACCGCC